>JAEUIN010000142.1 GCA_016793115.1 Planctomycetaceae bacterium
GTAGTCGTCGTGCCAGACCGGCTCGACAACGTACTCTCCTTCGTGCCACACCGACTCGGTGATCCAGCGCCCTTCCGGATGATGGACCGGCTGCATGACGTAGCCGCTCGTATCGTGCCAAACGTCGGTGTACGTCGGGTAACCCGACTCGCGCCAGACCGGCTCGTCGGCGTAGTAGCCGTCGCGCCAGTTGCCGCTGGAAAAATCTTGGTCCAGAACGGCCGAGCCGTTCGAGGCCTGCCAATCGACAGAGATCGTCGAATTGGATGCCTGGGTGAGTCGCACGCTGACGGTGACGCTTCCCTGCTGTTCGCCGGCTGCCGTTTGATGGACGTAGACGGTCGGCATGGGGCCGGCATTCGCCGTCCCTTCGGCGATAAGCCGCACTTGCCCGAGGTCGACGCCTCCTTGGCCGTCGGAAACAACATAATCCCAAGAGTACGTGTCGCCGGGATTCAGCGTGAAGCTTTGGTGGGGATTGCCGTCATAACGCAGGCCCAATGGATCGCCGTTGGGGTCCGTATCGTTCGCCGTATACGAGTTAAAGTCGGCGGTCGCGCCGTAGGATGACGAGACAAGGTACTCGTCGTCCGTCGCTACCGGATCGGCATTCATGACCACGCGCTGCTCAAGCGCATCGAAGCGATGCCGCCGGTACATGCTCCGCCGCTTCGCGGCTGCCGCCTTACGCTGGCGACGATTGCGACGCAGAAAACCGAGTGCTCCCAGCACCGCCGACCAAGCCGAGGACAAACTCATGACTTCCTCTGTTCGTCGAGAGCGTTTTAGCGACGTCGCCGTGTGCGCGCACCGCGACCGGGCACGACGCGTCGTGTTCTCAAAAGAATGGATGAGCCGAAAGGAGAGACCTTCGCGGCTAGCTGCGAGATGCGACCACCACTAACTATTAGGAGCTTAGTTGACTCAGGGCACTCTCGCGGGTGGCTTCGGACCCTAGCCTTAGATTTTTCGCAAGAAAAACGATCGGCCGTCGACACGGATTGCCGCATCGATACGACCGACATGCCAATGATCGATTAACACCACACTGCTGTTAATGATGCAGTTTCATAGTTTATGTATAAGCAAACAACACGTAGTGTAATATCCGACGGCTCCACGGAATTAAATCGCATCTCCGCCACAACCCGATAGAAACAAGCTTTCGCCGTTATTCGAAGACGTACGTCGGACCAGTGTTGGCACCGCAGCACGCGGCAACGACTTGGCTCAGGTCCGGCTTCGGATCCGTAGCGGCCGTCGCTATCGCCGTGCCGCAGGGCCGGACGACGATTTTGCCGGGTACCGGCGAGGCAATAGATAAGACACGGAAATGGCTCGGTGACGAAAGGCTGAGGATCGATGGATTAGCGTGCTCCGGCGGCTATAATCGCCTCGCGTGATCCGGCCGTTCACACGACCCCCTTCCACTTCTCCGGCGCAGGAATGAGGAACCAATCGATGCCCACACATCCGTCGGCGACGACGAGCACCCGTCGCGATTTCATTCTGCAGAGCGCCGCAGCCGCCGCGGTGACGATCGTACCCGCCCACGTGCTCGGCCGCGAAGGCGCGGTGCCCCCGAGCGAGAAGATCACGCTGGGCGTCGTCGGCATCGGCCCGCGCTGTACGTACGATCTTACGTCGATGCTGCAGTTTCCCGACGTGCGGTGCGTGGCGATCGCCGACGTGCAGGCCTCGCGACGGGACGCCGGCAAGAAACTCGTCGACACCCACTACGGCGACGCCGATTGCGAACTCTACCGTGACTTCCGCGAACTGCTGGATCGCAAGGACATCGACGCGGTGCTGATTGCCACGGGCGACCGCTGGCACGCCGCAGCATCGATCCTCGCCGCCCAGGCCGGCAAAGACGTATACAGTGAGAAGCCGTGCGGCATCACGATCGCGGATTGCCAACGCTTGGCCGATGCGATGCACGCCACCAAACGCGTCTTTCAGGCCGGGACGCAACGACGAAGCGTACCGAACTTTCAGAAGGCCGTCGAGTTGGCCCACGGCGGGAAACTGGGAAAGCTCCACACGCTGCATGCCTCGGTTTACTTGCCGGTGCTCGACAACACTTGGTTGCCCGCCGAACCGACGCCGCCGCCCGAAGTCGTCGATTGGAATCTCTGGTTGGGGCCGGCGCCGTGGCGACCGTACAACCAGAAATACGTGGAACGGCACTGGCGCGGACAATGGGATTTCGACTCGGGAGCCCGGGTGCTCGATTGGGGCGCTCACACGGTCGATCTTTGCCAATGGGCCAACCAAGCCGACGACACGACGCCGATCTTTTACGAACCGTCCGACACGAACATCGTGTGTACTTACGCCAACGGCGTGAAGTTGGTGATCGACTTCCTTCCCGACCCGTTTAAGAAGCGCGAGCCGCACTACATCACGCGGCTGGGCACCTGTCCGGTCCGATTCATCGGCGACGAAGGCTCCGTGGAAACCGGCGACGAAGGAGAAATCGTCGCCGATAGCGCCGCTTTGCAAAAGGAGATCGGCGAAAACTACCAGCGGGTCCGCGGCCTCGATGTTTCGGCCCACGGTCGTGATTTCTTCGACTGCATCAAATCTCGCGGCCGGACGGCGGCCAACCAAGACGTGATGCGCCGCTCGCACATCGCCAGTCATGCCGCGGCTATCAGTTGGATCTTGAAAAAGAAGCTGAAGTTCGATCCGGTCAAAGAGGAATTTGACGACGCGGAAGCCAATTTGCTCCGCTCGCGCCCCGCGCGCGATTGGACGGTCTAAAGATTGCCGACGTTTCGGCGCAGTTCCGCTGCCGACCGACACGTCATTGCTTCAAGACCATTTGAAATCGCTCGCCATGACAATCGGAACGTCGCCGCGAAACCTTTTGAGTCTCTTCATGTCCGTGGCCTGTCTAGGCTCGCCCGTCCTCGCGGCGCAGCCCGACTGGGTCTTGGAGGGCAACGCAACTTGGCAAGCGCGCGACTCTCAGGGTGAAGTCGTGTTCGACGATCGCCTCTGGGTCATGGGCGGTTGGTTCAATTCTCTCGAAGCGCCGCCGCGCGACGTCTGGTCCTCGCACGACGGCCGCAGTTGGAGCTTGGTTGCTAAGTCGGCGCCATGGATCCACAGCGACCTCGCGATGGCGATCGCGTTTGACGACAAGATGTGGCTTATGGGCGGATGGTACAACGGCCGCTTGCCCGGACATTCCGCCGGCAATGAAGTCTGGTCGTCGCGCGATGGAGTCGCGTGGCAACGAACGACCGGCACAGCGTCCTGGACGCCGCGGTTAGCGGCCGGCCTCGTCGAACACCGCGGCCGGATGTGGCTCCTCGGCGGCACGGAAAACTATTACTTCGGCGACGAGCGGAGCCTCAAGAACGACGTCTGGTCGTCGGCCGACGGAAAATCGTGGAAGTTGGAAACCGTCGCCGCCGCTTGGAGTCCGAGGGCCTATCACCAGGCAGTCGTGTTGAACGACAAAATCTACGTGCTCGGAGGAGGCAACTACGTTCCCGTCCATGAAGCACGCAACGACGTCTGGTCGTCGAGCGACGGCGTCAATTGGACTCGTGAAACGGAAGCCGCTCCTTGGGCTCCTCGACTCTGGTTTTCCGCCGTCGTATATCGCGGCCGCATGTGGGTACTCGGCGGTTGGTCGAAAGACCACGACAACTTCGGCGACGTGTGGCACAGCGCCGACGGCAAAACTTGGCAACGACTTGACACGAAGACCTGCTGGAAGGCTCGTCATGAGCACTCCGCCTTCGTGTTTCAAGACAAGCTTTGGGTGGCCGGCGGGCACGCGCGTCCGCTCTCAAACGAAGTCTGGTCGCTTAGCCTGCCGGAAGTTTGGCAACCGTAGCACGTTCCACCGCCGATGTATTTTGCGGACGGGGCCGATCGCGGTGCGAAGTCGCAATTCTGTCGACTAAAAGCTATTCCGGCAGTCGAGCCGTTTCGATCTTTGGAAACTCTCCGGTAAGCGCCTTCATGAACTCGACGAGATCTTTCTTATCTTGTGCCGAAAGGTTGAGCTTCACCATTCGCTTGCTTAGATAAGGATTCGGGTGCCCGCCCTTGTCATACCAATCGACGACTTCCTCCAACGTCGCTTGGCTGCCGTCGTGCATATACGGCGCGGTCTGAGCCACGTTGCGTATCGTCGGGGTTTTGAACGCGCCGCGGTCGGCATCGACCTTCGTGAACGCGTATCGTCCCTGGTCCGGCTTCGGCTGATCCATGCCGACGCCTAGATTGTGATAGAGTTCGTCGGTGAAGTTCGCGCCGGCGTGGCACGCCGTGCAGTTCGCGCGACCGAAGAAGAGTTCTCGGCCGCGACGCGCGCTTTCCGACATCGGATGCGCGTCCGACAACTTTTTGGCGGCGAGATACGCCTTGTACTCCTCCGGTTCGTCTTCCTTAAGCGTTTCGATATCCCCTTTGTACGCCGTTTCAATCGCGCGCACCGGTTCGTAATAGTCGTACGGCGTCGGTCCGGTGACGATCGTTCTTTCAAAGGCGGCGATCGCGCGACCGACATTGTCGATCGTCACACCGTCGGTCGGGAAGATACGCTCGAACTGCAGCCGATAGCCTTCCATCTTCTTCAACGAATCAACGCACGCGGCGTGCGTGTTCCCCATTTCAATAGGATTGGCGATCGGCCCCACGGCCTGTGCTTCGAGCGTTGCGGCGCGGCCGTCCCAAAACTGCGCGTCGCTCAAAATGCGATTGTACGACGGCGGCGAGTTACGATTGCCTTGCTGACCTCGGATGCCCACGCCGAATTGCGTCGCGCGGGCCCAGCCTTCGTCGGGATGATGGCAATCGGCGCAGCTGACGCTGGAATCGGCCGAGAGACGACGATCAAAGTAGAGTTGCCGACCGAGTTCGATCTTGGCGAGCGTCAACGGATTCTCTTTGAGACCCTTAATGTTTCCCGTGCCTGCTTTGAGCCCGAGCGGCAATTCCACTTCGAGCACGGCATGCACTTTGGGGTCATCGAGCCACGACTGAAGCTGAGCGATTGAGAGCGGCCCCGTTCCGGGAACCCCCGCCGTCAGCGATGCGTCGCCGAGTGTCACGCGCGGCGCGGGCACCGCCTGCGAAGCCTCGGCGGCTCGGACCGGCCCGCTACCGCCGACCGAGAGCGCCACGGCAAGCGTGCAATAGGCGAGCGAAACACATTCACGACGCCGAAACCGCTCGCTGATTCTCATGGTTGTCTCTCCCAGTGATGTAGCCCGTCGGAGTTGCGAACTTATGCGCGCCGATGTTCCAGCCGGTCAAAAAAAGCGGTCCGCTCGCTCGATACTTCAAATACTAGCCGACCACCCCATTATCGACCACTTTTGTGCGGCGGCGACTCGGACTTCCACAGGTTCGACCGTGCGTTCGCGAAGTGATAAGCCTAGCGCACCCTGCAACATAACAATATTAAATCGCCGTGGAGCGAAGGCTGCATCGTTCAGCGGTTCGCGTTGTTAAAATCGCCCGCGGCCGCGGCGCAATTCCCTTCGCCCGACTTACCGATTTCGCGAACTTGTCCGTCGAGAAAACCATGATGACGCTTGCCCGTCCGCGATACGTCGGGGTGATCACCGTAATCGCGATGGTCACGATGTCGGCCGAGGGAAGAGCCGCTGACCCGGAGACGATTCTTGTCGGCCACGTCAGCGACGAACGCTATGTGGCGCTTGCCGACGTCGCTCTGGAGTTTGAGCGCGACGGCCGCAGCGTTGCGGCTCGTTCTCGAGCTACCGGCGCCGTCTACGCGGCGCTGGAGCCGGGCACCTGGCGCGTCACGTTGCAGCACCCCGGCTTCGGCTCGAAACGCTCCTTGGTCGACGTCGATCCCAAGCATCCGCATCAATTCCGCCTGCTCGGCGATACTCTCCTCGGCTACGCATGGCCGAAGTGGGTCCGCGCCGGCGAATCGGCCGAGTTTCGCGTTCACTCGCCGGAAATGTACCAGCTTGAGCTCTGGCGGTACGGTTGGAAGAAGGAACTCGTTCGATCGATCGGCTGGTTCGACGAGCATGGCCCGCGCGCCACGATGCAGATCACCCCCGACGGCGACTACACGCGCGGCGGCGTTCAGTGGAACAAGATCGGCTACGGCAACAATCCCGTCCATCGCCAATCGCAGCTCGCTCCCGAACGGAGCGGGCTGTATTACTTTCACGCGCGCACGAAGTCCGGTCGTTTCTTTTCGTTTCCGTGGATTGTAGCTCCCAGGAAGCCGCAAGCACGCATCGCCGTCTTGGCCGCGAATATCAACTGGAATTGCTACAACAGCTTCGGCGGGCGCAGCAACTACATCAATTGCGTCGAACTTCCGTCGACGCCGATCGTCAATTCCCGCCAAGATCTCAATCGCTACACCGACGCCGAGTACGTTTTTTACGATCGAGAGGATTACGCTCCCCTCTCGTTCGATCGACCGGAACCGTTCAATCTCGTCGATGAGCACGAACAAATCACCGACAAGATCGAAGGACGCCAAGCCTGCCATCTCGCGCCCGCCGAGTGGCGTCTCTACGGCTGGCTCGAGCGCGAAGCCATCGACTACGACCTCTACGCCGAAACCCAATTTCACGACGGTACGCTTCGGCTCGACGACTATCGCTTGCTCATCGTCCACACGCATCCGGAGTATTGGTCGCGCGAAATGTATGCGAAGCTCAAGCAATGGGTGTTCGAGCGCGGCGGCCGCTTGCTCTATCTCGGCGGCAACGGACTGAATTGCGAAGTGGAATTCACGTCGCCCACGTCGATCATCGTGCGCAACGGCGACAAGCGCAAACAACGCGAGCGAAACGTCGAAAGCCGGATGCACGATCGCCTCGAAAGCGAGGCGAATCTGCTCGGAGTCGTCTACACCGACGCCGGGGCGATGACCGGCGCCCCCTATCGAGTGATCGACCCCGATCATTGGGCGTTCGCAGGCACCGGCCTGAAGAAGGGAGAGCGGTTCGGACTCAAATCGCTCCATATGCGGTGCCCCGGCGGCGCGTCGGGGCATGAGACCGATAAGATCTCGCCCAGTTCGCCGAAGAACGTCGTTCTCATCGCCAAAGGAACGAATGTCGACGACGGGGGCGCCGATATGCTCACGTTTGAAACTCCGAGCGGCGGCCGCGTCTTTTCCGCCGGTTCGATCACTTACGTGAGCTGCCTCCCCGTCGACGACGGTCTCTCACGGATCACAAAGAACATTATTGAAAAGCTGCTCGAATGATCATCACCCACGTTGAAACGTATGCCGTGCGGATTCCGCTGCGCCCCGAACGCCGCATGATCTCTTCACTGGGGCAGCACACGGTCAGCGACTATGTACTCGTGCGCATCGGCACCGACGCGGGCATCGAAGGGGTCGGCGAAGCGACGGTCATGCCCCGCTGGAGCGGAGAAACCGTGTGGGGATGCCGAGCGCTCATCGATCGATTGTTCCGTCCCGCGCTGCTCGGCTGCGAAGTCTCCGCGATCGATGAGATCGATCGCCGCATGGAGGGAATCTGCAAACACAATTGGTTCGCGAAGTCGGCCGTTGAAATGGCCTGCTGGGACGCTTGGGGGAAGCTCACAGGACGTCCCGTCTATCAACTTCTCGGCGGCGCGTTCAGACCACTGACGTTCCGCTGCCGCTTTTCGATGGGAGCCTACGATCTCGATCGTGCTCGTAAAACCGCCGCCGAGCGCGTCGCCGCCGGCTTCACCACGATCAAAGTCAAGGTCGGCGGCGAGTCCGAGGCCGATCTTGAGCGCGTTCGCGCCGTGCGGGAAACGATCGGGCCGAGGCACAACATCGACATCGACGCCAATTGCGGCTGGTCCGCGGACACGGCCGTTCGAAAAATCAAAGCGTTGGCGGATTGCCGTTTGGCTCTCGTCGAACAACCGACTCCCGACGGCGACTACGCGGCGCTGGCGCGCGTTCGGCGCGAAACCGGCGCCGTCGTCATGGCCGACGACATGTTGTTCGATCTCGTGCATGCCCGCGAGCTCTTCCGCAACAAGGCTTGCGACGTCCTGAATGTCTATCCCGGTAAGCAGGGCGGCCTAGCTCGCGCCCAACGGATGATCGAACTCGCGGCGCAAAACAAAGTCGCCTGCACGATCGGTTCGAACCTCGAGTGGGACGTCGCCACGGCGGCGATGGGACATCTCATCGTCGCGTGCCCCAATATGCAAGTCGATCGCTATCCCGGCGATGCGCTCGGTCCCGCTTACCACGAGTTCAGTATCGTGCGCCGACCGATCCGTATCGAGGGGCCGGAAGTGACCGTGCCCGACGGTCCGGGCCTCGGCGTCGAGGTCGATTGGGAAGTCGTCCGAGCGAATCTCACCCCGGCCGCATAGCGTGCGGAAACAGCGAACCGCTTGCGGACCGCGGGCAACACGGCAAGCGACGACTCCGCTGCAAGCCGCGCGAACGCGACGTCATCGCGCGGCGCGACGGTCCGCCTCGACAGGAACCGCTTCGGCCGACGAAGCCAAGGAGCGGCCGCGGAAGAAAGTTCCCAACGGGCTGACCAATAGCGCGGGCAGAAGCAATTGATCGCCGGCCATCGCCAGTGCGATTAGCGACGACATCAGCGCGCCGAAGCGCGAGACGGGCGTGAACGGACTACAGGTGAAGACTAACATTCCGAGACAACAAATCATCGCGGTTTGAGCCATCGATCGCCCGCAACGTCGATAGGCCGTCAGGAGGGCCCGCCGCCGGCCGTGCCCGCTCCGCAATGCGCCGCGAAACCAATGAAAGAAGTGAAGCTCGTTGTCGACCGAGATGCCGAGCGCAGTGCTGATCGTCATCATCGAGCCGAGATCGACGACGACGCCGGCCAAACCCATCACGCCGAACACGACCAATATGGGATACACGTTGGGAATCATCGTCACGAGACTCGCGCGGATGTTCCGCAAGGCGACCCCGAGCACGAGAGCGATCGCCAAAAACGCCGCGCCAAAGCTGCTCCGCAGGTCCTCCAACAATTGTCGCTGGACTAAATAGAACGTCGGAATGCCGCCGGTGACCAGCGCGCTCACGTCTTCTTCCGGATTACGGTCGGCTTCCGCGATCAGCGGATCGACGACTCCCCTCAGTTGCTCGAGAAAAATGCCGTAGTCGATATCGTTGAACGTTTCGATCCGAGCGCTGATTCGCCAGAGCTCGGCTTCGTCGGCGACCGCCAAATAGTGCGTTTGCTCGAGTTGCGGCTTGGCCTTCTCCAGCTTTCTCAACGCGATGCGCCGCACCGCGACCTGCCGAGCTCCCCCGCCCCGCGGCATGACCGGCGCAAAAGTGCCGGCCGAAAGGGTTCCGCCGACGTGCGGAATTGCGTCGACGGCCGCGCGAACGTCTTCCACGAGGTTGAGCCGATCGGCGAGCGTCGACTGCGACTGCTTATTGAATTTCACGACGATCTCGACCGGCACGAGCGGGCCGATGTTCGCTTCCAGCCAACGATAGTTTTGAATGACCTTCGATCGCGGGCTGAACATATCCTGCAATTTCACCGACGTGCGGATTTGCTCGGAGCCGTAAATCAGGACCGGAGCGGCCGCGCCGCAGATCGTGAGAATCAATCCGTAGCGACGGATGGACGCCAAAGCGAACAAGCGCGCCCACGACCGCCGATAACGGCGGCGACTTTCGCTTCGCTCATCGAGAAGGGTCGTCGTTTGCGCGGCGCCGCCGGGCCAACATTCCAGCGCAGCCGGCAAAAAAACGAAGATCACCACTAAGCTCACGCCGATGCCGATCGCGGAAAACAGTCCAAATTTGCGTACGGGCACGACGTCGCTGACCAAGAGCGACAGCAATCCGAGCGAAGTCGTTAGGCATGAGAACGCCGCCGGTCGCCAACTCTGCCGCAGAGCGCGCGCCGGCGCCCCTTCAACTCCGCGACGCTCGACCTCGGCCTGATAATAGTTCAACTGGTGAATCGCCGCCGATACGGCGAGAATGCCGATCAAGATCGGCATCATGGTCAAAACCAAGTCCATGTTGGTGCCCGACAACCACACGGCCGCCAAACTCCAGGCCTCGCAGAGCGCCGCGGTCATCAGAATCAAGCACACGAACCGAGGACTGCGCACAAAAATCAGCGAAGTGCCGATCGAAGCGATTAGAGAAACGACGAGCAAAACTCGTAACGACTTTTGACTTTCGTCGTCGATCGCGACGCTGTCGTAGGTCGAACCGCCGATCCGCAGTTCACTCGGCGTCAGCCCGCAATTCTCTTCGGCGACGCGGCGAATCGCCGCCACGGCCGCCCGCCGGTCGCCTTCTCCGGCGTCGCTCACCTTGAGCACGGCGCAGGTCGTGCGACCGTCGGCCCCGACGATCCAGTTCGCCATCCGCCGCAACGCTTCCGTCTGCGGCAGGTTGAGCGGATCCGCGGTCAGTTCTTGCAACACCGAACGGCCGGTGCGAACCCAGGTGAACCACACTTGGGAGTCGCCGCGCCTCCCGGCCGCGACCGGACGAACCGCGGCCTCGGCCAAGTGATCGAGACGTCGATCGTCGAGCGTGCAGCCGTCCCAACTGACGACGAGGATTTCGTCCCCTTCGAAAACATCGCAGAACCAAAAGAACTGACGCATCTCCGGCGTCGTCGCCGGCAGCCAGTCCGCGGCGCGATTCTCGTTCGTGTTCAACGACGCCAGCGCCATCGACACGGCGGGCAGGAGCGACGTCACGGCCGTACCGACGATCCACCAACGAAACCGATGGAACCAGGAAGGATTCTTCGGCATCGCCCGCGAGACTTCCTGCATCGCGCCCGATCTCCGTCTCAAGCGTCCGCGACGTTTTTCAGTCGATATAGCCGCAGCGCGTTGGCCGACCAAAGCTTCTTGCGGTCCTCGGCGGATCGGCCTGCGACGATCTCGGCGAGCATGGAAATCCACGTCCGCAGTTCGCCCCCCAAGAGACAAACCGGCCAATCGCCGCCGAACACCACGCGATCGGGTCCGAAGCTATCGAGGCAATGATTGACGATGGGAGCCAAGTCGCCCGCGTCGCCCCCTTTCGCCAGGCGCGCGATCACTCCGGAAATTTTCATGACCGTGTTGCTAAGCTTCGCCAAGCGCTCGATCGAAGCTCGCCAAGCGTCGGCCGAATGCTCCGCCGGCTTACCTTCGCCGGAAACTTTACGGAAAGCGGCGGGATCGGCGTTGCCGCAGTGATCGATGACGAACTTCGTGTCGGGGCAGAGTTCGACCAATCGAGCGGCGTCGCCCAGTTCGGCCGGACGCATGCAGAGATCGAAACTCAGGCCGTGCCGTCCGAGTTGTCGCATCGATCGGACGAAGCGCTCGCTCAGGCAATGCCCGGCGGGAGTCGTCGGACCATGCAGTACGCGGCGCATCCCTTTGACGGCCGCCGCCGTTCGATAGCGCTCGAGATAAGCGTCGAATTGCTCCGATTCCGGACGACACCCGATCACGGCTGCGGTCATCGGGTCGGCGTGCTCGGCGAGTCCGATCACATAATCGGCTTCCGCCGCAAAATCTTCCGGGCGGACGTCAACTTCCATGTAAACCGTGCGAACGTTCAGCCCGCGCGTCGCCGTCGCGTAATCGGCGGGATCGTAGGTACGTCGCAGCACTTCCGGCGCGGAGTCGAGCCAGGGAAGTTTCAGCCGCGAGAGATTCCAGAGATGTTGGTGCGTGTCGACGATCAGCGCCGGCGGTTCACCGGTCGTCGTGTCCGCCCCACGACAACGACCCGCAAAGGCTCCGACGGCGGCGCTTTGCAAGAATGTGCGACGTCGCATGCATGCTCTCGGCAAAACGAAGGACCACCATACGCCGCACGACTCGACGCGGACACGCCCGCGGCGACATTTTAAAAAAGCCTCAGCTTTCGAGGCGACCGAAACGATGTTCCAAGGCGTGGAGAACCTTTTCGGCGCATGCGTCGACCGCTTCCAAGTAGTTGTCGGTGTGGACTTCGACGGCCACCGGCTGCAGACCGGCCGGGCGCGCCTCGATCAAGCATCGCTTGTCGTTCTTGCCGTGCTTTTCGCGGCTGTTTTCGTCCGAAATAAACACTTCGACGCTCGTCAGCCGTTCACGATAGCGGGCCAGTCGATCTTCCACGACCGTGCTGATTTGATCGATTTCACCGTCTGAAAGATGCGCGCCGCTACCGGCCTTCACTTGAATATGCATGTCGTTTTCCTAAATCTCACGAATTCAATTCCATAGCATAGTTGATCGTCGCGGCGATGCGAAGCAGTGCCGCGTCAAATCGCATGAGGCGTGCGGATTTGGCAGCATGATTTCGACGCCCAAGCCGCGGAACCCCGGGCGACCTTCGGACTTGTTCGGCGGGAAGTTGTTGCGGCCGGCGCGCAGCTCTTTTTATCATTCTCTCCGGCCTTTTTCCTCCCCGCTCCGCTACGGATCCTGCCATGCCATCGTGGTTTCCGGTTCTCATGCCACGCCTCGCGTTGTCCGTCGCGCTCATGTCGACGACCGTCGCCGCGGCGGAGCCGCTCCGTTTGCGGCTACGCGATCAAGCTTCGACCGTGGGCGACGCCGCATTTCGCACGCGCATGCGGAACGAACAATGGGATCCCAAGTCTACGGCGCTGATCATTTGCGACGTCTGGGACTATCACCATTGCCGTAACGCCGTCGATCGTCTGGCGGAATTCGCGCCGCGTCTCAACCAGGTCGTAAAGCGTGCCCGCGAACTGGGGGCGACCATTATCCATGCTCCGAGCGATTGCATGCCCGCCTATGTCGATCACCCCGCACGAACGCGCGCACTCGCGACGCCGCGCGCACCCAACTTGCCCAAAGACGTCGATCAATGGTGCTCGCTGATCCCCGCGGAACGCGCGGCCGACCGACTACCCCATCGATCAGTCGGACGGCGGCGAGGACGACGAGCCGGCGGCCCACGCCGCGTGGGCGGCGAAGCTTAAGTCGCTGGGACGAAATCCCGCCATGCCGTGGCAACGACAGTCCGACATGATCGAAATCGACGCCGCGCTCGATTTCATCAGCGATCGCGGCGACGAAGTCTGGAGCATTCTCGAAGCTCGCGGCATTCGCCGCGTCATCGTCGCCGGCGTTCATACGAACATGTGCGTGCTCGGTCGCCCGTTCGGATTGCGTCGCATGGCGCTCGGCGGCAAACAAGTCGTGCTGCTGCGCGACATGACCGACACGATGTACGATCCGACGAGTTGGCCCTACGTGAATCACTTCACGGCCAACGATCTCATCATCGATCACGTCGAACGCTACGTTTGCCCGACGATAACCAGCGACCAGTTACTCGGCGGCCGGCCGTTTCGCTTTGCGGGGGACAAGCGTCCGCACTTGGTGGTCGTCGCCGCCGAAGACGGCTACGGCACGAAAGAAACGTTGCCGCGGTTCGCCGCCGAACAACTCGGCCGTGACTTCCGCGTGAGCTATGTGTTCGGGCGGACGGGCGAAAGTCTCGAATTATCGGGCTTAGAAGTGCTCGACGACGCCGACTTGGCGCTGTTCAGCGTCCGCCGACACGTTCTCAAGCCGGAAGCGATGGCGATCGTGCGTCGTTTCGTTCAAGCCGGCAAACCGATCCTCGGCATTCGCACGGCGAGCCATGCGTTTGCGCTCAAAACGCCTCCGCCCGCCGGCTACGAAGCGTGGCCGGAGTTCGACGTCGACGTGTTCGGCGCACGCTATATCGCTCATGCGACGTCCCAATCGGACGCGGCCGTGAGTCCTTCGGCACGCGCCCTCGACGATCCGCTGCTCGGCGGCCTCCGCCATGAAACCCAAATCTTGTCCGGCGGGCTGTACCAATTCAGCGAATTGTCGCCCCGCGTGAAATCGCTCTGGGAAGGCGAACAAGACGGCGGTCGTCAACCGATCGCCTGGACGTTCGCGCGGACCGACGGCGGGCGTTCGTTTTACACATCGCTCGGCGAGCGCCGCGATTTTGCGAATTCGGAGTTCGTCCGTTTGCTTCGCAACGCCGTCTATTGGTCGGCCGGCTTGCCCGTGCCGTCGCAATTTTCGACGCCTACGTTGCGAGAGTCGCTCGAGCGGCACTGGTCCACCGTCGTCGTGCCCGGTCCGCTTGCCGAGGCAACCGCGCAAGCACTGCACGGCTACGACGGCGAGGCATGGTTTCGCTGCGTCGTCCGCATTCCCACCGACTGGCGCGAAGCGAAGCTCACGCTGCGGCTGCCGAAACAGACTGGAACGACGCATGTCTGGTGGAACGGCCGGGCTCTTCCGCCGGCGAACGCGGACGACAAATCGGTCGTTTTCTACCCCGTCGCCTCCGCTGCCGTGACCGCGGGCGACGCGAATTTGCTCGTCGTTCGGCGCACCGGCTCCCGGCAGCTTGGCTTCGCCGACTCGCCATCGCTCAGCGCGCGTGGTCCGTCGAGCGAAATCTCGCTGCAAGGTCGCTGGCAGTTCCGTATCGGCGACGATCCCGCCTTCTCCAACATGCCGTTGCCTGCCAAGTTCGGAGCGTCGACGGACATCGTCATCGATCCGGTTCTCAAGGATCCGGCTCGCTAAGGTAGGGAGGCCTGCGGCGCCATCAGCGGTCGCCGTCAACGAGGTCGTAAGGTGAGGCGGTGGGCCGCCGCCTCTTCGACGGCGGCGCGAGAAAACTTCAGCGGAAAGTACTCCCCGCGCTCCCACAACGGCAACAGGTCGGCGTAGTATGGGCTCCCCGGCTGGCCGGATTGGCCCGGCGTACTCGTGGCCCAACCGCGATCCCAATCGGCTAGATCGAAAATCTGTCGGTACGACGCGCCGTTGGTCTGAGCGAACTTCTCGTCGTGCGTCGTTGCGTTCGGCGTCAATCCGTCGCCGGGGCGCGGTACCGGCCCCAGATCCAGAACCGCGGCGTATTGCGGATCGAGCGACGACAGCGGGTGAGTAAAGCGAGCCGTATGAAGTTTGCCCCAAGCCCAACCGGCGATCTCGTCGCCGAGCGCCTTTTTCGTCTTTGCGACAGCCGCGACGAACGTCCGTCGTAACAACTGATCGCAGGCCGCGCGGGATTCGCCGGGAAACCAACGTTGATCCGGAGTCTCCAGCGCTTGCAGCATCGTCCACACGCCGGGACGCACGATGTCCGCCTGCGGTTTCGGCACATACGACGCGGCGAATTCTTCTTGCAGCGCGGCAAGCCAGTAACCATACAGCGGTCCGGCGCGAGACTCGGCCGAGAGATCGCCGTCCCAACTACGAATGAGTTCAATAAACGGCCGCAGTTCGCCGTCGTCGTTCGGCAAACGTTCGGCCAAGCGCACGAGAGTCTTGGCCGCGAGGCTCACATTGTCGTGCTGCAATCGCTTCGAGTCTTCGATCGTATGTCGCCTTTGTTGCGCAAGCACCTCGCGCACGCGCTCCTGTCGAAACGGCTGCGCCCATTCCACCGCGAGATGATGAGGATAGTCGGGGGGTAAGATATTGGCGTTGGCGGTGGCGATGAATCCGCGGGCCGGATTGAATTCTTGCGGCAGCGAATTCGTCGGCAGAAATCCTCGCCAGTCAAATTTTGAGTCGGCCCCCGGCACGGGAATGACCCCGAGACCGGCACCGCGCAACGGCGTAAGCGCCGCGGCGATCCAGCCGATGTTCCCCCGACGGTCGGCATAAATCAAGTTCTCCGACGGCAGCCGCCACATTTCCGCGGCTTGGAGAAACTCGTCCCAGTTGCGAGCCTGATTCAAGGCCAAGGAGCCCATGTAGCCGGCCGTGCCCGGCTCCGCGCCGACCCAGCGCAGGGCAAAAGCTCGACGTCGCTCGCGATCTTCGTGAATGACGGGGCCGTGCTTTGTAAATCGCAACTCCACAATCATCGGCTCTTCGCGTCCGGCGACGCGCACCGCTTCCTTCTCGATGCGCATCTCGTGCCATTCGTCGCCGACGCGATAACGGTTGAAATCCTCAGGATGAGTTTCTTCGACGTAGAGATCGGCCTGATCGGTCCCGACGATCGTCAGTCCCCAGGCAATCTCATCGTTGTGGCCGACTGCCACGCCCGGCAGGGCCGTCTCACCGGCGCCGATAACGTTCCAACCGGGAGCGTTGAGGTGAACGAGATAGCGCAGCGACGGGAGCCCCAGCGGTCGATGCGGGTCGTTCGCAAGAATCGGCTTGCCGGACTCGGTGCGACTGCCGGCGACGACCCAATTGTTGCTCCCCTGCTCCGCCGCGCCGCCGTCGTCGAGAAACCGCACGGCGCCTTGCTTCGTGAGCGGCGGGGAAAAGCGAATCTTCTCCGTACCCTTCTTATGCAAACCGAGGACGGCCCGCGTAATTCCTTGAGAATCCAAATCGGCCGGCCATTCCAACGTCTTCGCCGGATCGAGAGGCAGCAATTGCTCGGCCTTTTCCAATCCCACGGCGCCGATCAACTCCGCGCGAGCCAATTCGGCGGTCAGATTGCGCACCATCACGATGCCCGCCATCCGGCCGACCACGTCTTCCGGCTTCCACTTTCCCGGGCGATAGCCGGCGAGTTGAAACTCGATCGGGAGTCGATCCTGCACAAAGTCGATGTAGTCGTTGATGCCGGCGGTGAACGCCGTAGCGATCTCGCGCGCGTGCGGACCATAGCCGTTCCACTCGGCTTCCCAGTCGCCGCGATAGCGAACCAGTCGGGCCAGTCGATCGCGGTCGATCGCTTCCGGCCCCATCACTTCGGCCAGTTCGCCGACCGCCGTGCGCCGCCACAAATCGATTTGAAACAAACGATCCTGGGCCGCGACGACGCCCTGCGCATAGAACAAATCGTGCGTATCGGCGGCGTAGATGTGCGGCACGCCCCAGCGATCGCGAACGACCTGCACCACGTTCCGCAGGCCCGGCAGGGAGAATTCACCGTCGAGTTGCGATAGGACCGCTTTCGCACGGGTCAAAAGATCCTCGGCCGGCGGCGGCTCCGCGGCCTGAGTTCGGCAGACGACCAGCGCCGCCAAGAACAGGGCGACTTGCAAAGCGTGGCCTGAACTGCGTTCCATCGACCGCTACTCCTGCAACGAGGATTCGCCGCAAGCTATACGCCTGCGCGCGACCGACGTGCGCGATGATAATTGTTCCACACGGCGACGGCATCGTTGCCGGAGAATATATACTTCGCCGCGCGGCCGATCGTGCGAATCTGGGACAACCACATTTTCCGCCGCCGAAGTCTCGGCCAAGAGATTTCGGCGCGACTCGTCCTGTAGTATGAAGGGTTCTTGAGTTTCCGCAGGCGGCGCTTCCACACGACCTTTCAGAAACGAGCCGACCGTGAACCGACGACATTTTTTGCAGTGCGCGCTCGCCGCCGGCTCGGCCGCTCCGTTGTTGGCCGCGGTTCAACAATCGCGATTGGATGAAGCCGCCGACATCCTGAAGAGCGTCGTCGAGAGACGACAAGTTGAAGCCGCGGTGCTCTACGTGCGGCAAGACGACTTCGTGTTTTCGCGAGCCTTCGGCAAGGCGCGCGACGAAGACGCGATGTTTCTCCTCGGCTCGATCTCAAAGCCGATCAACATCGCGGCGCTCATGACCCTCTACGACCGCGGCGAGTTTCAATTAGACGATCCGTTGCATAAGTTCATTCCCGAGTTCCGAGGCGCAGATCGCGCCGCGGTGACCATCCGCCACCTGCTGAGCCACACGTCGGGCCTGCCCGATCAAGTCGCCGAGAACGCCGCTTTGCGCAAGGCCCATGCGCCGCTCGCGGAGTTCGTCGCTCACGCGATTCGCGCACCGGTCGAATTCGCACCCGGGTCGAACTATCAGTATTCGAGCATGGGCATTCTGTTGGCGACTCATGTCGCCGAACTCATCACCAAGAAGAGCATCCTCGCCCTCACCGACGAAGCGGTGTTCCGCCCGCTCGGCATGCGTCGCTCGGCGCAAGGGCTCGGTCGCTTCGCGCTGCCGGATATGGTCGCGATGCAAACCGAATCGGCCGCACCCGAGTCGGGAGCGGGCGACCCGACGGCCAAAGACTGGGATTGGAACAGCCCCTATTGGCGCAAGCTCGGTGCGCCGTGGGGCGGAACACATGCTTCGGCTCCCGACGTCGCCAAGTTTCTCGCGGAGTTTCTCTTCGCGGCCGGCACGATCGTGCGGCCCGAGACGGCGCGGCTTATGATTCAAAACCAGAACGGGTCGGGGCTGACCGAGCGCGGCCTCGGCTTCAACGTCGGCAAAGCCGCCGGCAGTGAAGGCTGCTCCGCTAAAACGTTCGGCCATACCGGTTCGACAGGCACGATCGCTTGGGCCGATCCGACGACGCGAACCATCTGCGTCGTGCTGACTTCGCTTCCGGCGCGCGCCGTGCAACCTCACCCGCGCGATCTCGTCGGCAATCGCGTGGCGAAGGCGTCGTTAGGGTGAACGGCGGCGGCGAACGATGGGGGAGAGACATTAGGTGTTAGACGACGAAGATTCAAGGAAACTCATGAAAGCTCGATCGGCCGCCGGCGTATCGACGCGTCGGTGTTGTTGCGCGACGATCTTGGCGATCTTCTTAGCCGCTACGGCGCTCCACGCGGCTCCTCCTCCCGCCCCGCCGGTGGTCCCGGCCGTGCTCCCGCCGCAGATTGAAGAACTCGTTCCCGGCGTGAAGCTGACGCTTCTGGCCGAGCATCCCGACCTCGTGACGCCGACCGGGATCGACGTCGATGCGCAGGGCAACCTCTGGCTCGTCGCCTGTCACACTCACTTTCGACCGACCGGCTACGAAGGCCCCGCGCACGATGAAGTCTTGATCTTCGACGGCGACGGCAAGAATCGACGCGTGTTCTACGACAAAACCGAAGCGACGATGCAACTCAAGCTCGGCCCCGACGGTTGGGTATATCTCGCCGAACGCGATCGCATCTTACGGATCAAAGACGCCGACGGCGACGGCACGGCCGATCGCGAAGAAACCCTGGCCGCGCTCGACACCGAAGCCGACTATCCGCACAACGGGCTGTCGGGCATGGCGTGGCATCCAAGCGGCGATTTGATCTTCTCGCTCGGCGAGAACTTCGGCAAGACGTGGGTGATCACCGCCCGCGACGGCACGAAGACGACGGGCAGCGGCGAAGGAGGCGTGTTTCGTTGCACGGCCGACGGAGCCCAGTTGCGACGCATCGCCCGCGGATTCTGGAATCCGTTCGGCCTCCTCGTTCGCGCCGACGGGGAAATTTTCGCCGCCGAGAACGACCCCGGCAGTCGCCCCCCCTGCCGCCTGTTGAACGTCGTCGACGGCGGCGACTACGGCTACCAACGGGCCTACGGCGACCAGCCGATCCATCCGTTCGTCGCCTGGAACGGTGAGCTGCGCGGCACGCTCGGCATGGTCCACGCGTCCGGCGAGGGACCCTGTGCGGTCGTCGAACTCGGCGGCGGCGTGCTGATACCGTCGTGGAGCAACCATCGCATCGACTACTATCCGCTGACTCGCCGCGGCGCCGGCTTCACCGCGGAGCGCGTCGAAATCGTCCGCGGCGGCGAACACTTTCGCCCCGTCTGTATGACGCCTGCGCGGAACAACGCCTTCTATCTGACCGATTGGGTGTTCAGCGCCTACACGATCCACCGGCGCGGTCGTCTCTGGAAGTTGGAGATCGATCCCGCCAAGGCCGCTTGGATCAAAACGACGCCGGAGCCGCCGAACGACGCCGCGCGACTCGCCCGCGACTTGCGCGAAGGAAAGCGCGCGCCGCCGTCGGGGCTGTTTGAGCTGGCTCGTGGAAACGACTCTTACCTCGCCGATGCCGCCTTGTCGGCCCTGGCTCGCCAATCCGCCGGCTGGACGCCGGAAACTGTTCGCGCCTTGCCGCAACAAGACCGTGTGTGGGCCTTGGTCGCGCTGCGCCGCGTCGATTTAAAAGACGATCGGTGGGTCGCCGCACTTCTCGACGACGCCGACCCCGACGTGCGCTTCGAATGCTTACGCTGGATTTCCGACGCCGAGCTCATTCGTTTCCTGCCGGACGTCGAGCGCATGTTGTCGGCGAAAGACCTCGACTATCGGCTCTTCGAGGCCGTGTTGGCGACTTGGAACAGCTTGCGCGGGCGACCGGCCGCAGGCGTCACCGACCCCGACGTTCTCTTCGAGCGCCTCGCCGACGCTTCGACGCCGTTGCGCACCAAGGCGTTTGCTCTCCGTTTGCTCCCCGCCGGTCACAAACGCTTGACCACGGCATTGCTGCGCGAACTGCTTGCATACGACGATGCGCTGCTTTCGCTCGAGGTTGTTCGCACGTTGGCCGCTCGCAACGATTCCGCGGCCCACGCCGCGCTGGCGAAGATCGCCGAAGATGCGACGGCGACGGTCGCCTTGCGGACCGAGGCCGTGGTCGGCCTGGCGCCGTCGAACGAGCCTGCCCATCGGCAACTTCTGCTGACGCTCACAAGCGACAAGTCGTCGATCGTGCGCAACGAGGCGCTGCGAGCCTTGCGCGGCACTCCTCCCGACGAGGCGGCCCGACAAGCGCTTCGCGCCGTCGCCGAGCGCTATCCCGATTCGGCCGCGCTCGTGCGCGCCGTGCTCGATCCCGCGTCGCCGGCCGTCGGCCGACCGGCGCCGGAAGACACGGCCGCTTGGCTGAAGCGGCTCGACGATCTGCCCGGACGCCCCGACGCCGAAGCCGGCCGGCGGGTCTTCTTCAATTCGCGGGCCGCGATCTGCGCAAATTGCCATCGTCACAGCGGACGCGGCAACGTCGTCGGTCCCGATTTGAGCTTCGTTCACAGCCAAGGCGATCGAGCGGCCGTGCTACGATCGATTCTGGAGCCGAGTCGCGACATCTCGCCGCAGTATTTTCATAAAGTTCTGGAACTCGCCGACGGAACCACGTTCAGCGGAATTCTGCTGCGGTCCTCAAGCGTCGACGTCTATCGCGACGCCGCCGGCAAGGAACGAACGTTCAAGAAAGACGACATCGAAAGCGAAACCGAATCCAAGCTTTCGCTCATGCCGGCCGGGCTGCCGAATACGTTGACCGACGAAGAACTGCGGGACTTACTCGCGTTTCTCACCTCGGCCGATCGAACCCCTTAGCCGACTTTCCGAGGTCGCACCCTCGCCCTATCAAAAACGAACGAGAACCTATTGAGATGACGATCGAGATTCACCACGTTTCATTCCTCGGCACGGCCGCACTGCGCTCGTTGTCGTTGGCCGTCGCCCTCGTCGTATTCGCGGCCGGACGTAGTCCGGCGGCGACGATCGAACTGGTCGCCGGCGGCACGACCGACGCCGTCGATATTCCCGCCGGCGAGGCGTTGCTGCGCGAGCCGTTCGGGACCGAGTTCGATTCTCAAGGGCAAACGTGGATCGTCGAAATGATCTCGGGGAATCGCTTGCTGCAAATCGATGCCGCCGGACTGCTGCGACACAAGGCAGGTCGCCTACAACCCGGCTCGAGCGGCGACGGCGGACCGGCCTTGGAAGCCCAATTCAACGGGCCTCACAATTTGGCGATCTTACCCGACGGCGACGTTCTCATCGGCGACACTTGGAACGGGCGCGTTCGCCGCGTCGACGTGCGCAACAACACGGTTTCCACCGTCGACGGTTGGACCGCGCCCCCGGGCAAGGAGCGCGGCCAAGGCCCCTATTGCATCACGCTCAGTCCGGACGGATCGCGACTCTACATCGCCAATCTGCTCCAAGTGCGCGTGCTCGATCTGGCGAAAAAAACGTCGCGCGTCGTCGCCGGCAACGGCAAGAAGGGGGTACCGCAAGATGGAGCGAACGCCGTCGAAGCGCCGCTGGTCGACCCGCGCGCGGCGGCCGCCGACCGCGACGGCAACGTGTACATTCTGGAGCGCAACGGCAACGCGTTGCGCGTCGTCGACAAGAGCGGACGCATACGCACGGTCGTCAACGCCTCCGGCCGCAAAGGAGCCGACGGCGACGGCGGCCCCGCCCTCGAAGCGACGATGAGCGGGCCCAAGCACCTTTGCATCGACCGCGACGGCAGCGTGCTGATCGCCGATGCGGAGAATCATTTGATCCGCCGCTACGAGCCTGCGACCGGCCTGCTCCGGCGCGCGGCGGGCACCGGCGCGCGGGGCAAAAGCGGCGTCGGCGGCGATCCGCTTCAATGCCAACTCAATCGGCCGCACGGCGTCACGATTCATCCGAAATCGGGGGAGCTTTACATCACCGATAGTTACAACAACCGGATTCTCAAGATCGCTCCCTAAATCGCGTGATCAATCCTTTTCGACGGCGTCTCTCGCGGATTACCGATCTACGGCCTGCCAAGCAACCGGAAGTCGGCGTCAACGTTCCCCGGTCGTGCGCGATTTCCAACACGACGCCAACAAGCCTCCGATAATGTTCTGAATCACGCCGCTGAACACCGCGGCCGCGGCCGCCAGCGGCATCGTCGGAAAGTGTTGCCGCGCCAACACCGAAGCCATGCCGCCGTTCTGCATTCCCACTTCAATGCTCACCGTGCGCGCGACGCGCTCCGAATACCGCAGCAGCTTGGTCGCCGCATAGCCCAAGGCGAACCCGCAAATGTGCAGCAGCGTCGCCGCGAGGGCCAACTTGCCGAAGCTGCCGGCGATCGACTCGGCGCTCGCCGCGACGATGCCCCCGCTGACGAGCGTGAACGCGATCACCGCGATCGTCGGGCCGCAAGCGCCGATCTTGTCGGCGGTGCGCGGCAACTTCCACCGAATGAGCACGCCGAGCACCACCGGCGCGACGACCATCTCCAAGGCCGACAGACACATGCCGAGCGCGTCGACCGGCACGTATCGGCCCGCCAGTGCGCCGCACCACAGCGGCGTGAAGACGAACGACAGCAACGTCGAGGCCAGAGTCAACACGACCGACAGCGCGACGTCGGCCCCGGCCAAGTAGCTGATCATGTTCGAGGCCATACCGCCCGGACAACTCGCCACGAGAATAATGCCGACCGCGACGGACGATTCCAATTGCAGCGCCGTCGCCACCGCCCAGCCGGTGAGCGGCATCAACGTGTACTGCGAAGCGAAGCCGAGCGCCACGGAGCCCGGCATGCGAGCGATGTTGCGGAAGTCGGCCACGCTCAACGTCAGCCCCATCCCCAGCATCGATAAGGCCAGCGACCAAAAGATCCACGGCCCGGTGAACCAGAGCATCAGCGGCGGCCAAAAGAAGGCCGCCGTGGCCAAGCTCACCAGCCACACCGGGTAGAGGTTATTGAACCAGTCGATAAAGCGCTTCATGAACGTCTCGGCCCGCGTGTGTTTCGTATCGCAATCGGCTCCCGCGGCAAAATGCGAGGGCATACGACCGAGCGGCCCACGAAGCTTAGCGACGTCGCCGGTTCATGCAACGTCGATTCCCCGTCGCGGCGTTTCACGCACGCCGACGAGCAACACGGCCGCCGCGCCGGCCAAGAGCGCTCCCAGACCGAAGGCCGCCGCCGGCCCGTACGCTTGGTAGATCGCGCCGAACAACAAGCTCGCGGGCAAGGTCGCCACGCCGATCGCAAAGTTGAACCAACCGAAAGCCAAGCCCTTGCGCTCGGAGGCGACCAAATTCGCGACCAGCGCTTTCTCGGCCGGCTCGGTCAATCCGTAGAACAGTGCATAGCAGAGGAACAACGCCCAGGCGTGCCAGGCCGCGGTGGCGTAACCGAACGCCACGTACACCGATGCGTAGACCAGCCAGCCGAAGAGAATGAACCGTCGCGGGCCGCTGCGATCGACGGCCCGCCCCAAATACAAATTGCCCGTGCTCTTCACGATGTGGAACACGCACCAGAGCAGCGGCAGTTGCGCGGTCGGCACGCCGAGTTCGCCGGCGCGCACTAGTAGAAAAGCGTCGCTCGAGTTGCCGAGCGTGAAGACGACCAGCGCCAGCAAGTAGCGGCGAAAGTTGCGATCGAAAGGCGTCAGCGAAAGGCGCAATCGTTCCTGCGGCGGGCTCGCCGACGCCGGCTCGTGCAAGCGAAACACGATCAGCAGCACGACGAGCACGCCCGGCACGACGCTCAACAGAAACAACGTTCGCAACTCTCCCGGCCGCAACCAGAGAAACAACGTCGCGATCAACGGCCCCAGCGCCGCGCCGAGGTGATCCATGGCGCGATGAAACCCGAAGGCTCGGCCGCGCAGCGCCGACGGAGTCGAATCGGCGATCAACGCGTCGCGCGGGGCCGTGCGCACCCCTTTGCCGACGCGATCGCCGAACCGCAACACCAGCAGTTGCCAGGGCGCGGTCGTCAGGCCGATGAACGGGCGCGAGAGCGTCGCGACGACGTAGCCGAACACGACGAACGCTTTGCGCCGTCCGAGTTGATCCGAACGACCGCCCGACCAGAGCTTGAGCAAGCTCGCCGTCGTGTCGGCCGCTCCCTCGATGACGCCGAGATAGAACCGGTTGCCGCCCAGCACCGACAGGAGAAACGTCGGCAACAGCGGGAAGATCATCTCGCTGGCCGTGTCGTTGAGCAGACTCGTCAATCCCAGGATGCGCACGTTGCGCGGCAGCGCCCCCTCGCCGGTCGCACTCGCGGGCTTGCCGTCGTTCGTCGTGGCCAAGGATTCGCCTTTCCAGCGGAGCCGCATCGCATCGAGTTCGGTAGCTCGCAGCATAGCCGGGGGGCGACGCATCGCAACTCCGGCGGCGCGGAGCGTGCGAATTCGGCTATATTGGCGTGCCCCGCCCAAAGTCGACCGGCGGCGCGATTTTGAACTTAGGGCAAGCAGGATGGCTACCAAACGTCCGACGACGATCACCGCGTATATACAAGCCGCTCCCGCCGCCGGGCGGCCGCTCCTGCGACGCCTCTATGAAGTCCTCAAGAGCGTCGCGCCGGAAGCGGAGGAAGCGATCAAGTGGGGAACGCCGTTCTTCATCGAGCCGCGCTTTCTGTTCGCCTTTTCCGCGCACAAGGCTCACTGCAATTTCGTCCCCACGGCCTCGGCGCTCGCGGCCTTTCGCGAGCAACTCAAAACCCATCGGACGACTAAGGGCACGTTGCAGCTCCCCTATTCCGAACCGCTGCCGGAAAAATTAATCCGCCGGCTCGCCGAGCGCTCCGTGCAAAGCGTACGCGACCGCTCCGACGATTCGTTCTGGGAACCGCCGGCCGACGCGAACGGCGACGAAGCACCGCAGCCCAAGCCGGCGGCGCAGCGCAAGCCGACCAAGAAAAAAGCCGCCGCGCCGCTCGCGGAGTCCCCCTCGCACTTGATCGATGCCCGCATCGCCGAACTCGGCGATTGGCGCGGCGCATTGCTCGGCCGGTTGCGGGCCGTGATTCAAGCGGCCGATCCCCATGTCGTTGAGGAGTGGAAGTGGCAAGTTCCGGTCTGGTCGCACGACGGCATCTTGTGCACCGGCGAGACCTACAAGAACGTCGTGAAGCTCACGTTTGCCAACGGGGCCGCGCTGCCCGACCCGGCCGGCCTCTTCAACTCAAGCCTGGAAGGCAACACCCGCCGCGCGATCGACTTCCGCGAAAGCGACAAGGTCGACGAGAAAGCCCTGAAGACGCTCATCCGCGCGGCCGCGGCCCACAACAAGGCGCGAGTCGGCGGCTAAACGACGTCACTTCCGCTGCTCCTTCAAGCAGCCCGGGTCGAGCGGCGCTTGTTCGCCGAATTCGTCGACCGGTTGCGTGAACAGGTAACGCCAAACGTCTTCGTGCAGCAACCGGCCTTCCGCGTCTTTCGGCGAGGCGCTCCCGGGCACGACGCAACTATGTGCGCGACGGTCGTCCCCTTTCACGTCGGCGTCGGTAATCAATCGCCGCGATTTGCCGAAGGGGAACGGGGTCTTGTCGACGTTCACGATCGGACCGTACTGATTGAGCCCGAGCAGTTCCCAGGAGCGACAGTAGTGGTCGCCGGTCCAGCCGCCGTCGAGCACATGGCTGAAGCCGAAAAAGCGATTCGCCGGCGTGGCCGACGGCAACCCCTGCCACGTTTCTAATTGATCGCGCGGCCCGCAAAACATGACGACGCGATCGACCCGCTTGTGAATCGCGAATCGCGCCGAAGTCGTCGAGCCGTGGGAGCTGCCGGCCATAATCACAAGTTCCCACCGCAAGTCTTGCTTATCGTCGGTGAGAAACTGCTCCCAGCGGCCGGCCGGATTCTCCTTCGCCAACCAATTCACGAACCGCACGGCGCGCTCCGCCATGCCGTCGGGCTTGGGAATCTCGACCGCGTCGCTGAAGTCTTCGCCGGTCGCCGCCTCGAGACGAATCTTGCCGAGAAATTTATCGTCGCTCGGCGGCGCGAGCTTCGACAGCTTGCCGAACCAACCATTGGCGTAGTGCACTTGAATCGCGTGCAATCCATACCCCGACACGCGTTCGAACAGCGCCGGGCTATAACCCATGAGCCAGATCACGAGCCGCCCGCGCGACGGCACGCGCGTGTCGACCATCGCCCGCTCAAGATCGCTCGGCTTCCCTTGTTTTTCAAAGACGAAATCGATTTCCGGATGCGGCTTCGCGCGAGGATCGATCTCACTCGCCCGCGCCGAAAGTTCGTAGCGTTGGGGATTCGAATCGCCCTCCGCGGGCTTCGGCTCGGCGGCCGACGCATGAGCGACGAGGGCGAGCAGGACGGCCGAGGTGAAAAGCGTGGATTTCATCAAGTGTTTCGCAAGAAGACGATACGTGAGGATCGCGGTGCGGGCGACATTGTATCTTGTCGATTTCTCACCCGATAGAATCGGCGAACCCGCCGGCGACACGCCCGTCGCCCCCATCTCGCTACCCACCGTGCTTTTGAAAGGCGTCGCCCATGATTGCTCGCGCGTTTGTATGCACCCGCTTGCCGCTCGTCGCCGGCTGGGCGGCGGCTCTGCTCTTGGCGATGCCGGCCGTTGCCGAGGAACCTCGTCCGGTGTCGATTCTCGCCGCGCCGATCGGCGGCCACATTCATCCGTCGATCTGCCGCACGCAAGCCGGCGCGCTCGTCGTCGTTTACAAAGGAGCGAACGTATTGATGCGCTCGCGCTCGCTCGACGGCGGGGCCACCTGGGAGAAGCCGGAGCCGATCGCGACGACGGCGAAGCGGCCCGACGTGATTCGCGAAGTGAAGAAGTTCGAAGTCTATCCGGGCACGGCCGACGTCTTGCCCGACGATCGCATCCTCGTCACCTGGAACTACATCGCCGACGACAAAGCCCGCGACGGCTACTATGAGCGCGCCCTGCTCTACACGCTCGGCGACGACCAGGGGCGCGCCTGGAGCGAGCAAGCGCTGATCGGCCCGCTCGACGGCAAACATCTCGGCGCGGTCCGCCACAATGTGCTCGTCATGCCCGACGGCCGGTGGCTGTTGCCGCTCCGCGCCGGCCCGCCGCGGCTCTACGATCCGAAATCCGGCGCGCTGGAGGAGTATCGACTCGTCGGGCCCGACGGCAAACAGCACTCGTTTCAGCAAATCGTGCGCACTGCGAAGGGCTCGCTCCTGGCGATGGGGCCGGTCTTGCTGCGCTCGACCGACGACGGCCGCACGTGGACCTCGATCGAAAACTTCCCCGCCGCCCCCGAAGGCGACAACGCCGAAGGTCGTTATCTCACCACGCTCGCCGACGCCGGCCTGATCGTCACCTGGGGCGTCGGCCATCGGAACAAAGGCTTGCGCTACAACTATTCCGCCGACGACGGTCGAACTTGGAACGCCACGGTGACGCTGCTGCCCGAGACCAACGTCGCGGCCCGCTATTACTCCGCCAGAACCGTGCAGGTCGACGAGCGGCATGTCGGCACGGTGTTCATGAACGGCGACGGCGTCCACTTCTTGAAAGTCGCCGTGGATCGCCTTCAAAAATAGCGCGGCGCTCGCTCAATGCACAAAGAGGCTCATCACGATCTCCACGGCGATCAGCAGAATCACGATGAGTTCCATCGCCTCCAAGCGGCCGGCCGCGGCCTGATCGGAAAGGATCTGATAGACCCCTTCGGTCACCTCCAGTGAGTTCTTGATGCTCGCCGACCATTCTTCGAGGTGCAACCGCCCCGCCGCCAGCGAATAAACGCGCGACAAGTACTGATCCCCGACCAGTTTGAGTGCATTGCCGGCCCTCTCGAACAGAGCTTCGGTTTCAATCCGCAAGTCGCCGAGAATCCGCAGCGGCCGATCTTGGCTCTTCCAAAATAGATAGCGTCGGCTGCCGGCCAAGGAATGAATCAGACCGTAGGCGTGGGCCAAGGCTTGGTCGAGCCGTTGATCGATCAAGCGAAACTCGAGCAACTGAAGATTGGCAAACTCCAATGTTTGCAGCGTCTCTTCGCAGTCGCGATCGACGACGACCGCCGCCCCCCAGTCGATAACGACCAAGTCGGTCGGCGAGTAGGAAATGCGCCTGCCGAGCGCTTCGGCGATCTGTTCCGCGCTGAGCGGCTCCGATTCCAAGCGCAACACGCCGGCCAGCCAGCCGGCGTGGTCCGTCAGCAACGCGTCGACGCCCGGCAAGCACTCCGGATCGAGACGAACGATAACGTAGTCTTCGACCAATTCGCGCCACCCCGCCATTTTGATCGCCGGCAACAGTCGCAGGTAGAGCGGTTCCGCGGCCTGTCGTGCGGCCCTAGAGATCGACGGAACAAAATCCGGATCGCCGACGATGCGCCGCAGTTCGTCGGGTGAATGCGCGAGCGAAAGATCGACGCGGATATTGACCACGGCGAAGTCGAACACCGAGGCCTCAAGTCGCGCCGTCGCCCCATCGAAGCCCGGCGCTTGGAGCACAATTTCGCCTAACGGAAACCGCAACGGCGGCGCGCGATAATTAAACGAAGCCGGCGTACGATGCCGGCGGGCAAGTTCTTGCGAGTGCGAGGGGGCGAGTTGAGCGGCCCGCTCCAAGTCGATTTCGTCTCCCCAATCGAAGGCGATGTCGACATGCAGCGTTCCGGTTAAGACCGTCGACAAGGAATCGGAGGCGGCCATGAGCAGCGAACTCAAGGAACTAGGAACGATTTGAGGATTACAGACGGCCGCACCCACGCCGGCACGGGCGGCCGGAGCGGCGGCACGGAAACCGCCAAGCCTGCTCGGAATCTTACCGGCCCTCGAGTTCCCACGACACGTCCGCTTGGCCGCCTGCCGCAGCGGCCGCATCCGGCGAGCTGGAACGGCATTTTGCCCAATAAAATAGGGCTCCCAGGGCGAACCGACCGCCCCTGCGGGTTTTCCGCACAGAACCCGCACTCCGCCCGAACTCACTTTTTACTGGACCCTCGCGCTCGGCGGATTAGGATGACCCCTCGGACGCGGTCTCACCCCTCTGTGGTGTGACTTGCCGTTTTTTTAAGTGGAAGCTTTTTGCCTGCGGAAAAGGTCGGCGGTGGTCCATGATCGTTCGCACAGTTCGTCAGTTGCTCAATAAGCTTCGTCGGGCGCCCGCCGACGCGCGCGTCGCCGTGCGTCGTCAAGGAGCGATGTTGAGCATCGAATCGCTCGAAGAGCGTTGGGTCCTCACGAGCAATCTCTACGTCGACTTCGGCGACTTGTTTCCGGCCGGCGGGCTCACGATGTCCGTGCAACAACTGCGCGACACGTTCGCCAACGGCGGCATTCAAGGCCCCGACCTGCGCTTCGCCTACGCCGATACCGACACGATCCGCTTCGACACCATGGCGCCGCTGGTCAATTTCACCAGCTACACGCAACTGCGCGACAATATTCTTTCGCTGATGCAGCGCTACTATGAGCCGTTCGACATCAACGTGCAACTCGCGCCGCTCTTGCCCAACGGCAGCAGCGCCGCCTATGTGAGCGGCATCGCCGCCACGTTGCAGCTCGGCTCCGCGACCGCCGGCGAACGCGACGGCTGGCTCTTCGTTTCGCAGGCTCACCTGACGAACGGCAACATCGAAGTCGGCCGCGACATCGGCATCTACGGCATCGCCACCGGCAACGACATCGGACTCACGAACGCCCGCGACGACACGGCGATCATCAACGCCGACACGCTGCTGAGCGACGTCTTGTTCTTCCTCGACGCCAACTCCGTCGACACGGCCTTCGCGAGCGTCGCCGCCCACGAAGCGGCGCACAACATCGGCCTGGCGCACGTGAGCGACGCGACGGGCGACGACGATATTCTCTCGTCGGTCGAAGTGATTCGCATCGGCGGCAACCAACTTGCCGCCCTGCAGAATCTCGACATGTTCACGCGTTATCCGCTCCGCTCCGCCGTTCCGCCGCCCGCCACGGTCGTGAACGTCGACCGGTTGTATTTGACGACGATCCTCGGCCAGCGCGCCGGCTCGCCCGTCTACGTGACCGGCACCGGGGCGCACGATTTAATCACGCTCACCAGCGCCGGCGGATCGAACGTCACCGTTACG
>JAEUIN010000163.1 GCA_016793115.1 Planctomycetaceae bacterium
GAAATAGGTTCGCGCCTACGCCCCCCGGCAGAGAATGCGGCAGGGTAAATATCGGAAGCCGCGCCGGGAAACTTGGAACAATCGTTACAACCCGCAGATTTTTCCCCGAGATTGCGACGGGAAAATCTTCGCCAGATCACCGATTTTCAATTGCCGGCAGTGCCCGCGCGGACGGAGGGCCGCTTTAGGAAACGAAAAAGGTCGCCGGCAATGCTGTGATCGCCGGCGACCTCGAGATGCTCGGAAGCGGCAGCCCGGTGCCGCGATTGAACTGATCGGACTGTTGTGATTTCCCGACCTACTTGGCGGCGCTGGCTTGGGCGTTGTTCGACTTGTCGAACTCCGCTTTGTCGGCTGCGGCACGCTGCGCGGCTTGGCGAGCCGCAGCGGCGCCGTCGGCGGCGACTTTGGCGGCCGCGGCCTTTTCCGCCGCGACTTTGTCGGCGGCGGCCTTTTGCTCAGCCGCCTTTTTGGCCGCTTCCTGCAACGGCTTCAATTGCGGGGTCAGTGTCTTAACGCCGGCTCCGGCATCGGCGGCCGCCTTGCGAAATGCTTCCATCTCCGCGTTCGACTTGGCGAGCGCTTGTTCGAGACCGGTGAGCGTGCCCACGGCTTGCTTGGTCGCCGCTTGCGTGGAGGCGAGGGCCTTGGCGGCGACGTCCGCGGCTTTCGTCCGCTCGGCGACGACTGCTTTGGCGGCGTCGAGCTTTTTCTGCGCTTCGGGGATCGCTTTCTCGTTCTTGTCGGCCTTGAGCTTCGCGACTTGCGCTTCGAAGCGCTTCACATCTTCCGCAGCACGCGCCACCGCGTCCGTCGCTTGCTTCGCGGCGGCTGCGGCTTTCGACTCGGCGTTCTTGGCGTCGGCGGCCGGCTTGCGAGCGGCGGCTACCTTTTCTTGGGCCGCCTTCAAGGTCGCCGACTTCGCCGGAGCGTCTTTTTCCGATTGGTTTCGAACCGCCTGCAGGCGGTTGATTTCGTTAGCCGTGTCGGTCGCCTTCTTCGCGGCGGCTTGCGCGGCCGCGGCGACGGCTTCGGCGTTTTTCTTGGCCTTCTCGGCTTCCGCGGAGGCCGCGGTCGCAGCTTGTTCGGCGGCTGCGGCTTGGGCGTTGGAGTAGCTGACCATCTGGTCGAGCGGCAGCGGGTTGAGGAGCAGTTTGCCGACCGCTTTCCCGGTGGCAGCGTCGTAAATTCGGCCTTCGCCCGTCCAGTCGCCGGCGACGACGCGCTTGCCGTCGTACGTCAGAACGGCGTCCATCACCATGTCCGGCATGGCTTCCGTGGTCGCGAGTGCCTTGCCGTCGATGTTCCAAACTTTACAGACTTTGTCGCGGCCGCCGGTGACGATCGTTCCGGTCGGTGCGAACTCGACGGTCAGCGAACCGCCGCCGTTGGCCCCCCAGGTTTTCACCTGCTTGCCGTTTTCCATTTCCCAAAGACGAATCGAAGCGTCTTCGCTGACCGAAGCCAGGAGATTCGAATCGCTGCGCCAGCTGAGGTCGGTGATCGCCGCCGTATGGCCGGTCAGGTTCTGGTATTCGCGGCCGCCTTCGGTTTCCCAAATCATGAGGCCGGCGCTGCGATCGGCGGTGGCGAGCAAAATGCCGTCGGGGCTGAATTCGATCGCAGTCACCCAATCGGTGTGTTTCTTCATTTCGTATTCGAGCGCGCCGTCGGCGACGTTGAACACGCGGACCATTTTCTTGGGCCCGCCGAGCGCCACGAGTTTGAGGTCGTTGGTCACGTCGGCCGCGAGGACGACGTCGTATTCGTCGCCCACTTCCGTGATCCGCTCGCCCGTCTTTACGTTGTAGAGCGCAACTTTTCCCGAAGCCCCGTGACGACCGCCGCCGGCCAGCAACACGGAACCGTCGCGGCTGAACTTCAGGATGTGAGGGATGCCTTCCGCGAAGGGGAGAATCGTGAGCAACTCACCGGTGTCGGAGTTATGGAGCATGATCTGCTTTTGGCCGGCCACGGCGACGAGCGGCGCCCATGGGCTGGCGGCGATCGCGGTCGCGGCGCCTGCGCGGCTCGTGGCGACAAAAGGCTGGCGGCGGAACTTCTCGGGCATCGCCGGCGGGCCGGCGGGTTTATTGCCCGTCGTCGCGACCATTTCGAGGCTGACCTTCGGCTTGATCTTGGCCTTCGAACCGGAATTCTCCAGCGCGCCGCCGAGAATCCAGGTCTTGATCAAGTTGAGCTTCGCTTCCGGCAGCTTGTCTTGGGCCGGAGGCATCTTGGGATTTTCCAAGTGGGCCACCAACGCATAAAGCCGCGAGCTTTCCAGATCTCCGGCGATGATGCATTCGCCGCCCGCACCGCCGGCCATCGTCCGACCGTAGCTGTCAAGCGCGAGATCGCTTTTGGCTTCGTTTTGGTTATGACAAGAGAAGCAGTGTTCGCGGAAGATCGGCTGAATGTGCTCGTCGTACGTCACCTTCGGCGCCGCCGCCTTGGGGTCGGCGGGCTTCTTTTCGTCGGCCGCGAAGGCCGACGACTCGGCGATGAACGCGAGCGTAACAAGCGATGTCAGAGCGAGGCGGCAACGCATAGAAACTCTCTTAACGAGCGGCGATCGAAAATTCACGAGGACTGGCTATCCGACGAACGCGATTAGTGGTTGAACACGAACTCTCGGGAGTTGAGCACGGCCCAGAAAATATCGTTGAGCGCCTTGGCACGTTCGTCTCCCTTCGCGATCGCCGTAAGCTTGGCCATTTCGTCGGCCGTGGGCTTTCGCGTCAGCGTGCGAACGTAAATTTTCTCGATGATCTGCTCGTCGGTCAGCTTTTCATTGATCCAGCGACGGATCAGGCCGCCCTGGGCGATCTTGCCTTCGACCGTGGGGCCGTTGAGCAAGTGCAACGACTGCGAGAGCGAAGGATCGGTCTTTATGTCGGCCGCGCACACGGTGATGCGCGGCGAACGACCGAAGGTGTCGAGGAAGTAGTTCGACGTGTTGCCGTCGGCGATCTGCACGGCTCGCGATCCCAGCGGCAAGCGTTGGAACTTGTCTTTCGTTTCAGTGGCCTGCGAGATGATGTCGAGCAAGCTCTCGGCCCGCACGCGGCGAACGGAGGAGTGCGAGAAGTTCTTCTCGTCGGTCGCGTTGCTCTCGTTGCGAGTTCCCGCACGTTGATAGGTGTGGGAATTGCAGATATCGCGCACGAGTTTTCGCATGTCGAACTTGTATTCGACGAGCTTCGTCCCCAAGGCATCGAGCAACTGCGGGTTCGTGGCCGGGTTGCTGATGCGGACATCGTCGACAGGTTCGATGATGCCCATGCCGAAGAAGTGATCCCACACGCGGTTGGAGATGTTCTTGGCGAAGTACGGATTGTCGCCCGAGGTGAGCCACTTGGCCAGTACGGCGCGGCGGTCGTCGCCCGGCTTGATCTCCGGTTCGACTCCGCCCAGGAATTTCGGCGGGGCGCGCTTCTTAGTGACGGGGTTCGTCGACTCGCCCCCGGCGCGGTTGTAGATCACGATGTCGCGGTAGTCTTCCGCTTGCTTGCGGCCGACTTGCGAGAAGAACGCGGCGAAGCTGTAGTAGTCGTCCATCGTCCAGCGATCGAACGGATGGTTGTGGCATTGTGCGCACTGCGTGCGGATGCCGAAGAACACCTGAGCGGCGTTTTCGGCCGTCTTCAGCGTGTCGCGCTCGACCTGATAAAAGTTCACGGCCGGCGTGCTGAACGAACTGCCGCTTGAGGCCAGCATTTGGCGGACGAGTTCGTCGATCGGCACGTCTTTGGAGATCTGCGAGGTGAGCCAATCGGCGTAGGCTAGGGCCGCCTTCGTGCTCACGATGTTTTGCTGGGTGCGAACCATGAGCACTTCGGCCCATTTCATCGCCCAGATTTCGGCGAATTCCTTGCGCTCGAGCAGTCGGTCGACAAGCTTGGCGCGCTTGTTCACGTCTTTATCGTTCATGAAAGCGTGATACTCTTCTTCCGTCGGCAGCAGCCCGACGATGTCGAGCGTCACGCGGCGGAGGAACACTTCATCGCCGCAGAGCTCGCTCGGCGCGATGCGCAGATTGTTGAGCTTCGCGGCGACGAGACCGTCGATGTAGTTCGCCGGCTTTTCGCTGGAGGGCGTGAACTTCACGTCTTTCGGCAGAACGAGAATTTGGCTCCCCACGGTGTGGGTGTCGTAGCGGGCCATGACGAACGCTTCGCCGCGATTGGAAGCGGTCACAAGACCGGCGTCGTTGATCGGGGCCGAATTGTCGTTGTTGGAAATGAATACGGCCAGCGTGCTAATGTCGCGGTCGGAGCCGTCGGCGTAAACGGCGCGGGCGATCATTTGCTGCGTGGCTCCGGCCCCTTCGAGAACCGCTTGCTTCGGATAAAGATCGACGCGTACGACTTTCGGCACTTCCGCCGCATCGTAGGGCGCGCCGTTCTTCAGCCATTCGAGCAACGTGAGATAGTATTCGCTCGTCCGATCGAAGCGCTTGCCGCCGGTGTGCGGCACCGAGCCGTCGTTCTTTTCGAGCAGCATGCTCTCTTCCGGTACGGCCAGATTGATGCGCCGGCTGCCGAGTTCATGCGTGATGCGCATGTGGTCGCCCGGAGCGTCGTAGCCGAAAAGCGAAAGCATGAAGCCGTCTTTGCCGCGCGCCGCGCCGTGACAGCTGCCGGTGTTGCAGCCGGAGCGCATGAAGACGGGCATAACGTCGAGTTGGAAGCTGATCGGCCGGTCGGCCGTACAGTCCTTCACGACGACGGGCACTTGCGCTTTGAGATTGCCGTAGCTCACATTGAGCGTCGTTGCGCCGTCGGCGGCCGGATAGATCGTATGTTGGTCGATCTTCGCCAACTTGCCGTCGGCCAGCGACACTTGGGCGTCTTTGGTGACGTCGATCGTCACGCCGTCGGCCCGCGTGGCGACGACGAGATAGCGTTGGCGATCGCGCTTCGTATTGAGGTTCACGTCGGGCGGGAAGACTTCCATCTTCACGACGGCCTTCGGATCGCCGGCTTTAGCGTCGATGGGCGAGGGCGCCGCCGCGGCATGTCGAACCGTGGCGAGGCTGAAAGCCAAGCCGCAGGCGAGCCAACCGATACGAGCGACGAGCGTGTTTATTCCGTAGTTCTTCACGACCGACTCCTCAAGCACTCAGTGCACGATGTGCAAGGCGTTTCGTTGCGTAATGATGATTCCAACTTTCCGACGGCGAACTGCTGTGGACGGCGAGCGACTATTTATTGTTGCCGGCCGGTTCGTTCTTCTGCTGACGGAGCATTTCCAACCGACTCAGCGGCTTCGCGGCGGGCTTGGCTGCGGCGACGGCGGCCGGCTTCACTTCCGCCGGCTTAGCCGTGGGCTTCGGCGGCAGCGGAGCGTCGATGCGGATTTCGCCTGGGCCGAACGTGTGCTTGATCGGCTCCCCGTTTTGCGTAACCACCAAATTGCAGTAGATCGCTTTGTGTCGTCCCGCCGGCGACTTCGCCGTCGTCTTCACGACGAACGTCGCTTCGGTCGAGTCTTTGGTGATTTCGATCGGAGCGCTCGTCGTTTCGGCCGGCAGGCCGACGAGTTGCACGGTGGCCTTGCCGTCGAATGGAACGTTGTTGGTGATCTGCGCGACGTAAGTCAGCTCCTTGCCTTGTTCCGTCGCACCGGCCTTGAAGGCAAAATCGTAGAACGGTTGACCGATCGTGAGCTTGCCGAACTGCGAAGCGACTTCAATGCTGCCGTTGCCGACTCCGGCGACGCCGAGAACGACGATCTTAAAGTCTTTCATTTCGGCGTTGCTGCCGGCCGTGATCGGAATCACGCCTTCGTTTTGCCCCTCGGCGATTTGTGCCGAGCCCGACGAGCTGACGCCCGGCGGGTTGTAGAGCATGCGGATTGCGATCGGCGCTTTGAAGTCTTTCTCACGCGTCACGCGAACCTTCAAATCGAGCGTGCCGTTGCGAACCAGCGGAACCTTGGGCTCGACGATCTCGATCTTGAACGGAACTTTCTCGATGACGCCCGTCGTGAGTCGCTCGATGGTCTGCGTGTACACCGGGCGGTTGTTCTGCCCGCGGACGATCAAGCTAACTTGTTGCAGATGGCCTTCGACCGGCACCGCTTTCGGATCGGTCGGCGTGGCGATGAGGTCGACGGCCGCGGCTTTGGCGGCGGCGTTTTCATCGGCCGTGAAGAGCACCGGCACGCTCGCCAGATTGCCGGCGATCGGAATCGTCTCAAACTTCATGCCCGGCGGCAGACCTTGGATGTCGAGCTTCAGATCGCCGCCCCAGTTAGTCCGCTGCACGTTGAGCATCAACGCGCCGCGGTTCCCCTTGGCGACCGGCATGACGACATCGATGTACTGTTGCTTTTCGGCGACCGTCATGACGACGCTCGGCTGAACCGGCGTGACTTCAACGCGGTAGGCGAACTCCGGCCCGCCTTGGGCGAGCATGTCTTTGATCACGACGGCGTAGGTGTCGTCGGCCGGGGCGGTGAAGCGCAGGTAGCTGTCGGGCGAGCCCGAGTCGTCGTTCGAGCCTGCGCCGCCGCCGTTCGACTGGCGCAAAATCGTCAGCACGGGATCGAGCGGCGAGCGAATACTGCGAGCGTGAACGCGAATGTCGAACACTTGTCCCTTCGTGGCCTTGAAGGCGAAGTGGTCGACGTCGCCCGGCTTTTCGATGCGGCCGTTCATGGCGATCGGGGCGTCGCAGGGAGTGGCTTGGGTCCGGTCGTCGTTCGGTTCGACCTCGACGACGTTATTCCAGGGCGTCGCGCGGAACACGAGCGGCGACGGAGCGATGCCGCCGGCGTCTTGCGGGAAGAACGGCGTCGCCTTGTTATCGGGGGCGAAGATGGTCGAGAGAAACGGCGGCTCCTTCGGCACCGTGAACTTTTGCTTGATCGGGCCGGCGGGGTCGCCATAGAGCGTCACGTCGATCGTCTCGCCCGGCTTGCCGCCGGCCGGCACCATCGCCGAGGGGCGCGGAAACGTGCCGACGTGCAAGCGATACGGGGACGAAGCGCTGAAGGTGCTTTCCCGAAGCATCACGACGTACTTGCCGTCGGCCGGCGCCACGATCGAGCAAGCGCTGTCGTGCCAGACGACCGCGGCGTCGTCGCTGCGAGCCAATTCGAAGCGATCCATGTCGAGAATGGCCAGATACGGATCGAAGAATTGGCGGCCGAGGCGAATTCCTTCGACTTCCGCCGAAATGCGCTGCCCCTTCTTGGCTTCGACGACGAAATAGTCGACGTCTTCGTTTTGAATGCTGCCGTTGACCGTGACGTTGAGCGGAATCGCCTGCGGCGAAGCGAATTCGCTGTTCGGCTCTTTGTCTTCGACTTCGTTGAGCGCGCCGACGCTGAACAGAATCGGCATCGTTTGCAGGCCGCTCGCCGTGCGAACGCGCAACGGATGGTTGCCAAGCGTGCAATCAGGAGCGATCGAGAGCACGGCCTTAAACTGGTTGGCCTGCACTTTGCCGGCCTTGTCTTTGATCGGCTCCACCTTCTTCACGACGATGCCAGGTTGATAAAGCAGGATTTCCGGGGCGTCGTCGAGATTACCGCCGACGAGGGTGATCTCGACGTCGCCGCCGCGTTTGGCGCCTTGAGGCGTGATGTTCGCGACGCGCGGTTCTGCGGCGAACAGAGAGTGGGCGGAAAGCGCGACGACCATTGTGGCGACGCAACCGCCGAAAGAGCGACGGAAAGAACGCATGAAAGCCTCGTATCGAGGAAGTTGTGCGATGGGGGGAGGGCAGGCGGTGGGAACGGAAGCCGCAAAGCGACGAACCGCGCATTGCGCGAACCGTCGCCGAGCCGCCGGCTTCCATGCCTGCGGCACGTCGGAATTGACTCGCAACTCCTTCGTGCGACCGAAGATCTCAGGGGGATCGTCGGCGGCAACCTTGCTTGGTTGCCTGGAGACGCTTGCTTCCTGCAAACGCTCGCTTCAATCAACTTGCGTATGACAAACGATCCACCCGGCACAAAGTACCGGGTGGATCGCTGATTTTAGATTGCCAAGAACTTCATGCTAGTCATGGTTCTTGCGAATCGTCTAGTCGCAGCGGTTAGGTAATGTGGAACTTCGCTCCTCATCCCGCCGTTACGACCGGAACACCTAGGCCAGGATTTCCTTGATCACGCGGCCGCCGTCGACGATTTCGATCGGACGATCGCCCGGAGCCATCAGCTCCTTGTCGGCGACGATGCCGAGCTGGTTGTAAACGGTCGTCGCCAAGTCTTGCGGGCCGACCGGATCGTCTTCCGGCTCGCTTGCGATGGCGTTCGACGTGCCGTAGGTGATGCCGCCCTTCACGCCGCCGCCGGCGAGGACCACGCTGAACACCTTCGGCCAGTGATCGCGGCCGGCGGTGTTGTTGATCTTCGGCGTGCGGCCGAATTCGCTGCTCACCATGACGAGCGTGTCCTTCAACAGGCCGCTGCGCTCGAGATCGCGAATCAAGGCCGCGAAGGCCTGATCGAAGATCGGCAGCTGGCGCTTCATGCTGTTGACGATGTTGGCGTGCATGTCCCAGCCGCCGTAGGTGAGGCTGACGAATCGAACGCCGGCGCCGACCAAACGCTTGGCCATCAGCATTCGTTGGCCCGCCTCGTTGCGACCGTATTCGTCGCGCACGGCGGCCGGTTCGGCGTTGATGTTGAAGGCTTCGCGGGCCTCCTTCGAGCTGATCAAGCTGTAGGCCCGATCGTAGAAGGTGTCCATCGCGTCGATCGCGTCCGACTTTTCCTTCGTGTGGAAGTAGGCGTTGACCGCATCGAGCGCCGAACGACGGCGAGCGAAACGGGTGTCGTCGACGCCGTTGGGCAACGTCAGGTCGCGAACTTGGAAGTTGCCGCTGGCCGGATCGGCGCCCAGGCTGAACGGAGCGAACGACGAGCTGAGGTAGCCGGTGCCGGCGAATTCATTGGCTTGGTTCGGCACGGCGACGTACGGCGGCAGGTTGTTGCGCGGGCCGTATTCGTGGCTGACGACGCTGCCCATACTCGGGTATTGCAGGGCCGGGCTGGGCCGATAGCCGGTGAACATGTTGTGCGTGCCGCGCTCGTGAGCGGCTTCGCCGTGCGTCATCGAGCGGATCACGCAGAGCTTGTCGGCGACCTTGGCCGATTGGACCAAGAATTCGGAGAACTGCGTGCCGGCGACGTTCGTGTCGATCGGCTTCAAATCGCCGCGGTATTCAATCGGCGAAAACGGCTTGGGATCCCACGTTTCCTGGTGGGCGCAGCCGCCGGGCAAGTAGATGTGAATGACGCTCTTCGCCTTGGCCTCGATGAAGTCGTAGTTCTTCTTCTCGGCGCGGGCTTGTTCCAGACGGAATAAATCGGGCAGCGTCAAGCCGACACCGGCCAGGGCACCGACGGTCAAGAAATCGCGGCGACTCGCCATGGTCTTCATCTTCCTTCTCCCTCGAAGCGGATTCGGGTAGTCGTTGGCAGGTAGGTTTCGATTCCGGTCAAGCGAGGTTGCATTGTCGCAAGAGGCGACGGGTGGGATTCGCTTGGTGGTCGGACTCGAGTTGTGTGCTGTCACCGGTAATTGGCCGGTGCCGGCAATCGGTTACGAACGAAATCGAAAAAACTGATGCGAACTTCGCTGCGCTCGATCTAAACTCAATGATCTCAAGGTACTTAGCGAATTCGGAAAAACAAGAAGCCCGGTCTCCCCTGGGGTGAGAGACCGGGCTTCAATGAGACAAGCGATCAAGCGTTTTCGGCTACGCGACTGCTTTTTCCGTGGGCAACGCGGAAATGCTCAACAGCGTGGGTACCGCGGCGGCCGGAAGTTCGGCCGCGAACGGCTCCAATTCGTCGCGTAGCACGAGCACGTCGGGCGGGGCTTGAATGCCGAGTCGAACTTTGTCGCCGGAAACACGCACGATCGTCAACACGATCGAGTCACCGAGACGAATCCGTTCGTTCTCTTTGCGGGATAATACGAGCATGGGCACTGACCTCCATGTACAGTTGGTTATTGGTGTATTGATGTATAGTATCTGCGAGCGGCGGTGTCAACGAAATTCCGTTTCGTTGCTCTAAGCGGCGACGGTCTCAAGCATCGGAGCGGCGACAAGCTTGGTCTTCTGAAACCGCAAGCCCGTCGAATCGTAGAACAGAATCGAGTTTTGCTTCGTTTCCCAAATCGCGGTGATCATGACGGCACGCGGGCCGTGCAGGCAAAAATGCATTCCGCACGGGCGTCCCTGGCGCACCAGGATTTGCTCCGACATGTGAAAAGCACCGCGAATCAGGCTTTCTCGGTCACATAAGGTCTCATACACGTACTGGCGTAGATCGTTCAGGTTGTCGAGTTGGCACTCGCAGCAGGACATGCCTTCGCGCCTCTTGAATGGGGTGAATGGGTTGTGCGGGTTGACGGCGTCGACTTTGCTGTTGTTTGGTAGTTTGAGCTATCGGCAAGCTGGGAAGTTTGACTTGTCAAACGAATTTGAATGGGCGCTGGAAACGGCGGCCGCAAAAGGATTAAAGACTTGATTGAAGAGCGCGTTGCCGCCGCACATATGGGGAGCGAACGATCAGAGCCGGCAAGATTTGACATCGCCGCGCGTTCCATCGAAGATCGCCATTGCGTCGACTTGTCCGTCGGCGCAGGGAGAGCGCCATGGCACGATGCACGCGTCGAAAGGCCTTGAAGTTGACCGCGAGCGGTCTCGGCTCGCTCGCTTTGGCCGACTTACTGCGGTTGGAAGCGGCTCACCCGGCGTCGCCCCGGCCGCGCGCCGACGCCTGTATCGTGCTCTTTCTCAACGGCGGTCCCAGTCATCTCGACATGTGGGACCTGAAGCCCTCGGCGCCGGAAGGCGTCCGCGGTGAATTCAAGCCGATCGCGACGAGCCTGCCCGGCTATCAGGTCGGGGAGCATCTGCCCAAGCTCGCTCGACAAATACATCGCTTCAGCGTCGTCCGCTCGATGCACCATCGGGTGAACAATGCCCACGCCCTAGCGGTCTACACCGCACTCACCGGCCACGATCGCGGCGATGCCAATGTCATCGTCGGCCAGGCCGAGAGTGACTACCCGACGCCGGGCGCCGTACTCGGCAAATTGCGGCCGCCGGTGAAGAACGCCGTTCCCCACGTCGTGTTGCCGTACAAGACGAAAGAGGGCGCCAACGGCCCGCCGCAGCCCGGCTTCTTCGGCGGCTTTTTCGGTCGCGGTAATGATCCGCTGTTCATCCTGAATGATCCCAACGCGCCCGGCTTCGGCGTACCCGAACTTTCGCCCCCCGGTGATCTCACGACCGAGCGGCTCGTCGGTCGACGTCGACTCTTGGCCGACTTCGCCCTCCGCGACGGCTCGGAAGCGTCCGACGGCAAGCGCTCGTTCGATGAGTTTCGTCAGCGAGCGTTCGACTTGTTGTCGTCGAGTTCCGCTCAACAAGCGTTGGAACTCGCTCGTGAAACGGAGGCGACGCGCGACCGCTACGGCCGCAATATCTACGGCCAGAGCGTGCTCTTGGCCCGCCGCTTGATCGAGGCCGGCACGCGGGTTGTCACCGTGAGTTGGGCTCCCGACGCCAACGCCACTTGGGACACGCACGGCGGCAACTTCACGAAACTCAAAGATACGCTGCTGCCGCAACTCGACGCGGCTTGCTCGAGTTTGGTCGACGATCTCGTCGACCGCGGCCTGTGGGACCGCACGATCGTGGCCGTGTTCGGCGACTTCGGCCGTACGCCGAAGGTGAACGGCAACGCCGGTCGCGACCATTGGAATTATTGCTACTCGCTGATGCTCGGCGGCGGCGGCTTCCGCGGCGGCTACGTTCACGGCGCGAGCGACAAAACGGGCGCGTTCCCGGCCCGCGATCCGCTCGGCCCCGGCGACGTCATCGCCACGCTCTACGACTCGCTCGGCCTCGACCCGGCGCAAATGGTCGCCGACCAACTCGGCCGCCCGCACCGACTCGTCGCTCGCGGCGACGTCGTTCGCGAGTTGATCGCGTAGCTCAACGCAGCGCGACTCCGGTCGCTCCTGCTCCCGGCTCGCCGGAAGAGAGAGCTACTTGGCCGGCGCGTCCCAGATCGCCACGCCCATTTGATAGCGCTCGTGATTCTCGACGCGTTTGGCATAGTAAGCCGTGATGATCTTACCGTCGGCCCGCTGCACGCTGCTTGGGTAGCCGCAATCGGATTCGAGCGTGTGGGCCAAGCGAATCGGCGGACTCCACGTCCGGCCCTCGTCGTCGCTCAACTTAGCGAGCACTCCGTAGCGATCTTTCACGCGATTGCCGTAGCTCAAGAGCAACCGACCGTCGGCCAAGCGCGTGAGGTGGCCGTTGATCTCGTTGCGGCCGGTGACGCGCTGCGGGCCTTGCCACGTCGCGCCGTCGTCTTCGCTGCGAAACAGCTCTACGGCGTCGATTCGCGCCGCGGCCAACCATTGCTTGCCGCCGAGCGGAAAGACGGTCGTTTCATTGTGTTTCGGGCCGATCACGCCGGTGTTGCGCCAAGTCTTACCGTCGTCGTCGCTGCGGAAGTGCCAGGCTGTGTAGCCGGCCGTCTTGTAGTTCTTGGTCGGGTCGACGAGCTTGCCGCCGTAGCAGGACGTGTGCAAAGCTCCGTCTTCGCCGGCGTAGATGTCGCCGAACGGGATATACGGCGTCCAGCCGGCTTCCGCTTCGGGGAACTCCTTGTGCTGCGTCCAGGTACGGCCGCCGTCGCTTGAGCGACACACCCACACGGCCACGATGCCGTCGCGAAACGGCGTCTGTTTCGGCCGCTCCGGCTGTTTGAGATTGGTCCAGCCGGAACAAAGCACCAACAAATCGCCGTTCTTCGCCAAACCGGCGGCGACGTTCATGCGAATCGTGTTCGGTTCGTTGGGGCAGGGCTTGCCGCGCAGTTCCCACTTCGCGCCGTCCTTGCTCACCCAGCAATCGACGTCCCCTTCCATCAAGCCGTGGGCCGGCTTGTTGTGGATGATCGCGGCGATGGAGCCGTCGGGAAGCTTCGTCAGGTTGGGCCAAGCGCAGACGTCGTCGACGGCGACGTAGCGCGCGATCGCAGGCGGCTGCGTTTCCGTTTCGACAACCGGTTTCGATACCGCGCCCGGTCGGTCGGCCGCGTTCAGCGTCAAGACGTTCAGCAGCAAGACGACGGCGAGGAAGATGCGGATCACGAACCCCTCCTTCTCGTAGATGCGATGCCGACACTAGGACGCAACGCCGAAGTCCCCTCGCTTGCGCTGCGGGGCCGGTTGCGCGACGGCAGGCCGAATGCTGCTATTTCGAGGCGGAATACTCTTCAAACGCCTTCGCGATCCCGGCGGCTTCGGCATCGCCCTTGTGGAAGATCACGCGATAGCGGAGCGTAATTGATTCGCCGGAGCGAATCGTGGCGCCGCTCTCGTCTTTCGTGTCTTTGTCGAAGCTGGTCGCGCCGAACGGATTGGCCGCGAACAGTCCATAGGTGCGAACGTGCCACCGGGTCGGGAACCGGAAGCTCGACGGGTGATTCAGCACGGCGATGCCGAGTTGCTCTCCGCCGACGTTGCCGCTGTAGTCGACCCACGCGGCGCGTTGGCCCCAGGCGTCTTTGTCGGTCTTCCCTTCGCTCGAGAGAATCTTGCCGCCGTCCGGCTTATGGTCGACGTCCATCGTCGTCGGCACGCGCACGCCGAACGAACCTTCTTTGGTTTCGTTGAACGAGACGTCGCCGTTCGTGGCTTTGAGCGTAATGTCGAAGTCGATCGAGCGCGATTCGCCTAAGTCGCGGAACGTCAGCGTCCGCTCGTCTTCCAGCAGTTTCTTGCCGTCGGGGGCGATCCAATCGTTGCGCGTCGCGATCACGGCCGCGCCGTCGACGACTTCATTTTTCAGATACTCTTTATGAACGATTTTGCCGTGACCGGTGTACTTCGGGTGACCGGGCTTCGCGGCGGGATTCACGGAGCCGTCGCCGGGGGCTTCCGCCCAGAAGTCGTAGCCGTTCACGTCGCCGTGCGTGAACCAAAACGAACGCTGGTGCGGGTGGTCTGTCTTCTCGCCGTCGACCCACTTGGTCGAGTAGGCCCGCGTCATTTCCTTGCCCGTGGGGCCGACGATCGGCCACACGAACGGCTTCGGCCCGTTGCCGATCACATAATCGGCGAAGAGCTTGCCGTCGCTGAGCACGGCGATGCCGTGAATGCTTTTGTCGCGGGCTTCGAGCGTGAGCTTGCCTTGGGCGAGCGCGGCCGCCGGCGCTGCGGACAAAATCGAAGCGAAAAGAAGGACGAACGACGAGCGACGAAGCATAACGGCGAGACCTCGCGGCAGGTGGGCGGGCGGGAGTTTACGGCAACTTGCCCGCCATCGTAACCGCCGCGCGCGCCGAAATCAAAGCGGGGCCGATTATGGATAAAGCAGCGTCTTCGGTTCGCCTTGGACGAGCGCCCGCACGCGAAACTCGCCGCCCGAGGTCGCCTCGATTTGCTTGAGGTCGTCGGCGCTGCCGATCGCGACGTCGTTCACACGCAGCAGCTTGTCGTCGCGCCGCAGTCCGATCAAATCGGCGATGCTTCCTTCATCGACGTCGTCGATGCGGAACTCGCCCAAATAGTCGATGCGGCCGGCGACGCCGAGCGGCACCGTCGAACCCGGCGCGGGTATGGAGATCACGCGCTCTTTTTGAACTGCCGGCATGAACACTAAGAGTTTCAACGCGCCGCCGGCGCGAATGCTTGCAACGCGGTAGTCGTCGAGCGTGCCGACGGCCATGTCGTTCACGCGGACGACGACGTCGCCGGCTTGCAGCCCGTAGCGAGAGCCGAGGCCGCCGACGGCGACCGCCTCGATTTGCAACGCCGATCGCCCGTCGGGAAAGAGATACGAGCCGATGCGGCAATCCAGCTTGGGCGCCGGCGGCCCGGCCGGCACCGCCGACGCTTCCGGCATCGTGGGGCGCATGACGAGCGTCGCGGCGATTTCTTCCGCGCGCCGCCGATCGATTTGTACGAGCCGGCCGCCGGCCTTGACGATGTAGTCGGTCGCCGACTCGCCGACGAGTTCCAACACTTCGCCTTGCGCCAGACTGAGAACCTGCCGACCTGCGGCTTCGACCACCTCGACGTCGGTGTCGACCAGCATACGCACTTGCCGACGTGCCGAATCGGCCAACTCCGTTCGGCGAACCGCTTCGGCCTGCTTGCGGGCCTCTTCGGCCGCGGCGACCCGCGCCGTTTCGGCCGCTTGCCACTTGCGAAAGTCGTCCGCCAGCGCGGTGCGCAAGGCGGTGATTTCGGCGAGATCGGCCGTCGCTTGGGCGTCGAGCAACTTGAGCGGCACGTAACGCCGCGAGTTAAAGGTCAGGCAAGAAACGCCGCCGCGCACCGATTCCGCTTCATAAGCCGCGCGGTATGTCATCCACTGGCCGTCGTCGGCCATGTAGCGCCAGGGGCGAACGTTGGTCAGTTCCAAAAACTTTTGCGCTCGCGCGGCGACGTCCGAGCCGGCGTTCGCGCGCAACAAGGCGTCGGCCGCTTCGCGCATTTGAGTCGTCGAGGGCGTCGGCGACGCGCTCGTCGTTTGAGCGCTCGCGGAATTCAACCCACTCAGCAACACCGCCGCCAACAACGCCTGCCCGCAGCGAACGATCGATGGTCGATCGCGCATACGCCACTCCGCCGAATAATCACTTGGTGCCGAACACGAAATGAGAGGTCGGGATCCGAGAAATCGATCCAAACACCCCCAATCATAGGAGTTTAACTCCCGGATTCGGCGGCACCAAAGCAAATACGCCGAGAAACGCCGCGCCGTCAAGAGCCGGCGAGTGTGCCGATTTTGTCGGCGGTTCTAAGGCTATTTCCGCGCGCTTTCGATGACCGGCCGGAGATACTCGCCGAAGGCGACCACCTGATAGGTGCCGAGTTGGCTTTCGATTTCGGCGATCCGGCGGCGTTCCGGTTCGCCGACATGCCACTGATAGCGATGTTCGGCCCGGAGGGTCGTCGACATCCCGGGCAGCAGGCTATGCCGCCGCATGCTCAGGTGTTCCGGCAATTGTTGGCGCGAGGCCAAGGCGTCGTTGAGCTTCAATCGTGCGCCGGGCGGAGGCGCACCCGGATTCACCATGGCGTTAAGTTTGGTCTGCCAAAAGATGAATTCTTGGTAGCGTTTGAGAAATGCATCGTTCTTCGGCGCGCACATTCTCACGCGGTAGTCGACGAAGTCGCTCGACAGCACCAACTCGTTCGTTTCCGGATCGAGACGCTCGGCAAACGTCGGGGCCGCGGCGAACTTCACGTAGCCCGATCCGGCGGCGAGCGCGCGCTCGCGGAGCTGATCGCAAAACTCGGTAAGTTGCTGCGTCGTGATTTCCGTCCGCAGTTTGCGTTCGCCGTCGAGCAAAAGAAAACGTCCCGGCGTGGCATCGAAGACGCATACCGCGTCGTGCTCCGAGAGCGAGTCGTAGACTTTGCCTTCGTGAAAAATCGTCGTGCTGCCGCCGATCTTCTTGTCGTCTTCGTCGAACACCGAGTTCTCGATGACGAACGACGTCGGCGGCGACGGCTCCGCGGCGCGCCCGGTCATGCTCGTCGCCGCGAGCGCCAGCGCGAAACTCAAGCCGCGGAGCGCTTGTCCGACATGTTTCGGTGTTCCCACGGTCGGCATCCTTGCGGCACGAGGAGATTGGAGCGGCGTCGGTCTCGGCCGAGAGGGTAACGCAGCCTTGCGCTGAGGGTAAAGGCCGGTTATGACGGCTGTAGAGGCCGGCACCGCCGGCGTCCGCGCGTTCGCCGCGTGCTAGATTTGACGGTGAAGACCATCCTTTGCAAGGAACCTGCCTCGTGGCGACACGTTTGTTTCTCGTAACCGGCGGCGCCGGCTTTATCGGCTCGAACATCGTCGACGCCCTCGTGCGTCGCGGCGATCGCGTTCGCGTGCTCGATAATCTCAGTACGGGCAACCCGGCGAATCTGGCCGGCGTTCGCTCGCAAATCGAGTTTATCGAAGGCGACGTCGTCGACCCGGCCGTGGTCGGGCGGGCGGTGGAAGGGGTCGACTGTATCTTTCACGAAGCCGCTCTGGCTTCGGTGCCGGCGAGCGTCGAGTCGCCGTTGGCTTCGCACGCCGCCTGCGCGACGGGCGTCGTCAACGTGCTGGACTGTGCGCGGAAAGCCGGCGTGCGTCGCGTCATATACGCCGCGAGTTCGAGCGCCTACGGCGACACGCCGACCAGCGCAAAACGCGAAACCGATTTGCCTGCGCCGATCTCGCCGTATGCCGCGGCCAAGCTGGCCGGCGAGATGTACTGCCAGGCCTTCGCCGCGACCTACGGACTCGAAACCGTGAGTTTGCGGTATTTCAACGTCTTCGGACCGCGGCAAGATCCGGCCAGCCCCTATTCCGCGGTGATCCCGCTCTTCATCACCGCGTTGCTGGAAGGCCGTCGCCCGATTCTCTACGGCGACGGCAAGCAATCACGCGACTTCGTCTACATCGCCAACGTCGTGCGTGGCAATTTATTGGCGGCCGACGCGCCGGGCGTTTCCGGGCGTGTGATCAATATGGCCGACGGCCGCTCGACGAGCCTGCTGACGCTCTTGGAACTGTTGAACAGGTTTCTCGGCACAGATGTGCGACCGGAATTGAAGCCGGCCCGCGTCGGCGACGTCCGGGAAAGCATGGCCGACATCACGCGGGCTCGATCGCTGCTGGGCTATGAGCCGGAAGTCGACTTCGAAGAAGGCTTGCGTCGGTCGATCGACTATTACCGTACGATCGTGAGGAAGTCTTAGCGGCCTGCGTTACGCCGCCGGTCGCTCGCCGACGGCCAGAATGCAGAGCACGTCGAGCAGGGCGACCGCGAGCCGCGGATTGCGCGCCGAGCCGTGCTCCGTACACTCGTGCCATTTATTGAGCGCATGCTGCATGTAGGCTTGGCGCGATTCCTCGGCCAGCGAGCGATCGACCGCGCCGAGCGCCGCGGGCCAGAGTTTGCGCAATCTTTCCACGGCCGACTGTTTCCCCGCGATGGCCTCGAAGACGACGTCGTCGAGTTCCTCGAACCGTTCCAGCAGCGCGCGGTCGCCGAGCGGCAACGTCGCGGCGGGCGAGTCGCGCAATTCGTCGACGGCCGCGGGCGCGGCGCGGCTCTTGGAGCCTCGTTCGGCGTGCGAGCCGTCGCTCCGCAACACGTTGCGCGGCTCGTCGTCTTTCGAAACGCGGCGACGCCGCGGACCTCGCTCAGGTTTCATTCAGGCAGCCTTCAACCTTTCTCGCCGCCGCGGCGGGGGCGGTGTCTTGCTACGTCGCGTTTCACGGCCTCAAATTGGTTGAGCACGTCGTCGAACGGACGCTCTTCGGAATGCGTCGGTTGCGGAGCGACATGCGCGCTCGCCGGCGAGTCGGCCGTCGTATCTCCCGCCGGCTTGTGTTCGAAAGATTTTCGCAGGCTGCGCAGCTCGTTGAGCCACTCGAGACGTTCGTCGGTGTAGCGCCGGACCTCTTCTTCACGTTGCTTGAGCAGATCCGACTCGCGCTGTTTGAGCCGGCGAACTTCGTTGGAAAGGCGATCGCGATCTTCTTGAGCCGTCGCCAGCCGATGCTGCAACTCCGCCAAGCCGGCCGCGTCGATCCGCGACGGCTCGCGACGCATTCGTTCCAATTCCATCTGCGCCGCCGATAGCTCCGAACGCGTTTCGGAGAGTTCCACGGCGACGTCGGCCAGTTGGCCGATCTTGCGCTGCGCGGATTCCAGCTCGCATTCCATCACCCGCCGCTCTTGCATTAAGTTGTCGACTTCGTCGCGCAAACGCCGTAGCTCGTGGGCCTGTCGGCTCTCGACCGGGTTGCGGGCCATCGTGTCGAGGCGTTGTTTTTCCTCGCGGATTTCGATGGCGTGGGCCTGGGCCGACTCCACGAGGGTGTCGAGGTGCCCCCACTCTTCTTCGAGCGCCGTCCGCTCTTTGGCGAGCGATTCGGTTTGGAGAACAAGTTCGCGCTCGCGTTCGTCGAGCCGACCGGCCAGCAATTCGAGGCGTTCGAGCTGCGAGGCCAAGAAGGTCTGCAGATCGCGCTGTTTGCGGCGCATCGGTTCGAGCGCGGTGTCGATCTCGCGCAAGACAGACCGGTTCTCGGTCTGAGCATCGACGGTCATAGGAGTGCGTCTAGGTGTGAGTCGAAGTGGCGGCGGAGCGTCAGTTCGGCGACCGGGCGTTCGCCGCTTCGTAACCGCCGGCGAAGCCCGGACCGCCGATGCCCGGTCGCCGCGACGGTAACGACGCGAACGGCCGAGACTCCGCCATCGCAAACGTAGGTCGCGTTTTCGCTGCGGGCAAACCACGCCGCCGCGGCCGACGCCGAGCGGCCGGCGGGAGTTCGCGTTGTAGCGATTTTTCCGATAGAATCGCGGGCGCTCGCCCCGCACCTCCGGCTTCCCGCCCTCGGCCATGTCACGCGAACAGCAACGCCGCAAAACAAAAACCGCGAAAAAACGCCCGCCGCTCCCGGAGGTCGATACGCTGACCGTCGCCTGGATGACGACCTTGGCGACGTCGTCGGCCTGTCTCTTCGGTGCGCTTCTCGCGCGAGGCTACGCGTCGTTGATCGACCGCTCGGCCAAGATGATCGACCTGCTCTCCGCCTATCTGCTCACAGTCGCGGCGGTGATCGGCATCGTCCTTCTAATTCTGACGCCGATCGTCGTTCGCCGGCGTCGTTCGAATCCGCCGGGCTATATCGTCGCCGCGGCTTTCATCGCCGGCGCCTTGCCATGGCTGCTCATTTTGATGCGAATGGTGAGGTAACCGCGCTCATGCCCGGGACGGACTACACGCGGCAAACTCACCATGAGTTTCTCACCGCGGCCGAAGAAGCGCTCCGCGATCCGAAGTTGCAAGATTCGTTGACGAATCTCGGCGACACCCTGGCGAAGCGCAACCGCGACGCCTGGGCGGCCTTCCCGCAGAGCGATGCGGTTCGCGAACTCGCCCGGCAAATCAAAGACGACGCCCTTGCCCATCTCGACGAGCATCTGCAAACGTTCGAAGCGGCGTTGCGGGCGCGCGGCGGCGAGGTGCACTATGCGACCGACGGCGCCGAGGCCTGCCGCATCGTGACGGAGATTCTTCGCTCGCGCGGAGCGAAAAAGGTCGTTAAAAGCAAATCGATGACGACCGAGGAGATTCATCTCAACGACGCGCTCGAGGCCGACGACGTCGAAGTCGTCGAAACGGATCTGGGCGAGTTCATCGTGCAGTTGTCGAAGCAGCGGCCGTCGCACTTGGTCGCGCCGGCTTTGCATCTGCGGATGCCGGAGATTCATGAGTTGCTGTCCGGCGACGCCCGCGAAACACTGCCCTACACCCCCGAAGACATGGCCGCCTACGCCCGCCGCCGCTTGCGGGCCGATTTCGCCACGGCCGACGCCGGCATCACCGGCGGCAACTTCGCGATCGCCGAGACCGGATCGATCGTCCTGATTTCCAACGAGGGTAATGCGCGGCTCACCGTTTCGTTGCCGAAGATCCAGATTGCGATCGTCGGCATTGAAAAAGTGATCCCTAAGTTCGCCGACCTACCGGTGTTTCTCAAGGTCTTGGCCCGCGCGGCGACCGGACAAAAAATGTCGGTCTACACGTCGATCATCAACGGCCCGCGCGCGGCCGACGAACTCGACGGGCCGCAGGAAGTGCACGTCGTTTTCCTCGACAACGGCCGCACTCGAATCCTCGAGGGTCCGCTGCGCGAGAGCTTGTTTTGCATCCGCTGCGGCGCGTGTCTCAACGTCTGCCCCATCTATCGCAACATCGGCGGGCATGCCTACGGCGGCATCTACGCCGGTCCGATCGGCGCGGTCATCACTCCGCTCTACGACGGGCTCGCGGCCAATCATCACTTGCCGCATGCGTCGAGTTTGTGCGGCGCTTGCCAGGCCGCTTGCCCGGTGAAGATCCAAATTCCCGAAATGCTGATTCGTTTGCGCGACAAGCTGCATCACGAACCGGGCGAGCTTGGCTGGGCCGAGGGTAAGGCGTATGGCCTCTGGGCTCGCAGCATGCGCAGCCCGCGGCTCTATCGCTTGTTCACTTGGTTGGCGACGCGCACCGTCGGTCGGCTGCGCAAGAGTCGCTGGCTCACAAAGCTGCCGGGTGCGCTGCACGGCTGGACGAAGACCCGCGATTTTCCGTCTCCTGCGCCGGAGCGGTTTCGCGATTGGTGGGAACGTGAAGGCGCTGCGCCGGGAGGAAAACGATGAGTCGCGATGCGTTTCTGGGCCACGTTCGCCGTGCCGCCGCGGCCGGCCGTACCTATCGCATTCATGCCCGCCACGACATCACGCGGGCGATGGGCTACGCCGACCACGGCGACGACCTCGTCGCCGAGTATGCGAGCGAAGTCGCGAAAGCCGGCGGCAAGCCGGTCGTCGTCGCGTCGCATGCCGCGGCCTGCGAAGAAATCGCCGGCATTTTCCGCCACTACGAGCCGCGCAGCGCGCTTTGCTGGCGTCATCCGGTGCTTGATCGACTGGGTCTCGCCGAGTTCTTGGCTCGGCACAATGTCGAACGGATCGACTCCGCCGAACTGAGCGAGTTGCCCTTCGACGACCGGCGCGGCCGCATCCTCGCCGCCGACATCGGCATCACGTCCGCGGCCTATGCCGTCGCCGAAACCGGCTCGCTCGTAATGGCCCACGGGCTAGGCAACGAACGCGTCGCCAGCCTCTTGCCGCCGGTGTTCATCGCCGTCGTCGAGCGCGGCCAGATCGTCGCCGACCTGTTCGACGCCTTCGATCGCTTCGCCGCGCAGGTGCCCGGCGATCTGCCGAGCAACATCACGCTCATTACCGGTCCCAGTAAAACGGGCGATATCGAATCGAAGCTCGTCACCGGTGTGCACGGTCCCGGCAAGTGGCACGTCGTGATCGTCGACGCCTAACGCCCCAATTAGAACTCGGCGTTGCCCGGCGTCCGCGGGAAGGGAATCACGTCGCGGATATTGCCCATGCCGCTGATGAACTGCACGACGCGCTCCAGCCCCAGCCCGAAGCCGGCATGCGGCACCGTGCCGTAACGCCGCAGATCGACGTACCAGCCGTAGTGCGCCGGATCGAGACCTTGCTCCTTCATACGCAGCTCGAGCACGTCGAGCCGCTCTTCGCGCTGGCTGCCGCCGATGATCTCGCCGACTTTCGGCACCAAGATATCCATGGCCCGCACGGTTTTGCCGTCGTCGTTCACGCGCATATAGAACGGCTTCAACGTCCGCGGGTAGTCGTAGAGGATCGTCGGCGCGTTGAATTTTTCTTCCGTCAGGTAACGTTCGTGCTCGGCCTGCAGGTCGCAACCCCAACTCACCGGAAACTCGAACTTCCGCCCGCTCTTTTCCAGGATGTCGATCGCTTCCGTATAGGAGCAGCGAACGAAATCGGCGGCGACGATCTTCTCCAGCGTCTCGATGACCGTCTTGTCGATCCGCAAGTTGAAAAACGCCATGTCTTCGGCGCAGTCGCGCAGTACGTCGCGAAAGATGCGTTTGAGAAACGCTTCCGCGAGCGCCATGTTGTCGTTCAGATCGAAGAACGCCATCTCCGGCTCGACCATCCAGAACTCGGCCAAGTGGCGAGTGGTGTTCGAATTCTCGGCCCGGAAAGTCGGCCCAAACGTGTAAATCTTGCCGAGCGAGCAGGCGAACGCTTCGCCCTGCAACTGCCCGCTCACGGTGAGATACGTCGGCCGCTCGAAGAAGTCTTGCTTGTAGTCGATGCCGCCGAGCTTGCCGCTCGCGTCGGCCGGCAGACGAGGCGGCTTCTCGGGATCGAGCGTCGACACGCGAAACATCGCGCCGGCCCCTTCGCAATCGCTCGACGTGATGATCGGCGTGTGAACGTAGAGGAAGCCTTGCTCTTGGAAAAAATTGTGAGTCGAGCGGCTCACGCAGTTGCGCACCCGCGCGATGGCGCCGAATGTATTGGTCCGCGGCCGCAAGTGAGCGATCGTTCGCAGAAACTCGAACGTGTGCTGCTTCTTCTGCAGCGGGTAGGTCTCCGGATCGGCCGTGCCGTGGAGTTCGACTTTGGTCGCGGCGATCTCCGTCGCCTGCCCTTTGGCGGGCGACGCTTTTACTAGGCCTTCGATAGAAACGCTGTAGCCGGCGTTAAGGTGCTTGATCGTGTCTTCGTAGTTGGGCAGAGTCGCGTCGGCGACGATTTGCACATTTCCTTGGCACGACCCGTCGTTCAGCTCGATGAAGCTGAAGCCCCCCTTCGAATCGCGCCGCGTGCGCACCCAGCCCTGCAGTCGCACTTCGCGACCGACCGACTCCGCCTGCCGTGCCTCGGCGACGCTGATCTTTTCCATCCGTGAAACTCCCGACAGACTTGGTTTTAGTTTTCGGTTTTCTGTATTCGGCCGGGAGGGCGAGGCTCCCGCCGAGCCGTGCGTGTTTCCCTTGCGCTTGCGGGCGAATGATTAGTAGCGGCGGGGCGTCGTCGGCAACCAATTCGGTCGCACATTCGGCTCGGCGGGAGCCTCGCCCCCCGCGGCTCGCGCTCTTACCCGTGGTGCTCCGCCAAGTACCGCTCGGCGTCGAGCGCCGCCATGCAGCCGCTGCCGGCCGAGGTGATCGCTTGGCGATAGTAATCGTCGGCCACGTCGCCGGCCGCGAACACGCCGGCCACACTGGTGTACGTGCGAAACGGCGTCGTCAGCTTCAAGTATCCCTTGTCGTTCGTCGCCAGCTTGCCGTTGAGGAAAGCGGTGTTCGGCGTGTGGCCGATGGCGGCGAACATGCCGGCCGTCGGCAACTCGCGTCGCTTCCCGTCGTTCACGTTTTTGAGCACGACCGCGGTCAACCCGTCCTTGTCGCTTCCTTTGCACTCTTCGACGACCGTATTCCAGGTCATCTCGATCTTCGGATTGTCCAAGGCCCGCTTCTGCATAATCTTGCTGGCGCGGAGTTCGTCGCGACGGTGAACTAAATACACCTTCGACGCGAAATTGGTAAGATAGGTCGCTTCTTCGACGGCCGAGTCGCCGCCGCCGACGACGACGAGTTCTTTGTTGCGAAACCGAGGGAGCGCGCCGTCGCACACGGCGCACGCGCTGACGCCCCGGTTCTTGTACTGCTCTTCCGACGGCAAGCCGAGGTAGTTGGCCCGCGCCCCGGTGGCCACAATCACCGTCAGGGCCTGCACCGTCTTACCTTCGCCGGTCTGGAGCTTGAAAGGCTTGCCGTCGAAGTCGACGTCGATGATGTCGTCGCCGACGACCCGCGTGCCGAAGTTGAGCGCCTGCTGCTTCATCAACTCCATCAACTCGACGCCTTGCACGGCGTAGTGCGGTTGGCCGTTCTTCTCATGCCCCTTCGGCGCGGGCGGCAGGTTGTAGTGCCGGTCGTCGTCGACGGCGCTTTCGACGAACGCGCGGATATTGCCGAACGGAAAGCCGGGGTAGTTCTCCACCTCGGTCGTGTAGGCCAATTGTCCGAGCGGAATCATTTCCGCTTTCGGGGTGCCTTCATAGACCAGCGGCTTGAGGTTTGCGCGGGCCGCGTAGATCGCCGCCGACCAACCGGCCGGGCCGCTTCCGATGATGACGACTTTTTCGATTCCTTCAGGCCCGTTTCCCATCGCGATCTCGCTCCTACTGCGGAAATGAATAAGCGGCAATTATAGGGGGCGCGTGCCGAGCGTCTACCGAGTCGCCTTGTTTGCTCGTACGGGCAGGGGTATCTTGAAAAAGTCGGCTGCGGTCGCCGTCGGCGTTTTCCTTGGATGCCGCTGCGCACGACTCGTTACGAATGGACCGCGGCCCGATTCCCGCCCCTTTTTCGCTTCTTTCGCGATTCCCGTCGCGCGCCTTTGCCGCAGTGAGATTTGCATGAGCCTGCTTCCGATCATCTTGGTTTGCGCCGCCGTGCTCGGCATCGCCTACGTCACCTACGGCAAGTTGCTGTCGCGGTTGCTGCGGCTCGATCCCGAGCGCGAGACCCCGGCCGTCACGATGCGCGACGGGCTCGACTTCGAGCCGATCGAACCGAAGTTCTTAATGAGCCAGCACTTTTCGGCGATCGCCGCGGCCGGGCCGATCGTCGGGCCGATCGCGGCCGGATTGGCCTTCGGCTGGGTGCCGGCGCTCATTTGGATCATGGTCGGCTCGATTTTCATCGGCGGTGTGCACGACATGACCGCGCTCACCGCTTCGGTCCGCCACAAAGCCGGTTCGATCGCGGAAGTCGTCCATCAACACATGAGCCGACGATCGTTCTTGCTGTTCTTGTCGTTCGTTTGGATCGCGCTGGTCTACATCATCGTCGCCTTCACCGACGTCACCACCTCGGCCTTTATCGGCCTGCAAACGCTCGACGACGGCACGCAGGTCACCGGCGGCGGCATCGCGACGTCGTCGCTGCTTTATCTGGTGCTGCCCATCGTGATGGGTCTGCTGTTGCGTTACACGAAGCTTTCGCTGAACGTGGCGACTTGGATCTTCATCCCGCTCGTCGGCGCGACGATCTATCTGGGACCGATTATTCCGTTCGACCTGGCCAAGGTTCTCGGCGTCGGTGAAGCCCGCGCGCAAGATGTGTGGGACGTCGCCCTGCTCATTTACTGCCTCGTCGCGGCGATGGTGCCGGTGTGGTTGCTGCTCCAGCCCCGCGGCCACCTCGGCGGTTACTTCCTCTATATCGCTCTCGGCGGCGGCATCGTCGGTCTGCTCTTGGGCGACAACACGATCCAATATCCGGCGTTCACCGGTTGGATGTCGGCCAAGGGAGAAACGCTGTTTCCGTTCTTGTTCATCACGATCGCGTGCGGCGCCTGCTCCGGCTTCCATTCGCTGATCGCTTCCGGAACGACGTCGAAGCAACTCCGCCGCGAAACCGATGCCCGCGTCATCGGCTACGGCGCGATGCTGCTTGAAGCGATGGTCGCGATCATTTCGCTCTCTTGCGTGATGATTTGGGTACAAGGCTCGCCGAAGCTCAGCGGTTCGCCGAATCTGATCTATGCCAACGGGCTCGGCAAGTTCCTCGGCGTGTTTCGCATTCCCGAGCAATACGCCGTATCGTTCGCGTTGATGGCGTTCACGACGTTCGTCTACGACACGCTCGACGTCTGCACCCGCCTCGGCCGTTACATCATTCAAGAGCTGACCGGTTGGCACGACGCCAAGGGTCGCTGGATCGGCACGATTCTCACCGCCGGCGTACCGCTCTACTTCCTGCTGCAGGCTCCGCAGTTGGACGCCAAAGGGATGCCGATTCCCATGTATCGCGTGTTTTGGGCCTTGTTCGGGGCGAGCAATCAGTTGCTCGCGGCGCTGACGCTGCTCGGCGTCACCGTCTGGCTCTGGCAAACACGGCGGGCCAAATGGGTCTGGCTGGTCACCGGCCTGCCGTGCGTCTGGATGTACGCGATGAGCGGCTGGGCGCTATGGCTAATGACCTGGCCGAAGTTCGTCGACCCGGCGAACGGCAAGTTTGTCGTTCCTAAAGACCCGGTTCCGTGGATCGGCTGCGTGCTCATGGCGCTTGCGGCGTTGATGCTCGTCGAGGCGTATCTCGCCCTCCGCGGCAAGTCGACGCCCCCGGCTCGCGGTCGCCTAGAACCGTCGCTGTCCGCCGCGGGTTCGTAAGCGCCGGCGCGCGAAACTTGCCCACGTCGGTTGGCCGCCTATCCTTGCTGTAGGGGAACTCTTACAAATCTTCCCGACGTAGGAGGCCGGCATGACGCAAGGCACGAAGACGTCGCAATGGATCGGTCGTCAATTCATCAACGGCGACTGGCGCGAAGCCGCCGCGACGCTGGAGAATCGCAACCCGGCGAACTTCGCCGAGGTGCTCGGGCTGTTTCCGCGCGGGACCGCTGCCGATGCCGCCGCGGCCGTCGCAGCGGCACGCAAGGCGTTCCCTGCTTGGCGACGGACCAGTCGCATCAAACGGGGCGAGCTGTTCGACCGTTTGGCCGCGCTCATCCGGCGCGACGTCGATAAGCTCGCCGCGACCTTGGCTCGCGAGAGCGGCAAGATCGTCGACGAAGCGCGGGCCGAAGTCGTCGAAGGCCTGCACATGGTGCAGTACGTCTGCGGCACGGCCCGGCAGCCGATCGGCGATTGCGTCGCCTCGGAAATCGCGGGCAAAGACCTGTACGTCCGCCGCAAACCGCGCGGCGTCGTGGCCGTGATCACGCCGTGGAACTTCCCGTTCGCCGTCCCGCTGTGGATGCTCGGTCCGAGCCTGCTCGAAGGCAACACGGTCGTGTTCAAGCCCTCGGACGAGACGCCCGAGATCGGCACGCAACTCGTCGAGCTGATGATTGAAGCGGGTTTCCCGGCCGGCACGGTGAACCTCGTGCACGGCCTCGGGGAAGAGGTCGGCGACGCACTTGCGCGGCACGACGACGTCGACGTCGTCTGCTTCACCGGCAGCTACGAAGTCGGCTCGCATATCCGCAAGCTGGCCGCCGCGAGCGATCATAAGACCTGCGCTTGCGAAATGGGTTCGAAGAGCGCCGTCATCGTTTGCGAAGATGCCCGGCTCGATCTCGCCGTCGACGCCGCTCTGCTCAGCGCCTTCAAAACGACCGGCCAGCGCTGCGTCTCGGCCGGCCGCGCGATCGTGCATCGCAGTTTGCTCGCCAAGTTCGAAGCGGAGCTTTGCGAGCGGGCGAAGTCGTTGGTCTTCGCCGATCCCTTTACCAAGGGTGCCTTCGCCGGCCCGCTCATCAATCAGTCGTCGGTCGACAAAGTGCTCCGCTACAACGCCTTGGCCCGCGAGGAAATGGCGAAAGTGCTGCTCGATTCCGGCCGGCTCGACGACGACTCCCGCAAGCACGGCTACTTCGTCGGCCCGTTCATTTATCGCCAGGAACACGCCCCCGGGCTGCGCACGATCCGCGAAGAAGTGTTCGGCCCGCACCTAGCGGTCATCCCCTTCGACGACGACGAGCAGGCCGTGCGAATCTACAACGACACGCGTTACGGGTTGTCGATGGCCGTCGTGACGGAAGACTATCGCCGGTGGCGGTTTTATCGCGACGAATGCGACTACGGCATGGGGTACGTCAATTTGCCCTGCATCGGCGCCGAGGTGCATTTGCCGTTCGGCGGCGTGAAGCGGAGCGGCAACGGGCAGCCGTCGGCCGCGGCCCTCATCGATTCCGTGACGCACAAAACGTCGTTCACCGTGAATCACGAACTCGGCATCACAATGGCCCAAGGCATGACCGCCGGAGCCCAGAAGCAATGACCGACACCACATCAGCCCCGAGGGACCTCTCGTGTCGCAGATTAGGCAGCGTTAAAGTCCCCTCGCTTGCGCTCGGGGCTAGTTGATCGATATGAACAATCCCTGACAACGTGCCAAGGTGCGTTATGCACACGCCGGCTCATCGCCAAGTGCCGCACATCACGACGCCGCTTCCCGGCCCGCTGGCCAAGGCGTGGATCGAGCGCGACGAGGCCGTGGTGTCGTCGTCGTACACGCGCGTGTATCCGCTCGTCTGCGCGCGCGGCTCGGGCTGCACGATCGAAGACGTCGACGGCAATCTATTCCTCGATTTCACTTCCGGCATCGCGGTCACGGCGACCGGCCATGCCCATCCGGAAGTCGTCGCCGCGATCGCCGATCAAGCGACGAAGTTGCTCCACATGTCGGGCACCGACTTCTACTACGGCCCGGAAATCGAACTCGCCGAGCGACTGGCGAAGCTCGCTCCCGGGGCCGGCCCGAAGAAAGTCTTCTTCTGCAACAGCGGAGCCGAAGCGGTCGAAGCGGCGCTCAAACTCGCTCGCTATCGTACCGGCCGGCCGCGCGTCGTTTCGTTCTACGGCGCGTTTCACGGCCGCACCTACGGCGCGATGTCGCTCGGCGGTTCAAAGTCGATTCATCAGCGAGGCTTCGGCCCGTTGGTCGGCGGCGTGCATCGCGTGCACTTTGATTGCACGCGGGCCGAACTCGACGAGCAATTCGCCACCTGCTGCCCGGCCGACGAGGTCGCGGCGATCTTCGTCGAGCCGATCCAGGGCGAAGGGGGCTATCGCATGCCGTCGGTCGGCTTTTTGCCGATGCTGCGCGATGTCTGCGACAAACACGGCATCCTACTCGTCGCCGATGAAATCCAATCCGGCGTCGGTCGCACCGGGCGAATGTTCGCCTGCGAACACTTCGGCGTCGTGCCGGACATCGTCTGCTTGGCCAAAGGAATCGCCAGCGGCTTGCCGCTCGGGGCGATCGTCGCCAAGGCCGACGTCATGACTTGGCCGCCGGGAAGCCACGCCTCGACGTTCGGCGGCAATCCGGTGTGCTGCCGCGCGGCGCTCGCCACGCTCGACCTTGTCGAACGCGAATACATGAGCAACGCCGTCGAGCGCGGCAGACAACTCGCCGCCGGCTTGCAGCGATTGTCCAAGGTTGCCGACCTCGGTCTGGCTCATCCGCGCGGGCTCGGGCTCATGCAAGCGGTCGACGCCACGCTTGCCGGGCATGTCGACCAAGGTCGGCGCGACGCGATCATCCAAGCGGCGTTCCGGCACGGACTGCTGCTCTTAGGCTGCGGCCCCGCCGGGCTGCGCATTTGCCCGTCGCTCTGCGTCACCGCGGAAGAAACGGAAACCATGCTGCGGCTGTTGGAGCAAGCCTGCCGCGAAGTCGCCGCACGGTGAACGCTATGTTTTCGGCGGCAGCGTCCAGATCAGCGCCGGGCCTTCGCGCCGGACTCGCTTCAAGCCGATCTCGTGCTCCAACCGCTTGGTCCATTCCGGACATGCCCGCTCGTAGGGCAAAGCAAGTTGGTCGCGGAGCGCTTTCCAACTGAGGCCGCGCGGAGTTTTTCGCAGCCGGCGCTCGATCCGATCGCGGAATTCGAAATACGTCATCGGTGATTCCCGGCAGAAGAGCGTTATTCCAGCGAGCGCAACAGGCGTGCCTTCTCCCGTTCCAGCGGGAATTCCACGTAGGTGGTAATTGAAGCCACCGCCGTCGTCTTGTCTTGCACCTGCGGCGAGAATCCGGTCGACGGCTTCAACGCCTTCTTTTGTTCGACCGTGATTCGGCTTTCGTTGCGCGTCAACTTTGCGGCCTGCACGCCGAGTTGCCGAGCCGTCGCTTCGTATTGCGCCACAACGCCTCCTCGCTGTTGCTGCAAAGCGTTGCGACGGGCCAAGACTTGCGCGGCCTGAGCGTCGAGGGCCTGGTAGTCGATCTCCGCGCGGCGGGCCTGCACGGTCAGAAAATCGGCCCGATTCAGCAACGCGGCCCGCACGCCGGGATCGTCCTCTTCGTCGGCCTGCGAGAGCAAGCTTGAAATGCTTAGGTCGAGCTGCGCGATCGTGTTGCGAATCACCAACCCCTGCGCATTGATGCGGGCATACTCGGCGTCGAGCGGCGCGATTTGCCGATCGAGTTGGTCGACTTCGGCCTGCGCCTTTGCTTGGGCGTCGGCCGCTTGTCGTGCCAGCGAGTCCTTCTCCGCGGCCACGCCCTGCTTCTCCGCTTGCAGCCGCTGGATGTCGAGTTCCTTTTGGCGGACTTCGGCCGCCTTGGTTTCTTCCTGCGAGCGGCGTTTGTCGTCGTCGAGTTGAGTGAACCGGTCGACCACCGAACCGAACGCCGCGCTGAAGGCGTCGCGTTCCTGCGTCGTCACCGTTTCCAATACCTTGCGGCGCAACTCGGCGACGGTCGGCTGCGAAGCGGCCCGCTGCGCCGGGCCGCCGTAGTAGCCGAGCACGCGCCCGAGAAACTCGAGCGCCTCGCGTCGCTCGTCGGCCCGCGAACCGTCGTCGGGCAGCGCGATGATACGGCGATGCAAATCTTCCAATTGCGTGAGCGCCGCGCCGTGCTTCTTCATCAGCACGCTGAGATAAATCTGCGCCTGCAAGCCGGGCAGATAATTGGGCGACGATTGCGCCAGCCGGCTGAGCGTTCGTTCCGCGTCGTCGTAGCGCAAGTAGCGAAATTGCACGAGCGCAAGTGCAAAGTCGACGCGCGGGTCGGCGGGCGCCGCTTGTTTGGCCAAAGAATAATTACGATCGGCCGCCGCAAGCCCTTCGGCCGACTTTTCCCACGATTGTGCAAAAAGCTTCTGCACGGCCGCTTGCAACCCCGGCGGATTCGCAGGCGCTTGCGCTTCGAGCGCAGCGGCGACGAACAGGCACCCGACGAACGACACGACAAACGGCGCGGCGACGCGCATGACGATGGCCCTCGAAGCGAGCGAAGCGAGGAGTCCCCGAATTCTACCGCGATGGCCCGCCGTAGCAATTCTGGGGCGGGATGAGGTTGCCATTTGCCGGCTTGACAACCGGATAGCACTGGCGGCTTGCCCGCCAGTGTAGAAAGCACGGGTGGACAAGCCACCCGTGGCACCCATCAATTCATGGCTGACAAAGTGCTAGCCTACGGCGGTGCGGCCCTCATCCGGCCCTCCGCCGCCTTCTCGCGGAAGAAGAAGGGATAAGGCTGCGGCGCTCAGGCGTTCGAACACTTCGTCGGGCGTGCCGTTGCCGTCGACGATGCGAAACGTCGCGTCGCCCTGCGCCGTCTCCAGAAAGATGCGGCGAATCGCTTCGAGGTTTTCGAGCTTTTCGAACTCGTTCGGCACGTCGCCGCGCGATTCGCTGATCCGCTTGATCGCCGTGCGGGGGTCGAAATCCAAAAGCAGCACCAAATCGGGCCGAGGGGCGAAAGTCTCGTTCGCCGCGCGAATCCCGGCGACATCGGCCCCCCGAATCCCTTGATACGCCATCGTCGAGAAGTAGTAGCGGTCGAGGAGCACGACGTCGCCGCGCTCCAGCGCCGGCGCGATCAACGTCGCCACATGCTCGCGCCGGTCTTCGAGAAAAGCGTGCAGTTCGTCGTCGATCGTCATCCGGCCGGAGGAAGCCGATTCGCGTAGTTTACGCCCCCAGGGGCCGTCGGTCGGTTCGCGCGAGGTGACGACCGAGTAGCCGCGCTCGAGCAGCAATTTCGCGAGTCGACGGACTTGGGTGCTCTTGCCCGCGCCGTCGATTCCTTCGACGACGATCAATTTTCCGGCCCGCCCGCCGGTCATCGGAATCATGTGCGACCCGCCTAACTCGAATACCAGTCGTTGCGAGTTCGCGGCAGCCCGCTGACGCAGTCGCCGTCGGGCTTCGAAACGAGCACTTGGTGCAGGTTGTAGACGTTCGTCAGAAAACCGTAGCAAGCCGCGGCGAAGTAGATGCGAAACATCCGGTAGCCGGCTTCGCTCGTGGTCGACACGATCTCGTCGTGGTAGTTTTCGGTATTGGCGAGCCAATGCCGGCAGGTCGTGATGTAGTGCTCGCGAATGCATTCGACGTCGCGAACTTCGAAGCCGGCGCCTTCGGCGGCGCGGAGCGTCGTGCTGACGGGCGTCAGCTCGCCGTCGGGGAAGACGTAGCTGCGGCTGAAGTCGGGAGCGGCCGTGGTGTCTTCGGTGCCGGAGAGCGTGATCTGTTGAATCATGAACGTGCCGCGCGGCTTGAGCACCTCGTAGCACTTCTTGAAAAATGTGGGGAAAGTCGAGCCGCCGAAGTGTTCGAGCACTTCGACCGTGACCATCTTGTCGAACGGCTGTTTCGGGTCGAGTTCGCGATAGTCGCGGAGTTCCACGCGGCAACGGTCGCTGAGGCCGGCCTTGGCGATGCGCTCGCGCGTGAGGGCCGCTTGCTCCTTGCTAATGGTGATCCCCACGGCCTCGACGCCGTAGTTCTTGGCCGCGTGGATGATGAGCCCGCCCCAACCGGAACCGATGTCGAGCAGCCGCTCGCCCGGTTTCAGGCGCAGCTTGCGGCAGAGCATGTCGAGCTTGCGCTCTTGCGCCGGGGTGAGCGCTTCGTCGTCGCTTTCGAACACGCCGCTGGAATACGTCATCAACGGGCCGAGCATCAGTTCGAAGCACTTGTTGGAAAAATCGTAGTGGTAGCTGATCGCTTGCCGATCGCGATCGGTCGAGTGCATTTTCCCTTCCATCTTCGCCGCCTTATGACCCTCGCGCGGCTTCGGCGTGTTGGGAAGCTTCATGATCCGCCAACCGAGCAGAATCCGGTCGAAGATCGTGAGATTCTTATTGGCGTAGTGGTGCAAGTAGTTGCCCAGGCGGACGAACTCGACCATATCGCCTTCGACGTCGAAGTCGTCGTACAGGTAGGCCGCGCCGAAGTTCGCGCCGGTCGGCGGCACGTAGGCGCTGCGCAGCGCTCCGGGGTGCTTCAACACCCAGGTGAACTTGCTCTCCTGGCCGGCGTCGGGGAGCCACTCGTCGGCGTCCCAAAAACGAACGGTGAAATCGCGCGGACCGTAGCCGCGGAACAAATGTTGTAGAATTCCGCGGCTGAGTTCGACATTGCGATCGAGCGTAGGGGCGACGACGGCCACGGCGATTCCCTCGAAAGGACGGGTTCGGGTCGCCGCTGATCATAGTTTGTCGCCGGCCGAACGCCTAGGATGCCTGCGGATGTTCAGCGGAAACTTCTTGTTTTGGACGTCGCCCATGGCGGAAAACTCGGCGAACGACGAGCAAATCATTCGCGGCAGCGGTTCGCACGTGCGGATATTGCTCGATAGCTTTGCGGCCCGGCTGGGGCGCGAGTTAATCGAGCGGACCGACGACGAAACCGACGCTCGCCGGCTGTTCGAGGCGCCGTTTGTCGTGGTGTCGCACGGGACCGAAGCCGATCCCGTGCTCAACTACGGCAATCGCACGGCGCTGGAACTCTGGGAGACCGACTGGGCGACGCTCACCTCGCTGCCGAGCCGACTCACGGCCGAACCGATGCACCGCGACGAGCGAGCCCGACTGCTCGAACGCACGACGCGCGACGGCTACGTCGACGACTATCGCGGCATTCGCGTCTCCAGTCGCGGCCGGCGATTCCTGATCGAACGAGCGATCGTCTGGAATCTGGCCGATGCCGCAGGCCGCGCCGTCGGCCAAGCCGCGACGTTTCATGAGTGGAAATTCCTGTAGGGCGGGTCGATCGCAGCGAGGCCCACGCGGAATCGAGCTGGTACGCAACCCACGGGGCCTTAATCTGCTTACCCACCTTCTCTAACCGTAACGACCGCTACGTTAGGAATGTCGGTTACATTCGGCTCCATCGTTGTCGAAGGAAGAATTAGCGTTCTTTCAGTTTGGCTTGCCGGATTTCAGGGAAGCGAAGTGCAGAGCAGATTGCGGACGAAGTTCCGCGGCCGGCTCGATTCTTCCGCCGCCCCGCGACTGTAACGGTGACGAAGGCCGCATTACCACTGACTTGCCTCGGGCGAGTTGGGAAGGGCGGCCGGAGGACGACCCGAAGCCAGGATATCTGGTCCGCGCGAGCAGGTTCACTTGCTTCTTCCTCGCAGGAAGAAAGGAGCAAACGCATGTCTCGCAGTCTGCGCTCGCGGTATCGCTACGCTTTTCTTTTGGCTTTCGGCCTCTGGCTGCTGGAAGCCGACGGGGCGCACGCTCAACAGCCGCCGGTCGATTCGTCGCTCACCAGCCCGGTCGAACCGCTCTCCACGACGCCGGACCGGAGCGATCTGCCGATCGGCCCGGGCACGACGGTCGTCGGCACCCTTGAGCCCGGCGTCGGCTCGCAGGGCTCCGCCGTCAGCGGCAACACGATCGTCTCCACGCCGAACCTCACGCCGACGGCGCTCAATCAAACGGGCAGCTCCGTGACGGTGATCACCGCCGAGCAGATCGCCGAGCGCGGGCAGGTGAACGTCGCCGAAGTGCTGCGCGGCGTGCCGGGGCTCGACGTCGTCCGCACGAGCGTGCCGGGTAGCCCGACGAGCGTTTTCTTGCGCGGTGCGCCAAACGAACACACCAAGGTGCTCGTCGACGGCATCCCGGCCAACGACCCGATCAGCCCGGGCCGGGCGTTCGACTTCTCGAACATGTCGGTCGACAACATCGAGAAGATCGAAGTCATTCGCGGCCCGCAGAGCGTGCTCTACGGCAGCGACGCGATCGGCGGCGTGATCTTGATCACCACGCGCAAAGGGCAGGGGGCCAACAGCGGCAAAGCGAGCGCGTTCGGCGGCAGCTTCTCGACGTTCAACTCCGCGGCCGGCACGAGCGGCTCGAGCGGCTCCGTTTACTATTCCGCCGGCGGTTCCTACTTCGACACCAACGGCTTCTCGGCCCGCGCGCGGCCGTTCGGCGGCGTGGAAGACGACGGGTTTCAACTCGGCACGTTCAGCTCGCGCACCGGCTGGCAGCCCAACCAGAACGTCAACGTCGACCTGGTCATGCGCTACAACCAGGGGCTCGTCGATACCGACAACGGCTTTCCCGTGGCCGACGATCCGAACGACTCCGACACGTTTCAACAAGCCGTGGGCGGCGTGCGGATGAACTACCGCAACGACGAAGGCTGGTTCACGTCGACCTTGGCCTACTACGTGAGCGACGTGAAGCGCGGTTCGCGCACATTTCCCGACGCGATCAACGGCCCGTTCTCGTTCACCGGCTTGTTCAGCGGCAACACCCAGCAGGTGGATTGGCGCAACACGCTCACCTGGCTCGACGGCGACTGGCTCGGCGCGAGCACGACCGTCGGCACGCTCTACCAGACGGAAGTCGGCGAATCGCGCGACGATTTCGGCTTCTTCCCGCGCGAATCGCTCGACGACGCCGCCGTCTACGGCGAGCAGCAAACGCGGATCGGCGAAAGCTGGTTCGTCACCGCCGGCGTCCGCAGCGACAACTACAACGTCTACGGCGCGAACGACACCTATCGCTTCACGAGCTTGTATCGAGTCCCCGGCTTGCTGACCGGCATCCGCGGCACGATCGGCACCGGCTTCCGCGCGCCGAGCCTCTATCAGCGGTTCGCGCCCGGCGGCGTCGGCAATCCCAACATCTTGCCCGAGCATAGCAAAGGATGGGATTTCGGCGTCGAGCAGCCGCTGTTCGACGGCAACTTGGTGCCGAGCGTCACGTACTTCCGCAACGACTTCACCAACTTCATCGACTTCGATCAAAACCTGTTCACCTACTACAACGCCTCGCAGGTCCGCACGACGGGCCTGGAAATGGCGACGCTCTTCGTGCTCGACGAGCGCACGACGTTGACCACCTCGTATACCTACATGGAAACGCACGCGCCGAGCAACGCGGTGCCGCCGCCGCTGGGCACCGACTCGGCGCTGCTCCGCCGTCCGCGCAATAAGTTCGGCGCGCAGTTCAATCGCCGCATCTTCAACGGCCGCGCGAACTGGAACGTCGGCATGATCTACGTCGGTCATCGCGACGACGCGACCGGCTTCCCTTCGGCGCGCGTCCGCTTGGCCGACTACATCGTCTTCAACACGGCGTTGCAATACGATCTCACGCGCCGCATTCAACTCTTCGGCCGCGTCGACAACGTGTTCAACGAGAAGTACGAAGAAGTTTACGGCTACGGCACCGCGCCGGCGAGCGCCTACGCCGGTGCGGCCGTGAACTGGTAGCGCGGAGTGAGTCGATCGTCTTAGCCCCCGGCTCTTTAAGCCGGGGGCCATCGACGTTGCTTTGACAACGGACATCGCAGCGGCATCGCCCGTTGCCCCCGGCTTGAAGAGCCGGGGGCTAAGACGACATGCGCCTTAGCGCCGCCGTCCGCCGGTCTGCGGCGCTTGCAACACAAACGGAAACGGCCACAGAAACTCCGCGGCTCGCATCCGCGCCTGCTTGTCGACCGGCGCAAAGCGAAATTGCCGCATGGCCGCGAGCGCCGCGTTGTCGAGTCGCGGGAAGCCGCTGGAGCGATGAACTTCCGTCGCGACGACTCGCCCCGCCGCGTCGACCCGCACCCACAGCACCACTTCGCCCGACTCGCGCAACCGCACCGACTCCGGCGGATAGATCGGACTCGCTTGGTAGACGGCCTCGGGCGCGACGCTTTCCTCCACGCCCGAAGAAGCGGCCGAACTCGCCGACGCCACCGAGTTCAACTCCATCGCCACGAGTTCCGGCGCAATTTCCGCCGGCGTCGGCCTTTTCGCGGGCGATTCGCGCGGCGGCAACTTGGCCGGCTGCGGCAGTTCGGCTTCGCTGCGCGGCAAGCGAGCCGGCTCGATCTTTTCAATCGGCTCGGTCGTCGTTTCCGGCTCGGTGCCGTCGGGCCGCACCGGCATCGGCGCTTCGTCGCTGCGCGCGATCGCCGCCAGGTCCACGTCGTTCCCCGCCGTCGGGCGTTCGATCGCCTGCTCGTCCGTCAGCGGCGGACGCACGATGCGCACCGGCTCCGGCGTGCTCCGCGTCGCCGCGATGGAAGCCTGCAAGGCGACGCTGTTGCGGCCTTGGCTCAATTCCAAACGCCAATCCAGCGACCGGCGGCTGTCGACCTGCATCGCCGCCAACACGACTCCCAGGTGCAGCAGCGAACTCGCCAAAACAAACCCGAGCGTGTTCCGCGGCCAAAGTTGCGTCGCCGCCCGCGGCTCGCTCCCCGCGCGAATCGCGGGAGGATCGCTCACCCGCCGGGGGGGCGGCGCAAGGCCTGAAAAGTCGTCGCCGGTCGTCGCCATGAAACTTTGCGCGAGAAGTCCGCCCGCAACCCGGCGGCACGCGCGGCCGAATCGGCGCAGAGCGCCGCTTCGGAGAAGCGAGTTTCGCCGGACTTATACGAACAAACGGCCGCGACCGTTGGGGCGCACGTTGTCCCGAGCTAACGCGCGCCGCAGTGTTAGTGCGTCGGTAGGTCTTCTGACTTCCGAGCCTGGAGCCGTCGCCGGCCTTCTCATCGTCCGAGCCGCCCGACCGCGTTCGGTCGGGAGCGGGAGCGACAATGGCATGAATGGCGACGTCTCGTAAGGCGCTCGGTTACAGCGGCTGGGCCGTTGCGGAGTTGCACCGCGATTCCCTGTTCGCCGGCGGGCAGAGTCAGCCCGTTGCCGGCCACCGACACGATTCACCCGCCGAGCCTAACCAAAGGCTCATCGAACGTCAATGTTGCGCATCGGCCGGCGCTTTCCAAACCGTTAGGGGATGGAACTTTGCGATGAGGAGGGCGGGCCGAAAAATCGACGAAATTTTCTGGCCGGCTTAATCGCACACCGATACACTGAAAATCAGTCGGGGCCAGAGGGGTTTGCCCACGTTTTCTAGGAGTAGCCAATGTCGTTGTGGAAAAGAACCGCACCATTCGTCGTGCGGCGCGCCGATTCTTGTGCGCGCGTGAGTTCTCGTCGGAAGGCGCGCGGTTTTACGCTCGTCGAATTGTTGGTCGTGATCAGCATCATCGGCATGCTGATGGCGCTGTTGTTGCCCGCCATTCAGAACGCCTATGAAACCGGCCGGCAGAACACGTGCCGAAACAACTTGACCAACTTGGCCAAGGCGTTGTTCATGTACGCCAACCGCAACGGTCGGCTCCCGGGTTACATGAACGTTCTCAAGACGCAGAACGGCAATTCGTACATGGATCCGACGACGATGACCAAGACGCCCGTCAGCTGGGCGGTGGAAATCCTCACGGACCTCGACCGCGGCGCGCTCTACGAACAATGGCGCAAGGATCTCGACGGCGGTCAGAACGGCAGCAGCTCCTCGAGCGGCGGCACCGGCAGCCAGCAAAACTTCATCGTCGACACGAAGCAGTACATCGAAATCTTCGTCTGCCCGAGCGATCCGGCCACGTCGAAGATGGGCACCCCGATCAGCTACGTCGTCAACACCGGTATGCGTGATCTGCCGAAGGCACTGCCGTCGCAAAGCGGCAGCAGCTCCAGCGGCGGTTCGGGCACCAGCGGCAGCGCGGGCGGCTCCTCCGGCACCGGCACGGCGGGCATGCCTCGCGATTGGGAATCGAACGGCATGTTCTTCGACAACTACTCCGAAGACATGTTGATCAACACTTCCTCGCAACGCGGTCCGATGATCACGATGCGTCTGGAAATGTGCCGCGATCCGAAAGACAAGACGATCCTGCTGACGGAAAACGTCGACGCGGGCAACTACACGTTCGATTCGCAAGGCGCGGGCGGCAACACGTTCTCCAACGCCGAAGTGGAGACCGGCTGCATCTACACGGTCGGCCCGGTCACCAATCCGAACAACAAGCCGCCGACCATGAATCCGACCGATTCGGCTTCGCAAGGCGGCGGTTCGGGCGGCTCGGGCGGCGGCAGCGGCGGCGGCTCGAGCGGCGGCGCCAAAGACTCGATGCGCATCAACGTCGAGCCGGGCCGCGGCGACGGCATCAGCTACGACTACTGCCGTCCGTCGTCGAAGCACCCGCAAGGCATCAACGTGGCCTTCGTCGGTCAGAACGTGCAGTTCATGCGCGACACCCTGGCCTACTTCGTGTTCGCCAAGCTGATGGCCAGCGAAGACGCCCGGATGCGTCTGCCGGGCACCCAAACGCAAGCCGATCCGGTGTTGCGTCAGTATCAATTGAGCGACGCCGACATCAACCCGTAAGCGTCGTTCCGCTTGCTGACATCATCGAAGAGCCCGGTCGAGCATTCGGCCGGGCTCTTTTGTTTGTAGGGTGGATAGCCGTAGGGTGGGTCGAGCGCAGCGAGGCCCACGCGGAAGGCGGCGTAGACCGTTGTCCGGCGCCGCTAAAAAATCGCCGCGACCATTCCTCGCCCCGCGTCTTATCGCAGCGGATTACCCACGGCCGACGAATACGACATCGGCACGATCGCCGCCGTGCCGCGTGCGCGGAGCGGATTGCCGGCGTCGACGATCGGCTGCTCTGCGTTCGACTGAGCTGCGATCGGCTGCGTTTCGATCGGTCTCTCCGTGATCCACGTCGCCGGGCGCACTTGCTCGTCGAGCTTAACGGCCCGGGTGTCGAGTCGAGCGAATGGATTATTGAACAGCGACGCCGGTTGATTCGAGGCCGCGACTTGGCGGACGACCGGCGCTTGGTGCGCCGCGACCGCGGCCCGCATTTCCGCGGCGGCCGCGCGGCGCATTGCGGCCGCCTGGGCGACGCGTGCGGCGTCGTTTTCCGCCCGGTAGGCTTCGTGAATGGTGCGTACGCGTGTGGCGACTCCGAGCGCGGCGAGCGCGTCGCTCGGCAGACGCGCAGCGCCGGCGGCGGACGAGTCGCCGTCGCTCACGGTGATAAAGCCCGGTGCCGCCGGGATCGGTCGCCAAGGTTCGACGGCCGCGACATACGTCGCGCACGCGCCGATCAGAGTTGCGCCCAGAATCGCACCGTGAATCGTCTTCATGGCCGGCTGTGCCTCGTGCCCGCAAGGTTTCTGTAGGTTCCGCAGTCGGTATAATCGGCAAGGTCGCCGCGGAGCTTTGCTCGAAAGCCCGGCTTCCCTTACGATTGCCCGCTTGCCGGCAGCGCTCGCGCCGGCGTCGGCCCCCGCCTCCGTCCTCGCTTAGGAACCGCTTTCCCGATGTCTCAACCTTGGTACGCCGTCGAAAACATCGGGGAAATCCCCGGACCTGCGCTGCTGATCTACCCGGATCGCGTCGAACGGAACCTGCAACGGATGATCGCCGCGGCCGGCGGCCCGGAGCGGCTCCGGCCGCACGTGAAGACGCATAAGATGGCCGAAGTGGTGCGAATGAAGCTCGCGGCCGGCATCACGAAGTTCAAGGCGGCGACGATCGCGGAATCGGAACTCTGCGCCTCGTGCGGCGCGCCCGACGTGCTCCTCAGCTTTCCGCAAACCGGCCCGAATATCGACCGCCTCGTGCGGCTCGTCGCAACGTTTCCAAATACGCACTTTTCGACGCTGACCGACGACGAAGGGCACGCCCTGCATTTGTCGACGGCGTTCGCTCAAGTCGGTCGCAAGATCGAGGTCTGGCTCGACGTCGACGTCGGCCAGCATCGCAGCGGCATCGCTCCCGACGAGCGGGCCGTGGCGCTCTACCGTCGCTTGCACGAGCTCCCCGGCACGACTCCCGGCGGCTTGCACGTCTACGACGGTCACGTTCGCGAGCAGGATCTCGGCGAGCGAATCGCGCACGGCGAGTCGTCGTATGCCGCGGTCGACGCGCTCATCAAACGCCTCCATGCGGCCGGCCTGCCGATGCAGCGGCCGATTTGCGGCGGCACCCCTTCGTTCCCCGTTCATTCCCGCCAAGCCGAGCGCGATTGCAGCCCGGGCACGTGCGTCTTCTTCGACATCAGTTATGCGACGAAGTTTCCCGACCTCGGCTACGAATACGCCGCGCTCGTCATGGGGCGCGTCGTCAGCAAGCCGGGGGGCGACCGCGTGTCGATCGAACTCGGCTACAAGGCCGTCTCGCCGGACAATCCGACGCTCCGCGTGCAATTGCTCGACGTGCCGGACGCGAAAGTCTTCGGCCAGTGGGAAGAGCATCTCACGGTGGAAACGCCGGCCGCGAACCGCTTCTCGGTCGGCGACGTCGTGTATGGAGTGCCGAACCACATTTGTCCGACCGTAGCCCTCTTTAGCGAGGCCTACACGGTTCGCAACGGCCGCGTCGACGGCGTCTGGAAAGTCGCGGCCCGCGACCGACGGATCACAATTTAGTTGTCCTCCGATACAGCCCGGGTGGCACTGGCGGCTCGTCCGCCAGTGCGAGTAAGACGCTTTTTGAAAGCACTGGTGGGCAAGCCACCAGTGCCGCCCTGCGACAAACCAAGATACGAAAACCTCACAGAACTCTCGCATGCACGAACCCAGCCGAAACACGAGCACCTCGCAACGACTCGCCACCGGAGTTCCCGGGCTCGATGAACTCCTCGGCGGCGGCTTGCTTCCCGGCACGTTGACCGTGTTCGTCGGCGCGACCGGCATCGGCAAAACGCAATTCGGCTTGCAGTTCGCGCAGGCCGGCGTCGCCCAAGGCGAACGGCCGGGGATCGTGTTCGACATGACGTCGCGCGGCGATCCGCAAAGCCACGCGGAGTACGCGGCGCGGATGTTCGATCGCCGCATGCGCTCGGTCGATCCGGAGGCGTCGCCCGATCTAAACGAGTTCTTCTCGCCGACGCGCGACCACGGCGACTGCTTGAACATCTTCCGCTACGCCGGCCGGCGCGTGGCCCGCGGCGATCTTTCGTTCGAAGAATATCAGGAGTGGCAGGCCGAACTGGCGCGGAAGATCGGCACGACGATCGCCTTTTTCTACGGCAACTTCGTGCGCGGCTGCCGCCGCACGGTGATCGACGGCATCGAACCGCTTGACCGGAAGCGCGAATCGATTCAACTCGAACTCTTTGAATACATCTACCACCAGATCCTGCGCAAGGAGCCGGAGTGGGTGGCCCGCGATCTGTTTCGCGAACACTATTTGGCCCGTGAGCGGGAGATCGCCGCCGCTCCGTACGACCCGAAAGCGATCGGCTGCGTGCTGCTCTACACGTCGGCCGAGACGATGCTCGATCCGCTCCTGGAGCGCCCGCTCGACGAAGGCGATTTGCTCGCCAATGCGAACACGATCGTCTATCTCGGCAAGCGCCGCACGCCCGACGGCAAGCTCATGCGGGCCTTGCACGTGGCGAAGCATCGCGGCAGCGCCTGCAGCGACGATATCGTGCCGTAC
>JAEUIN010000180.1 GCA_016793115.1 Planctomycetaceae bacterium
CCGATTGCGGCAAGCAGCGCCGCTGCGGCTAACATGACGAGCGGAGACGTTCTCCTCGCCGGCGGCAGCTCCAGAGCGTAGCCGGCGAACTCCGGCTGGGGCGCCAAGGCGGCGGTCGGCCGCACTCCGTTGCCGATAGGCGGCGGAGCCGGCAGCGACGTCGCACAGGGGACGGCGATCGGCAATGGCGACGGCGCCGCCGGCTCCGGGACCGTCGGCGCGGTGAGGCTGCGCCGCAAGTCCTCCGCGACCTCCGACATCGACTGCTGACGGTCTTCAGGGCGTTTCGAGAGCATCCGTCGGAACACGACGTCGGTCGCCTTCGGTACGCCGGGGATCTTGTCGCGGAGGGAGGGGATCGGCTGTTCGCGATGCGCGAGAATCTTTTCGACGACCGACTCCCCGCCATACGGATTGGAGCCCGTCAGAATTCGGTAGAACGTGCAGCCGAGACTGTAGATATCCGATCGCGCGTCGGCCAGCTTCGTTTGCAGAGCTTGTTCCGGGGCCATGTAGTCGATCGTTCCCAGCACGTCGCCCGTCTGGGTGAGGCTTTGCTGCGCTTGAGCGGCGGCTCCGCCTGTGCGATCGCTCAGTCGCGCCAAGCCGAGGTCGAGAAGCTTGATTTGATTATCGCGCGTCAGCAGGATGTTCGCCGGCTTGATATCGCGATGAACGAGTCCTTCGCCGTGAGCATATGCCAATGCGTGAGCCGCTTGAACGATGCAGTCGACCGCGACGCCGAGCGGCAACGGCCCGTTGCGCTTCACATGCGATGAGAGGTCGGCGCCGTCGACCCACTCCATCACCAAGTAATGGCGACCGCCGGTCTCGCCAAGCTGAAGTGCGCGGACGATGTTCGGATGGCGTAAGCGAAGAGCCGCATCCGCTTCTCTTAGAAACCGTTGCAGGCCGCCCGACGAACGAACTGCGGCGACGTTGAGAACTTTGACGGCGAAGACATCCTTTTGTCCCGCGGCGCGCGCTTTAAAAACGGTACCCACGCCTCCGCTACCAAGTCGCTCCAGAAGAATGAACGGACCGATGCGAAGTGCCGCGGCCTTACCTTGATAGAGCGCCGCGGCTTGATATTGCGTTAAGAGACCTCTTTTGGCGAGCGCACGCACAAACGTCTCGCCGTCGTCGTCGAGATTGGTCGCTTGCGCATGCAACTTAAGGCGAATTGCTTCGTCAAACAACTCCGTCGCATCGACGACATCGAGAATCCGGCGAATATTGAGTCGTGTTAATTCGCCCGAGGGACCGTTCATTAGGGATGACGACGGAAAAGTGGTAGGAAGAATTTATCTCCGGTCTAACAGGCGAAGGCCGCATCCGCAACTGGTGTCGCGAAGCAGATCAAAATGTTTGCAATGGGCGTTTTCACGTACGTGAGCCCGGTTTTTAACCGCAGCCTTTATTGAGGTTCGCGGGGTGTGCGGAAGAACCGGAGAAGGCCGACGAAGCAGTGCGTCATTTCACAAGTGTCTGCGACGCTGCGCCATTTAATCCCCGCAAAATCCCTTACTCAAGTACTTTGCCTCACGCCGGCAGCCGATTTTGATCATCCAGCTACAACTCGCCGTTACACTGAGCGACGAGGTGATACATATCTGAAGGGAATCTTTGCGCCGGCCCGAATGGATGCATCCGCCTGTCCGTGGTCGTAAAGCAGGAAAAGGCGGGTGACTAGCGGAGACTATTTTTTATCTCCCGACAGGTTGCGATGCTTTTAAGGGTTTCGGAAGGCGAGTGCGTCGGTCGCTTTCCGTAGCGGAGTTTGAGTTGCTAATCGAAACCGCAACGACGACGGGCCGAGTTCGTGGCTTGTCCGGTGCCGATCGTGGCGTCTTGTACGTTCTGGCAGCCTATACCGGCTATCGCCGAAACGAACTCGGTTCGCTCACAACACGCTCTTTCAATTTCGCAGCGACGCCTCCGCAAGTCACAGTCGAGGCGGGCTACTCGAAACGAAAACAACTGGACGTCATACCGTTGCGGAGTGATGTGGCCGAGCAGTTGCAGAAGTGGCTGCAAGAGAAAAGCGATCTCAAAGCAAACGAACGCTTGTTCAAAGTGACGGACAGGAGAACGGCGGAGATACTGCGTTGCGATCTTGAAGCTGCTCGCAAGCAATGGATCAAAGACGCGGCGAACGATGTTGAGCGAGAACGCCGCGAGGCTTCGTCGTTCCTCGCTCACGTGAACGAACACAAGCAGGTCGTCGACTTTCACTCACTTCGAATGACGTTCATCACGAATCTTTCGCGAGGCAACGTCTCGCCGAAACTCGCTCAAACGCTGGCGCGTCATAGCGACATCAATCTTACGATGAACACCTATACGACTCTCGGAATGGCGGACCAGTCGAACGCGATCGACTCCCTACCGCCCGTACCGAATCTCGGAAGGTCGATGCCGAACCTTCCCGGCCGCAATCCTAACCAAGAGCTTGTACCGCTGCTTGTACCTGCGGCAGACCTGCACAGTCATGCGGCGTCTTCGCATGACAACCCGGCCAGGTCGATGAACCCTCAACCAAGTGGTGAAGGTCACGCAAAGAATCTCTCGGAAAAAGAGCGGCCCGGCGTGTGCTGTCACGTGCCGGGCCGCTCTGTCTCAAGAAGTACCGAAGGTGGGAGTCGAACCCACACGCCCTTTCGGACACTGGATTTTGAATCCAGCGCGTCTGCCATTCCGCCACTCCGGCGCGTCGACCGGTCCGGCGGCGATTCGCGTCGTTGCGCGTACCGCCGGCGAGCCCTCGAACACGACAACACAGTCTAGCATCCGGTTCGCAGGTCGTGAACCGGCTCGCGACGGCATTTTTTCCTCCCGCCCCGCCCTACCATCGGCGACGACGCCGCGCCTCGGCGCCATCGGCGCGGCGGTCGGCGACCGTACGCCCGTCGCAGAGTCGACCTATTCCGCAGGCTCGGCACTTGGAATAATCCTTCACATCGCTACGGCCGCGGCCCACAAACGCCGACGGGATGCGCGACACGCGCCGCAGTGCAGGAACAATGCCCATGACGATCGTGTTGTTCGAAGACGACCTCGTGCCGCAGCTCTATCCGATCACCGTCGGCAGGCCGGCCGCATCGATCAGCTGCGGCGGCTTCACCCTCGCCGAGCTCTGTCGGGCCCTCGGCGTCGAACCGACGTTGTTCGTTCGCCCTCATTTGCGCGATCTGCTCCGTGCCGACGGTTTCAACGCCGGCCGCCCGGCCGACGACGTCTCGCTGCAACCAACCGCCGGCGACCCGCTCGTACTGATCAATGCGCGGCTCGTGCCGAGCGTCGCCGCCGTCGAACGCGCGGTGCAATTGGGGCGCGACGGAAAACCGGGACTCTACGCGACGAGCGGTTCGCTCGCCGCGGCCGTATTGCCGCTCGACGCCCCGAGCCTTTCCGCCGCAATGTCGCCGGCCGAGGTCGTGGCCTTTCTGCAGGCGTTGCCGGTGCCGACCGTGGAACTCGATCTGCCGCTGTTTCAGCATCCGCACGACGTCGTCCGCCACAATCTCACGATTCTCAACGACAACTTGCAGTTCCGCTTGCGGCGCGGCGACTATCGCGAAGTGGCCGACGGCGTGTTCGTCGCCCCGGGCGCGACGCTCGGGCAATACTGCGTTTCCGAGACCGACAAAGGTCCGGTGCTGCTCGACCGCGATTCGTCGATCGGTCCCTACTGCTTCCTCCGCGGGCCGGCCTATCTCGGGCCGCGGGCGCGTGTGATCGAGCAAGCCGCGATCAAAGACTGCGTGAGCTTGGGGCACACGACGAAGATCGGCGGCGAAGTCGAAGGCTCCGTCATCGAGCCGTATACGAACAAGCAACACCACGGCTTCCTCGGTCACAGCTACCTCGGCAGTTGGGTGAATCTCGGCGCGGGCACCTGCAACAGCGATCTGAAAAACACCTACGGCCAAGTGAACATGGACTACCACGGCCGGCGCATTTCGACCGGCATGCAGTTTCTCGGCGCGATGATCGGCGACTACGCCAAGACGGCGATCAACACCGGCATCTTCACCGGCAAGACGATCGGCTCTTGCAGCATGGTCTACGGCTTCGTCACCACGAACGTGCCGAGCTTCGTGAACTATGCCCGCTCGTTCGGCCAGGTGACGGAAACGCCGGTCGACGTCATGGTCGCCACGCAGGCCCGCATGTTTGCGCGGCGCAGCGTCGAGCAACGTCCGGCCGATATTCGCTTGCTGCACGACATGTACGAGCTGACGCGCCACGAACGGCAGATGGCCGGCGAGCCGCTGAGCTTGTAAGCCCGACGGGGCAAGGTTATCGTCGATAGTTTGTCCGCCGCCCTCGACTCCGCACCTGACTCATGAACCTTCGCGACGCATACGGTCCCGGCAAATTCGGTCTTTCGTTCGAGCTCTTCCCGCCGAAAACGGAAGCTTCGGAAACGGAACTGTTTCAACACGTCGCCGATTTGGTTACGTTTCGCCCCGACTACATCACCTGCACCTACGGCGCGGGGGGCTCGACGCAAGCCAAGACGCTCGACGTCATCGAGCGGGTGCGCAATAAGTTCGGCGTCGCCACGGCGTCGCACCTCACTTGCGTCGGCTCGACGGTCGAGCAACTGCGCGATTATCTGGTCGAAGCCGAGAAGCGGGGCGTGTCGAACATCGTCGCCCTGCGCGGCGACCCGCCGAAAGGAGAAACTGAGTTCCGCGCCGTCGCCGGCGGCTTCCGCTACGCCAACGAACTCGTCGCCTTCATCCGTGCGGAGTTCCCCCAGTTGGGCATCGCCGTGGCCGGCTATCCGGAAAAGCATCTCGAAGCGCCGAGCCTCGAAGTCGATCTGGCGAACCTAAAGCGCAAGGTCGAGAGCGGAGCCGACGCCGTCGTCACCCAGCTTTTCTACAACAACGCCGACTTCTTCGCCTTCCGCGACCGCTGTCTGGCGCTGGGCATCGTCAAGCCGATCGTGCCGGGCATCCTGCCGGTGACGAACCTCGCGCAGATTCGTCGTATTACGTCGCTCTGCGGCGCGCAGCTGCCGAGCGAGTTCACCGCGGCGCTCGAACGCTGCGGCGACGACGCGGCGGCGCAGTTCGAAGTCGGCGTGGAGTTCGCCGTCCGCCAAGTACGCGAACTCCTCGACTCCGGCATCCCCGGCCTGCACTTCTACGTGCTCAACAAAAGCCCGGCCACCAGCCGCGTGCTCCGCGGAGTCGGATTGAAGCGGTAGTATGGGTCGAGCGCATTTGGCCGCACCGCGCCCGCGAGCTACAATAGACTTAGTCAGCCCGCTATCTCACTCGTGACGGCGTGACGTATGTCGACCGTGTCCATCAAACAAGCGCAGGCCACGTTGGCCGATCTCATTCACTCCCTCTCGCCGGGCGAGGAAGTCGTCATCACCGAAAACAACCAACCGGTTGCGCGGCTGATCCCGGCGACGTTGCCGCGCGAGCGTAAGCTCGGGTCGCTCCGCGGCACGGTGACGACTTCGGCCGACTTCGACGAACCGCTCGACGATTTCGCGGACTATACGAATTGAGACTTCTCCTCGATTCTCACGCGTTGATTTGGGCAGTCGACGATCCAACGCGCTTCCCCACGAATGTGCCGGCGGAATTACGGGCGCCCGCGAACGAACTTTGGGTCAGCGCAGCGACGATCTGGGAACTGTCCATCAAATGCAGTCTCGGCAAACTGACCCTGAGCCTGCCTTTCCGGATATGGATTGAGCAAGCCATGAACGACATCGGGGCCGCTGTGCTGCCGCTCACGATCCCGCACGCTGATCGACAGGTTCAACTTCCGTTTCACCACCGCGATCCGTTTGATCGGCTGTTGATCGCGCAAGCTCTGGTGGAAGATATGACGATCGTCAGCAACGAAACGCTGTTCGACGTCTACGGCGTCGTGCGTTTGTGGTAACGATCTGAGTTTAAGACGGCCATCGTTGCGCCGTATGCCCGTTCGCCCGCGCTACGCCCCGTTAAACGCCTTCTCGAGGGCCGCGATGTCGAGCTTCTTCATCTCCATCATCGCGGCGAAGGCCCGCTCGACTTTGCTGCGGTCGGGGTCGTTCAACATCTTGGCCATCCCTTTCGGAGCGATTTGCCACGACAGGCCGAACTTGTCTTTGAGCCAGCCGCATTGCTGGGCGGCGGGGTCGCCGCCGGCGCCGAGCTTCTCCCAGTAGTGGTCGATCTCCTGTTGCGTGTCGCACATCACCTGCAGCGAAACGGCTTCGTTGAACTTGAAGATCGGTCCGCCGTTCAAAGCCGTGAACGTTTGGCCGTTCAGCTCAAATTCGACGGTCAACACCGAGCCCGGCTCGCGGCCGTGAATCTCCTTGCCCGCCTCGGCGTAGCGGGTCGTATCGAGAATCTTGCCGGTCGGGAAAATGCTCAAGTAGAAATTTACCGCCTCTTCGGCTTGGCTGTCGAACCACAGACAGGGAACGATGGGGTTGGCGTGCATGGCTAAGTCTCCGTCGAGTAAGTCCGGCATTCAGGTTGATCACAACGACCAGTAGTCGAACGGCCCTTCGCTCAATCGACGGTCGAGAACAAATCGCGGCGTTTTTTTGCTCACGGCCGCAGTCTAGCGATTCGCCCGCGGAAATCACGGCGGGGTTTTGGCCGGCGGCGAAGGCAAGTCGGCGCAACGACTTAGCGCGAACGGCGGCGCCGCGGACGATCCGTTGAAGCGCGGGCCGACGCCGTTTCCGTCTCTCAGGCCGCCGCGGTGCGGCCGCGGTTGTGGCGGCGGTAGCGTTCCGCTTTGCGCTGAATGCGGTAGGCGTACCGCTTCGCTTCGGCGTCGAGTTTCTTGAGCCCCAGGTATTGCTTGAAGAAGCGGAGCCGATCGGTCCGCGTCACGCCGGGGATGTACGTCGAAAACAACAGCGCCGCCAAATCCTTCACTTGCCAGCGCGGCAGCCGCGAGTGCAGCAGCCGACCAAGGTCGATCAACACCAGGTCGAAGCCGTCGGGACGATCCGCGTCGTCGCGCAGGAAAAAGTGGCAGCAGTAGAAATCGCGATGGTAAAGCTTCTCGTTGTGCAGGCGCTGCGCGATGTCGACCAGTCGCGCGATGAGCGCCCGTTTGCGCTGCCGCCGCCGTTCCGCGGGCATCCGCGCCAGCGGGCCGGGAATGTAAATGTGCAGCGGCAGATAACCTTCCAGCTCGCGCGTCGCCAGGATGCTGCCGCACGGGTGCGCGGCGTCGGCCCCGGCGAACACGGCTTCCGGCACGCGCACGCCGAGCGCCGCGGCCTTCTCCAAGTGCGCGTGTTCCTGCGGACCTGGGAACGACGACGCCGGGCCGAGCAGCCGTTGCCACCAGGAAAGGCGGAACTGCTTCTTCACGTAAACGCTCAGCACTTCGTCGCCGGCCACCAGGCGATAGCGGGCCGTCGAGCGTCCCTGCTTCTCCACATGGTCGTCGGTCGGCTTCAACTCCGCGGCGTCGTCGTACGACTCGAGAGTCGCCTTCGCCAACAGCGTTTGATACCGCGGATTAATCCAAAACATCGATCGCTCGCACAAACTTCGGAAAGTAACCTTCGTCGACATCAGCCGGCCGAACGAATCTGGCGACCGCTGACGGGCACCGGTCCGTTCCACAACTGGGCCGACAACAAATCGCGCAAACTTCGCTCCAGCGACGTCGTCGCCCGCCAACCGCATTCCTCCGCCGTCGTCTCGGTGCAACCGAACACGTCGGCCACGTCGCCGGCTCGCAACGGGCCGTCGTCGCTTTCGATCGGCGCCCGACAACCGCTCAGCGCCAGCAAACGCTCCAGCACGTCGCGCAACCGGTGGGAACGCCCGGTCGCGATGTTGTAAATTCGGCCGGCGCGACCTTGCCGCAACACGGCCTCATAGCCGCGCACCGCGTCGCGCACGTCGACGAAATCGCGCCGATGCGCCAAGTTGCCGCAACGAATCCGATCGACGTCGCCTCGCTGCAAGGCGGCCACCTGCTGCGCGAATCGCCCCAGCGACAACCGCTCGCTCAGCCCCGGCCCGACCAAATTGAACGTCCGCGCGACGATCACCTCGACCGGCCCGTCGCTCGGCAGCCCCGCGACGACCCGCGTCACCGCGAACTTCGCCCGCCCATAATCGGTCGTCGGCTCACAAGTCGCGTCTTCGCGCACGGGCAGCGTCCGCAGGCCCGCCTCGCCCAACTCGGCCGCACTGCCGACGGTGAGCATCCGCACCCGCCGCTGGGTGCGCTCCGCCGTCGCGACTAGGGCGTCGCACAGATTTCGAAACCCGTCGACGATCACCGCGCTTTGCCGCTCGGCCGGCTCCGTCGGCCCGCAAGCGGCGAGATGGTAGACCTCGTCCGGCTCGACTCGTTCGATCGCGCGCCGTACTGCGGCCCGATCGGTCAGATCGCAGCAAGCGTACTCCAGCGGCAGGCCGGAGGCCGGCGCGCGCCCCAGCGCGAACAGCGACCGATCGGCGCACCGCAACCGTTCGACGAGATGCCGTCCGCTGAATCCGTTCGCGCCGGTGATCAACACACGTTTCATGCGGCTAGGCGACCTTCCGCAATGTCGGGAAAAAGCGGGAACGATCGCGGCGAAACTCCTCGCAGGCCGTGGCGTAGTCGTCGGGCCGGCCGATGTCGAGCCAATAGCAATCGTCGTGAAACGTCAGCACGTCGCGGCCGGCGTCGCGCAATCGCAAAATCAGTTCCGGCATCGACACGCGCTCCCCCGGCTCAATGAAGTCGCACACTTCCGGGTCGAGGCAATAGATCCCCATGCTCACGGAGAATTTGTGCGTCGGCTTTTCCAGATAGTCGACCAGCCGGCCTTCGTCGTCGGTCTTGAGCACGCCGAGATCCACCTTCACTTCGCGCTGATAAGCGGCGATGGTGGCCGTCGGCCCGCGCAGTTTGTGGAAGCAGGCCAAACGATTGAAGTCGAGCGTCGTCAGCAGGTCGCCGTTCATTACCAGAAACGGCTCCTGCGGCCGCGGCAGCAAGCCGAGGCAGCCGGCCGTGTCGAGCGGAGTCGTTTCGCGGAAGTAGTTGATTCGCAGGCCGTAGCGTTCGCCGTCGCCGAGAAACGCCTTGATCAGTTCGGCCAAGTGTCCGGTCACCACCGTGAGATCGGTGATGCCGAAGAGCTGCAATTGCTTCACGAGCAGTTCGATCACGGGCGTGTCGTCGAGCGGCACGAGCGGCTTGGGAAACGCCGCCGTAAACGGTTGCAACCGCGTTCCTTTTCCACCGGCCAACAATACCGCACGCATGGGCGACGATCTTTCGTGTTACTAAACTTGAGCTTTGTCTCGGCCCCGACTCCGCAGCGCTAGGCGGCGCGCGTCGCGTTCGTCGCCGGTCGTGGTTCGGTCGGCGCGGCACGCTCGCAGCGCCGCTCCAACACGGCCAGCAATTCGGCCAAGCGGGTTTCCATCGTAAAGTTCTCGGCGCTCCGCCGGGCGTTGGCCGACATCTTGCGGCGCAGCCCGCCGTCGTCGATCAGGCGAGCCATCGCCTCGGCCAACTCATCCGTATGCCACGGCGTCGCCACGACGAACCCGTCGTGTCCCGGTCGAATCAACTCCGCGGCGCCGTTGCACTCGGTCGTGATCACCGGCAGACCCCATTGCATCGCTTCCGGCACGACCAGGCTGCACGGATCGTAAAACGTCGGCATCACGAACGCGTCGCAACCGAGAAACGTGCGGGCCACGTCGTCGACGAAGCCGAGAAACCGTACTTGCCGCGTCAGGCCGAGCTGCGCCGCGCGACGCCGGAACGCCGCATCGCGTCGGCAGCCGCAGACCATGAGCCGCGCGCGAGGGCGATCTTGCGCGACTTTCTGAAAGGCCTGCAGCAGCGGCTCCAAGCCTTTGAGTTCGTAGTTGCGCGCCGTGAACAGCAGGGCGACGTCGTCTTCGCTCAACCGCATCTCACGGCGAAACTCCTCGCGCTTGTGCGCGGCGTCGAGCGTCGCCCGATCGCGGGTGATGCCGTTGTAGACCACGGACATGTTCTGCTGCGGCAAATCGTGAACTTCGTGAAAGTGCCGGGCCGTCAGACGGCTCGGCGCGATCACATGCGGCGCTCGCGTTCGCGAAGCGAATTGCTTTCGCTCAATCAGCTTAAACACCCACTGCTTGAGGCTGAACAGCTTCCCCCACGCATGCACGCGGCGACGCCACGGCGATTGGAACCGGGCCAGACTATGCTCGACGGCCGCTTGCTGCGGACCGGCGACCGCGAGATAGATGTCTTGGCACCAAGTCTTATTGAAGCCGACGATCAGATCGAACCGCTCGCGCTCCAGCGCCTGTTGCGACGCGGCGGCGAAACGAAAGGCCCGCAAGAATCCCAAGCAAGGAATCTTGCGCGACTCGACCAGCCGAAACGCCACGCCGGGGGGCAGTTCGCCGGCGTCGACGCCGCGAGCGAACACATGCACTTCATGCCCGGCCTCATGGAGCGAGCGCGCGACGATGCCGGCATATTTTTCGGCACCTCCGCGCCGCGCGCCGACCCATTCGATATTGAGAGCAAGCTTCATGCGCGCTTTAAGAGTGGAGGCGTCCGTGCCAGGGCGGGGATTCTATCGGCCCCCGAAAATCAGGACAACATCAAGCCGCCGCCGGCAACGCCGGCAGAGCGAGTCGCCCCCAGGCATGCGTAGGCTCCTCGCGAGAGCCGTTTAGAAGGCTGTAGCGAGCGGCGGGGTTTATCCCCGCCGTCTGCTTTGAAACGACACTGATTCTCAGACGGCGGGAATAAACCCCGCCGCTCGCGCAGAACGCTCCGAGCCGAAGCACGGAACGCCGCGGAGGGCGTTCCCTACAGGTTCGTGCGACGGCATCGATCGCTAGGCTACGCGCCGCGGAGCGGCCGCGAGCATCCGCTCCACCGCTTGAAACACCTCGCCGGGCGACAGCTCTTTCATGCAGGCATGCGTGCCGAGCGGACAGACGCGGCGCTGGCACGGCCCGCACGGCGGCGTGCGCTGCAGATGAATCGCGTTGCGCTGATGATTTTCGCTCCAGGCGATGTGCGTCGGCCCGAACAGCGAGACGACCGGCACGTTGAACGCCGCGGCGAAGTGCCGCGGGCCGCTGTCCGTCGTCACCATCAACGCGGCCCGCTCGACGCAGGCCTTCGACAGCCCGATGCTCAGCTTCCGCTCGGCCAAGCTCACCACGCGCGGATCGCCGGCCTGCGCCGTGATGTCGCGAGCCACGTCGCGTTCCGACGGTCCGCAAATCACGAGCACGTGGTGATTCGTGGTGCGCACGATGCGGCGGGCCAGTTCGGCGAAGTACTCGTTGGGCCAAAGCTTCGCCGCGCCGAACGCGCCTCCCGAGTTGAGCACGATCGTGCGCCCGGCGGCCGGCAGATTCAGAGCGCGCCAAGCTTCGTCGGCCGCGGCGCGATCTTCCGGCCGCAGCGCCAGCTCCAGTTGCGGCGATTCGCTCGGGCAACCGAAGGCGTACGCCGTTTCCAAATAGTAGTCGAGCACCGGGGCCGGCGTGTAGCGGGGCTTCCCGTACCACGTGCGCCCCGCGATCGGCGCGGTGAGCTTGTCCGTCAGCAGCGGTCCGCGAAACGCGCGGGCATAACCGATCCGCCGCTTCGCGCCGCTCAGCCAAGCCAACACGCCGGTCCGCAGCGAGTTGGTGAGCAAGATCACGGCGTCGAGTTCGCGCTTCCGCAGCTCGGCCGCGAGCCCGCGGCTGCGGAGCTCCGGTCGCTTCGATTTCGGATCGTAGAACAGGGCCTCGTCGAGCCACGGCGTGCCGGCGAGTACGTCGGCCACATACGGCCGCATCACGCCGACGAGCTTGCCGCTCGAGCCGATCCGCTTGCGCAACGCGCGCAACGTGGGCGTCGCCATCACGACGTCGCCGATCCAATTTGGGAGAAAGACGCCGACGTTCATCGCTTGCCGCTCTCGCTGTTGGCGATGCGCGAGCCGACCAAATAGAAGTGCGGCTCCGGCGTCGGCTGCTTGCCGAGCGATTTCACGATCTGCGACGTCGAGATGCCGTCGACCATCCCCGTCACGCAGACTTGGCCACCGTACGACGTGACGAGCTCGTAGCCGACGATCTCCTCCGGCTTGTACTGGCCCCCTTTCGTGAGCACGTCTGGGCGCACGAGATTCAAGAGTTCGAGCGGCGTCGCGTCGTCGAAGATCGTCACGTAGCTCACGCAGCCGAGCGCCGCCAACATGGCCGCCCGGTCGTGCTCGCCGATCACCGGCCGCGACGGGCCTTTCAAGCTCCGCACGGAAGCGTCGCTGTTCACGGCGACGACCAGCACGTCGCCGAGCTTCGCGGCGTCTTGCAGATTGGTCACATGACCGACGTGCAGCAAGTCGTAGCAGCCGTTGGTGAACACGATTCGTTCGCCGGCCGCGCGATGCGCCGCCGCCAGCGCCGCGAGTTGCTCGTGCGACACGACTTTGCCGGCCGCGGCCGTGCGATCGGCCGCCAAGCGGGCCATGATCTCGCTCCGCGGCACCGGCGCGCAGCCGACTTTCTCGACCTCCAAACCGCCGGCGACGTTGGCCAACCGCACCGCATCGGCCGGATTGATCCCGCAGCCGAAGCAGACGCCGATCATCGCCAGCACGATGTCTCCCGCCCCGGTGATGTCGTACACCTGCCGGGCCCTGGTCGGATAAACCTCGCCGCGGCCGGAGCCGTCGACCAAAGCCATGCCGTCGCGGTCGAGCGTCACGATGCCGAAGTCGAGCTTGTGTTCGCGGGCCAGCTGCCAGCCGGCGCGGAGCGCGTCGTCGGTCGTTTGAATCTTGAGGCCGGTCGCCAATTCGGCTTCGAGCCGGTTGGGGGTCATCGTCGTCGCCCCGCGGTAGCGCGAGTAGTCGCCGCCGCGCATCGGGTCGACGATCACCGGCTTGCCATGCTCGCGGGCCGCGTCGATCACTTCGCGCAAGAGCCGCGGCGAGCAAACGCCCTTGGCGTAGTCGGAAATCAGCACGACGTCGCAGTGCTCGATCGACGCGGCGATGCGCGTGCTCAGTTCATGCACGAGTTCCGCGCGGAGCGGATCGCGGGTCTCGTTGTCGACGCGGAGAATCTGATGCGGATGCCGGCCTTGAGCCCGGCCGATAAAGCGTTCCTTCATCGTCGTGGGTCGCTCGGCGTCGTAGAGCACGAGCGAGTCGTCGACGCCCAATTCGCGCAGCATGCGGCGCACGAGCCGGCCGTCTACGTCGTCGCCGACGACGCCGGCACAGCGCACCTCGGCTTCCAAACCGCGGAGCATGTGGCAAACGTTTGCGGCGCCGCCGAGCCGGGCCTCGCGCTTATCGGCCCGCAGCAGAATCACGGGAGCTTCCTGGCTGACGCGTTCGGCGTCGCCCCAGGTGTAGCGGTCGAGGATCAGATCGCCGAGCACCAGCACGCGCGGACGGCCGAGGCCGGCGAACAACGAAACGAGATCGGACATCGCGAGTCTTCCTTGACGCGGATGCAAGCTAGGGGAGATGCGGCGAGCAAGATACCCGATTGCCGGCACTTCGACCAACAGGAGTCGAACTGCGACAGCCGGCTATGCCGGCTGGAGCTTGGCCAACTCGCGGGCGAGCAGCTCTTCGCCCTTAACAAACTCTAAGCCCACGACGACCGCCCAGAGCGGTTTGCCGGCGAGTTGATCGACGCGCAGCTTCACTAAATCTTTGTGGGTGCAGACCAGCGCATCGGCCCGCGACTGTTGCGCGAGTTGAACCAGCGCTTCGACGTCGGGCCGCTCGTAGTTGTGATGATCGGGAAACTCGCGAAAGGCGACGACCTCGCCGCCGAGCCCTGCGAGCGTGCGGCGGAAGCCGGCCGGATTGCCGAGCCCGCAAAAGCCGGCGACGCGCTTGCCGGCGAGCGATTGCGGCGCGGCTTCGACGCCTTGCGAATTGAGGAGCGTGCGCGGCGCGTGACGCACTTCGCACCACGGAGCGTTCGCATTGAAGCGGCGCACTTCCGACTCGATCCGTCGCCGCTCCGCTTCGTCGACGAGATCGGCCCGCGAGAGGACGATCGCGCCGGCTCGCTGCAGCCCGGAGAGCGGTTCGCGGAGCATGCCGCGCGGCAGCACGTGCCCGTAGCCGAACGGCTCCAAGGCGTCGAGCAAGACGACGTCGAGATCGCGCCGCAAGCGGCGATGCTGAAAGCCGTCGTCGAGCAGCACGACCTGGCTTTCGAACTCCTCGATCGCGGTGCGCGCTCCTTCGACACGATCGACGTTTTGCAGGAGCGGCACGTCGGGAAGCTTCTGCTCGAGTTCCAGAGCTTCGTCGTTGCGGGCTCCTTCTTGCGCACCGTAGCCGCGGCTGACGATCGACACGCGGACGTCGCGCGCGCGGAACCAACGAGCGATCCATTCGACCATCGGCGTTTTGCCGGTGCCGCCGAGCGTGAGATTGCCGACGCAGACGACGGGCGCGTCGACCTGGAAGCTGGCGGCGCGGCCGGAGTCGTAGCGGGCGTTGCGCACGCGCATCGCCGCCGCATAGCCGACTTCGGCGCAGCGGAGCGCGCCGCGGCCTACGGAGGCGAGCACGCCCCGCCGCCGACCGCTGACCAGTTCGCGAAATTCGGCGGCGTTCATGGCGTGAAATTCATGCTCGACGAACGACTCTCGTTTAGCCGCGGAGCTTGCTCCGCGCGCCCGAGCCGGCGGTTCGTTATTTGACGATGGGTGGCACCGCCGGCTTGCCCACCGGCGTTAAAAGCACGGGTGGACAAGCCACCCGTGGCACCCATCAATTGACGCTGACGACACTTTACAGCTTCGCGCAGATCGCTTCGGCCATTTCGCGCGTGCCGACGGCCGTCGGATCGTTGCGGTCGTCCTTCAAGTCGTAGGTGACGTTCTTGCCTTCGGCGATCACGTCGGCCACGGCCTTTTCGAGCCGCTTCGAGGCGTCGGTCTCGCCCATGTGCTTGAGCATCAACATGCCGGAGAGAATCAGCGCCGTCGGGTTGACCTTGTTTTGGCCCTTGTACTTCGGAGCGCTGCCGTGCGTGGCTTCGAACACCGCTCCTTCGGGGCCGATGTTGGCGCCCGGGGCGACGCCGAGCCCGCCCACCAAGCCGGCCGCGAGATCGCTGAGCACGTCGCCGTACAAGTTGGGCAGCACGAGCACGTCGTACAGTTCCGGCTTTTGCACGAGCTGCATGCACATGTTGTCGACGATTCGGTCTTCAAACTCGATGTCGGGGTATTGCTTGGCGACGTTGCGCGCGACTTCGAGGAACAGGCCGTCGGAGAACTTCATGATGTTCGCCTTGTGCACGGCCGTGACCTTCTTGCGGCCGTTGGCGCGGGCGTAGTCGAACGCGCACTTGAAGATCCGCTCGCTGCCGCTGACGCTGATCGGCTTGATGCTGATGCCGGTCTCTTCGGCCTTGGTCTTCACTTTGCCCGACTTCGAGTTGGCGTTGATGAACTCGATGAGCTGCGCCGTCTCCGGCTTGCCGCGCTCGAACTCGGTGCCGGCGTACAAGTCTTCGGTGTTCTCGCGCACGATCACGAGATCGACCGGGAGCTGGCTGAAGTAAGTGCGCACGCCCTTGTAGATCTTGCAGGGGCGGATGCAGGCGTAGAGCCCGAACGCTTGGCGGAGGTGAACGTTGATGCTGCGGAAGCCGGTGCCGACCGGCGTGGTGATCGGGGCCTTGAGCGCGCACTTGGTGCGACGGAGGCTCTCCAAGCAGGCTTCGGGGAGCGGCGTGCCGGTGCGGGCCATAACGTCGACGCCGGCCTCTTGCACGTCCCAATTGATCTTCACGCCGGTCGCATCGACGCAGCGGCGGGCCGCCTCGGCCAATTCCGGACCCGTCCCGTCGCCCGTGATGAGCGTCACTTCGTAAGCCATCGCCAGTCACCTTTCCGCCGCACGTCGAAGCAGCCGACGCCGACGCTATGAACCGTTTGAAACTAAGACGAACTAGTTAAGGTAATGCCGGGGTTTTCCGTGGTCAACGGGCCGGCGGAGGGAGGTAGAATCGCCGACATGCGAGAGAAAAGCGATGGAATCGCGACGCCTATAATTCGGCCGTACGAAGCCGGGGACGCCGCTGCGCTGCGGCGGATTTTCTATTCCGCCGTTCATCAAACGGCGTCGGCCGACTACACGCCCCGGCAATGCGCGGCGTGGGCGCCGGCGGAATACGACGCCGCTCTGTGGGCCGAGAAGTGCGCCCGGCGGCGGCCGATCGTCGCTTCGATCGGAGGACAGTGCGCGGGCTACTCCGACCTCCAGCCCGACGGGCTGATCGACCATTTTTACGTGGCCGGAGCGTTCGCGCGGCGGGGGGTCGGCAGGGCGCTGATGGCCGAAATCGAGCGTTTGGCTAGAGCCTCCGACCGAACGGAACTTTACTCGCACGTGAGCCTGACGGCGGAACCGTTCTTCGCCAAGTTCGGCTTCACGGTCGAACGGCGACAACTCGTCGAAGTGCGCGGCGAGACGTTGGCCAACGCTCTGATGCGAAAACGACTTCGCTGAATTGGCGCCCGGCAATTAAGACTTCTGGCGCTCGCGCTTCCGGCCGGCGACTCGCGTTACGGCGCGAAGTTGATGTTCTTCTTGTCGAGGTACGCCCGGCGCGAGGCGTATTTGAGCAAGAACTCGCCTTGCGGATCGAACATGCTTACGACGTTGCCGTCTTCATCCGTCGCGTTGCGGCCCCAGCCGCCGCCGTTGGAGAGCTTCTGTGCGAAGCCGAGCCAAAGACGATCGGGAGCCAGCCCGTAGAACATCTTCGCCTCCGGATCGAAACTGCCGCCGAAGGCCGTGCGCCCGACCGGAGCGAGATGCATGGCGAAGGCGAAGAAGCAAACAAGCACCCACCCGGCCACCGCGGCGACGGCGATGCCGCCGAAATTGTCGACCGGCGGCGTGAACCGCACCCGGTACCGCGACAGCTTGAGCGTGAGAGCCCGCAGCATCAAAAAGGAAACCGTGAAGCACAAGGCCAACGAAACGACTCCCCAGAAGTGCACGAACGACGGCACAAATCCGGTCAGCAGATCCGCGACCGGCTCGAAGTAGTTCGTCGCCACAACGGCCGAAGTGATCACGTTGAGCAGCGTGATCGTATTGCTCCAGAGCCCGTCTTTGATCAGGCTCACGGTCACGGCCACGATGATGAGAATCAACAGGAAGTTGAACATGTTTGGCAGGCGCTCGGCGCCGAGCATTATCGCTAGAGGATGTCGACACGACCGAAAACTAAAAACTCCAATCCGGAACCGATTCGCGCTACTTCTTCACGGCCGGCTTGGCCGGAGCGACGGGCGCGGCGGCCGGCTGGCCTTCCTTCAACACACGCGCCAGTTCGGCGACCGACGTCTGGCCTTTCACGACCAGCAGCAGCCCTTCCTCTTCCATCGTCTTCATCCCCGACTTGCGGGCCGCCGCGCGAATCGTTTCCAATTTCGGCTCGCGCTGCAGGGTTTGCCGCATCAAATCGTCGACGATGAGCAGTTCGAACAGCGGGATCTGTCCGAGATAGCCGAGTCCGTGGCAATCGGGGCAAACCTCTTGCCGCGGCTGCGTCGGCGGACGGTAGAAGGCTTGCACCTTATCGGCCGGGATACCCAGCTTCTGCAGAATCGGGGCTTGCGGCGGATAGGCCTCTTTGCACTTATCGCAGAGCTTGCGGACGAGCCGCTGCACGATCGCGCCGCTGACCGCGCCGGCGTACTTCTTCATCGGCACCTTCGTGGTCGCCGCGGGAAGCAACAGCGCCTCGGCCGCTTCCTTCGCCCGCACGGTCGTGAAGATCAAGCGATCGTCGCCTGTCGCCTCTTCGCAGAGGAGCGTCGCCGTTTCGGCGTTGACGAGTTCGGGAACGACGATCACGTCGGGAAACTGCCGCACGACGCCCGGCAGCTTCGACATCGGCGTCTCTTGCTCCAGACTATCGTAAAGCGTGACCGGCACGTTCTCGACTTCGAGATCCTTGGAGTTCTTGTCTTCCACCCCCATCACGCTCCGCGTGAAACGATCGACGGCCGAGAGCACCGCCGTGGTGAGGCTCGTCAGGCCGTTGCCCGGAGGAGCGCCGATGATGACGAAACCGGCCTTTTGGTTCACCAAGTTTTGCAGGTCTTCCTGCGTCTTCTGCCGAAGGCCGATGTCCGGTAGCCGGCGCTTGCGCACCTGGGCGTCTTCAAACTGGATCAGGGCTCGTTCGCCGGTTTTGGTTCCTTGGCTCGTAAACTTGCACTGCGCCGTCCGGTTGGCCGGACCGTCGACGGCGGTGAACGTGCCGGTTTGCCTTCCGCGCCGATCTTCCGGCTTCAAGCCGCAGAGAACCTTGAGCGTGGCCAGGAGCGGGTCGCCGATCTGCCGCGGCATCGTTTCACCGTCGAGCCACACGCCGTCGACGAGATACTTCACCGCCACGGCTTCTTGCGAGTAGTCGAGCATGATGCCCGTCGAGCGATTCATGAACGACTTGTGCAGCACGTCGCGAGCCATGTGATGGCCCGGCGACTGACGCGCTCCGATTTCGCGCTTCTGCTTCTCTTCGGGGTTCGGCGCGTTGCGGGCCGACAGCGTGATCGGGCTCACCGGCCCCTTCGCTTTGCGTTCGCCGACCTTCTTTCCCAGCAAGGAGGCGAACACATCGCGCACGTGATCGGCGGTGAACACTTGATCGTCGTCGTGAGCCTTCTTATTACGGAAGCCCACATAGGCGAACAGCGGCCCCAAATAGGCGACGAGCAACAGCGGCAAGCTGACGAAGTAATACCAGGGGATCAGGAACTGCAACAAAAACGCGACGACGAACGGTAGGAAGACGATCGTGCTCCACTTCATGTAGGCGTGCTTGTGATACTGGGCATCTTGGTTCACCCAGTCGCAACTCTTCACCCATAAGAGCAGCAAGATCACCGACAACGCGATCTTCACGATGCTGAAATAGTAGCCCTGCCCGCGGGCGAAGTTCGACGGCAAGAATTGATCGGGGTAATTGATGCCGATCCACTCCGGCCACGTGGCGGCGGGTGCGTCGGAGTCGGTCGCCGCGGGGGCGGCATCTTGGGCGAAGGCCGCCGCCGGCTCGATCGCCCACGGCAGAACGAACGCCGACAGCAAGAATAGGAACCGCAGGCTCGGCATTAGAGAATTCCAGGTTGTGCGACGTTGATGCCTTTGAGAGCCATCTTCAGGGCGTCGACGTTCGGCGCCACTTCGAAGGCCGTAGCCCGATCGATCAAATCCGTGTCGACCAAGTGCTTCAAGCTCATGGTGAAATCTTGCATGCCTTCCTTTTCGCACATGCGAATGGCGTCGGCGAGTTTCTCGTCTTTCTCTTCCAGAATAAGCTTGCGCACGATCGAGTTGAACGTCATGATTTCGACCGTCGGAACGCGGCCGACCCCTTCCTTGATCGACGGCAGCAGCTTCTGCGCGACGATGGCCTTCATGTTCATCGCGATCGCGCTGCGCAGCGAGGCGTGCATCGACTGCGGAAACAAGTCGAGAATACGACCGATCGTCGAAGGCGCGCTGGAAGCGTGGATGGTGCCGAACACCAAGTGCCCCGTTTCGGCGGCGTGAATCGCCGTCATAAACGTTTCCTCATCGCGCATTTCGCCCACGAGCATGATGTCGGGGTCTTCACGCACGGCGTGCTTCATGCCGATCTGGAAATCGACGACGTCCATGCCGATCTCGCGCTGGTTGATCAGGCACTTGTCTTCCGTGAACACGAATTCAATCGGGTCTTCCAGCGTCAGAATATGCTTGCGGTAGTTGGCGTTCACCCAGTTGAGCATGCTGGCAATGGTCGTGCTCTTACCGGAGCCGGTCACGCCGGCCAAGAGCACCATCCCCTGGTGATACTTGCAAAGTTCGACCATGCCGGGGGGCAAGTGCAAGCCTTCAAAATTCGGGATGTTGCGATTCACGCGGCGAGCCACCATGCCCACGTGTCCGAGCTGCGTGAGCAAGTTCACGCGGAAGCGCCAGTTTTCGCCGTCGACTTCCACTTGATAGGCGAAGTCGGCTCCTCCCGTTTCGTTAAAGATCTTCCGGTTGCGCTCCGAAAGCATCGGAAAGCAAATGCGCACCATCTCTTCGTCGTCGATCGGACCGCGGGTCAGCGGGCGCAAGTCCCCGTTGACGCGCACGATCGGCGGCCGGCCCACTTTGAGATGCAAATCGCTCCCCTTGAGCTTCACCAAGGCGCGAAACATCTTGTCGATCTCGAGATCGACTTTCTTCTGAAGAAAACGTTCTGCGTCAGCGTCGACGACGGCCATGTTTCGGTTATCAGTTGCCGGAGGTGAGTTGTCAGTAGGTGCCGATCGGAGTCTTGTCTGGATTGGCGAGCCGCCGGCCTAAGCGATCGGAGTCTTCAAGGTTCAGATCCTTACCGCGACGCCCCGCGCTCGCATTTGTCGCTTCGCCTCGGGAATCGTGTACGCGCCGAAGTGAAACATGCCGGCGGCGAGCACGGCGTCGGCATGACCGACGAGCACGGCATCGGCCAAGTGATCCGGCGTGCCCGCCCCGCCGCTGGCGACGACGGGAATCGAAACGGCGTCGGAGACGGCCCGCGTAATCTCGAGGTCGAAGCCTTGCTTCGTGCCGTCGGCGTCCATGCAGGTCAGCACGATTTCGCCGGCTCCTAACGACTCGACTTTCTTCGCCCACTCCACGGCTTCAAGCCCGGTCGGCACACGACCGCCGTTGATATGGACTTCCCAAACTTCGCGGCCGTCGCGCACGACGCGTTTCGGGTCGATATTCACCACAGTCGCGCAGCTACCGAACTTATCGCTCACTTGCGTGATGATATCCGGCGTGCGCACTGCGGCGGAGTTGATGCTCACCTTCTCGGCGCCTGCCTGAATCAGCGCGGTCGCATCGTCGAGCGTGCGAATACCGCCCCCGACGGTGAACGGCATGAAGATCGTTTCACTGACGCGCCGCACGACGTCGTGCATGATGGCGCGGCCTTCGTGGCTCGCCGTTATATCGAGAAACACCAATTCATCGGCCCCGTCGGCCTCGTACCTTTGTGCCACTTCGACGGGGTCGCCCGCGTCGCGGAGTTCGAGAAACTTCGTTCCTTTGACGACCCGCCCCCGGTCGACATCGAGACACGGAATGACGCGTGTAGCGAGCATAACGGTTCCGATGAATCTCGACGGAGCGGAAAGCGCGTAAGATGAGATGAGGCTAGGGGTTTCCTAGCCTCTCTAGACGGGCGACTTTTTACTCTAAACTCCCTAAGCGCGCGGGTCAACGGGCCGACGTAATCGCTCGTTTCATGCTGTAGGCAACTCACATCCGCCGGCCCCCCCGAGCCACCCGTCGCCGGCCGCCTTAGGGAATTTGCTCCGACAAACTCTTTACCCCCTCTGCATAGCTAGTAAGCTGGGATGGATTCATTTTCTTACGGCATGTTCAGCCGGCGGCAGATTCAGGTCGCGCGCTGTCCGTCTCTTGATGAGGCCGTTTATGATCGCCGACTGGTTCGTAATGGTCGATTCGCGCGTCGTCGGCCCGTACACAGGCGACGCGCTGCTCGCGGCGATGCATCGCGGCAGCATCCCGCCGACGACCAAAGTCCGCCATCTCAACGGTCCCTGGATTTCCGCTTCGCAAGCCTTTTCGATTCTCACCGCCGCAGCGAACGCCGCGATGCCGCTCACGGCGGTTCCCTATAGCGCGCCGCCCGGCGGCATGCCGCAAGCTCAGCCCGCAGTAGTCCGGCCACCGCTTCCCTCGCTGAGCGAACAAGCACACGTATCGTCGGTGCCGCGCTCTCGATTGCGCTCGGTCGCTCGACCGGTGAATGCGGCGGTGATGATGGTCGCCATTTTGCTCGGTGGAGCGGCGGCCGTGTTCGTCTATTCGAAAATCGGCTATCTCTTCCGCCCGCAGCCTCAGCCGGAGCCGGAAATCATCGTGATTCATGAACGGGATACATCGTCGCCCCAGCTTGCCGCGCGCGCGACTTCGACTAGTCCGGCGGCGACAAGCACGGCGACTGCGACGGTCGTCGCCGGACGTCCGGCCGCGCCGGCGTTTGGAGCGGCGGTGATCGCCTCCGCGCCGACGACGATTGCTTCCGCGCAGCCGCAGCCGGCCGTTTCGCCGGGGAGCGCCGCGATGCCCGCGACGGAATCCCCTACCCCTAGCCCCACGGCCGGACGGCGAAATTCCTCGAACATCTATATTCCGCCGCGCACGGCGCGCATCGAGCAAACCGGCGGCGTCGCCGCAGCCGGAGGCGGAGGATTGTTCCCTGTCGCCGCCGTCGCAAGCTCGCGGCCGAGTGCGCAGCCGCAGGCCCGCCCGCAACCCGTCGCCCAACCTGCGAACATGCCGACGACTTGGGTGTCGACGGCGCAAGCGATTCTTGGCAAGCGCGATGTTTTGATGCAGGAATACGAAGCCGTGCAAGCCGATCTTCGGCCGCTGCTGCAAGAAGGACTCGGCGTCGACAGTCGCTTGAAGCAGATCGATCAAATGATTCGCGTAGCCAATAAAAACTACGCGGCGCTCGACGCCCAAATCGCCGAATTGCGTGCCGTCGAACGGCTTACGAAGCAGTCGCAAGCGGCTCAGATTTCCATTCTGCAGAATCAGATGTATCAATTGGAGCAAGGCGTTTCCAATTTACGATCGGAAGCGGGTCCGTTGATCAGCAAACGCACCGCGTTAATGAACAAAGTCACTCCGCTGCGCGCGACCGACGAAAAATTGAGCGCGCAAGCGAGCGACCTTCGCGAAGTACTGCTCTGGCATCTTAATCCGTTTGAGCCGATCGAAGAGCAACTCGCCGCCGAGGCCTTGATCGTGTTCGACGAACTCGCCTCGCGGAGCAAAACGAGCGACATGGCCTGGGGGAATTTCTGCCGAGCCTGCATTCATCAGCGGCAAAACCGTCTGGATTTGGCCGACGAGCAATTCACCGCGGCTTTGGATCTGCAACCGAACGATGCGACGTTTCTCGCCGTGCGCGGCGCCTGTCGGGCCCGGCGCGATGCGACCAAAGGCCTCGACGACATGATCGCGGCCGGCAAGGCCGAAGCTAAGAACGCGACCGTTCGCTATCTCTACGCGCTGGTGCAGTTGCGTCGCGACAGCCTGACGGGCGCAGAAGCCCAATTGAGGCTTTGCCTCGAAGCGGATGCCGACCACGCCAAAGGTCAGGTTCTGCTCGCCTTGCTCAAGGCGACCGCGCCCGACGACAAGTTTCGCCGCGGCGCCTATGCGCGGACCGTCGCGGAGAAGGCGCTGTCGACCGACACGGCGGCGGCGAAGTTCGCTCTCGGCGTCGCCGCGGCCGAAGTCGGCGAATTCACGACGGCCGTCCGGCACGTGAAGAGCGCCCTCCAAGATTCGCGACTCTCCGCGAAGCAGGCCGAATGGTATCGTGCGACGCTCCAATCGTTCGAGGCGAGTAAGCCGCTGCGAATTGATTGGAAGGCGTTCGATTTCTGGACGCTGGTCTAAGCCGCGCTATTCGCCCGCCAACTGCTCTCCGGCGAGATTCGGAGCGGCTTCGGTCAGCGAGGCGAGCCAGCGCCGTTCGAGATCGGCGACGCCGTCGATCTCGTAGTGTTCGCGAAGCGCCGCATCGTATCCTTTCGATGCGGCGAGCTTCAGAAAGGCCGCAAAATCGGCCGGCGTGCGGAACTTGGTTAAATACCGCACCAGCGAGGCGCTCTGTCCGTAGAACGCCGTGATTCGGGTCGTGTCCGGGTATTCGTGATAGGCCAGCATCTCGGCCAAGCGAAAGTGGCCGCCGCGCGCCGCGGCATCCCGGAAATCGGCGTCGTGCCGCAGTTGCTTTTCGCTCGGGTCGGCCAAAATCGCCAAGCCTTCCTCGGCCCAGCGTTGCGGCGGATGCTTGCCCACATGGTCGGCCAACAAAACGTGAATCAATTCATGGGCCAACGCGCCTGCGAACCAATCGGCGCGGTCTCCCCGCAGATCGATGCGCCGCGTGACGATCGCTCCGCTCTGATGTTGGATCCATGAGCTTCCCAGCGTGCGCTCGCCCCCGGGCACTTCGCGCAGGTAGCTCGCCAGCGTGCCGTGGACGACCACATGACAGCGCGGGTGCCACTGGAGCGGCGCGCCGTCGTCAAACCACTTCGCCCTCAATTCCTCCAAGAGTTCCTCGCAACGAACCGCTAGGTCCTGCAGTTCATCGGCGTCGAACGCTCCCTGAATCAAAAAGTGTTTGGTATACGTCGATCGCCAAGTCGCGCCGCAGTTCGCGGCTCGGGTCTGCCCGCCCGAGCCCGCGATCAAAACTCCGCAGAGGAGAAAAAATCCGCCGATTCGAGTGACACAGTTGTGATCAACAAAGTGCATCGCCGCGTCTCGCCCTAAGCGCCACGGCCATGCGTCGAGTCATTCGACGAACTGCATTGCCGCCTGCAACGGAGTGGAGATGCTTATCACAAGTCGTGCCGAAATCGCGCAAGCTGATCATCGCGCGGCCGTTCGAGTCGGCGCAAGCTTGGCTCATTCAATGCTTTGCGGACTTCCGCAGCGGATTGTCGCGGCATCCGCTGCCGGCGTTTGCGCTGCTACAACTCGGGGCACGTCTGCCGCGCGCAAATGCAGCATGCCCAGCGTCTCCTCGGCCGAGGAGACGCCTAAGCGAAGAACTCCGCGTCGTCCGCATCCTGTCGAATCTGGCCGCGTCGCTGTTCGACGACCACTCTGGCGGGCGGCAAGCTATTGAGAAAAGTCTTGCCGTAGCGCTTGGTCCGCACGCGCGGGTCAAGAATGACGACGCTGCCGCGATCGCGCGCCGTCCGAATGAGTCGGCCGAAGCCCTGCTTGAGCTTCAGCACGGCTTCCGGCAACGAGTAATCCATAAAGGGATTCCCGCCCGCCTCTTTGATGGCTTCCAGCCGGGCCTCGACGAGCGGCCGATCCGGTACGGCGAACGGCAGTTTCGTGATGATGACCGTCTGCAGAGCGTCGCCCGGCACGTCGACTCCCTGCCAAAAGCTGTCCGTCCCCAGCAACACCCCGCGGGGATTCTCCTTGAAACGCTCGAGCATCGTCGAGCGGGGCGTGCCGTCGGCTTGCGAGTAGAGCGCGTAATCGCGCTGGGCGAGCCAAGCGGTCAGGCGCGAGGCCGTCTCGCGGAGCATTTCGTAGCTTGTAAAGAGCACGAAGGCCCGGCCGTCGCTCCGCTCCACATAGCGCTCGATCATCTCGACCGCGGCCCCCTGAAAATCGCGAGGGCTCTCGCTCGGATCGGGCATTCCTTCGAGCAATACGATTTGCGCTTGGTTCTTATAGTCGAACGGGCTGCCGAGTTCGGTCGTGTCGACTTGCGTCAGCCCGACGCGGGCTTTGAAGTAGTCAAACGCATGTGCGTCGGCGTCTTTCGAGTTCCCCGCCGGCCGCACGGTCAACGTGGCGCTCGTCATGACGACGCTCGGCACCTGTTGAAATAAATGTTCGCGCAATAATGCGCCGACGTCCAGCGGCGCGGCGCTGAGCACCGTGCGCGGCCGGCGGCCGTAACTGGTTTCGATCCAATACACGCCGCCCGCCAGCGCCTGCTTACACCAGGAGTCGACCGATCCCGAAAGCGCCATCAAGCGGTCGGCGGCCGACGCGACATCTTGCTTTTCCTCCGCCTCATCGACGTTGTCGCCGATCCGTCGCACGAGCTTCGAGAGTTTCACCAAAGCGGGCGTGAGCGAGTTGTCGACGATCTCCGCCTGCCGCACGCGTCCGTTGCCGCTCGCATGACGATTGCGCCACTCTTGCACCGATTGAAAGAATTCATCGGCGATGAAGCGACACTCGAGCACCGCTTGTTCGGCTTCGTGAGCCTTATGGTGCACGAGCAGGCCGCGATTGGCGCGATCGTTGTGCAGCTTGTTGAGTTGGTAGTCGACTTGGCTCGACGACACCCCCAGCCCCATATGATCGCCCGCCACGGCTTCGAGCGTGTGTGCTTCGTCGAAGACCACGGCGTCGTACTCGGGCAAAATGCTCGCGCCCTGCATCCGCAACGCCAGGTCGCTGAAGAACAGCGCGTGGTTCACGATCAGCAGTTGCGCGTTGGCCACTCGCCGTCGGGCACGATAGTAAAAGCATTGCTCGTAGGTCGGGCAGGCCCGCCCCATGCAATTGGTGTGCTCGCTTTGCGTTTCGTCCCACACTTGCGGCAGCGGCCGGAAATCGAGATCGCTGAGCGAGCCGTCGTCGGTCTGCTGCGACCACGCGGTGATGGCCCGCAACTGGTCGAACTCCTCCTCTTCGCGAAACAACGAACCGGCCCGTTTGACGGCGTTTTGCATCCGCCTGAGGCTCAGGTAGTTGCTGCGGCCCTTCACGAGCACCGCCGAGAACTCCAGCGGAATGACGGAGTTGAGAAAGGGAATGTCCTTCTCGAAAAGCTGTTCCTGCAGGCTGATCGTATGCGTCGAAATTACGATCCGCTTATGGCGCGGCTCGGGTTCGACGCCCGGCAGCGGCGCGATCGCCGGGGCCGGATCGTCTTGTGCGACGGAGAGTATCGCGGGCACCAGATAGGCGAAGCTCTTGCCGACGCCGGTCCCCGCTTCGGCGACGAGATGCTTTCGCGCCGCGAAAGCGCGCTCGACCGCGCCGGCCATGGCCAACTGCTGCGGACGCTCTTCGTAATGCTTGAGCCGCGCCGCAATGCGGCCTGCGGAGCCAAGGATTTCGGCCGACGTGAGCATCCGTGTTCTCTGTGTTCGCGCCGGGGCCTCCCGACCGCGTCGCCTAGCGTGGTTTGCCCGGCGCGATCAGTCCTTCTTCCGGACTGCTCGCCGTGGCGTACAACTTGCGCGGAATCCGCCCGGCCAGATACGCTTGCCGTCCCGCTTCGGTCGCCGCACGCATCGCGCGGGCCATCAGCTTGGGATCGCGCGCGTGTGCGATGCCCGTGTTAAGCAGCACGCCGTCGACGCCCAACTCCATCGCAAACGTCACGTCGCTCGCCGTGCCGACGCCCGCGTCGACGATCACCGGGTACGTCGGGTCGTTTTCCTTCAAATACTCCAAGCAGATGCGAATGTTGTTCGGGTTGAGCACTCCCTGCCCCGATCCGATCGGGCTGCCGGCCGGCATCACGCTGACCGCGCCGGCCTGCTTCAAACGCCGCGCGGTGATCGGATCGTCGGTCGTATAGCAAAGCACCTGGAACCCTTCGGCGACGAGCCGCTCCGTCGCTTCGAGCGTGGCGATCGGGTCCGGCAGCAACGTCTTGGCGTCGCCCAGCACTTCGAGCTTCACCCAATCGGCCCCGGGGTTTTCGAGCCCCAGCAAGATCTCGCGGCCGAGACGCGCCACGCGCACGGCATCGTCGGCCGTGAAGCACCCGGCCGTGTTGGGCAACAGCGTGTAGCGGCGCGAATCGATGAAGTCGAGGATGTTGCGCCCCTGCGCGTCGATCAATCGCTCGCGGCGCACGGCCACCGTGATGCAGTCGGTGCCGCTCAAGTCCAAACACTCGGCCATCACGTCGTAGCCGGAATACTTGCCGGTCCCGACGATCAATCGGCTTTGCAACTCATGCGTACCGATGCGGAGCACTCCGGTCGGCGGCGCTTCCGGCGGCTTGTCGGTGGGTCCGATCGGAGTGGAAACAGGTACGTTCATCGCAGCGACTAACCTCCTCCGACGAGCGTCACGATTTCCAGGCGATCGCCTTCCGCCAAACGACGGTCGGCGTGCACGCCGCGCGGCACGAGTTCCAAATTCACTTCCACCGCGCATTGCCTCGGCTCGAGGCCCAGTTCGCGCAGCAGCGCGGCGACGGTCGTAGCGTCTTCGATCTCGCGCGGGGTTCCGTTACAGACGATTCGCATACTGCTCATTCTAGAAACGCGACTGCCGTCGGGAAGCCCTGCGGGCCCCGCCGACGGCAGACGATTAACACACTTGAACCGCGAGCGACGATTAACGGACGACGCCGGCTTCGCGGAACGGACCGGCGTAGAGCAAGTTGAACGTGCCCGAAACGTTCACCGCGTTCGTGAATTGTCCGCGATTGAACGGCATCGCGTAGACGGCGACTTGTCCGCTGTTCACCTCCGCGACGTAGACGACGCTGCTGGCATACTGCATGCCGCCGCTTTGCGGACGAATCTGCAGTTCGCCCGTGACCATCAAAAACTTCGGGCTCTTCGCGGCGTCGATCTTCAGATCTTGCATCACGTTGTGCTTGTAAATGACCCCCATGACCGGCGGCAGCTTCGACGTGTTGACGAGCGAGCCGGTGAGATCGCCCGTGAGGAAGTCGAGAAAGAACACCGCTTCAAAGTTTGCGTCGACGTAGCCGGTCGCAATCGCGAAGTTGTCTTGACGATCGGTGGCCACGGCATAGATCGGCGCATGCGGCAGGAACCCGCCGATGACGAGGCCGACGATGAGGCCGACGGAAAGAAAAGAGAGATTCTGTTTCCACATACTCGGACGGCTCCTGACCAAGACCAAGAGGTGAGGCGACGACGCGCCCAATCGTAACGCTTTTCGCGGCGCGAGAAAAGCAGAAAGAAACGACCGCGACGTAGCACCCGATTCTCCCGACCGGGGGCGAGCGGCGCCGCTTGGTCGAGCACGAGAGTACCGTGTTTTGGCCGTGCGTCGCGCATCGCCCCGGCATGAAGTGCCGGGGCTAAGACGGAGTTGTTCTCCGCTTGAGTTCGTCTGCCGGCGCGCTTAAAACAACGGTCTTTCCCGCACAATCTCGCGCATTAAGAGCGCGTCGCCCCCTTCTTCCGAGGATTCCGCATATGCCCACCAACGGCTCGCTCAATCGCAAACTTCGCATGGCTCTGGTCGGCGGCGGACAAGGTTCGTTTATCGGGCGCGTGCATTGCACGGCCGCGGTGCTCGATAATCGCGCGGCTTTGGTCGCCGGAGCTCTCTCCAGCGATCCGGCCAAAAGCAAAGCCTCGGCCGCCGATTATGACATCGCCCCCGAGCGGGCCTACGGCAGCTACAAGGAAATGATCGAGGCCGAACTCAAACTGCCGGCCGACAAACGGATCGATTTCGTCAGCGTCGCCACGCCGAACCACACCCACTTCGAAATCGCCAAAGCCGCAGTCGAGGCCGGGTTCAACGTCGTATGCGATAAGCCGATGACGTTCGACTTGAAGCAAGCCGAAGATTTGGCGGCCGCGGTCGACAAGTCCGGCGTCGTGTTCGCCGTGAGCCACAACTACACCGGCTACCCGCTCGTGCGCCAGGCGCGCGAGATGATCCTCGGCGGGGAGTTGGGCGAGATCAACGCGATTCGCTCTAACTATATTCAAGGATGGCTCCGCACGCGGCTCGAATCGAGCGACCAGAAGCAAGCCGCGTGGCGGACCGATCCCTCCAAGAGCGGCGCGGCCGGCTGCTTCGGCGACATCGGCACCCACGCCTATAATCTGGCTCGCTACATGACCGGCCTGCTGCCGGAATCGATTAGCTGCCATCTGAAAATCTTCGCGGAAGGACGCAAACTCGACGACTACGGGCATGCCATCGTGAAGTTCGAAAACGGCGCGCTGGGCACCGTTACGGCGTCGCAAATCAGCCACGGACGCGAGAACGATTTGTTCATCGAGATCGACGGCACGAAAGGCGCTCTCGAGTGGCATCAGGAAGAACCCAACAAGCTGCTCGTTCGCAAGAACGGCGAGCCGCATAAGCTCTACACGCGCAACGGCGGGCCGTACACCACGCCGATCGCCGGCGCGAGCTGCCGCCTGCCGGCCGGACACCCGGAGGCGTTTTTCGAAGCGTTCGCCAACGTCTACCGCTTCGCCTACGACGCGATGGCCGAGCGCGCCGCCGGCAACAAGTTCGAGCGAGTCGACACGATCTATCCGAACGTCCATGACGGCGTCGAAGGGATGTACTTCATTCAACAATCGGTCGAAAGCAGCAAGCAAGGGGGCGCGTGGCTCCCGCTCAAGCACGCTCGAGCGCGGAAGTAGCCTGAAACGAGAAGACGCCGAGGACTCCGGTGCTCGGGAAAAGACGACGGCGGGCCGACCAAAAAGCCGCCTGGCTGCGCCTTCCACGCTTGATTACGTTGCGGGTGCGGAAGGGACCGCGTCGTAACCGCCGTTTCTCGAGCCGGCGGGCCAAAGACGGAGCGAAATCTCCCCGCGATTAGTTACGCAAACCGCGCATCTATTTTGCCTTTAGATGCGCACATTTAAGTAAGACAATAGAGGTGCGCAACAATCGCCCGAATAGATGCGCACCGATCGTGACCGCTTCATCGCTCGCTTCGACTCTTGAGAATATCGCCATGATCGCTCGTGCTTGGTTGACGCGGCTCGTCGGACTCTCGCTGGCGATCGCGACCGGCGTGTCGATCTCACCGGGCGAAGACGCGGTGCGTCCGCTTTTCTCGTTCGACGAACCTGCGGCCGTCGACGCGCTCGTGGCGCTGAATAATCTTCCGCTGGAAGTTGCAGCGCCGCCGGAAGCCGCAGCCGGCGGGCCGCAAGGCTCCGCGCTGCATGTCGTCGGTCGCGGCGGCGACGGCGTCTACGCCAAACGCGACGCGGTCGCACTCGCCGGGATCGACTGGCCGCGCGTTCGCACGCTAACCTTCTGGGTTTTCCGCCCGACCGGCTTGAGCAAGCCGACGCCGATCGAAGTGCAATTCATGGAAGCCGACGGGAAGACGCGCTTCTGGCGACGCGTCGATCTCGATCACTCCGGCTGGAAGCACTACGAAGTTCCGCTGCGCTGGTTTCGCTGGTCGACCGGACGGATTCCGCAATGGAACGCCGTCGTGCGAGTGGGTTTCTACTGCCGCGAAGCCGGCGAGTTTTGGCTCGACGACGTCGCGGTCGTCGAAGCGAGCGAACCCAATGCCGACGGCTCGCCCGCCGCGGAACTCTCCACGGAAGAGCTCCGCGACTTCGCGTTCCCCGCCGCCGCCGGTAAGGCGAAGCTCGAGCGCGGCAAGCACGTCGCCGTGATCACCGACGTCGCCGCGCTCGACGCGGCGCAACTCACTGCGCATCTCGATAAAGCGGCCGCGGTCGTCGCCGCCGACTTGCCGTTCCTCGGCGAAGTACCGCAAGGTCGACTCGTCGTGTTCGCCGATCGCACGGCCTATCAAAAGTTCACCGTACGTGCGGCCGAGCAACTCAATTCGGCCGCCGCGCCGCCGACTTCCGGCGGCTTCACGTTCTGGGGAATCGCCACCTCGTACTGGGATCCCGACTACGGCACCCTCCGCCCGGTCTATCTGCACGAGTTCATTCACTCGTATCTCGACGACGCACTGCGTCTCGACAACAGCGGCGAATGGCTCCACGAAGGGCTGGCGAGCTATTATCAATTGAAGTTTCACCCGCAGGACAACTTCGGCGACTTGGTGCGCAATGGATTGGTGGCCCGCAACTTTCCGCCGCTGGAGCAAGTGCTGAACGGCAAGAAGATTGAGCTAGCATCCTATTGGCAGGCGGCGACCGTGATCGCCATGCTCCTGCACGACGACGCCTACAAAGCGAAGCTGCCGGCGCTCGTGGCCGCGTTTCAAGAAAGCGGCTCCACCGACCTGGGACCGCACTTAGATAAGCTCGACAAGACTTGGGACGCGTTCACGGCCGATTGGGAAAAATTCTGCGCGCGGACGTACTAAGCCGGCGAGCGGCCGTAGTAAAAAACGAGAGCCGCAAGCCGAGGCCTGCGACTCTCGTTTCGTTCCCCTCACCCAGGAGATTTCGTGAGCGACGAGCGTTAGGCGTCGTCGCGGCTGCCGCCTTGCGCGAGCGACACGTAGTAGAGCAGCGTCAACACGCTTTGCAGCGTGCCGGCCACGTAGGTCCACGCGGCGGCGTTGAGCACTTTGTTGACGTGCCCCATTTCTTGAGCCGGTACGATGCCCAACTCCACCAGCCGGCGTTTAGCCCGGTTGGAAGCGTCGAACTCGACCGGCAAATTGACGAGTTGAAAAAACACCACGCCGCTAAATAGCAGGATGCCTGCCCAGAACAACGGCGCGATGTGGAGGAATAACCCGAGAATCAAAAGAGTCATGCTGATGCCGCCGCCGAAGTTGGCCACCGGCACGGCCGCGTTGCGAACGACGAGCGGCGCATAAGACTGAGCGTCTTGAATCGCGTGGCCCGCTTCGTGGGCCGCGATGCCGACGGCGGCGAGCGAACGTCCGCGGAAGTTCTCACTGCTTAGCCGCAGAACCTTGCCGCGCGGGTCGTAGTGATCGGTCAGATGGCCGGGAGTCTCTTCAATGTCGACGAAGCTCAGCCCGGCGGAATTCAGAATATGGCGCGCCGCCGCGGCCCCGCTCAGGGGAGCAGGCTCTTCCTTCGCCGCCGCGTAGGCCGCATGGACCTTCATCTGGGCCCACATCGCCAATAACATGGCCGGGGCGATCCAGATCAAGTAGTTCAGGTCGAAGAACATTTCCTCTCGTCATCCTCCAAGTCTTTTGAAGTTGTCCGCCGCCCGCTAGGGAGCCTGCGCGGATACAATTTCTACGCCGCCGCCGGCGAATGGTTCGATCGCTCGGGTTCAGCCGCAAGTTGTTGGGAAAGAACGGCTTGGGGATGCTCCCCCAGTCGGCGGGCCGACGCGACCTCTCCTTATTAATACGGTTCTTCCGCCGCTGATCGATTTTCTCGCCGCCGCAGGCCCGTGCGGCTCGATAAAATAAGGTCTTTTCATCGCCAACCTTCTCCAGCTTGCCGCCATGATTGGATTTCGTGCCTTGCTCGGTTCGTCGCGTTTGTTCAAGTCGCCCGCTCTGAAAACGCTTGGTACCGCTCTGCTGCTGGGCGTCCCCCTGGCCGGTTGCGAGCAAGAGGTCGACGTTGCGCTCCCGCCGCCGGTCGCGAAGAAGCCGCTCGATGCGAAGACGATCGGCGACGCCGAGTTGAAGTCGCTCGTCGACCAGGCGATCCAGACCACGGCCGACCGGACGCTCGACCAAAAGATCAACAACGCCTGGCAAGTCGTCCACGGCATCTTGGCTTACGGTCGGGATCTGCAACTCACGGTCGACGGCAAGCGAACCTCGGCGCTCGAATATCTCTTTGAAGGGAAACCGCTCAACGGCTGGACGCTTTTTCCAACCGGCCCCGGCCGGCTCGGCGCGGAACTCGTGCCGGGAAGTTCCGCGGCGCAAGGCCACGCCGATCAATGGATCGGCTACTTATCCCAGTGCGGCGTGAAGCTCGACGATCCGCTCATCGTCACCGTCAACGGTAAGCCGCAGACGCACAAGTTTCGTGAACTGATCGAACAAGCCAAGCACGACATCGGCGAGGTTCGCGTGGGGGATTCGCCGACTCAAGAACTCACTTGGACGCTGATGGCATTCGCCGAATACTCATCCGACGATTTCCTTCCGCTCGACGGCAGTTGGAAAAACCGCAACGGCGAGGAGTGGACGTTCGAAAGAATGATGGACATGGAAGCCGAAGCCGGCATCGTCGGCGCGGCGTGCGGCGGTTCCCACCGTCTCTATGCGATCGCCGAAGCGCTGATGAAGTATCGCGCGAAACACCCCGGCAAGCCGCTGACCGGCGGTTGGGCCAAGGCCGAAAAACTGCTGAACGATTCGATTCGTCAGGCTCGTGAATACCAGCAACCCGACGGCGGCTTTTCGACGAACAAATTCCAGCGATCCGGCATCTCAGGCGACGTCGACGCGCGGATCGACAGCACCGGCCACGTGTTCGAAGTGCTCGCCTACGCTCTGAGCGACGAAGAGTTGAAGAGCGAATGGTTCACGCGGGCCGCACTCTTCCTCACCAAAACGATCGACGACACGAAGGCCGTGCCGCTCAACTGCGGCGGCCTCTACCACGGCGCGCACGGGTTGATCATCTACCGCGATCGCCGCTTCGGCCCGCCGAGCAAGAGCCCGGAAAAGAACCCGATGTCCACCGCGGCGGGTGAGTAATCAAGATCGTCCGAGTGGAAACGCCAAAGGCCCGAAGCCCCTTGCGGCGCTTCGGGCCTTTTCGTTGAATCGCCTACTTTCCATCGGCTCGTTTGCGATTGCGGCGCCGGTAGGCGGCGAAGCCGAGGCCGGCGACGCCGATCAGCACCATGCTCCCGGGTTCCGGCACCGAGGAGTAATTGATGTACAAGCCGTTGCCGATCGCGCTCACCCAGAAGGTGCCGCCGGTCGTATTCGGGGTATAGCTTCCGGCCGAGAATACACCGTTGCCCAGCGTGTTGGGGTCGACGACGCCCGTTTGAACGTTGAAGTAGTCCGACAAGTTCACGTCGCCCGTCAGGGCGGCGCCGCCGTTGACGGTGATCGAGTTCGCTTCGGCCCACTTCCACGTGTACGAGTAATTAATGCCGCCGTGGGTATCGACCGTCGGGGCGGCATCGACGTCGAACTGGTTCGCGCCGCTGTTCTGGCCGTAGCCGGTCGCGCCGTTCCAGGAGTTGACGTACAAGTTGATCTTCTGTACGCCCACGTCGAGATTGAGCGTGCCGGCGATCGAGAGATAGTCCCAATTCGTGCCGACGATCGCTTCCGTTCCGGTTTGGTTGCCGCTGGTCGACGCGAAGTCGAAGATCAGGTTCGCATTGGCATCCCACTCGGAGTTGCCGCCCACGTTCATCGCACCGACGCCGCCCCCGGCCGAGCCGTTGCCCGCACCGGCGCTGAGGGTACCGGCGACGTTCAAGTCGCCGCCGACGGCTCCCGCCGAAGTTCCCGCGCCGCCGCCGTTGAGCGAACCGGCCGCCGCGACCGTAGTCGTCCCCGTACTAAGCGAGCCGTTGACGGTCAACACGCCCGCGTTGACGTTCGTCGGGCCGCCGTAGGTATTAGCGCCGTAGAGAAGGATCGCTCCGGTTCCTTCCTTGGTCAGGCCGGCGCTCGCGCCGCTCACCGGAGCGATGACGGTGAGAGCGTTCACGCTGTTGTTCGTCCAGGTTTGACTTTGCGCCAGCACGATGCCGCCCGCGCCGTTGATGATGTTGGCGGCCGAACCGACGGCTTGGTTAATGCCGTTTTGGATGGTCAAGGTGTTGGCGCCGGTGTCGATGCCGACGCTCGTCGGCGTTCCGCCGCCGTTGGCCCCGGCCCCGAAGTTCAGCGTATTCACATGGAAGTTGGCGCCGAGCGTTGTGTTGAAACTGGCGACCGAATCGGCCGTGAAATAAACGTCGTCCGTAAAGACCGGCGTTCCGGCCACGTCGAGGCCCGCGGGTCCGTCGAGCCAGTTGGTGTTGCCGGAGTTATTGGTGTTCCAGTTCGTGCCCTGGTCCCCATTCCAGTAAAACTGACGAGCGGGCGCCTGCACTACGATCAGGTCGCCCGTGCTGTTGAACTGGCTCACGTCCCAGTAGTAGCCGTAGCCCAGTTGGAACAAGTCGAGATCGGTTCCCGTCTCGGCACCGGTGCGGAACAGACCGCCGTTATAGGCAACCCCCCCGAGATTCAAACCGACGGCCGCCCCTGTCCAATCCGCCAGATTGAAAATGTCGCCCGCGGTCGGGTTGTAGCCGTTATTGGCCAAGATGAACTTGCCGCCGGCCGTCACCGTCAGATTGCCGAAGATGCGCAATTGATCGTGCTGCGCCGCGGTGACCGGGTCGTCCAGCAGATGTCCGTAAACGGCGTCGGTCGTATGGCCGGCGTTCCACGTCGAGTATTGGCTATTGTGAATGTTGAGCGCGTTGAACGCCGTGTAACTTGCCCGTTGAAGTTGGAACGCTCCGACGGCCGCGGCTCCCAGAGCGAGGTTGCCGTTCACGATGAGCGTGCCATTGAGCGAACCGGCTTCGTCGCCGGGACGAAGTTCGCCGTTAATCGTGCTGTTGCCCTGAATGATGCCGGTTCCGGCGACGATCGTTCCCACGTTAGCGGTCAGCCCTGCGGCCCCCACCGAGCCGGTGTCGCCGACGCCTGAGCGGCCGACCTGCAAAATACCGCCGGCGACGGTCGTCGTGCCGCTGTAGTCGTTGTCGAGCGTGAGCGTGGCCCAACCGCCGCCGGACTTGACGAGGTTCAGCGCGGCGGAAGGCGTCGGACCGGCTCCCGGCGCGAAGAATTGGCTATTGAGCGTGCCGTTGCGGAAGAAGGCGTCCCACTGGACTTCCGTGCTTGCCGGAGTGCTCTGGACGATGGTCAGCGTACCGACGGCGGCCGCGGCGTTTTCGATGATCTCCGTGCTGCCGTTGACGCTGGCCCCCATGGTGCCGCCCGCCGCGCCGCCGATGAACGGGCCAAGGCCGCCGCTGGTCGTGAGCGAGCCGATGGTGCGGGCGCCGCCGCCGACTTGGAGCATGGAGTTGTATCCCAGGTCCACGTCGTTGGCGGACGTCAGAGCATTGGCGTGCTCAAGCCGCAGAATCGCGGTTTGGTCCTGATCGTAGCCGGTGTTGAAGTTCACCCGCACGTCACCGGTAAACTGGCTGTTGTCCGCCTTAAACACAAAGTAGTTGTAGGGGCGGCCGCTTGTATTGTCGTTGCCACTGCCGGCGTCGTCCGGGGAGAGCACCAAGTTACCGCTGGTCGTGGTTCCGTCCTTAAACTGACCGTTGAAGTTGGCGTAGTTCTGGCTGCCGCCGTTTTCGGCGCCGTCGTTCAGATAGATCTGCAGGTTGTCGTTGAGCGTAATGTCACCGTTAATCTCGATCCGGCTGCCGTTGGCGAAGGTCTCCAAAAGGAGACGCTTCGACTGGGCGGCGTTGTAAACCACGTTGATGTCGTGGTTGATCTCCAAGGTGTGGCCGTGGACGCCTTCGCTGGAGAGCGCGATTACCGCGATGCCCTGACGATCGGCCGAACCGAGCGTGATGGTGCGGCCTGCGTTGTAGCCCGTGCCGAAGACATCCGCCTGACCGACGCCGTACAGGGTACCCTGCTTGACGACGAGGTTGCCGGTGAAATCGTGGTTGTTGGTGTAGAAGAGCATCGTTCCCTGGCCGTCCTTGACGACGTCGCCCCCGCCGGCCACGAAGCCGATGCCGCCGTTGTTCAAGCGGAGCGTCTGCCCCGGAACGACGTCGAAAGTCGTCGTGCCGTTTATCGTGATGACGCCGGAGAGGTTGATGGGGCGGAAGTTCGGGTTCGTCACGGGGACGGACAGCTCGGTGCCGCCCGGAGCGTCGGCCGTGTTGCCGGTGTCGGTGTTGAGGGTTCCGACGGTGACGTAGTTGTTCCCTTCGAAGGTGAGCCACTCGGCGATGCTATATTCGCCGGCGTCGTTGGCGTTGCCCATCTGCACGGCGAAGTTGGTGCCAGAGCGGAAAATCGTGCCGTCCAAGTAGCTCAAACTCGTGCCCATCGCGGTGGAAAACTCGGTGGTGCCGTTGCCGGCCGAGTTGTTGCCGTTGTCCACGGTGACACGGAGGGTACCCTGCCGGATGTCCATCAGACCGAGGAAGCCGGGATTTCCTGCGGCGGCGAAGGTACTCGAGGTGCCGTTGAGCGTGAGAGTACCCGCCCCCACCTTGATGAGATCGCCGCGATACGTGGCGTTCGAGACGACGGCGGTGTCTAGATAAAGTTCGGCACCGCCGTTGGCGACGTCGATGGTGCCGCCGTCGCCGTTGAATTGGATGCCCTTGGCTCCGAGGCTGGTGAATCCCGCTCCGGTGTAGCGCAGCGTACCGCCGTTCATTACGATCGCGGTGGCGGTGGCGTTGGTGCCGAGTTGGTTCGCATTATCGAAACTCAGGATCGAGCCGTTGAGGTACGTCTGGCCGCTGTAAGTGTTGGCGGCGCCGAGGACCACGGCGCCGGTGGTGCCGATGGTCGAAGCGTTCGTCGTGGATGGGCCGGCGATCGTCAGATCGATCCCACCGGTGATGGGCACGTTGAGGTTCAGGTTACCCGCAGCGTAGTGGTGGACGATCAACTCCGTCGTTCCGCCGCCGGCCGTAAGTCCCGCCCCCACGCCGCCGGTGATGGTCTTGTCGAACGCCCCCACATTGGTGCTGACCAGCAAGCCGGAGGCGGACTGAGCCAGGGCCGGAGCGGCGATGGTCAGGACGTGCGCGCCGAGATCGACGACGCTCTCCGCGTGGGCGTCAAAACGGAGGCTGTTGATGCTCAACGCACCGCCCAGCGTGCCGCTGAAGCCGGCCCCGCCGTTTTCCGAGATGTTCCCCGCGGCCGCCCAAGTGGCCACGTTGTTGTTGAGGTCGCCCGCCAGTCGGACTGTGCCGAAAGAATTCACGTTGTTTCCGGTCGTGGAGTTCACCGCGAAGTCCGTCGCCGTCCGTGCCTGAGTGCCGTAGGTTATCCACGGGATAATCGCATCCTTCGCCGCCGCCGTGCTGGACACGTTGAAGTTCAGCGTGACCCGTGCCGTGCCGCCCGCCGTGTCGTCTTCGACGAGGTTGGCCGACACGCCTTGGGCGCGGGTGAAGTTGCTGGTCGTGCTGTTGGCGTTGGCGTTACCAAGGTTCACCGTCATGTCGCGGGCCGTGCCGAGATTGGTGGTCCGAGCGACGATTTCCGTGCCGCCGAGGCTAAAGTTGAGAACGCGGCTTGCGGCATTATCGGTGGCGATGTTCTCCGTCGTGTTCGCCCCGCTCGATGCAATCGAGATGAGAGAGCCGCCGTCGAAGCGGGCATTCTGGACGCCCACGAGGGCCACCGAAGTGGCCGCGGTGTGGTTCAGCACCAGGGTGCCGCCGGCGAGGACGAAGTTGGAGTCCGTCGAGGTGGCGCCTGCGGAGGAATTGCGCAGTTCCAAGGTGCCGCGGCCCTGCTTGAGGAAGTTGAAGTTGTTCGGCGCGGTACCGATGGCGCCGGCGAGTCGCATCGCAAGGACCACCGTGCCGCCGTCCTGCACCTGGAAGTTCTGAGCGGCGCCGCCGATGGTCAGGGTGCCGTCGCCGTTGCCGAAGGTGACGACGCCGCTCTCGTGGATACCGCCGAGGAACTTGGCGGTCGTGGCAGAGGTCGTGAAAGAGGACATATTGAAATGCTGACCGGCCTTGGTCAGGTAGATGCCGCCGCCCTCGAAGCCCAGCCCCTGGTGGGTGGAACCGCCGTTGAGGAGGAAATTAGCGTCGGAAGTCGCCCCGGGAATTCTGCTGAGCGCGGTGTTAGTCCAGAAACCGGTACCGTCGTTGCCGAGCGCTGCGGGATCGTAGTTCACGAACAGGTTGCCCTGGGTGAGGCGGAGACGGCCCACCGCATTGTATTGGCGGTCGAGGATGTAGTTGGTCTCTAGAGACGCGCCGCCGAAGGTCACGCGCAGCACCTCGTTCTCATTGGTCCGTGTCCCGGCCAAGGTGGGCAGGGCGGAGATGGGATCCGCGATCGGCACGGCGTTGCCGGAGCCGTCGAAGCGATCGCCGAACTGGCCGCGAAGGATGAAGACGTTGTTGCTCGCGTTGTCGAACTGGACGACGCGGGAGTCGGTCTGGACGATGTCGTTGGAAATGGGAGTGTCGCCGCCGGCGATGTTGCCGTAAATGATGCTGGTGGCGCTGGCGTCGGTGCGAATCCGCGGCGTAAAGAGCGGGAAGCCCGCGGCATCGACGTTGTCGACGGTGACGTTCGAATACCAAACCGTCACGTCGTTGTCGTTTCGCATCACCTGCTGCTCGCCTTGCAGGATGCCGATATAGATGTCTTCGCGCGCGGTCGGCGAACCGACGACGATGCCGCCGCCGGTGTTCAGACTGCCGTTGCCCAAGATCACCACGCCGTTGCCGGCGCCGCCGACGCCCAAAGCGCTGCGGCCGTTTCGCAGGAACAACGTGCCGTCGTTGATCGTGGTCAATCCGGCGTAGCTGTTGGCACCGTCCAGATTGAGTTGCTGGAAGCCGGTCTTGGTCAGCCCCGCGGCGTTGGTGATGGCGGAGCGAATTTCCAACGTGCCGCCGCCGATCGTCGCGGAGGTGGTGGCGTAGAAGCCGTTCTGCACGTTGATGATCGCCTCCTTGCCGTCGAAGTCGAGCGCACCGCCCAGGATAAACGTGCCGGCGCTCGAGGTGTTGCCCACCGTGAAGTAGGCGCTGCTGATCATGCCCGAAGTGATCTTCAGAGTGCCGTCGACGTTGAGCGTAATCGCGTGATGGTCGATGAAGTTCATCGCCGTGGTGTCGGCGTGAACCGTGCCGCCGGAACCGTCGTGATCCTGCAGGATGCCGAAACGCAGGGAGTTGACGGTAGTGTTGTCCTTCATCTGGGTCAGTACGTCGCTGAGATTGACGTTCTGGTCGGGTGTGATTGCGCCGCTGAGAATGCCGTCGGCCGGCGTGAAGTACTCATCGTCATCCAGCGGACGGAGGTAGCCGCTTTCATACGTCATGAAGTGACTGCCCGAGAGCAGCTGCAAGTTGCGTTGCTGATTCCACAGATCGGTGGCGTTGCCGTTGTTGAACCCGAGATTGCGGAAATCGGTGTCGAGTCCCAGCGGCGCCACGCCGCCGAAGACGCCCTGCACGATGCTGCGAGTCGTCGTATCGGCCGCACCGCCCGCGCCCAATTGAGAAATATTGAGCGTGCCGACCGCAAGACGGGCGTTCTCGCCCGCCGTAAGCGCTGTTGAGAACGTCGAGGTCGCATCGAGGACCGTGACTCGGAGTACGCCGCCGGCGGTGCGATTGAGCGTGGTGATCGTCGCGTCCATGTCCGCGCCGGAACCGTCGGTGCCGTAAAGATCGAAGATGTTGGCCCCCGAGTTGACGTTCACCGTGCCGAATACTTCGGTGTTGTCCACGAGGCCGCCGTTGATACGCAGCCAGCCGTGCTCAAGATTGATCACCGCGGCGTCGTTGACGCGGTTGTTGTTGTTGCCGCCGACCACGCCGGACGTCGGGTCCAACCGCGTGGTGTTGTCGAGCGTGACCATGCCGCGGCGCTGGAGCAGGATCCCGGAGGTGTTGGCAACGGCGCCGTTGGCGCCGTTAAGGGTGAGCCCCCACTCGGCCCAACCTTCGCCAAGACCGTTGGTGGCATAGTCGACGCCGTTGATCTTGTAGGTATGGGATTCCCACGGCGCGGCGCTGGTACCGAACCGCAGCACGTTGACGGCACCGGTGAAGGTGTTGTCGGCCGTCAGACGGGTTTCCGAAAAGCCCATCTTCGTGAAGCCGCCTGCACCGGTGAGCGCCCCGCCGAGCACCAGTTTCGTGGCCGGCGCGACGGTGGTGTTCCCCTGCTCCTGGACGGAGTAGTTGCCGAACGAGTCGTTAAAGAGAATGTTGCGATGGGCGCCGCCCATGAGACTGATGTTGCCGTCTAGATAAGTCGTTCCATCCGGGATGGTGAAGAAATCCACCTGGAGATAGTTGTGGCCGCCCGAAAGGCTACGCGGGCCTCCCGGCGTGCCGACGGCGAAGACGTCCGCAGCGACGCCGTCCATGGTGATCCCGAAGGTGTGGTGGGTGCCGAACCAATTTTCGAGCAAAAGACGGGACCCGACGTTGGCCCCCGTGCCGGCGATGCCGCCGGTGAGATCCGCGGCGGTGACGTCGCTATAGCCGATGTAAATGCCGTTGGTGATGTTCCCCGAGGTGATCGCATTGCCGGAGGCGCCGCCGATGTTGGCGGAGACCTCATGACGAAGACGTGTACCGCCTTCCAAAATGGAGATGCGGCTCAGCGCGGAGGAGAAACTCGGATCGGCGATCACAAAATTGTCCGTGCCGTTGCGACCGCCCCGTACGGCAAGTTCGAAGCCGCCGCCGTCGATGACCGGGCTGTTACGGGTGAAGGCGCCGCTGAGGCCGTTGGCGTTGCTAAGGTTCGTGTCAAAGGTGCCGATAATGAGGGCGGAAGCGTTCGCCGTGCCGCCCGAGTTGACCGTAACGTCGGCATTGAGCTTGAGGAAGGAAAGCTGCCCGGTGCCCGAGGTGTTGCGGAGCGAACCGGTGTTGTTGTGTCCGTCACCCGAGATCTCGATGAACTTACGGGCGGGGTCGCTGTCGTCGCCGTAGTTCAGCGCTTGGCCGCGCAGATCGAGCGAAGCTCCGGCGGCCACGACGACCTCGTTTCCTGCGCCGTGCGCACCGAGGGCGCGGGCGCCGCCGACATAGAGGACGCCGTCGTTGACCCGGATCTGGCCGAGGAGGGTCGGTGTCCTGTTGATGCCGGTGTAGCCGTCGTAGACGTCCGCAAAATTGTTGGCGCTGATCTGGAGGATGCCGTCGCCGGTCTTGGTGAAGCCTTTGTTACCGTAGATGACGCCGGAGATATTGAGTCCGACGAAGTTCGGGCTGGTGCCGACTGGGGCGTCGAACACCAAGCCCGCTGCGGTGGTGTTGTTGAAATTCTGACGTCCGGAGAACGCTCCCTGGCCGGTGGTTGTGAAGTTCTGGAGGTTAAAGATCGTGCCTTCGGCGTAGTTGATCACCTTGTTGAGCGAGCGGCCGTCACGGAACACGAAGTTGACGCTGTTTTGCACACTGACGACCCCGCGGACGCCGCCTAGGGCGTTGTTGTTGGCGTTCACCTGGACGGTACCGCCGAAGAAGTCGAGGTCGCCGTTCCAATTACCGTTGTCGTCGTCGAAGAGCAGTGCGGCTTGGTTGCCTGCGTCCATGACGATCCGGCCTTCTCCGTTGAAGGCCGGCGCGTTGTAAACGGTGGTATTGGTGGTCAAGAAGCGCAAAGTGGAGCCCTCGGCAAGCTGCCAACCCGCGGCCATATTGCCGGAAGCCTGATTAATACCGCTGAGATAGGCGTTGGTGGGAGTGCCGGGAGCGGCGGCCGTGCCGCCGACCTGAATTTCACCTTCAAAGAGGTTGACGTTGCCGGTAAAGGTGTTCAGGCCCGAAAGGATGAGCTTGCCCGCGCCCGTCTTGGTCAGCGCCTGGGCGTTGGTGTTGTTCTGGATGACGGAGTTGATCTCCAGCACGTTGGTCGTGCTGTGCTGGTGGATGATGAGTGCCTCTAGGCCGGCCGTGTTGGCGGCATTTTGGATGGCACCCCCGGTGATGACGACGTCGCCCGCGCTGACGTTCGGGGTGACAAGCAAGCCGCCGCCGGTCATGGCGAAAGTGCCGCCGAGGGTGAGGGTGCCGCCCGCCGCGTTATTGAAGCGCAAGGTGTTGGCGGCGGTGCCGACGCCCGCATAAGTGGTCACGTCCACGTTGTTCGCGGCCGCGTAGGCGTCGACGTTGTAGCTCGCAATCGCGTTGACGGCGCCATCGCCGCCGTTGGTGGAATTGAAGGCCCAGTCCGTCTTGGCGACGGTGGCATAGCCGACGCCGAGGATACCATTGGTGTTGGTCGTGTCCGTCTGCGCGATGCCGGCCGCGCCGAAGTCGATGGTACCGTTGCTCGCGGAGCGAGTGATGGCGTTCATACGTAAGATCGCCGTACTACCGCCCGCGCGGGTGACGGCGTTGGCGCCGGGCTCGAGCGTCACGGCGCTGACGATTTCCGTGTGGCTGCCGCCGCTGAGGTGAACCGTGCCGCCGCCCTGTCCGGAGGTTTTCGTCGCGCCGGCCACATTCGGATCGACGCCCGGCGTAGTGTGAACGGTGATGCCGCCCAGGGTCAGCGCGGCCGTGTCAGCCAGCTTGGAAGTGTTGTTCGCGCCGAATTCCAGGATGAGGGTACCGTCGCGGACGAAGGAGGCCCCGGTGCTCGTGTTGAGGCCGGAGAGGATCAGATTACCGTTGCCCAGCTTGATGAAGGCGCCCGCTCCGGAGAACATCGTGGTGCCGTTATTCAACTGCAGCGACGCGCCGGAGTCCACGTCCACGCGGAAGTTCACCGCCGTGGTGACCGTGCCGCTCAGGATGTTGGTGCCGCTGCGCACGCTGAGGCCGCCTTCCGCCGTGACGTTGGTGATGGCGTTGGCCAGGGTGATGCCCACGCCGCCGCGGATCTCAAGGCCCACGCCGGCACCTCCGTTAATCGAAATGGCGCCGGAACCGAGAGCGTTGCCGGCCTGAATCGCCAAGGTACCGCCGGTGATGCCGGTGCCGCCGGTGTAGGTGTTGCCCGCGACGTCGGGGGTGATGAGCCACATACCGGCATCCACTTTGGAAAGCGTCGTGGCCCCGCCGCCGTCGGTGATCTGCGGACGGAACGTGTTGTCGCTAAGCGTGCCGCCGCCGAGGACGAGCGTCCGCGCGCCGGAGCCCGTAAAGGCGATCGCTCCGGTGTTGCTGAACGTGAGAGCCGGTGCGGTGGTGGTGCCGATGACCGTGCCCGCGGCGTTGATGCGAGCGCCGGCGGCGCCGAGCCCCATCGTAAAGAGCCGGTCGGTCGATTGATCGGCGTAGCCTTGCCATTGCAACACGCCGCCGAAGGTGCCGGCCGTATTGGAGCCGAACACGAGATTCGCCGCCGCGTTGGTGCCGGCGCCGATGCCGCTGCCGAGGCCGCCGTCGGCGAGGTGCCAGACGATCGCGGTCGTGTTGCCGGTGGCGGTGCCGGTGGCCGAAATGATCGCCGTTCCCGTGTAGGTATTCTTGGCGGAGACGTTCATGGTTGCGGCGGCGGCGGCGGTCGTGCGCGTCAAACCTCCGTCGCCCGTGATCAGGCCGTTCATGGTGCTGGTGCCCGCGGCGCCGACGGTCAACGTCTGCCCGGCGAGAATCTCCACTTCGGTCAGCACGTCGCCCGAGAGCAGGCCGATGGTTTCCGAATCGATCACGCGCAGCTTGGCGGTCCCGGAGAAGAGACCGTCGCCGCCGTCGCCGTTCAGAGCAACGGTGTTGCCGTTGGCGATGGCGTTGCCGCCCGCGATTTCGAGAATACCGTCGTTAATCGTCGTTTGACCGGTATACGTGTTGACGCCCGCTAGACGCCAGGTTCCGGCGCCTTCCTTTATTAGCGACACGGTGTTGGCGCTGCCGTTGGAGATGATGCCGGAAATGGCGTTCGCGCCGCCATTCGTGCCGTCGAGGAACCAAGTGCGGTTGCCGTTGGCGCCGGACGTCAGGTTCCCCTGGATCACGACCGCACCCAAGCCGTCATTGATGATCTGGCCGCTGCCGGGGTTAGTGGTGCTGCTGAAGGACTGGGTGATGGTGATGTTCGAAGGCAGGGTGAAGGCGGCTGCGTTGGTGCTGTTGAAAATAATGGTGCCGTTGTTACCGGAGTTCGGGGCGAGAACGTTCGTGCCCTGAGCGGTCGTAAGGCTACCATTGCTGATCTGGTCGCCGCTGCCGAACATGTCGTAACGGCGGCCGTTGAAGTCCGCGGTGCCCAGATCGATTGTCCGCGTCGCGGTAAGGTTTCCGAGTTGGCTCGTCGCGGCCGCTCCGCCGGTGCCGAGATCGCCGCCGAACTCAAGCATGCCCACGTTGACGATGATGTTACCTGAAAAGTTATTGCCGGAATTCGTCAACGCCCAACGCCCGCTCAAACCGTAGCGGTCGTCGTCGTTGACCTTTGGATTCATTGCCAGAGTTAGAATGCCGCCGGACTGGGTGATGAGGCCGCTAATCTCATTCTTGATGGGATTGAAGTACCCGCCCGTCTGGCCGGTGAGTTGTAGGGTGTTGGTGGCGGTGGCGGTGATGTTGCCGCTGAGGACAAGGGCGCCGCTCCCGCTGGCTGTGACCCGGTTGCTGCCGGCGGCAGTTAACGTGGCGCCGGTGCCGGCCAGCGTGATGTCGCCCGCATACGTTTCGCCGCCGCCGACATACTCTAGGCGACCGGCGTTCGAACCGCTGCCGAGCGTGACCGAGCTAAAACTGCCGATGGCGTTCGCCAAGTTCGCGGCTCCAACCGTGCCGTTGTTCAACGTCAATGTTCCCGTGGCCGTGTTCGTGCCGTACATGGCCATGTAGTTGCCGCCCGCGAGTGTCAGGTTGCCGTCGCCGGTGAAGGCACCGGCGATGAGTTGGGACGCATTGTCGTCGACCGTCAGCATGGCTCCGACGGCGATGTCCGTGACGGCGCCCCGTTGCATGTACAGCAGGCCGATGGTTTCGTTGCCGGCGACGCTCAAGACGGCGTCGCGCAGGACATGCATATCGTTGTCGTTGTGAATCGTATCGACGCCGCCGGTGCCGATGACGACCGTTCCGGCCCGCAGATAAGTGTTGCCGGTATTGAACGTATTCACGCCCAGCAACGTCGTCGTGCCAGTGTTGGCGAAGACCCACACGTTGTTGCCCGACAAGACTCCGTGATAAGCGTTGCTCGTCGAGCCGCCAAACTTAAAGATGCCGTTGTTGACGATATTGAGGAGATTGTTCGAGCTGCCCCCGAAGATCGTTCCGGAGAAGGTCAGCACGCCGCCGGCCTCGGTCTGCAGAATGGCGCGGCCGGTCGAGGCGCTGTTCGCGCCGATGGTCAAGTTGCCGGCGAGTTCGACATTGCCGATTCCTTGTCGCAAGAAGTGAGCGTTCAGCGTCGTCGCCGCATTCAATGTCATGCTATTGGCCAGGACCGTGTCGGCGATCAGGTGCGTCCGCAGCAAGGAACTGCCCGCGGTCGCTTGCAGGGTGACGTTGCCGGAACCGATCGCGCCGGTGTAGGTATCGTTGCCGATTCGCACCTCTGCGGCCGCGTTGGCGATCGCGACGCTGCCGATCGTCCAGATTCCGGAGAAACCGGAGTTGTCGGCCGTGAAATACGCCGTGCCGCGTGCCTGCGTAATGGACCCGGTGCCGGTAATGTCGTTCTCGATCACGTAGTGCCCATCGTTCACGTTCAGAATCAGGCTGCCGTCGTTGACGACGTTGCCGGTCCCCAGCCAGCCGCGGGAATTGTTGCCGATCTGTAGAATGCCGCCGCTCGTGATCGTCGTGTCCTGCCAACGAGCTCCTGTGGCGGTCGCCGGAGCGAGCGTCACGCGCGACGTCCCCCCGGTTCCATCGACGGTCAAACTGTTGCCATAGCCGTAGATCTCGCCCGTGACGAGATGATTGACCGGCGCTCCCGGATTGCTTACTCGAATGGTACTGTCGCCGGTGAGCACGATGGGAGCCGCGAGGGTCGTGGCCGCAGTGCTGTGAAGGTCGACGGTGCCGCCGGCGAGATTGAGAACTTCGGCGATGGTGCCGCCGGCGGCGACGTTGACGAGCAGAGTGCCCCCCGCGTTGACCGATGTGAGATTGGCCCAGCGATTGGTCGCGGCCGTAGCGGCGAGGCCGAGCCCGGCGTTATGGGTGATTTCCAATGTTCCGGCGCGAACGGTCACGCGTCCGGCGAACGTATTCGCACCGCTCAAAGTCGTCACGCCGGAACCCAATTGCTCGACGTTGCCGGTGCCGGAAATCACGGCCGCGATCGCTTGAGGGTTATTACGGTTGATGCCGAGGGTGCCGTTGTTGAGGATGGCCCCCGAACCGACCATGCCCGCCGCTCCACCGTTGCCGAGTTGCAAGTAGCCGTAGCCGACGTTCGTGGCGCCGGTGCCGACGAGATCGTTGGCGATGATCGTCCGGCCGCCGCCGGCGGTCGTGATGATCGTGTTCGTACCGCCGACGTTGGAGAGGACGAGATCGCCCAGCGGGTTGTACTGATGGATGATCAGTTCGCCGCCGGCGGCATCCAGCGCTCCGGAGATGGCGGACGTGTTGGCACCGACGTTGCCGGTGACGAGGATGCCGCCCATCGAAAGCGTGGTGGCGCCGGTGATGTCGGCCGCGTTCGCTCCGCTGAAACGAACCGTGGCGGCGTTACCGCCCGCATTGGCTCCCGCGGAAGTGATGTCGGTGTGCTGCGCACCGACGAAGGTGTCTGCGTTGTAAGCGACGCTGCCCGTGATCGCGGCGGCGGTTCCGTTGGCGACGGCCCACGTATTCTGATTGAAGGTGGCATAGGCCGCGTCGGTGCCGCCGAGGATGCCGTTGATGTTCGAGGTACTCGTGGCGGCGGCGGAGCGGCCGAAGTCGATCGTGCCGCCGGCGGCTCGGGTGATGGAGCCGAGGTTCAGTCCGTCGACGCCCGTATCGAGATAGCCCGTCGTCGCGCTGAGAGCTCGAACGGAGGATGCTCCCGCGTTGAGCGAAGTGCTCACCGCACTCTCCAAGATACCGGCCGCGGAATCGGTGCTGATGACGCGGATCGTGGCGCCGTTAAGCGTGATCGCGCCGGAGGTCGGAACGATGTTATTGCCGCTGCCGTAGTTGAGATTCAGCGACGAGCCGCTGCTGAGCGTAATGCCGCCGGTGTGGGCCAAGTCGCCCGTCACCGTCAACCCGCCGAAGCCGGACAGGACCAGCGCGCCGGCACCGCTCGTTGCGCCGGTATAAGCGGGGGCGGAGGCGGCGCCGCTCCCGGCCTCGCGGAGGGTCAACGCCTGCGTCAACACGGCATCGCCGGAGCCGGCCAGCGAACCGATCGTGTCGGCCAGGGTAACCGTCAATTGAGTACCGGTGCCGTTGAGGCTGATGCGGGCCGCGGGCAGACCGGTGCTGTTGATCGCGCCGCCGGAACGATTAAGCGTCACGGCGGCGTTGGCGCCGACATTGATCGTGCCGCCGAAGCCGGCGCTGTTACCGGTGAGCGACAGCGTGGCGGCTGCGGACGCATTGATGTTGAGCACGCCGGCCAAGTTGGCAGTGAACGCCGTCGCCGTGGTCTGCGTGGTCTGATTGCCGAGGGTCAGCGAACCGTTGAGCAGTTGAATCGTGCCGCCGGTGCTGCCGGCATTGATGCGCGTGACGGTTTGCGTCGTTCCGTTAATATCTAACGTGCCGCCGGTAAGTCGCAAACCGGTGGCCGTCGACAAGGTGCCGAAGACGTCGCCGCCGGCGACCGCACCGACGCCGGCCGAACGGCTGAGCACGCCAGTACGCAACGTACCGGCGGTGATCTGGGTTTCACCCGAGTGAGCATTGCCGCTCGTGCCGGTGAGGTTCCACAGATGGTTGCCCGACTTGATCAAAGTCGCCGTCCCCTGAATGTCGCCGTTGAAGGTGTACACGCCGCCCAAGGTGAAGACGTTTGGGCTGGTGTTCTCGTTCACGGTCAGGTTGTTGGTCAGGGTGACGACGGGAGCGACCGAAGCGAGGTAGTTGCTCGTCGTGCCGCCGACAGGTTGCGTGCCGGTGCCAAGAATGATGCGTGAAGCTCCCGCGCCGCCCTGGAGGAATGGAATCGTGTCGCCGCCGGTGGTGGTGACGGCGAGGGTGACGCCCCGGTTGCTCAGGTAAACCTCGTTGGAGGCGTCAAAGCCGGCCGCGCCGGCGATCGTGAAGGTGCCGTCGTCGACGAACACCGGTCCGTCGAAAACGTCGGCGGTCGGGTTGCTCCAAGTGAAGTTACCAATGCCTTCCTTGAGGAGCATGGTGGAGCCGTTGCCGAGGAAGCGGCCCGTAAAGGTACTCGTGCTGTTGTCGCCGCCGACGGCCAGCACGGCCACGTTGGCGCCCGAGAGGAGGTTGATGCTGGTCGTGGCTCCGGCGCCGCCGCTGAGCGAGCCGACTCGTTCGAAAGACAACAGGTTGGTCGTGCTGTCGGCGAAATTGAGATTGGTCGTGTTCGCGGCGGAGAAGACGATTTGTGAGCTATCGCTCAAGGTGTCGTGTAGCGAGAACTTCTGGCCGGTCCAGACGCCGCCGACCTGAACGGTGCCGTCGTCCACGGTGGTGATGCCGGAGTGGCTGCTGTTGCCGGTGAGCACGAGCAGGCCGGTGCCGTTCTTGGTGAACCCGCCCAGGCCGGTGATGGCGCTACCGACGACGCTCACCGAGGTGATGGTCGGGGCGAAATTCAAGCTGGGCCCGGCGGGAGGCGTGCGGTTCACCAACACGGTGTTGTTGTCCAAAATCTGGACGATGTAACCGGGAGCGGTCACGCCGGTGCCGGAAATGAGATCGCCCACACGGACGAGGCTGGTGTCGATATCGCGCACGATCCGACCGTTGGCGGCGGCCGAGTCGGCCGTCGCGGCCAAAGCGGTCGGCGTCCCGTTGGCGTATGTCGCCGTGAGCGTGGCTCCCGCCCCGAGCGTGAGCAACGTGTCGAAGGTGCCGCTGTAGGCTCCGATCACGTCGGAGGCGTTCACCGCGAAGGTGGTACTGTAGCCGCGGTTGACGACGTTCGTCGTGTTCGCGAGTTGCGCGTTGCCGCCCAAAGTCAGCCCGCCGCCCGACTGACCGTTCATGCTTTGAATCAGCACGTCGCCGGTGAAGCTCAGCGCTCCGGTGAAGGTCTGCATGCCGCCGCCGACCTTCGTGAGGCCGCCGGTGCTCCCGCCGGCGACATCGCCGGCGAAGGCGGCGTTCACGTTGTCAAATCCAAGCGTGAGCGACCCGGTGGTCAGCAGGATGCTGCCCCCGACGGCGCCGCCTCCGGAGAGCGAGCCGAACGACTCGCCGACGCCGCTAAGGTCGAAGTTGACCCCGGCGACGTTCGCCAGATTGATGCCGACGTTGTCGGCGACGGCCGAACCCGGCCGGCCGGCCGCAAGCTGGAGCGTACCGGCGGTGAGGGAGAACGTCTTCGCGCCGGAGGTAGCGCCAATTCGGCTGTTGAGGACGAACACGCCCCCGTCGTTCTGCAGGGCGCCTCCCGCGCCTTCGACCAAGAACACTCGGTCGACGGCTTCTCCCGCGCCGGTGTAGATCAGGGTGCCGGTGGAACTCGTCCCGCCGAAATAGACGGCGGCATCGGGAGCGGTACCGGTGCCGAGAGGCCCGGCGACGCCGATGTTGCCGATCGTGTTGACGCTGATCGCGCCGTTCTGAATCGAGGTGCGCCCGATGTACGTATTGACGCCCGTAAGCGTCATCGTCCCCGTGCCGGTCTTGACGAGCTCCAGCGTGGAATCCGCCGCTTGGCTGATGATGCCGGCGTAGGTCGTGGAACTGTTGTCGCCGCCGGTTGTGAAGGTCACCGATCCGGTCGTCGTGGAGTTGGTCACGAGGCCGCCCGCGGCACCGGCGAGCGAGCCGACCTCGCCGTTGAATCCTGCGAGTTCAAGCGTGCCCGCCGCGCCGATCGTCAGCGCCGTGCCGGTCGGCAGGGCATTGACAACGCCGTACCGGAGAGTGCCTGCGGACACCGTCGTGGAGCCGGCATACGTGTTCGCCAGCGTCAGAGTCAAAGTGCCTGCGCCGGTCTTATTGATACCGGACGCGCCGGTTCCGGTCAGCGGGGCGTTCAAGTTCAACGTCGCCGCGGTCGAGCTCAGCACGTCGCCGTTCCACACCACGGGGCTGATGTCGATCGTCCGTACCGCGCCGCCGAGGTCGATATTTCCCGCCCCCGTGGCGGAGATCGTCGAAACCGCACCGGGATTCTGGGAGGTCGCCGTCAGGTTGCCGTTGAGCGTCAACGTGGAGGCACCGATGGTCAAGGTCGGCGTTGTGCCGCCGTGATTATCGAAGCTCAATCCGCCGATCGTCTGGTTGAAGTTGCCGAAATCCACCGAGGCGCCGCCCATGATGGTAAGCACTCCGGTGCTCCCCATCTGGCCTGAGGAACCGAAGATGACCTGCGTATTGCGATCGACGAACGCGCCAGGATTACCGCTGTAACCGCCGGTGACGGTAAGGTTACCTGGGACGGCAAAAGTCGTCGCGCCGTCGGCGCCGGGGGTGGCGAGAGTGACTCGTCCGGAGTTGACCCAAGTACCGCCGCTGTAGGTGTTGGCCCCGGTCAGGACGAAGTCGTTGGTGGCCGCCTGAGTACCGCGGCCCTGGTTGGCCGCGATGACCACTGCGACCGGGCCGGCACCGTTGTCGACGATGTTCGCGCTCACGGTGATGTCGCGATTGCCGGTGTTGTCCCCCTGACCGTTGAACCACGTCAGGCCGTGAAGATAGAGGTCGCCGCCTACGTTCAAAGCTCCGGCGGTCAGGTTACCGTTTTGCACGGTCATCGTCCGTCCGTCGGTCACGTTGGAAAGAATGACACCGCCGCTGACGACGGCGAGCGTGTTGCCGCCGAGATCGAGAACGCTGCTGCCGGTCGAACTGGTCGCACCTTGGAAGTTGAAGCTGTTGAGCGTGCGGTTCCCGGTCAACGTCGTCGTGATTCCGGCGGTCGGGATCACGATACGAACGTTGTCCGTCGCCGCAGCCAGGTTCGGATCGACGACCGGGGAGTAACCGGCATACCCGGTCGAACTGAGCCCGCCGACGCCCATAGCGGGCGTGTAGCTGGCGAATTCGCGCTCGAGCGTGGCCCAACCGCCGATGAGATGATTGGTGAGCCCGTCGCCGATGTTGGTGGTGGCGACGCCGTTGAGATTGTCGATGAAGAGGCGTTGGAGTCCGGGGAAGTTTCCGTCCACGTTGATGAACCGGACCGTACCATGTTGCCCGGCCGTCTGGGCGAAGCTCGTGAACGTGACGTCCGATTGGTTCACCGCGGTGCCGGGTTCGGAGAAATCGACGACCGAGTTGCCCGCACCGAGCGTCACCGCGCCGAGAGTCTCGGTGCTCAACAAGGCCGCGCGACTACGCCACTGGAACATGGCGCCGCGCAAGTTGATCGAGGCCGCGTCGTTGATGCGGTCGGTCAAGCTCATCGGTTCGGAGTCGATATTGCTTGTGGTCACCAGCAACGTCGCGTTGGCAAGCTCGATGGAGGAAGTGCCGAGCAAGCGGCCCGTGTCCTGCAACAAGACGCGTCCGCCGTTGAACAGCGTGGCGCCTGTATAGGTGTTGTCGCCGTAGAAGTAGAAGTCGGTCGTGGCTCCCGCCGCCGTAGTGCGTGCGACCGCGATGTCGCTCTCGCTCACGTTGCCGTTGCCGATCCGGCCGCGGAAACTGGTAGTTCCGCTACCGACCAACGCCAGCGTGGCCTCCGTAGCGGAAGTGTTGATCACGTCCCCGGCGGAGTTGGCGACGTAAAGGTCGTTGACGGCTAAACTGCCGGTTTGGGCCTGGAGGTTGTTGAAGGTCTGGACCGTGCCGTTGAGATCGAGGCTGCCGCCCAACAGTTGCATCGTCTGGTTCGGCGCGAGGCTGAAGTCGCCGCCGCCGATCTTGAGCGTCCCCTCGTTGACCGTGACGGCACCGGTGAAGGTATTGCCCGCACCTAGCGTCAAAGTACCTCCGCCGGACTTGGTCAGACCGCCGGTGAATCCGCTCAAGGGGACGGAGATGTCGAGGTTGCCCACCGCATGGATGATAAGTTCGCGGTTGCTCGCCGTGGTGACGCGCCCGGTTCCGGAGATGCCCGCGTTGCCCGTCAGCGCCAACAGACCGCCGCTCTCCAGCGTAAGTACGGCGTTGTTGCTGAGAGTGACGCCGCCGCCGGCTCCGTCGAGACGGAGCGAGTTGATGCTCAGAGAGGAGGAGAGACCGGTGTTCGCCGCGAGATCGACGTTCGCACCTGCCGTTGCAAGATTCGAAACCTGCTCGAATCCGCTGAGCAGACGGAGGCGGGCCGTACCCGTATTGGCGGCGGCGGCGGCGGCGTCCGCCGTGACAAAATTCGTGCCTGAACCGGCAATGTTCGTGTCGCCGATGGCCCACGGGAGGATCGACTTATTCGGCGTGCCCGTGGCTCCCGCGGGGGCGATGAACGTGTAGCCGTTGCCGGTGCCCTGGATGGTGGCCACACCGGCGGCGGCCGCGTTGCCGAAGCCGTCGGCCCGGATCAGCAGCGTACTGCCGGCCCCGCGCGTGACCGCGGCGGTGGTGAAGTTCAATTGACCGGACGCATCGGCGTCTAAGGTGAACACGGAGGCGCCGGCGTTCAGCGTGAGCGTGCCGGTCGTCGTCTCGTTGGTATCGGCGGCCGCGCCGATAATGCGAAGATCGCCTCCCTGGAAATTCAAGATGGAGTTACCGAGCCGGTTGTCGACGTCGGTCCCGGAGTTATCGAGTTCCAGCGTGGCGAAATCATGCACGAAGGTCGTGCGAGCGGTGCCTTGACCGCCGCCGAGCGCCCCGAAGGTGCCGGCTCCGTTCAGGGAGAGGACGCCTTGCTTGACGAAGACGTCACGGCCGGAGAAGGCGTTGGCGACCTGGATGTTGAGCGTGCCGGTACCGAACTTGTTCAGTTGATAGATGCCGAGCGTACCGGTGTGGGTCAGGCCGGTGGTCGTGATGTTGATCGTGCCCGCGCCGCCGAAGCCCACCCAAGAATGCCGGCTGGCGCCGGCCGTTCCCACGCCGCCGATGACGCCGCCGGTGACATTGAGCACGGCTCCGCCGTCGGCCGTCAAGGTGACGGCTCTCACGTTGCTGTCCGCCGTCGTGGTATCGATCGTGACGGCGCCCGACACCGTGTTCGTGCCCGCCGTACTGCGAATGGCGCCGCCGCCGTTGATGCCGTTGCTGGTCGCGTTGTTCGAGGCCGCGACGAAGATCGGGTCCGCGATGGTCACGCCGCCGGGCAACTCGATGGCCGCGCCGACGTTGCCCAGCCGAGTGTTACCGTCCGTCGTGCCGAGCGCCGCGCCGTCGGTGATTCGCAGCACGCCCTGCTGCACGGTGAGCACGCCGTCCCAGCCGGGCTGCGCCTGTGTGAGAACGAGCGTGCCGAGATCATTCTTCCGGAAGCTGTTTGTCGCGGTGCCGAAGGTGAACGCCGAGTTCAGCGTAAACGTGTTTCCCTGCGTCACGTCGATGCCGTTGGCGGCGTCGGCGAGGTCGATGGTACGGCCGGTGGCGAAGGTGCCGCTGATGCGCAAACCTTCGGCCAAGTTGTTGGTTTGCAGACGAACGACGTTCGCGGCGTCGCCCAGCGCGCCGTCGGCGGCGACTTCGAGAATGCCGTCGTCGACCAGAATAATCGAGTCGCTGCCGCCGAACGAGTTGGCGGCGTTCGTGAGCCTGAGGGTGCCGTCGCCCGCTTTGGTCAAAACGTTGGCCGTGACGCCCGTCGGACCGCCGGTGAGCAGCCCGCTCAGCGTGAGTCCGGGGACAAGCAAGGAACTGTTGGCGGTGCTGACGCTAAAAGTGGGCCCTTGGTTCGCGGACACCGTGTCGAAGACGATTGCGTCGGAGACGGCGAGACCGTAGCCGTTGTTGTTGACCAACGTGATGCCGCCGGCCAGCGAACTAAAACTCGCGGGCGCGATCGTTTTATTGAGAGCCGTCGTGAAATAGGGCAGGTAGTCCGTGCCCGAGCGCCCGATGGTCACCTGCGGCACACCGGTCGCGGTAAAAGTATTGCCGACGTTGACGGTCTGCACGCTCGAAGTCCCGTCGCCGTCCAGCAGCAATGAGAAGCTGCCGGTGCCGGTGTTGAGGCCCGAGAGGTTGATCACGGCGGTGGGATTGATGCCTGTGAGATTGAGGCCCGTGATGTTGCCGAGGCCGACCTTGGTGATGGTATTGGCGCCGCTGCCGCCGCCGAAGGAGGTGACGCCGCCGATTCCCGCGATATCGCCGGAAAGGATCACATCCAGGTACGGCGTGGGCAGATTCACGACCAACCCGGTCGTCGCCAGCGTGTTGAACGTCAGACCGCCGGCAAGCGTGAGGACGTCCAGTGTCCCGCCCGTGTTCGAGAAAGTCGGATCACTCAGGAACGTCAGGTCGTTGTGCAAGATGCGCGAGGCGTCGTTGACGAAGAGCGACGTCCCGCCGGCGAAGACACCTGCTCCGGTACCGAGCGGACCGTTCAATCCGGCGAGGCTGTTCGCCCCGAGCACAATTCCGCCGGCGGCCACGTTGACTCCGCCGTCGAAAGTGTTCGCCCCGGCGAGTTGTAATAATCCGGCCCCGGTCTTGTTGATGCTCGTGCCGGCAGGGCCTCCGATATTCGCTGCGATCACCAACGCCGGCAGCGTATCCACTAACAACACCCCGCCCGGCGTCCCGTCATGGGTAATGGCGCCGACGTTGAATGTATTCACCCCGCCCGCGCCGAGCGTAAGTGCGCCGGAGATCGTGGCGAAGGTCGTCGGGTTGGCCGACGTGGCCGTCACCGGCGTGGAACTGGAAAGCGTCAGCATGCCGTCCGTAACCACGGAAGGCGTCGTCGTGCCGCCGACATTATCGAAGACCAGGCTGTTCAATGTGTTGTTGCCGACAAGCGTCAGCGTTGACGATCCGTTGAGCGTGACGATATTACCCGAGCCGATCTGTCCGGCATTGGTGTTCATGGTGACGCGGGAACTGGAAAGGGTCAGCCCGCCGTCGGGAATGACGACGCCGCCGCCGACGAGATTTAGCGTGCCTTGGTTGACGACCGTGCCGCCGGTGTAGGTGTTGTTAGCGGAGAGGTTCAGAACGCCTGCTCCGGACTTCACGAGCTTAACGGCGTTGCCGAAGCCGTTGTCGGCGATGACGGAGTTCACGATGGTGCTGGTGACGCCGATGGTGAAAGAAAGAGCGCTGCCGTTAGCGGTGGCGTTCTGACTGAGGGTCAACTGCGTCGGACCGTCGACGGAGACGACGAAGGTACCGGCGGGAATGCCGGTGCCGGTAATGGTCATGCCCGGCTGGACCATGGTGGTGGAGTTCATAGTCACCACCGGAGAGCCGCTCGTGGTGACGCCGGAAATGAACGAGGCGGAACCGAAGGTCTGGTTCTGGGCGCTCGCCGTGGCGTTGGTGCTCATCGTCACTTGGTTGAGTCCGTCGACGGACAAGACCGTGGTGCCGGCGGCGAAGTTGGCGTTGGTCAGCGTCATCCCCGGCACGATGCCGACGGTCGAGTTCATGACGACGACCGGCGAACCGGCAATGATGGCACCGGCGCTGTTCGGTGTCGTGAAGCTCGGATTGGCGGTCGCGTTGCTGTAAATGACCAGTTCACGCGTGCCGGAAATTTCCGTGCCGCCTGCGGTCAGGACACCGCGGGAGGCGGACGTGCCGATGGACGTCGAGAAGCTATTGTTGCTGCGCAACAGGCCGCCTTCCTCAAGGTTCAGCACGTTGGCGCCGGCGGCGAAGGTGATGTCGTTCGTGAAGTTGCCGCTGACCCGCAGCATACCGGTGTTGGTGGCGGCGGCGGTCAGGTTCGTCACCAGCGGAACGAGTGAGCTACCGCCCAAATTCGTGATGTTCCCGCCGGCGAAAGTCTCGTCGTAACCGACGTAGCCGCCGGTGCCGACGACGCCCACGCCGTTGACGCTGTTATAGGCTGCGTAGTCGTTGGTGTTGGCGATGGCCCATCCACCGAGCGCACCGTCGAGTACGGTGGGAAGCGGGGTGTTGAAGAGAATCCTGCTGTGATTGCCGCCGGTACCGAGTTGCACGTTCGACGTAAAGTTCACGGTGGCCCCGGCCGTCCGCGTAAGGCCGCCGTTGAACGTCAGTTCCGCAGAGTAGACGGCCGATGAGCCGACAGTGGTCGTGATCGACACGGTGTTGGCGCCTTGCAGCACGGAGAGCGCGCCCACGGTCTCCGTGGCGATGTCGCCGACTCGGCCGTTGTAGGTCAACGCGCCTCCGCGCATCGTGACGGCGGCCGCATCGTTAATCCGGTCGTCGTCGGCGCGTTGGAGATTGCTGTTGTTGTTCAACGATAAACCGGCGTAGTTCAGCTCGATGGCCGAAGTGGTGGGCAACGCGCCGTCGTCCTGCAGATTGGTGGTGCCGCCGCCCAACACGGTCCAACCGGTGTAGGCATTGTTGTTGGAAATCGTCTGCGCCGTGCCGCCGAACTTGGCAAAGTTGATTGCGCCGCTGACGGTGCCGCCCCAAGCGCCCCCGTCGTCGGCAAGCAGCGTGGCGGTTCCGCCGGCCGAATTGATGACCGCTCCGCCGCCGCCGGGAGCGACGCCGGGACCGGTAAGTGACTTGATGAACTGACCGTTGCCGTTCAGATCCAGAGTGGCGCCGGGGGCAAGGTTGAAGAATGCCGTATCCGCCGGAGCGTAAACCGTGTTCATACCGCCGTTAAGCTTCAGCGTGCCTCCCAAGATGTTCAACGTGCTGGTGAAATACTGCTTGTTGGAGAAGATCAGCTCGCCCGGTCCCGCCTTGGCGAAGACGGCGCCGCCGATGAGAGAACCGGTGACGTCGAGAGACGAGCCGGCGGCCACCTGCCAATGATTTGTACCGTTGATGTTGATCTTCGTGACGGCCAGGGTGTTGCTCCCGCCGGTGGCGAGCACGGAGCCGACGTTGAGGGTTCTTTGAGCCCCGTCCACCGTCAACCCGGTGCCGTTAATCTTCAGTGCATTGATCGTGCGGTCCGCCGTCAGGGTATTTCCCGCGGTCAGGTTCATCGTGTCGGTCGCGGCCGCCGTGTTGATGTTGTTTCCGTTGTTGTAAGCGGCGAAAGCGACGACGCCGTCGGTCCCGTCGTAAGCGGCAAAGTCGGAGAAGTTGTCGATGTAGACTCGGGGGAGAATGCCGTTGGCGGCGCCCAGTCCGGTGCTGGTGGTAAAAATCGCCTTATTGATCGTGCCGAGGTTCGCGACGCCGCTGAGATCGAGCGCGGAACCGCTGCTGGCGAGATTAATCGACGCGAAGGTGAGGGTATTCGTGCCGAGGCCGCCGCTGCCGTCGGTCATATTGACGACGAACGGCGAGCTGTTCACGGTCAACGCTCCGATCGACTCCGCGGAACCGTCCCCATCGCCGAGGAAGTTCAGCGTGCCGCGACTGCTGGTGACCGGCTTGCCGTTGAGGCGATTGGCCGTGCCGGGATCGCCGGCCCCGTTATCCAGAGTCAATGCACCGGGCCCGTTGATGACGACCGCGGCCGTGGTGTTGCCGCCCAGGCGTCCGTTGCCGCCGCTCAAGATCAGCACGCCGTCGTTCACCGTCGTGGCGCCGGTATAAGTCGCCTGATTGGTGAGCCGCAACGTGCCGGTGCCGTCCATGAGCAGTCCGCCGGCCCCGGTGCCGGTGCCGTTGGTCACCGCTCCGGTGATGAGCGTGTTTCCGGTTCCCTGAACGGCCAGGGTGCGCCCGGTGGTCGCGTGCTCGGAAAGATTGACCTGGCCGGAGATCGTAAGCGAAGCCCCGCCGGTCAGGTCGTTTTGCAGCCTGCGAGTGGCGCCGTTGTTCGTCAGGCTGCCGGTGATTTCAATGTTGTTCGTCCCGGCGAACGCGGCGGGATCGCCCGTGAGATGGACGTTGTTGTTGATGACGTCCGCCCCGGTGAGGGCGATGCCCCCTTGCAGGACGCCGCCGGCGAAGTTGAACTGTCCGGGCACGGCCGCCGTGGTGAGCTTCTTATTCAGAATAAGCGTGCCCTGAGCCAGCGTGAACGTGCCGCCGAAGGTGTTCGCCGCGCCGTTCATGGTGAACGTGGCGTCGGGATGGACGGCGATGTTGATCGCCGTGGTATTCGTGCCGTTCGCGGCGTTTTGCAGTGAGCCGTTCCACACCGTCGAACCAAAACCGCGGAAGAGGATCGTCCGGTTGTTCGCCTTGTAGTTGATCAAGTTGGTATTGAACGTCAGAACCGCGCCGCCTTCGAGGTTGTTGCTGATGGTCTGATCAGTGTCGCCGACGCCGACTTGATACGCTCCGGCGATGGTGATCGGAGCGGTGCCGGCGAACACGGCGGTCGTATTGGAGTTATGAAAAATGGGTTGATTCAGAGTTAAGCCGGCGGGGTCGGCGGCGAAGATGCCGCCGTTGGACATCAGCAGACCGCCGAATTGCAATTGAGTCCCCGCAGCGACGGTGCGGGCCGTGCTGATCGTGAACGTGGTCGCACTCGTGACGGCCGTGATGTAGTCGCCGTACGCGACGCCGCTACCGTTGACGTACATACCGGCCTTCAAACCGGCGGTGCTGGCGACCGTGATGGTGGTGGCGTTGCTGGTGGCGGCCGTGGTGGGAGCCAAGCTGCCCATGGCGCCGATCGAACCGTCGGCCATGAGACCCAAGAGCCCGCCGTCGGCCCGCACGCCGCCGACGAACGTGTTGGCCGCGTTGCCGAGAATCCAGACGCCGCCGTCGAATTTGGCGAGCGCCAAACCGGCGGTTCCGCCGCCGTCGCCGATGACGGAGTTAATGCGGTTGGCGTCGGTGTTCTGGCCGCGCAGCTCCAAGAACATCGTGAAGTTGCCGGTCTTGTCGTTGGAGAAGTTCTCGAGCACCAGCGCGCCGCTGCCGGAACTGTCGATGCGGTGCGTGCGGGCCGCCGACAAGGCGGTGGCCAGCGAAATCGGTCTGGTGGACGTTTCCCCGGGACCCACGTAGAGCAGGTTCAGCGTCGTATTACCGTTGAACTGGAAGGTGCCGCCGCTGGCTCCCAAACTGCTGGCCGTGGTGCCGGTGCTGTTGCCGAACGAACTGATGACGAGGGATCCGTCGCCGAGAACCGTGTTGCCGTTGTAGGTGTTGGCGTCGCCGAGGATGAGCGTGCCGACGCCGTTCTTGAGGATGCCGCCCGTGCCTGCGCCGGCGTTACTGATGACTCCGGAAATCGTGGCGAAGTCCAAACCGGTGTTGGCGTTGTCGTTCACCGTGATCGTGCGGTTCACCGTGCCGGCGGTGACGTTCAAATTGATCGGGTTCTGGAAATCGACGTCGGCCCAAGCGTTAACGGAACTAAGAAAGAGCGATTGCGTTCCGCCGGTACCGACGAAGCCGCCCGCGCCCCAAGACAGCGTCGCGAAGGCTCCGCCGAGATTCACGTCCAGCGGTGCGATGGAGGCCGCAAAACCGCCGCCGCCGGTGGTGCCTCCCCACGTCACGCTGCCGGCGGTCGCCGTTGCGGCGACCGGTCGGGTAAACGTGCCGCTGGTCTCCAGCACGCCGGAGCCGGTGGTGAGCCCCAAGATCAAGGCGCTGGTCGTCGGCAAGGTTCTCGTCAGCGGAGAACTGTCGATGCCCACTCGGAGCGAACCGCCGTTGATGGTCGTGTTGCCGCTGTAACTGTTGCCGGTGTTGCTTAAGATCCACAGGCCGGCGTCGGACTTGGTCACCGACAACGCTTCGCCGGCGTTGGGATTGTCGATCAACTGCAAGGCGATCTCGTTGTCGCCCAGCGAATCACCGCCCAGAGTTAAGGTCCGCGCTCCGGCGCCGCTGAAGGCCACCGGAGCGGTGTTATTGAAAATCAGCGCCGCATGATTGGCGGCACGGGTTTGCACCAAGTTGCCGTAGCTGCCGTAAGAATAAATGCCGCCGTTGCCCGCGAGGGTAAACAGACGGTCCATGCTGACCGACGGCGTCTGAGTGGCTTCGACCGCGCCGGCCAAGTTCGTGCCGATATAGCGCAGGTTGCCGCCGCTGAACACCAAGCTGGCCGCATTCGTCGCGGCGCTGGTCGCATCTCCAATGCCGATGCCGCTGGCGACGCCGATGTTCGCCAGGCGAGTAACGTCGAGATTGCCGGCGACGAGGGTGACGGGACCGCTGAAGGTATTCATGCCGGAGAGATGGATCGTTCCAGTCCCGGCTTTCACCAGGGCCACATCGCCCGCACCGTCTTGAATGAGACCGCTGAAGTAGGCGCCGGAGTTACCGTTACCGATACGGAGACTAGCCGTGGTGGCCGCCGCCGAATTGGTGATCGTGCCGGCGCCGTTGAGGATGTTTAGCGAGGCCGTTCCGGACGCGGAGGTGCCGAGGTTCACGCCGTTAAGATCAAGCGTGGCCCCCTGGCGAAGATTTACGTTGATCGAGTCGGCGCCCAAGCGACCGCCGACGGCCAACCGCACCGTGCCTTCGTTGATATGGACGGAACCGGCCGCCGTATTCGCGTTGGCGGCGCCGAGCACGAGCGTACCCGCCCCCAACTTCGTCCAGCCGCCGGTGGTCGTGTTGATGATGGGGGTGTTGAGGTTCAGCACGTCCGCGGCGCCGTCCGTCCGGAAGACGAGATCCGCCGCGCCGCCGGAAGTGATGCCCGTACCGCCGCTGATCGTCACCGTGCTGCCGCCCGTGACGAGGATGCCGCCGGAGACGGTGGCCGCACCGTTTTGCAAAGTCAAAGTCTGAGCGGCGCCGAGGGTGAAATTGCGGTTGTCGCTGAACTTGATACCCGCATTGACCGTGGCCGTGGTTTGGCCGGTGATGTCAAACGTGGTGATGTGGTAGGGAGCGACGTTGCCGCCCGAAAGGTTCGTGCCGGTGCTCTCCACCGCATAGGTCGCCGCACCGACGAAACTGCCCGCCGCAAAGTCGGCTCCGTTGAAGTACAAATGCGCGTTGAGAATTCCGTTGGTGTTCACGGCTCCGGTGATCGTGACGGACGCGCCGACGTTCGTCACGAAGTTGACGCCGCTTCCCGCCGCGACGGTGCCCAGAGAGCCGAACTCCAGCAAAGCGGCGCCGCCGGAACCGGCCGTCACCCGCACCGTACCGGCACCGGCGGTCGGCGTGAGCGCGCCGACGATTTCGTTACTGCCGTTCGTGCCGTCGCCGAGATACTCAAAAACGCCGCCGGCCGTGTTGGTCAAAACGTCGACCGCGAACTCCACGGCACCCGCGTTCGGGACGACGTTGCGAGAACTGCCCGAGAACGTGTCTTGGATCTTTAGCGTACCGCCGGAAACTCTCGTGGTGCCGGAGTAGAGATTGGCCCCGCTGAGCACCCAGGTGCCCGACCCGACCTTTTGGACGTTGAGCGTGCCGCCGGCGGCGGGAATGGCGGAGGCGATCGTGTTGTCGGCCGTGCTGTCGCCGCCGAGAATCAACGTCTTGTTGCCGGTGACCGCGTTGATGGTGCCGTTATAGGTCACGGCCCCGGTCCCGCCGGCGTTGAGAAACACGCTCGCCGTGGTCGTGTTTAGATTCAGAGTCCGGGAGATGGTTTCGCCGGCCCCGGCGTAGGTCAGCGCCCCCGAGGTGGTTGTGGCGTTACCGATGTTGATTTGACCGGTGGGCAGGGCGTTGACTGAGGAATAGACCAAAGTACCGGCGTTGATGTTCATGGCTCCGGCGATGGTGGACGGCGTAGCGGTGTTGGTAATGGTCATCCGGCCGGTACCGCCCTTATGAACGGCGAACGCGTTGGAACTGCCGTTGACCAGGAAAGCGCCGGTAAGGACGGTCTCCGCGTTGCCGTTGAAGGAAACGGCGCGTTGGGTCGTTTCGCTGTCGTGCAGGATGTTCATGTCCAACGTCAAGGTGCCGCTGGAGAGACTGTTGAAGACGAGGTTGGACGCGCCCGCCCACTGCATGTTCGTACCCGGACCGGTGTTGCCGCCCAGGGTGAGGTTGTAGCCGTTGCGTCCGGTGTGATTGAAGGTGGCGTTGTCCGCGTCGAAGCGGTTGAAGACCACCGTTTGGTTCAGTCCCGAGCCGCCCAAAGCGCGATTGGTGAAGATGAAGCCGTTGGTGCCGCGATTGTAGACCTGACGGTTATTAAAATTGGGCGCGTCGGTGTGAATTTCCAGAATACCGCCGTTGAGATCCACCGCGCGAGCCGAAGGATTTGAAGGACCCGAGCCGCTGCGGCCGAGCGCTCCGTCGTCCGCAACGCGCACCGTACCGGAATCGATGCGCAGCGGTTGCGCAAACGTGTTGTCATTGTTCGCCAGCCACAGCGTGGTGCCGAGGATACTCCCCGACTTGATGAAGCGATCGGCGTTGGCGAAATCGAAACCCGTCACCTGACCGTTAATGATGAAACTGCCGTTCCCGTAAAAGAGCTGCCCGGCCGAGCTCCCCAGTTGCACGTTGCCGTTGATCGTCGTCACGCCGTGCGTGGCGGTGATCCGCGCCTCGCTGGCCGGACTGGCCAGAACCAGTTTGCCGTTGAGAACGTTGTTGCCGATGCTGACGAGCGCACCGCTGGAATTCACCGTCCCGGGACCGCGACCGGCGAGGCTGATGTTGCGCGTCATGGTCACGGCCCCGCCGCTGCCGACGCCGTTGAGCACCAACTGGCCGCCGGAATAACCGGGGTTACCGGTCTGCGCGATGCCGGTCACCGCGATCGTGCCCGTCGAGAGACCCAGCTGGCCTTGATTGGAAATCACCAAGGCGCCGCCGTTGATGACCGTGTCTCCGGTGTAGCTGTTGGCGCTGTTGGTGAGCACCAAGGTACCATTACCCGTCTTCGTCAGCCCGCTTGTACCGGCCAGTAACGACCCAATCGTCGCTCGAGTGAACCCGGCGACCTGAATCGCCGGCGAAGTCGCCCCTGCCGGCGCCGCGAGAGTGAGGGTATCGCCCGTTAAGACGTAGCCGTTGGAATTGAAGACCACACCGCCTGCCGTGATGTTCGTGCCCAAGGTGACCGTGCCGGCCGTACCGCCGAAGAGCGCCGTGTCCGACTGACCATTGTCCCACGCTTGCATGACGCCCGAGTTATTCCACAACAGCGCGGACGTGTCCCAGGTGCCGGTACCCCCGGTAGGATCCGCTACGGTGCCGTCGGTATTCCAGATGAGCATGGCCGCCATCGCCTGCTGGGGAAACATCGGCACGCCGGCGGTCGCCGTTGTGAGCACAGCGGTGTAGGTCGCCGCATGGCGGAGGGTCGTCAAAGCGCCGCGTCGCAAACTCCGGAAAGAGATGTTCGGCAGCGGTAACAACAACACGAGGATGGCACACAAATACTCCCAATCCGTCTTCGGCTGACGGCGACGGCGTGACCGGGAGAGCGACGCGTTGACGGCGTGACGACTTGGCATGACCGAGCTTTTCCGCGCGAAAGAGACTAGACAGCGAATCTGAAACGATTCCACGATCCCGGACGCAACCGCTGAACGGACGATTTGTCGCGAGAAACGACGGCGACAAAAGAGACTAGGGCGACGTGTGGCGCGCAGCGCTCGAAGTTCACACGCTGCGCCCCGACATCACGACAGGCACTACTTCACGACGCGGGGCACAAGACAGTCGACCTGACGCGGTCGACGATCGACCGGCGCCCCTGCCTTCGCGAAGTTTTACCTATGCCTCGCATTATTTATTCAGTAGAGAGGCGCTCAACGAATTAGCGGCCGCGCAAAAAAACTAAAACTCTCCGATATTGCTTGAGGAGCCGCGACGCAAAATGCTTACCACGACACAATGTCGTCGGCATTGAGAGGGGTGTATCTGAGCGCGACGATTCCTGACGGCTTCTCGGTGATGCGGCGCACACGAGTCACGCACGGCCGAAGCGGATCTGGCAATTCCTCCCCCGCGCAAGCAGGAATTCCGAGATACGAGTGGTTGCTCGTCGTCCAATCTGCTCGCCGGCCGGCTACCGTGACGCAGCCGCGGAGTCATAAGCGGTCGCTGCAGGCCGCGGGCAACGCCTTCCGACGGCTCCGCGCTCCCTATGCAGGCGCACGCGACACAATGCCGTCGACGCGAAAGAAGAACGGACATTCTGTCGTACCGCTGCGACAGCTTTCCCCTTTTTTCTCGGGTTTCTCGCGAAATAGCGGCGGAAATTTAGCGAAAAAATTCCACGCCCAGCTCCGAATTAGCAGCCGGCACTTACTTTGCCTAAGAGTTACGACGCCTTCCTGATTCTCACAGCCGTCGTTTGCGTTTCATGTTCCACCGACCTCATAAATCCTCGTGCGAATGGGTCGCCGCGCGTCGTGAATTTGAATTCACACAAGCGACGTTGCGTGAACTCGATGCGACGATCCGTCGCCGCCCGCTCGCCGATTTCGTCCGCCCTGACGACCATTTTCTTCCGCTTCTCATTCTCGATCGCACCGTCGACGAGGCGGCTCAAATGGCGTTCGAAGAGTTACGTCGCCTGCCGGGCGTCGGTCCGATTAAAGTTCAAAACTTATTGTTGTTGCTGCGACGGATCGTCGATGCCGCTCCGGAAGCGCAAAGCGACGGCACGCCGCCCGCCCCGGAAACCTGGACCGCCTACCCGGCGGGGCACGTTCCGACCGGCGAGCCCGATCTCGACGTCACCGAGCATCAATGGTCGAGTTGGCGCGACCGTCTCGCTCGCCATGCGTTGGCCGACGAGCGCCTCGGCCGCGTCGTTCGGCGCTTGAGCGATCTGCCCCGCAGCCTCTGGCACGCTCGGCTCGCCGACTTCACGCAATTCGGCTTGGCCAAATTGCGGTCTCAAAAAGGCTTCGGTCCGCGGCGCGTCGCCGTCGTCGTCGATGCCGTGCGCCGGTTGAACGACGGCGCACTCGCCGTGGAAAACTCGCGCGGCGCCGGGATGATCGTCGGTCCCGAATCGCTGGTCGGCGTCGACTCTTGGCTCGTCGACGCCGTCCTCGGCCGCGTGCCGCTATGCGCGACGACGTTTTGCGATCACGTGGCCGTTCCGCTGCTCGACTTGCTCCGCACTGATTTAGGCGAAGCCGCCTGCGGCATCGCGACCGAGCGCTTGCCGCTCCCTTCGTTGCGTACCGCGCCGCTCGACGGAGACGACGCCGCTCTCTGGGCGGAGCGTCTGTCCACGTCGCGCCTCCATCAAATCCGCCAAGACTCCGCGGCGGCCCTGCGCGTCCGTTGGCCGCGGGGCGAAGATTTGTCCGCGGCGCTCCTCGCCCGGCTTGCGCCGTCCGCCGACGAAGTTGACGAACAACTGATCGCCGATTCGCTCGTCGAGTTCTTTCCCGGCTTGGCCGCGAAGCGCCGTCGCCCGGCCCGACGCTCGGGTGACGGTACCGCCCGCGTGACGCTGCCGTTGAGTCTTGACGCTCGCCCCGCGGCCGCCGCCGAACGCGATGCCGGAATCGCCTGACATGTCGAATCTGAATCCCTATCGAACCCCGTTCCTCCGACGCCGGAACCTCCGCCGATGACGAGCTCCCTCGAAGATCGCTGGACGCAACTGCAAACCTCGTTCGAGACGGCGTGCGCCGCCATCCGCCCGCTGGGGGAAGTGCTGCAAGAGCGCCCGCTGCGCGACTTCGTCCGCGCCGTCGATCGCTGCATTCCTGAAGCGCTCGCCGAATCGCGGCTGGGCGACGTCGTCCTCATGTCGTTCACCGAACTCCGCGCTTTGGGAGGCGTCGGTCAGGTGAAAATCGGCAATCTCATCGAAGTGCTGCGCCGCATCGTCGCCGAAGCTCCGCAACTGGAGGCCGCCGCCGCGCACGCCCCGCCGGCCGATGCCGCGCACGTCGTCCACGTCGCCCCGACGGAAATCGACGAACTCCGCTGGGAGCAATGGCGAGCCCGCGTTCGCGCGCACAATCTGGGCGGCGAATTCCTCGGCCGCTTCGTCGAGAGTCTGCGCGAGCTACGGCGCGGGCTGTGGTTCGCCCCGCTCGACGATTTCCTCGATCTCTCCCTGGCCGAATTGCATCGACAACGCGGCTTCGGCCCCAAACGCATCGGCGCGATTCTCCAGGTGTTTCAACTCCTCGACGAATCGCTCGTCGCCCGCGAAACCGATCCGAACCGGCCGTTGCTGCTCGGCCCCTGGCGCATCGCCGTCGCCGACGCCTACCTCGCGGCCGTGGCCGGCGGTCTCGTCGAAATCTCGGCAAGCGAGTTCGAGCGCAGCGTCGTGCTGCCGGTGCTCGAGCAAATCGATTGCGACGCGGGCGAAGCGACTTACGCGGTCGTCGCCGAACGGATCGGCGTCGACCCGCTGCACGGTACGACGACCGCTTACGGCGAGCCGCGGCCGACCGTCTCGTCGCACGAACGCTTCTCGCGCCCTTATCGCTTACAATTGCTCACCGACGCGGCGACTCTCTTGCAATGCCGCTGGCCGCGCGGCGAACAGCTCGCGGCGCAGGTCGTCGAGCGGCTGCAAGCTCGCCCGCTCGGCGTCGCTCAGATTCCGCTGGCGACCCGAACGTTCGCCGCCCTCTTTCCGAATCTCAAGGCCGACATGGCGCGCTCCCGCTCGCAACTCGCGGCCGGCAAAACCACAACGTCCGCCGCCTCGCTGGATCGCCGCTCGGCGAAGGACGGACTTCCCGGGCTGAGAACGGGCGCCTAGTCCGGATTCGCCCACCTAAAACGCCCGGCACGTTCCCTGGCGGGGCGACTCTGTGTTGCGGATTAAAAGAGCGTAGAATCGTCGCGAAGCGCGTCGTCCGCCCCCGACGGTCGATCGCCCGAGCTTTACGAGATTGCCAAGCGCCGCGCCTGAAGCGTTGCCCGCGCCGCTGTCCCCGAAAAGCTCCCCGGCCCGCCCTGCCACGTTTATCCCAAAGCGATTCCCATGACGATCGTCTCTCCTCGTTGGCTCGTTCGTTTCGCCGTCGGCTTGATCGCACTCGCCGTCTGGTGCGACGTCGCCTCCTCGTCGCAGGCCGCCGACGCCCCGCCGAACGTTGTTTTGATCTTCGTCGACGACCTCGGCTACGGCGATCTCGCCTCGTTCGGGGCGGCGGACGTTCGCACTCCGAACATCGATCGGCTCGCCGTCGACGGCACGAAGTTCACCAACTTCTACGTCGCTCAGCCGGTCTGCACGGCCAGCCGCGCGGCGCTGATGACCGGCTGCTACTCGAACCGCGTCGGGTTGTTCGGCGCGCTCAACCACGAAAGCCGCATCGGCATCGCGGCCGAGGAATTGCTGCTCCCGGAGATATTCAAGCAACAAGGCTATGCCACGGCCGCCTACGGTAAGTGGCACCTCGGCCTGCAAGCGGAGTTCAACCCCGTGCGCAACGGGTTCGATGAGTTCTTCGGCATTCCCTACTCCAACGACAACGGCCCGCTGCACGGATCGCAGAAAGGCTTACCGCCGCTTCCCTTAATGGAAGGTGAAAAGATCGTCGGCCACGATCCCGATCAATCGCAATTCACCAAGCTCTTCACCGAACGGGCCTGCGCGTTCATCGCGAAGAATAAGGAGCGGCCGTTCTTTCTGTACGTGCCGCACGTGATGCCGCACGTGCCGATCTTCGCTTCGGCCGAGTTCAAGGGACGCAGTAGTCGCGGTCTCTACGGCGACGTAGTTGAGGAAGTCGATTGGTCGGTCGGCCGGATCGTCGCCGCCGTCGATGAGCACAAGCTCGCCGAGCGCACCCTCATCATCTTCACTTCGGACAACGGGCCGTTCCTCTCCTACGGCAACCACGCGGGCAGCGCCAAGCCGCTGCGGGAAGGAAAGCTGACGACGTTCGAAGGAGGCGTGCGTTCCCCTTGCTTCATGCGGCAGCGGGGCACGGTGCCGGCCGGCCGCGTGTGCGACGAGCTCGTCGCCTCGATCGATCTGCTGCCGACGTTCGCCGCGCTGCTCGGCGCGGAGTTGCCCGCCAAGAAGATCGACGGCGTGAATATCGCGCCGATCATTCGCGGCGAGGCCGGCGCGAAGTCGCCGCACGAAGCCTTCTATTATTATGCCGGTGAGGAACTGCAAGCGGTTCGCTCAGGTGATTGGAAGCTGCATTTCGCGCATGACTATCTCACGAGCGCCTCGCCCCCGGGACGCGACGGCCGGCCGGCCAACTACGAGAACATGAAGCCGGCGGCGATGAGCGTCTCCGGCTTGGCCGGCATCGCAAGCCGGCACGGCTACGTCGTCGCTCATCAGCCGCAGGCGCTCTACAACTTGACGGACGACGTCGGTGAAACGCGCGACGTCGCGAAAGATCATCCGGACGTCGTCGCCCGCCTGGAAAAGCTGGCCGAGGCCGCGCGAGCCGACCTGGGCGACACGCTGACCAAACGCCAAGGCCCGGGAGTTCGTCCGGCCGGAAAATTGCCTTAGCGAGCGGCAAGGTTTATCCTTGCCGTCTGCTTAAGTGTTCCGCAAGGACGGACGGCGGGGATCAACTCCGCCGCTCGCCTCGACCTCGCCCTCGGAGCTTCGCCCATGCCGCGCTCTCATGTCTCTCGCCGTCAGTTCCTCGCGACCGGTGGCGCCGCCTCGGCCGCCGCGCTCTTTGCCGCTCCGGCGATCGTTCGCGGGCGCAACCTCAACACCAAGCTCAACATCGCCTGCATCGGCGTCGGCGGGCGAGGCGCGGCCAACCTGAAAGGCGTCGGCTCCGAAAACATCACCGTCGTTTGCGACGTCGACGGGAAGCGACTCGCCGCGGCCAACCAATTGCACCCGCAGGCCAAGCCGTTCGTCGACTTCCGCAAAGTGTTCGACGAAGCGCATCAGACGTTCGACGCCGTCGTCGTGAGCACCTGCGAACACACGCACGCGTTCGCCACGCTGCCGGCCTTGCAGCTCGGCAAGCATGTCTACTGCGAGAAGCCGCTGACGCACAACATTTATGAGGCCCGCAAGGTGCGCGAAGCGGCGGCGAAGGCGAACGTCGCCACGCAGATGGGCATTCAGATGCACGCCCAGGAAAACTTCCGTCAGGTCGTCGAGCTGATTCATTCCGGCGCGATCGGCGCGGTGAAAGAAGCCCATGTCTGGGTGTCGCGCGCCTGGGGCCTGCAATCGGAAGAAAAGGCCAAGCAATACAAAGACATCGTCTACGTCGCCGAGCGTCCTGCGCAGGTCGATCCGGTGCCCGAGGGGCTCGATTGGGATCTCTGGCTCGGGCCTGCGCCCGCGCGGCCGTTCAACAACGTCTACTTCCCCGGTCCGAAGTGGTATCGCTGGTGGGATTTCGGCAGCGGCACGATGAGCGATCTCGGAAGCCACTGGAACGACATGCCGTTTTGGGCCTTGAAGCTCGACGCACCGCGCACGGTGGAAGCGTTCGGTCCGCCGGCCCATCCGGAACTCGCCCCGGCCTCGCTCACCGTGGTGTATGAATACGGAGCGCGCGGCGACCTGCCGCCGGTAACGCTCACCTGGCATCAAGGCGAAGACAAGCCGGAGATCTGGAAGAAAGGGGGCATTCCGCAACAGCAAAACGGTGTGCTGTTCATCGGCGACAAGGGAATGCTCTTGGCCGAATACCAGAAGCACAAGCTATTGCCGGAAGAGAAGTTCCGCGACTTCCAGACGCCCGCCCCGACGATTCCGCGCGTCGCGAGCCACTACCAGGAATGGATCGACGCCGCGAAAAACGGGACAAAGTGCTCGGCCGATTTCGAATACAGCGGACTTCTCACCGAAGCAAACCACTTGGGCAACGTCGCCTATCGCGTCGGCAAGAAGCTCACCTGGGACACGGCCGCAATGAAGTGCGTCGATTGCCCCGAGGCCGATCGCTTCATTCGCCGCCGGTATCGCGCCGGCTGGACGCTGTAAGCCGATGACCGTCACGCAAGTTCTCATCGTCGCCGCGTCGGGCGCCGCGGGCGCGGTGACGCGGTGGGGCACGTCGGTCGCCGCGCAGAATCTGCTCGGCAAGGCGTGGCCCGTCGGCACGCTCGCGGTCAATGTCGTCGGCTGCTTCGTCTTCGGAGCGGCCTACGAACTGACGCGCCACACGCACGAGCTGCAGCCGAGCGCGCGGCTCTTCTGGCTCACCGGCTTCTGCGGCGCGTACACCACGTTCAGCACCTTCGCCTTCGACGTCGTCGAACTGCATACCACGCGCGGGCTCACGTTCGCCGCGCTCAACGTCGCGCTGCATCTCGCGCTGGGGCTCGTCGCGCTCGTCGTCGGCCTCAACATCGGCCGAATGTTCTAAACAAAATCGGCGCACGCACTGCCGGCGATTGAACCAACGCTCGGTAAATCAAGCGTTTCGCGTTGCAAAAAGCGAGCTTGACCGGTTCCGATCCTTCTCCTATTCTCCCGCCTCACGATCGGACGTCGGGCACTCAAAACGCTCGACGTTCGATCAAGCGACACGAGTCGGATATCCGCGCGGTAGGGTCTGCACTGGAGCGAGCGACGCAAGTCGCAAGCTTCGCGGGCCACGAAGACCGCTCGCTTGGCAAGGATGCCGGGCAAGCCCTTCGCTCCGTGTTACCGTGTCGTGGGGCGTCCAATCGCTCCCGGAAAGATCGGCGTCCTTCGCCCCCCTGGGACCCGTCTTTCCGGGAGTTTTTTTATGCGCACGTCGAGCCGAAAAGCTCTAGCGCACCGGCGAGGAGTCCGACGTGTCGACGGCCGGCTTCAACAGCGGGCGCGCCTCGCTCGCGCCGATCACCACGTCGTCGCGACCGATTCCCGCGCCGACGAAGCCGGCTGCGTTGCGAAAGAGTTCGTCCCCCTGCCGCTGCAACTTGCAGCGGTTGAGAAACTCGGCGTGCCCGTCTTCGAAGAGCACGTTCTGCCCGCCGCAACCGTGGTTCAAGCTGCCGAGGGCGCACTTGTCGGAAGTGCCGTGGCTCGGGGCGTCGGCGAGCACGGCGAAGTTCGCGCGGTTCAAATTACGCACGGCGTGATACTTCCCGTCTTCCACATAGCCGAGCGCATAGCCGTAGCCGCCCCCCATGCGCGCGGCCAGCTCCGCTTCCTGAGCGGCGTCGGCTCGTTGTAATTCTTCCAAGCGAGGCACGCGCACCGCCTCGGCCGAGAGCGCGCTGCCGGGGCAAATCACGTCGGAGGCGTCGCGAATCAGGCCGGCCTCGAGCAGTCGCGGCGCGTAAATGCCGGCATGACTCAGCGGTCCGTCGAGCGGCACCTCGGGAAACACGTCGCCGTGTGTGCGACTGTAGTCGACCAAGGCCGTCCCCAAGCGATGCATCCGCTCCTGGCAGGCCGTGACATGGCGCTGATACCGCCAGGCCGCGAGCCCGGGGAACAACAACAGCGACGCCGCGAGCGCCAACCCGCCCACGGTCACCCAATCGCTCAATCGCCACCGCCGGCCCGCCTCTTCGTCGGCGACCGCGCCCATGACATAGGCGGGCTCCGCCGGCGCGCGCACGGCGACCTTGCGTCCGCGTACGGCTCCTTTCGCCGAAAAGAAGATCGCCGCTTCCTGGGCGCGTAGCTGCGCGACGAACTCGCAAGTTCGTCGCGCCAATCCGGCCGGAGGATCGAAGGCCGGATGTCGATCGAGAGCGGGAGACTCGGCCGCGACGATCTCGCGCAGCGACTCCCGGATCAGTTCACAGCGGCGGCGAAGCTCGTCGTCGACCGCCAGACGGCGTTCGAAGGCTTCGCGCTCGGCGGGCTGCATTGCTCCCTGCAAGTAGCCCAGCAACTCGTCGTCCATCGGACGCTCTCACTACGAAAGGTGCGCCTCCTGAAAGGCGTCGTTGAGCTTCAGCACGGCCGTGTGCAGTCGGCTCTTCACGGTTCCCACCGGCACATGCAACCGATCGGCGGCTTCGCGATACTTCAGCCCCTGATAGTAAATCAGGTCGACCGCCGTACGGAGTTGTTCAGGCAACTCGGCCACGGCGCCGCGAACCCAATCCGAACGCTCTGTGGTTTCAAGGTGCGCCTGCGGGGCGTCTTCCTTGCTCTCCAACAGGTTGAGCAACGTGCCGACTTCCTCGTCGGCGCTTTCCCGTTCGCGCCGGTCGAGGCTGATCAGCTTGTGTCGTTTCGTCCGCCGCTGCAAGTCGATCGCCTGATTGGTGGCGATCGTATACAGCCACGGACGGAACTTGCGATCCGACTCGAACTGCTCGCACTTCAAGTGAACTTGCAGGAAGGTCGCTTGAAACGCATCTTCCGCAGCCGTCTGATTATTCAGAAACCGCCGCAGATAGCTATACAGTTCGCGTTCGTACCGAGCGACGAGCAGATCGAACGCCGCCCGGCTGCCGCCGTCGCGATATTCGATCATCAACTCTTCGTCGGTCCGATCGGCCAGATTCGTCTCATTGCGACGCAGCGGCCGGCGCATCGACACTGTTGCCGTCATCATAGTACGCACCGCACGGTGAAAGGGTTCGGGTTGTCGGCTCCTGCCGCGTCTCCCTCGCCTTTCGCCTCCTTTGAATGGTCAGTTTCCAACCGCAGGCCGTCGGAGCCCGATGAGGCGACTGATTCCACCGTCGCGTTCCCACCGGAGCCACACCCAACTACCTACGCGGCTCGATTCCTACATTTGCAACCGGCGCGCCAAGACCCGCGACCCAAACTGAATTTACGTTCAGTACGACCTCAAGAATGACCACAAGTCGTTGAGAGAAGGCATTTTAGAGCCATTTCGGCTCATCGGGGGAAGCGATAAGAGCAGCGCTGCCGGCGACGATGCTCGGTCTGAAAATCTTACCGAGCGCTACAACGTGCGACGTATAACCTATTATTTTTCAATAGATTACGTAACTTTACCGGGCGTGCTGCTGCCCACTCCCCGAAAAGTCTGGTCCTAGAATGAGCCGAGTAGTCACTTCGACGACACCAAAGCTCAAGATGAGACAAAAATGGCAGATTCGGCCACGCCTCCGGCTGCCGAGTTGGCGTCCGTCGTCAGCTCTCGTTCGCTCACAGTCTATCTGAGTCTCATGCCGCTCTAGTGCTTCCTACGTTGCGGGCACGGCCATCGTTCATGACGCCGGGGCTTCGAATTCTTCACCCGCGCCGGTCAAACTCGCGCCATGGATTGAATCCGTTGCCGACGCGAAGCAAAATGCCGTTGCCCGAACTCACGCGGTGCTGAGAATCGGTTCTCCTTTATCTTTCTCCAATCTGCTCCGCCTCGTCGAGCGCAGCCGCCTCCGCCGAGCCCGGCCGCTTCCTGTGTTGCTACTTTAGGATCGCTCGATGAATCGCAAGCCGCAGAGTCGACACGTCGTCGTCGGCACGGCGCTGCTCTCGCTCTGGGGTGCGCTCACCGTGTTCACCGCTCGGCCGCTCCCCGCGCAGCAACCTGCGCAGGCCAAGCCGGCCGCGGCGTCCGCGCCGCTGCGCACCTACGCGCAGCAGCGTGATTTCCTCGCGCAGTTCACGAGCGTGCTCGAACTCTCCGACGGCCGCGGCGGCGTCGTCGCCGTCTGCCCGGAGTGGCAAGGACGCGTGATGACCTCCGCCTGCGACGGCCCCGACGGCGTCGGCTTCGGCTGGATCAACGAGAAGTTCATTCGCGACAAGAAGCCGAACAAGCAATTCAACAACTACGGCGGCGAAGATCGCTTCTGGCTCGGTCCCGAAGCGGGTCAATTCGGTCTCTGGTTCGCGCCCGGTAAGCCGCAAACCTTCGCCGAGTGGAAGACCCCCGAAGCGCTCAACGCCGGTCCGTTCAGCGTTTTGCAGCGCAAAGAAGCGTCCTACTTCCAACTCTCGCGCGAGCTGCAACTGAAGAACGCCTCCGGCACGGCGTTCAACTTTTCGGCGTCGCGCGACGTGCGTCTGCTCTCCTCCTACCACTTCGGCGAGTTCTTCGGCGCGGAAGCCGCGAAGCTCGTCGACGACAAGAAGCTCAAGCTCGTCGGCTTCGAAACCCGCAACACGCTCACCAATAAGGGTGCGCCGCTGAAGCGCGACACGGGTCTCGTTTCGCTGTGGATTCTCGGCATGTTCAAGCCGGGCGCGCAAACGGCGATCGTCGTGCCGTATCGCACCGGCGACGACAAGGAACTCGGTCCGATCGTCAACACCGATTACTTCGCCGCGATTCCGCCCGAGCGCTTGCGCACGCTGCCCGCCGCGGTCCTCTTCCGCGGCGACGGCGAGTATCGCTCGAAGCTCGGCGTGTCTCCCCGGCGCGTGAAGCCGGCCGCCGGGGCGATCGACTTCGCCGACGGCTCGCTGACGCTCGTGCATTTCAGCTTGCCCGCCGAGCCTGCGAAAGCCGCTTATGTGAACAACGCTTGGAAGCTCCCCCAGGCCGAGCCGCTGGCGGGCGACGCCTTCAACTCCTACAACGACGGTCCGACCGAGCCCGGCAAGCCGAGCCTCGGCGGGTTCTACGAATTGGAATCGCTCTCGCCGGCGGCAGAACTGGCCGCGGGCGCGTCGCTCACCCACCACCATCGCACGTTCCACGTGCGCGGCGAACCGGCGGCGCTCGCCGAGCTGCTCAAGCTCACGCTCGGCGTCGATGCGAACGAAGTCAAAAAGTTCCTGGAAAACAAATGATGCTCGCGCGGACGCTCGAACCTGAGGCGATGGACACGATCGAGGAAGCGCGCGACTACGACACGATCGACCATCGCGAAGTGAACGAGAAGTTCGCCGCCGACGCGCTCGCCGCGCTCGGCCAAGCGAGTCTCTTGGGCGACGGCCGCGTCTGCCATGCCGTCGACCTCGGCACCGGCACCGCGCAGATTCCGATCGAGATCTTCCGCCAGGTCGCCGTTGCCGAGAACGGCGGCGGGCTAATGATCACCGGCGTCGATCTCGCGGCCGAGATGCTCGTCGTCGCCAAGGAAAACGTCGCCGTGGCCGGACTGGCGACCAAAATCCGCCTCGAACGGCTCGACGCCAAGACGCTCCCCTACCCCGACGATCGCTTTCAAGCCGTGCTGTCGAACAGCATCGTGCACCATATCCCCGACCCGGCCGAAGCCTTGGCCGAGGCCGTCCGCGTCACGCAGCGCGGCGGGCTGCTCTTTTTTCGCGATCTTCTCCGCCCGGCCGACGAAGCGGAACTCGAGCGCCTCGTCGAACTGCACACCTCAGGTTCGTCGCCGACGCAAAAGCAACTCTTCCGCCAATCGCTCCACGCCGCCCTCACGGTCGACGAGATGCGTGCGATCGTCAAGCAGCTCGGCTGCAACGAGCGCGACGTCACGCAAACGTCGGATCGGCACTGGACTTGGCACTCGGTGAAGCGCTAACGCCGTCGCCGAGCGTTTCCCGTCTTAGCCCCCGGCACTTCACGCCGGCGGCAAACGCCGATCGTCCGGAGAAAATTCACAACGGAGAACCGAGAGTTCCCGGAGGAGAGAATGGGAAAACATCCTCTCGCGGCTCTCCAAGTCCTCCGTTGTGAATTCTGTATCGAGCGCGACGCGATCTACTCGCGCGGCGGCAAGGCGTCGCAGAGCGACAACGCCAACAGCGGGAACGCCGTGCTGCTGTAGGTGATGAAGTGCGACTTGTCGGTGTTGAGCGAGCGGGTCCACCAGACGCCCGACTCGCGCTGATTGGCCTTCAGCCAAGCCACGGCTTTCACCAAGCGCGGATCATCTTTCGCGACCCCGGCTTCGCGCAACACGATCACGGCCAAGCCGGTCATGTGGCCGTCGCTGGGCGTGGTCTGGAATTCCGGCTCGGCGCGCAGCTTCTCGGCGCGTCGGCCGTCGCCCCACGCTTCCGGAGCGGCGAAGTTGCGAATCGACCAGCCGCCGTCGGCCCGCTGATGCTTCAGAACGAGCGCGCTGAACTCGGCGCGTTGGGAGTCGGCGAGCAAGCCGGGGAGCCGTAAGTCGGCCCAGAGCAGGAGCACGCGGCCGTAGTCGTGAGGAGGCGGCGTTTCGCGGAGATACTTCTTGAGCTTCTCGACCGAGGCGAGGACCTTATCGTCCTTGAGATTCGCCAGCCAACCGGGCGCCGCAGCCACGGCCATCGCCGCCACGGTGGCCGGGTGGTAGGAATCGGATTCGTACGGCGGCCAGCAGTCGAGCGCGCCCCAAGTACCGTCGTCGCGCTGCACGGAGAACATGAACCGCAGCGCTTCGTCGGTCTCGGGCGAAAGCTTCCCGGCAACGTGGCGATCCCACTCGGCCAACCCTGCGGCCAAGTAAATCAACTGCTCCGGGTTGGTTCCTTTCTTCAAGTTCGACGCGCTCTCCTTCTGCTTCTTGCGAAGCGCGGCGACGAAGTAGTCGCGGTGTTCGACGCTCGGCGTGCCCAGCGCCGACGACAGCGCCGGCCGCACGGTCATGTAGATGCCGTTAGTGTGACACGACACGCAATTGCGGGCTCCGCTCCAGGCCGTGGAGCCATGCTCGAGATAGGTGAGCGCTTTGGCGAGCGAGAGTTTCGTAGCAAGCGGATCGTCGCCGCGCGGCACGGCGATCTCAATGTCGCCGAATTTGTATTGCGGCTCCGGCTTGCCGGCGGCGGGTTCGGCGGGGAAGGCGGACGAAATCAGCGACGGAGCGAGCGCGGCAAGAGCGCAGAAAAGAGAGCGGCGCATGGCGGGCATCCTCGGGAGGGAAGCGTGGGCGGAGCGAGGTAGGCGCCGTGTAATGTCGCGGATGCGCAGCGATGCGTCAAATTGTCGGCGTGGGACAGCGGAGCCGATTCACAACGGAGAACCCGGAGAGCATTCTCTCAATTCTTCTCCTCCGGGAACTCCGGGCCGGCCGTTGTGAATTCCCTAAAACGAACGCCGGCGGGACTAGATGGCATCGCCGCCGGTTTCGCCTGTGCGGATGCGGATCACTTCGTCGAGCGAGCTGACGAAGATTTTGCCGTCGCCGATCTGGCCGGTTTGGGCCGTGCGCAGAATCGTGTCGAGCACGGGGCGCAAGAGGTCGTCGGAGACGACGACTTCGATCTTGATCTTCGGCACGAAGTCGACGGCGTATTCCGTGCCGCGATACATCTCCGTGTGACCTTTCTGCCGGCCGAAGCCGCGCACTTCCGTGATCGTCATCCCTTGCAGGCCTTGCTCGGTGAGCGCGTTCTTCACGTCTTCCAAACGGAAGTGGCGGATCACGGCTTCGATCTTTTTCATGGCTCAAGGCTCCGAGCTGAGAGGTTGCAGGTCGTCTGTGAAATCTAGCACTCGGCGGACGAATTCGCCACTCGCCGCAACGCGTTTCGTAGGGCGGCTCGACGGGCGCCGCGGCGCAGTCGCGGTCGGCGAGGCCCACGCGGAATCGAACACTCCATTCCGCGTGGGCCTCAACGGTTCGTCGCCGCGCGACGAACCGTTTCGACCCACCCTACGATCGGCCTAGATGTAGATGTAGCCTTCTTCGCCGTGTTGGCTGTAGTCGAGGCCTTGGACTTCGTCCTTCTGGCCGACGCGCAAGCCCATCACGGCGTCGAGGATCTTCAAAATGATGAAGCTCACGACGGCCGCGAATGCAATGCTGATCCCGGTGGCGATGGCCTGGGCGACGAGCAAGTTGCCTCCTTCGACGAGACCCTGCGAGCCCGGAGAACCGATGACTTGATTGGTCGCGAACACGCCGGTCAGCAGCGCGCCGAGCGTGCCGCCGACGCCGTGGACGCCGAAAGCGTCGAGCGAGTCGTCGTACTTGAACTTATTCTTCACCGTGGTGCAGGCGAAGTAGCAGACGACGCCGGCCAAGAGGCCCATGATGATCGCCGACATCGGCTGCACGAACCCGGCGGCCGGCGTGATGCAGACCAAGCCGGCGACCGCGCCCGACGCGCAACCGAGAACGGTCGGCTTGCCGCGCTGAATCCATTCCATCGTCGGCCACGAAAGGGCTCCGGCGGCGGCGGCGAAGTGGGTGGCGGCGAAGGCCGAGGCGGCGAGCCCGCTCGCGTTGAGCGCGCTGCCGGCGTTGAAGCCGAACCAGCCGAACCAAAGCATGGCCGCGCCGAGCACGGTGTAGGTGAGGTTGTGCGGCGGCATCGGTTCGTGGCCGAAGTTGAGCCGCTTGCCGATGACGAGCGCCGCGACCAGGGCGGTGATGCCCGAGCTGATATGCACGACCGTGCCGCCGGCGAAATCGAGCGCGCCGGCCACGGCGTGATCGGCCGGCTTGAAGTTGACGAGGTCGTAGGCCAAGAGTCCGCCGTCCCACACCCAATGGCAAAGCGGGCAGTAGACCAGGGTGCCCCAAGCGACGGAGAAGACGACCATCGTACTGAACTTCATGCGCTCGGCGAACGCGCCGCAGATCAGCGCCGGGGTGATGATGAAGAACATGCCCTGGAAGAGCATGTGCGTCATCTTCGGAATCGCGCCTTCCATCGGATAAACGACGGCGCCGTTCTCCAAATAAGGCTGCACGCCCCGCATGAAGAGATACTCGCCGTCGCCGATGTAGGGTCCGCCGCCGCCGAAAGCGAGCGAGTAGCCGTAGACGGCCCAGAGCACGGTCATCAGCCCTTCAAGGAACAAGCATTGCATGAGCACGCCGAGCACGTTCTTCTTGCGCACCAGCCCGCCGTAGAACATCGCGAGGCCCGGCGCGGTCATGAAGAGCACCAAGGCGCAGCTCACGAGCATCCAAGCGTGATCGCCGTGGTCGAACGACGCGGGAGCCGCCGCCGTCGGCGCGGGAACTTGTCCCTGGGCCCGCTCGAGAGGCAAAAGATTCAGCAGCACAAATGCCGCGGCGGCGGCGCGAACTAAACGCATCATGACGTCGTTCCTGGTGAAAGATCGGCGACGCACCGTGCGCCGCGTCGGTTCAAGAAGTGGAGGCCCGCACTGATTCAAAGTCCGGCACGTCGCGCGTGAAGAGAGCGGCGACAAACGACGCGGGCCTGCGATCGAAACGACCGGCGGCGACGCGCGGCGATCGCAACGACGATCGCGGACGCGGGCTGCGGCCGGAGGGAGAGAGATGTCGATCGCTCGCGCCGCCTCGTCGGTGAACCGCCTTTTCGCCGACAACGCGAGGGTTCCAAAAAAGTAGCCGGCGGCGCTAAGTGCGTAAATAGACTTGGTTTGCGTTAATTTTATCGGATTTTCCTGACAGGGCCGCCCGGCCTTCGGCTTCGAATAGGTTCGCCCGGTGGCGCATCAAGTTGGAACAGGGCGAGAAGAGCCGCGAGTTCAGATGGAAGTCTGTTTGAATGAGCGACTTGCGCTCGCACCGTTTTTCTTGTCGGACATCGGCGCGAGTCTTATTGTGAACGGTCGGGCGAAGCCGCTGCGCATGTCGCAGGCGGCGGGCGAAGTGAAGCGCGAAACAGCGAGGTCGTCGTTATGAAGCCAAGTCGGCTGCGGTTTCGCGGCGTGAGATGCGTCGTGTGGGCATGCGCCGCGGCGAGCGCCGTGGCCGGTTCGGCGGCGGCGGCCGAGCCGATCGACTTCGAGCGCGACGTGCGCCCGATCTTCAAAGCGCATTGCGTGAAGTGTCACGGGGCCGAGAAAAGCCAAGGCGGCCTCAGGCTCGACGGCGCGGCCGGGGCCTTCCTGCCGACCGATAGCGGCACGCCGGCCATCATGCCCGGCAAGACCGACGAAAGCGAACTTCTGCGGCGCGTGGCGAGCGAAGACGCCGCGGAGCGGATGCCCCCGGAAGGCGATCCGCTGAGCGTGGCCGAAACATCTGCGCTGCGCCGTTGGATCGCCGAGGGGGCGAAATGGCCGGCCGAGAAGGAAGGGCCGAAGCATTGGGCCTGGGTGCCCCCCGCGCGCCCGCCCGAGCCGCAAGTGAACGACGCGGCGTGGTGCAAAAACGCCGTCGATCGCTTCGTGCTCGCGCGGCTTGAGCGCGAAGGCTTGCAGCCGTCGCCCGAAGCCTCGGCCGAAGCCCTCTGCCGGCGCATCCATTTCGATCTAATCGGGCTGCCCCCCGCGCCGCAAGTTGTCGACGAGTTCGCGGCCGCCTACCGCGCCGCCGGCGGCGCGGAGCGCGATCGCGTCTACGAAGCGCTCGTCGACCGGCTCTTGGCGTCGCCGCAGTTCGGCGAACGATGGGCGCGGCATTGGCTCGACCTGGCTCGCTACGCCGACTCCAACGGCTTCCAACGCGACGGCTTCCGCACCATGTGGGCCTATCGCGATTGGGTCGTCGACGCCTTCAACCGCGACCTGCCGTTCGACCAATTCGTCGTGCGGCAAATCGCCGGCGACTTGCTCCCCGATGCCGACGACGCTTCGCGCATCGCCACCGGGTTCAACCGCTGCACGACCGTGAACGTCGAAGCCGGCACCGACCCGGAGGAAAATCGCGTGCTCGCGGTCGTCGATCGCGTGAACACGACGGCGACGGTTTTCCTCGGCGCTACCTTGGCTTGCGCTCAATGCCACAACCACAAGTACGACCCGTTCACGCAGGTCGACTACTACAAACTGCTCGCCTACTTCAACAACACCGCGGCGGAGATCACGCCGAACGGTTCGGCTCGGCAGTTCACGGGCCCCTCAATGCCGCTGCCGATGACCGATTCGCAGCAGGGCCGCCGCCGCGAACTGGAAGCCGAGTTGAAACGGCTCGACGACGAAATCGCCGCCCGCTCCGCCGAGGCGCTGCAGCTCGAAGCTTCGCTCGCCGCAAGCCTCACGGCGCAAGCCGCCGCCACGGCCGAGCGGCATGTGCTGCCGATCAGCGGCTTCGAGTCGGCCGGCGGGGCCACGCACGTCGTCTTGCCCGACAACTCCGTGCTGCTCACGGAAGACAACCCGGAGAAAGACGTCTACACCGTGACGGTGCACACGAAGCTCACCGGCGTCACCGGCTTTCGGCTCGACACGCTCACCGACGACAGCTTACCCGGAAAGGGACCGGGCCGCGGCGACGCCGAGCGCCCCAATTTCGTCCTCAACGAGTTGATCGTGCGGGCCGCTCCGCAAACCGACGACTCGGCCGCGAAGCCCGTCGCGCTCTTAGGCGCGAGCGCCGACTTCACTCAGCGCAGCTTCGCTCCGGCCGAAGCCATCGACGGCGAAACGAAAACCGGCGGCTGGGCCATCAACCCACAGTTCCACAAGCCGCACTATCTGGAAGTGCGGACGCGCAAGCCGCTGGGCTTCGAAGGCGGCACGGTGCTCACGTTCGAACTGCATCAAAACTTCGGCGGCTCGCGCACGATCGGTCGGTTCAAGCTCACGGCGCTCACGGGCGACGTCGGCGGCGAGCGGCCGCCCGAGGCCGTGATCGCGGCGCTGAAGAAGCCTGCCGGCAAACGCAACAAAGACGACCAGAAGGCGATCGAAGAGTATTGCCTGAGCCTCGATCCCAAAGTTCAGCAATTGCGCACGGCGGCGGCCGAAGTCCGCAAGCAACTCGACGCGCTCAAGCCGCCGACGACGCTCGTCATGGTCGAACTCGACCAGCCCCGTCCGACGGCCGTGATGAAGCGCGGCAACTTTCTCGATCTCGGTCCGCAGGTGAAGCCGGGCGTCCCCGCCTCGCTCAACCCGTTGCCGGCCGGCGCGCCGGCGAATCGTCTCGGCTTGGCCCAATGGATCGTCGACCCGGCGAACCCGCTTTTGGCGCGCGTCACGGTGAATCGTTGGTGGGCCGAATTGTTCGGCCGCGGCATCGTCGCCACGCTCGAAGACCTCGGCACGCAAAGCGAACCGCCGACCCACCCCGAACTCCTCGATTGGCTGGCGGTGGAACTGAAGGAAGGCGCTAGGCGCTCGGGGCTGGGGGCTAGCGATAAGGGGGCCCCCCCAATCGCCCCCCGCCCAGCGCCGAGCGCGAGGAAAAAGTAACAACGACACA
>JAEUIN010000186.1 GCA_016793115.1 Planctomycetaceae bacterium
GTCTGAAACGAGTGGCCAATGAAGTGGCCGAACGTTCGCTAAGACAGGCGGAAGCGGAAGAGCGCGAAGCGCGACTTCGCTTGCTCTCTTCTCAACAAAAGCTCATCAATCTCGGCCTGCCGATCAAGCTCGAGGAAATGAAATCCTGTACCGATTCCGAACTCGCGGCCCGAATTCGCACGATCGGGCTGCCGCCGGAAGTCGTGGCGATGCTCGATCCGCAAACCACCACGGCCAACCTTATCCCGCTCACCGCGCCGTTCGACGGAATCGTCATCGGCCGAGCGGCGACGGTCGGCGAAATCGTTTCGCCGGAAAGCACTCAGTTCGTCGTCGCCGACATCGACCGCATGTGGATCACCGTCGAAGTCCGCAAAGAACACGCCGGCCTAGTCCGCATTGGCCAATCGATCGATTTCCTCGCCGATGGGGCCTCCGCCTCGGTCGTCGGCACCATTGATTGGATCAGCACCGAGCTGAACGAAGCCACGCGCACGCTGAGCGTTCGCGCGTCGGTGCCGAATCCGGTTTTGGAGGAAGGTCCGCATACGAGCAATCGGCGGCTGCTGAAGGCCAATACGTTCGGCATCGGAAAAATCGTACTTCGCGAAACGCCGCATGCCGTGGCCGTGCCGACGCCGAGCGTGCAATTCGACGGTGAAAAATACTTCGTCTTTGTGCGGACACCGTCGGGTTTCGTGCGCCGCGACGTTCGGCTCGGGCCCGCCGAAGAGGGCTTTACGGAGATTCAAGAAGGCTTGGCCGACGGCGAAGTCGTCGTCAGCGGCGGCAGCCATGTGCTCAAGGCCGAGCTTCTGATGATCGCCGCTCAATAGCCGTCGCCGATCGCCATTGTTCGCCGGTAAGTTTGTTTCTTGGGCCACTGCTCGCATGTTGGAACGCATCATCACTTGGTCGCTCGGGCATCGGGCCGCCGTCTTGCTCGGGGCGCTCGTTGTCTCGATCGCAGGCGTCCTGTCGTTGTTGAATCTGAACATCGACGCCTTTCCCGACACCACGCCCGTGCAGGTGCAGATCAATACGCAAGCCGCGGGAATGGTGCCGGAAGAGGTTGAGCGGCAGATCACGTTCCCCATCGAAATGGCGATGAACGGCATGCCGGGCATCGGCGAAGTGCGCTCGATTTCGATGTTCGGCTTGTCGCAAGTCGTGGTGACGTTTGAAGACGGGACCGACGTCTACTTCGCCCGCCAACTCATCAACGAGCGGCTCGGCGGCGTGCAATTGCCCGAAGGCATGTCGCGTCCGGAAATGGGCCCCGTCTCGACGGGCCTTGGTGAAGTATTCCACTACTTTCTGCTGAGCGACAAAATCGATCTCACCGAACTCCGCACGATGCACGACTGGGTCGTGAAGCCCCAACTGCGGCCCGTGCCCGGTACCGCGGAAGTGAACTCTTGGGGCGGTCTCGAAAAGCAGTACCAGGTACGAATCAACCCCACGCTGCTGCTGAAGTACGCGTTGTCGTTCGATCAAGTGATGCAGGCCGTGCGTGACAATAATTTGAACGTCGGCGGCGGCAGCATCGACCTCTCGGGCGACAACTTGCTGGTTCACGGGGTCGGCCGCACGATCGGCACCGAGCAAATCGGCGACATCGTCGTCGCCGCGGCGTCCGGTGTGCCGATTCGCGTACGCGATGTGGCCGAAGTGACGATCGGTCATGAGATTCGCCGAGGAGCCGTCACCGCGGCCTGGCGCGATTCCAATACGCCCGACAAAATCTCGCAGGGCGAAGTCGTCCTCGGCCTCGGCTTCATGCTCATGGGGCGCAATAGCTACGAGGTGACCGCCGCGATGCGCGAGAAGTATCGCGAGGTCCGCGATACCCTGCCGTCGGAAAGCGGCGTCGATTCGCTGATTGTCTACGACCGCACCGAACTGGTCGATCGCGTCATCGCCACGGTCAAGAATAACCTGCTCGAAGGCGCCGTACTCGTCATTCTGATTCTGTACGTCTTCCTCGGCAACCTCCGCGCGGGGCTCATCTGTGCGACGGCGATCCCGCTCTCGATGTTGTTCGGGTTTATCGGGATGTGGCAATTCGGCATCGCCGGCTCGCTCCTGAGCCTTGGGGCCATCGATTTCGGCGTCGTCGTTGATAGTTCGGTCGTCGTCGTCGAGGCGATCGTCGCCAAGCTCGGCCATGCCGGCGCGCTGTGGGGCTGGCGACGTCGGGAAGCCTTGCGCGAGGCGGCCGTTTCCGTTCGCACGCCTGCTTGCTTCGGTCAGCTCATCATCATGATCGTTTACCTGCCGATCCTTTCGCTCGAAGGGGTCGAAGGCAAGATGTTCCGCCCGATGGCTCTGACGGTCATATTCGTTCTCATCGGATCGCTGATTTGCTCGCTCACCGTCACGCCCGTGCTTTCCAGCTTAGTGCTGCCGAAGCGTTGTGAAGAGAAGGACGTGCTCTTTGTCGCCCTGGCCAAACGCTGGTACGGAAGGTTGCTCGACTTTGCCTTGCCGCGCCGCACGATCACGGCCGTCTTTGCGGCCGCCGTGCTCGGCATCGGAGCTTGGCTAGTTTCCGGCATGGGAAGCGAATTCGTGCCCCGGCTCTCGGAAGGAGCCGTCGTCGTCGGCATTACGCGCCCGCCGGGAACCTCGCTCGACGAAGGAGTCCGCATGAACATGACGATGGAACGTATCCTCATGGAAAAGTTTCCCGATGAGGTCGCTCTCTGCTGGTCGCGACTCGGTTCGCCCGAAGTGCCGACCGACGCCAGCACCGTCGAATCAAGCGACCTTTTCGTGACGCTCCATCCGCCGGAGCGCTGGACGAAGGCCAAGACGCAGGCCGATCTTGTGTTGCTGATGGAAAAAGAGTTGAAGCCGCTGCCGGGCCAAGTCATTTGGTTCACGCAGCCGATCGAACAGCGCATCAATGAAATGGTTTCGGGCGTCCGCGCCGACGTCGCGCTGAAGCTTTTCGGCGACGACTTCGACGAGCTTGTAGCCACGGCCCAAAAGCTACAAAGTGCGTTAGGTAAAGTCCCGGGCGCGGCCGATCTCTCTACCGAACAAATGCTCGGCCAGCCGGTGCTGCGAATCGCCATTAAGCAAGATCAGATCGCCCGCTACGGCATCCCGGCTCGTGCGGTGCTCGACATCGTCGAATCAATCGGTACTAAAACGCTCGGCAATGTCGTCGAAGGCCAACTCCGCTTTCCGCTCGTCGTTCGCTTGCCGGAATCCATGCGAACCGACCCGGTAGCGATCGCATCGATTCTTGTTTCCGCCCCCAACGGCGAACGCGTCCCCCTGTCGCGAATTTGTGATGTCCGCGTGGTCGACGGCCCGCGACTGATCTCGCGGGAGTGGAGCGAGCGCCGTATCACCATTCAGTGCAATGTCCGCGGCCGCGACGTCGGCAGCTTCGTCGGCGAAGCGCAGAAAAAGATCGCCGCCGAAGTAGCGCTGCCCACTGGTTATCGGCTCGAGTGGGGCGGCCAGTTCGAAAACATGCGCCGCGCTCAAAACCGCCTAGCCCTCGTCGTGCCTGTCGCGTTATTGCTCATCATCGGGCTGCTTTACGTCAGCTTCCGCAATAAGTTCGATACGCTCGCGGCCTTCGCCGGCGTGCCCTTCGCCGCCGTAGGAGGCATCATCGGGCTTTACTATCGCGAGATGCCGCTCTCGATCTCGGCGGCGGTCGGGTTCATTACTCTCTCCGGCATCTCGGTGCTCAATAGCATGGTGCTCATCTCGAAGTTTCGAGAGTTGCACAAGCACGGCGGCTCGTCGGTCGACAGCATCCGACACGCCGGCGTCGAGTGCCTGCGCACGATCATCATGGCCACGCTGGTTGCCGGCGTCGGCTTCGTTCCGATGGCCACCGGCAACGGCGCGGGAGCGGAAGTACAACGCCCGCTGGCTACGGTCGTGATCGCGGGAGTGATCGCCGGCACGGTGTTTACGCTGCTGGTGTTGCCCGTCGTTTACGGCTGGTTCATCAAGCCGAAACTCCGCGTCGATGCACCTTCCTTCGCCTCACCGATGTTGGCCCACTAGAAGCTTGCGGGCCGCGGCGTCTACCGATACCAGGCTTCACGTGAAAGCGGGAATCCGCTCTCGGCGTTGCCCGATTTCACCGTCAGCGTTTGGTTCAAATTGTACGTGTGTCGCTTGAAGCCGATCGTAGCGCCGGCGAAGTACGCGCGATACACGCGGTACATCACTTCATCGGTTAGCGCCACCGCTTCGTCATGCTTAGCCTCAAGCCGTTCGCGCCACCGCCGCAACGTATATATGTAGTGCTCGCGGAGACTCTCCACATCGCGAATTTCCAGCCCGGCACGAGCCAACTCCGTGCACGTGTCGTTAATCGGCACCAACTCGCCGTCAGGGAACACGTACTTTTGTGCGAACTTGCGCCACGGCGGAAACTTGCCGAACGGCCGCATCGTAATGCCGTGGTGCAAATAGAGCCCGCCCGGTTTTAGAAGTTTCATCACCTTGCCAAAAAAGGTAGGCATCATCTTGAGCCCCAAGTGCTCGATAAAGCCGACGCTCACGGCCTTATCAAACGGTCGATCCTCGGGCACGTTGCGATAGTCGCAAAACTCGATCCGGCAGCGATCCTGCAAATCTTCCGCCTCAATGAGTCGCTTTACCCATTTGATCTGCTCTTGGCTGATGGAAACGCCGACCGCCTCGACGCCGTAATGTTTC
>JAEUIN010000205.1 GCA_016793115.1 Planctomycetaceae bacterium
GCGCACACGTTTGGAGCCGCGACGGATGCCGAGCACGTGCAGATGATGGCGCGTGCGAAATCCGCTTTCCGTCAGGTTCTTGCCGATCAGCGGCGACTCCGGCGGCACGAGCAGTTCGGCCATGCCGAGTTCGCGCGAGCGATGATCGAGCGAACCGCCGCGCAAGCTGAGCGGCACGGCCGCGAAATCCGTGACGAACTTTTCCAAGTCGGCGGCCGGCCCGTGAGTGCTCGCGAACAGAATGTCGTTCGAATGCAGGCGGGTATGGGCCGTCGGATGGAGCGTGTCGCTATGAAATCGCGACCGACGCTCGATCGCGACGAGGTTCACCCCGTAACGGCCGCGCAGGTCGAGTTCTTTCAATTCCTTCCCGACCAGCGGCGAAACCAGCGCGACGCGAAACCGGGAGACTTGCTCTTCGAGGCCGTAATCTTGAATGAGCCGGCGCATGGTCGGCCGCGCATCGCTTTCGGTTTTCTCGGTCGTCCCGTTCAAGAAGCGGCGGGCAAAGAGCATATAGCCGACGCCGGCGACGAGCACCGCCGCGCCGATCGGCGTGAAGCTCAGAAAGCGGAAGCCGGCATAACCTTCGCGCTCGAGCACGGCGTCGACGATCATGTTCGGCGGCGTGGCGACGAGCGTCAACATGCCGCTGATGAGCCCCGCGAACCCCAGCGGCATCATCAGCTTGCTCGGAGCGATGCCGAGCTGCGCGGTGATTCGCAGCACGATCGGAATGAAGATGGCGACGATGCCCGTGCTGCTCATGAACGCCCCCATCAAGGCGACGGAAACCATGAGCGCCGCAAGCAGCCGAGCCTCGCTCCGGCCCGCCAGGTTGACGAGCTTATCCCCCGCCGCGAAGACGACGCCGGTCCGCACGAGCGCCTCGCCGACGACGAAGAGCGCCGCAATCAGGAGCACGTTGGGATCGGCGAACCCGGCCAAAGCTTCCGTGGTGCTCAAGAGCCCGAGCGTCGACAAGGCGACGATAACGAGCAGCCCGACGGCATCCATGCGCGGCTTGCCGACGACGAACAGCGTCATGCAGACGCCGAGCAAGATAAGTACCAGCGACAAATCGGTCATTCCGCTCGCTTCCGCTCCTTAACTTCGACGACACCGGCCGCCGAAGTTTATCGACGCGGATTGTCGGCCGCGAGACGTCTTCAAAAAGCGGCGTCCGCGCAAGTCAAGGAAAGATTTGGCCACTTTGGGATTTTGCGCCGCGTCAAGCGTCGTTTTTGGCCGGCAAGTAGGCCGCCACCGCGCGGCGGCAAAGGGCTTTGCGCAACTTAGGAAATTGTCGACTTCCGTACGATGCGGTGCGGGCTGCCGTCGCGGGGCGACGGCCTACTGAAAAATCGCCGCCGGCCAAAAAGTGCTTGGAATCGCTTGGCCGAATTTGGGATATTACGCAATGCGCCGTTGCGCTTTTGTGCGTCGACCTTAGCCCCCGGTTCTTCAAACCGGGGGCAAACGACGTGAAATCGCAGTGAAACACAACCACCGCATACTAGCCCCGCAGCGCAAGCAAGGGGGCATGCGGCCTTCTTGGCACTTAGCGCCAAAACAACACGAAACCACAATCCCCCCGGTTTGAAGAACCGGGGGCTAAGGACTGTGCTCATGAATCTCCGCAATCAACCTTTATGCGACGTCACCCTCACCCGGCCTTCGGCCACCCTCTCCCGGTGGGAGAGGGATTGGGGTGCGATTTCTGTTCGGCGACACGCCTTATTGACGTTCGTTTTGCAATTACAAAAGCGCTACCGTAAGTGCGTGCAAAACGGACGGGGTGCGTGCAACGAGGGTCGTCTTGCACGCGTCACTTCACTTAGAACTAAGGGTGCGTGCAAAGCGGGGGTCGATGCACGCACTTGCCGTTTTGGAGTAATTGCAAATCTGTTGCGATTAGCGCCGGCGGAACGCCACGGAGAGCGCCGCCTACAGAAGGCGATTTCTGATCGGAACGTTGGTTTGCGTCTAAGCCCCGGGCGAGTCGCCCGGGGCAGCGTCGATCAACTCACCGATGTCGCCGATCGTTCGACGCCGCCCCCGGCGTACGCGGCCGCGCCGCTATCGACGGGGGCTAAGACGAGCGCAAGGGCTCGCCTCGGACGTTGCCGCAGTTCCCAAGCTTTGCCTGGTTTGACATTCGCTCGCACCCCGATACGATAAATTTCGCCGAAGTCTTTGTCCGCCTTGAATTTCAGAGCATTTCAGAAGCCCGTCCGGTCGCCGGCGGGAAGCCAGTTTACGGAGGATTGCCGCAGATGACGCAAATCGAACAAGCCCGCGCCGGCGTGATTACGCCCGAAATGGAATTCGTGGCGAAGCGCGAAGATCTTGCGCCCGAGCTGATTCGCGACGAAGTGGCGATCGGCCGGATGGTGATTCCGGCCAACAAAGTGCACCTGACGAAGCGGCTGGAGCCGATGGCAATCGGCATCGCGGCCAAGTGCAAGATCAACGCCAACATCGGCAACTCGGCCGTGACGAGCGATATCGCCACCGAGCTTGAGAAACTGCACTACTCGGTGCATTACGGCGCCGACACGGTGATGGACCTGTCGACCGGCAAGAACATCGACGCGATCCGCGCGGCGATCATCGACGCCTCGCCGGTGCCGATCGGCACGGTGCCGATTTACCAAATGCTCGAAGAGCTCGGCGGCAACATCGAAGACATGACGGCCCAGCACTTCTTGGACATGGTCGAGCACCAGGCCAAGCAAGGCGTGGACTACATGACCGTGCACGCCGGCGTGTTGTACGAACACTTGCACCTGACGATGAACCGCGTGACGGGCATCGTGAGCCGGGGCGGCTCGCTCATCGCCAAGTGGATGATGGCCCATCGCAAACAGAACCCGCTCTACGAATGCTTCGATGACTTGTGCGACATCATGCGCGAGTACGACGTGACGTGGAGCCTCGGCGACGGCTTGCGGCCCGGCAGCGTGGCCGACGCCAGCGACGAAGCGCAATTTGCCGAACTCGACGTGCTCGGCGAACTGACGCAGCGCGGCTGGGCCCGCGGCACGCAAGTCATGGTCGAAGGCCCCGGCCACGTGCCGATGGACCAGATCGACATGAACGTGAAGCGGCAAATCGAAGTATGCAAGGGTGCGCCGTTCTACGTGCTTGGCCCGCTGACGACCGACATCGCGCCGGGCTACGACCACATCACCAGCGCCATCGGCGGCGCAATCGCCGGTTGGAGCGGCGCGGCGATGCTCTGCTACGTGACGCCGAAGGAACACCTCGGCTTGCCGGATAAGGAAGACGTGAAACAAGGGGTGATTGCGTACAAGATCGCGGCCCACGCCGCCGACATCGCCCGACACCGCAAAGGCGCCCGCGATCGTGATGATGCCTTGAGCCGCGCTCGGTTCTCGTTCGACTGGAACGAGCAGTTCCGCTTGGCGCTGGATCCGGAAACCGCCCGGCGAATGCACGACGAAACGCTGCCGCAAGAGACGTTTAAGAGCGCCCACTTCTGCAGCATGTGCGGGCCGAAGTACTGCAGCATGAAGATCACGGAAGAGATCCGCGCAATGGCCGAAGAGACGGGCGGCAACATTCCGCAACGAGTGGATATTGAACTGCCGGCGGGCACCGCGGGGGCGTGAGCCGGGTAGAAATGCGGAATGCTGAGTGCTGAACGGGAAATATCCTCAAGCATCGTGAGAGCCGAATGACGACGCGAACTTTCACCGCCATCGTGCAGCGCGAGGGAGACGGATACGTGTCGCTCTGTCCGGAACTCGATGTCGCCAGCCAAGGAGATACGATCGAAGAAGCGCGAAGCAAC
>JAEUIN010000208.1 GCA_016793115.1 Planctomycetaceae bacterium
TGGCGTCGCGCAAGTACAGAACTGCGACTTCCGGGTCCGTCGGGCCGGCCGGATGGTCGAGCGTGGCCGGATCGTTGCCGGGGTTCATCTTCACGGTGTCGAACTTGCCGTAGGGATTCGGCGGCATCTTGCCGGGCTTCAAGTACCAGCGTCGGTTGAAGACTTCCTCCGGCACCGCATCCGAGGCGTTGCCGACGCTCGCCGGCCCGATCGCCGCGTGTGCCTTCACAATGGCCTCGGCCGTGCCCGCGATGAACACCTTGCGGTAGGCCACGTCGGCCGCGGAGCCTTCACGCGAGTTCGACGACGGGCCGGTGTGCGTATGCGTCGAGGCGATCAGCATGTTCTGCGTCGGGATGCCGGTCTTGCTAGCGGCCAGCGACTTCGCTTCGTCGAGCGCCTCCGGCGCGGCGCCGATGTTGTCGACCACGACCAGCGCCATAAGCGTGTCGCCGTCGCCCAGCACGATCGCGCGGGCATGCAGCGGATCATTCAAACCTTCGGCGTAGTTCGCGGTGTGGCCGCCGCGCATGTTGATCGGAAAAATCGTCGGCGAAATGTCGACGGCCGCCGCCCCGGCGCGAATGCCGGCCGGCTCTGCGGCAACGGTTGTCGCAACCAGGGTTGAAAACGAAAGTCCGGTCAGCGCGACGGCCAAAGCCAACCAACGACGCGCGCACAACGACAAAGAAGCCCAACGGCAACTCATGGACAAAGCTCCTAGCGGAAGGATTCAGACAGGCGGGATCACGAAGGCGGGAACAGCGTAGAGGATGGTCGAACGGGCGTAGTGTAGCCTCGCACGAAAGTGAATGCACGCCGCAGCTGCGGCACTACCGCACGGAAAAACCAGCGTATTTGCCGGACCTTCCGTACCGAAGCCGGCGACGCAACATCATCACGGCATCGCGCAAATCAGAAACACGGCACGTTTTCCCGGCCATCGCGGGGGTCGCCGAGCGTGCCTCCCCTCCAGACGTACGGAGGTTGTGTGAGCATCGCGATTGTTCCGCAGAAATCGCACCGCATGGCTTGCGTGTTGCGTTAGGGCCGGGCTCACCACGGCGTCCATGCGAAGGAATCGCGACGCCTCCCGACTCTCGCAAGCGTAGGCGGTTGATATGGATTGGCGGTTCAGCACAGGTTCTCGACGTACGGTCGCATGGCTCGCGATCGCAATCACTCTCAGCATCAAATTGCCGACGGCGTCGATTTGCGCGGACGTTCTTACCTGGGACGCCAACACCACGACCACCGGCGCGCAAGACGGTGCAGGCACTTGGTCGGCCGGAGCAGGGAACTGGTTCAACACCACGACGGCCGCGAACAATGTGAGCTGGGTCAACAATCCGGGTGCGGCGAACATCGCTCAGTTCGGCGTCAACGCAGGCGGCACCAACTACGTCGTCACGATCAACGGCACGGTCAACGTCGGCGGAATCAACTTCCTGCCGGTCAACTCGGCCTTCGGCAACAACGCGCTCGGCTACTCGATCGGCAACAACAGCGGCACGCTGGCCTTCGACGACAACGCCGTCGTCAAACTGTCCGACACGATCTCCGGCGCGAACACCTACGTGCTTCTCAATCCCACGGCGATCACCGGCAACAATGTCACGTTTCAAAAAGCCGCCTCGACGACCGCCGCTCAGCGGATTCGCCTGAGCGGCACCAACGTCAATTTGCTCGGCACGCTCACCGCTAAAGGCACGGGCGGCGGCGTCGGCTTGCAAATCACCACCAACGGGGCGGTGCAGGCCGTCACGAAGCTTGTCGCCGAAAGCGGCGGCGCAATTCAGCTGATCAACGACAACGAAACCTTCACGCGCAATCTCGAACTCGTCGGCACCGGGCTCGGCAGCGGCGGGGCATTGTTGTTCACCGGCAACAACATCACGCAATCAGGCAACATCCTGATCACGGGTGCGACGACGATCGGCCGCGGTTCGACACGAGTGACCGCCACGATCAGCGGCGTCATCAGCGAAGCCGCAGCCAACACGAACCTCACCTTCTTCGAACGCGGCAACCTCGTTCTCACCGGTCAAAACACTTACACCGGCATCACCGCCAACCGCATTGCCACGGTTGTCGACAGCACGCTTACGCTCGACTTCAGCACGCTCGGCGGAGGCACGAGCGACATTCTCTATAACGGCGTCGCCGCAAATACTTTTCGTTTCGAACACACCAACGGCACCGGCCAAATTCAAAACGCGCTGGTGATCCAAGGCGCGGCGACCGGCACGAATAGCCAACGCCTCGGCAACATCATTATCGGCGACGCCGCCGTGGCCGGCTTTCGCACGTCGGCCCAGCTCTCGCTGCTTTCCGGTGCAAACAACACGCTGAACTTAACCACGGGCAACTTCACGAAGTCGACGCTCGGCAGCTCGCTGCGAATCACAGGGCCCGCCTCGGGCACGATCATCGCCAACAACGGCACCTCGACCAACGGCCTCGTCGGCACGTTCGCCGTTTACAGCAATGCCTCGGGCGGCGTCGGCGGTTGGGCCGCGGTTACGGGCAACACCGGCAGCGGCGGCACGCTCGGCGTTTTTCAAGGCGACACCGTCTACACGAGCGGCAATACGATCAATGCTTTCGCTGCCGCAACTCACCTGGCGTTCACCAATTTCACCTCCGGCAACGTCGCACAATCGGCGGCCAACACGTTGATCGGCTCGCTCACGATGCGCGGCACGATCAACCCTCACACGGTCGTCGTCGGTACGGGCAACACGCTCCGCCTCGGCGAACTCGGCGGCATTCAAATGCTTGCCGGCGCCGCGGACCTCACCATCGGTGCGGCGGGCAACGCCGGGTCGCTCACCATCGGTAACGCCGGCGTCAACGCGAGCGGCGCTCCGTTTGCAGCCACGGACCTCGCGCTCACGAATATATCGAGCACCGGCGTGCTCACGATCAACTCCGTCATCTCCAACAACGGTACCCACGCCACGAACGACGTCGTGCATCTGCTCGTCAACGGTTCCGGCAAGGTCATACTCGCCGGCGCGAACACTTTCACCGGCAACCTCATGCTGCATAGCGGTATCCTCGAACTGCGCAACAGCACCGCTCTCGGCGCGACGACGACGACGAACTGGATTTACGAAGGTGCCCAACTCCAACTCTCCGGCGGCATCACCATCGCCGACGCCTTCAGCGCCGACGGTTCCGGCGACGGCACCGGCGCCTTCCGCAACCTCAGCGGCAACAACACGCTCGCCGGCGTCATCACCGGAGCGAACACCAAGACCATCCGCTTCCATGCCGACGCCGGCAGCACGCTCAACCTCGACAACGGCGGCGCGGCCGACACCAACATTGTCGCGGGCACCAACCCCGGCATCATCTTCGACGGCCCGGGCACGATCGTCGTCGCCAATCGCATCGCCACGACCAACGGCACGCTGACCAAAGAGGGGACGGGCACGCTCGTTTTGAACGGCGACAACACCTTCGCCGGCACCATCAACATCAACGCGGGCGTGCTCCGCGTCGGACATGCCAATGCTCTCAACACCGCGGCGGCGGGAGCACTCGTCACCATCGCCGACGGCGCCACGCTCGAGTTCGTCGGCGGCGTCAACATGTCCAATGCGTCGATCTCGGCGATCGGCCTGGGCACCGGCGGCCAAGGAGCGATTTACCTCGCGAGCGGCAACGTGGACTATGCCGGTCTGATCACCGTTCAAGGAGCCGGCACCACGCGTATCAAGGTCGACGCCGGAGCGACTCTCACGCTCAATAGCTCGACAAACTCGATCCGTCCGGCGAATCCTAACGTCGGCCGCACGTTGAACCTTAACATCGCGGGCACGCTCAACGTTGCCGGCGTCATCGCCATCTCGGCCGCCAACAATCGCACGCTGCCGGTCGTGAAAGTCGGACCGGGCACGGTCAACTATCGCAACGCCAACACCTACACCGGCCTCACCACGGTTTCCGACGGAATCCTCCGGCTCGATTTCGCCAACGCGACGCCGACCTCCAACCTAATCCTCGCGGGCAACAACGTCACGCTCAATGGCGGTACGCTGCACTTCGCGGGAAAGGATGCGACCGCGAACACGCAAACCCTGAGCAACCTCACCGCCGCCGTCGGCCGCTCGTCCGTCGAACTCACGCCCGGCAGCGCCGGCTCGGCCGTGCTCAATATCGGCTCGCTCACACGCGGCGTCGGCAACGGCGCGGTGCTCGATTTTAATCTCTCGGCCGGCGGCACCCTCAACACGCTCGAACTCAATTGGGCTACGACGCTCGGCGCGCCCTTCACCTTTAACAAATCAACGTGGGCCGTTTCCGAGGCATCGCTCACGGCTGACGTGCCGTTCGATATCACGACTGACGTCTTCACGGCCGCGAAAACCAACGGCGAGCAAATTACGTTCACCGGCGCGAAAGTTCCCACTGGCGTTACGGCCGGCACGACATACTACGTCGTCAACTCCGACGGTACGACGTTCCAAGTCGCGACCAGCCTCGGCGGCGCGGCGATCGATCTGACGGAAGGCGTCGGCACGACGACGCTCGTCGTGCCGGGCCCGATCGCAGGGCTGACCGCGTTCTCGTCTTCGATCGCCAACAACGATTTCGTCGGCGGCGGCGATATCGACGTAACGACGTCGACCTCACAAGCCGCGCGCTCGGTCAACAGCGTCCGCTTCGCCGCAGCCGGAGCTTCCACCGTCACTCTGTCCGGCACCCTCACGTTGCCTACTGCCGCCGCCGGATCGTCGGGCATTCTCGTCACCTCGGGCATCGGCGCCTTCGACGTCGGCTTTTCGTCGGCCGCTGCCCAAACGATTCGCCTGGGCACCGGCAACAACCAGGAACTCGTCATCCATCAGCACAACGAGGCCGGCAGCTTGGTATTCGGCCCCAACATCATCATCAACGGCGGTAATGCGACCCGCATTATTAAAACCGGTGCGGGCAACGTACTGTTGCAAGGTTCGTCGGCCAATCAGAATTTGCAGTTTTACCTGTACGAAGGCTCGTTCACGCTCGAAGGCCGTAACCGCTTCAGCCACGCCACGATCTTTCCGAATTTGTTCCTCGGCAGCGGCAGCAGCAGCGGCAAACTGGTCCTCCGCTCGACGGCCGCGGGCGACTCTCAAACGTTCGACGGCGTCAACGTGGCCGGCTCCGGCACGGGCAACGCCATCGTCGGCGGGGGACCGTCCAACTACACGCTCCGCCTCACGACCGGTTCGTTCGATCTCACCAACGCCAAACTCGGCGGCGCCGGCACCGGCGAAAACAATCTCAATCTCACAGTCGCCGGCGGCGCGCAGGTGACGCTCGGCCCGAGCAATACGTTCGCGGGCGACATTCGCGTCGACGAAGGCCGGCTGCTGGTCAACTCCGTCGCCGACCCACTCGCGGGCAGCTCCTTCGGCACCGGAACGTCACCGATTCCGTTCGGCGAATCTAACGTCGCCAATCTCGTCGTCGGCCTGGAGTATCTCGGCAGCGGCGCCGGCTCGACGTCGCGAGCCCTCGAACTCACCAATAGCCAAGCCTCCGGCACGGTTCTCGGCATCACGCTCGAACTCGTCAACAGCGGCCTCGGCTCCATCGCTTTCACGAACAACATCCTCAACACCGGCACGAACACCGGCGACTTGCGAACCGTGCGCCTCACCGGCACCAGCACGGCCGCCAACTCGATCGGCGGCGTCGATGAATTGCTCGGCGCGACGACGAACCTCGACAAGACCGGCGTCGGCCGCTGGATCATCACCGGCGAAAGCTTTCACATCGGCGCGACGAATATCTATGACGGCACGCTTCAACTCGGCAACGGCGGCGCCGCGGGCAGCCTCGCAGCCTCGCCCCTCATCAACCTCGGCACGACCAGTTCCCGTCTGCGAACCAGTCGCAGTAATACGCTCGTAATTTCGCAAGAGATCACCGGCGGCGGCGGGGTAGAAATCGCCAATACGGCCGATGGTCGCACGGTGCTTACGAACTCGGGCAACGACTACATCGGCCCGACCACCGTCACCGGCGGCACGCTTACCGTCGACGGTGCGATCGCCGGTTCCGGCGTCACCGTCGGGCCGGGCTCGCCTGCCGCGCTCAACGGTTCCGGCACCATCAACTCGCCGGTTCGCATCACGGCCGGCGGCTCCTTCAGCGCCGGCTCCTCCCCGGTCGGCCAAAACGGCGACGGAGTCGGCCAGCTCACGCTCGCTCAAGGTCTCTCGCTCGACGCCGGCGCAACGCTCGTCTTCGATTTCAGCACCAACTCCGCCGGTTCCGGCACGGCCGGCACCGACTGGGACTTCATCCATCTGACCGGCGGATTGCTCCGACTCAACGGCGATCGCTTCACCGTCTATGTCGATACTTGGAATGAATCGCTCGGCTACGGCAGAAACGACAACGTCTCCGCCGGCGACAACTTCAGCACCGCCGGCACGTATCAATGGCACTGGCTCGCCGCCGAGGGCCTCGGCCAACGCATCGTCGACGCCGACGGCAACGCCCTGGCTGACGGCACGCTCAACCAATTTCAATTCGTGACGGACCGTACCGGCACCGGCGTCTTCGCCCCCGGCAACTATCCACAACCCCTCGGCGGCCAATTCTGGGTCAGCAAAGCGGGCAACGATCTCTACATCAACTATTCCTCGGTCCCCGAGCCCGGCAGCTTAGCACTGATGTCAATTGCCGCCGCGGCCCTCGCCTATCGCCGCCGCACACAGCTGCGAGCACTTCTTTTTTCGATGGCCTAGTCGCGCCCTAAGTCAAGCCACGTTTTTGGCCGGCCGGTAGGCCGGCCAAAAGTTGATTGGAGTCGGCTTCCCGAATTTGGGATATTACGCAATGCGCCGCTGCGCGCTTCCCGCGCCGACCTTAGCCCCCGGTTCTGCAAACCGGAGGCAATCGACGCGAAATCGCCGCGAACCACAACTATCAATTACCAGCCCCGCAGCGCAAGCGAGGGGGCATTTACGCCGGATACTTCCATGCCGACGAATCAACTTCGACACCAACAGCGAGCCGGGAGCGTCAGCGACCGGAGTCTCTCCGCGCCGACCAATCTGCACCCCTCGCTTTCTGTTCGGCAACGTGTCTTATTCACAATCGTGTTGCAATTACAACCGCGCTACCGCTGCTGCGTGCAAAACGGACGGGGTGCGTGCAACGAAGGTCGTTTTGCACGCGTGACTTCACTTAGAACTAAGGGTGCGTGCAAACCGAGGTCCGATGCACGCACTTGCATTTTCGTGGCAGCTGCAAATCGATGGCAATTAGAGCCTGCGGAACGCCGCGAAGGGCGTTCCCTTCAAAAGGCGATTTCTGCCCCGCAACTCGATCGTCCGCCAAGGCGAGCGGCCGGCGTAAGCCGGCCGTTACGTTACCCGAGCAACTCCCCTGATGCGTTCTCAAGCAAAGCAATCGCAGGAGGAGGAGTCGCCGCAACGGAAACAGGGGCCTCACGGCCCCCGCTCACCGCAAAGATGATGCGATCGATCAATACGCCTGGCAATTTCCAGGCATTTCCCGCAGTTTTCGCCGCCGTCGCCGCCGTGCCCCTTGTCGTTCGGCGTCCTGTTTTTTAGTCTCTGGGTTTCTATCAAGTCTGCCGAGGCC
>JAEUIN010000294.1 GCA_016793115.1 Planctomycetaceae bacterium
GCGGAGACGGGCAGATGGAGACTAGGGGGACTGAAAGCGAGAAAAATAGGACGAGTGCCGCACAGCGGCCACCTTTTCTCCTGTCTCCCCAGTCCCGTTTGCTTGTCCCCTCAGTCTCCTTCATGTGTTCGAATTACTGCAGTTGCATCAGGTACGCGATCACGTCCGCCAGGGCTTGTTTGTCGAGCGTCTTTTCCAGGCCTTCGGGCATCAGCGAGAGGCCGGTGCTTGAGAGTTCTTCGAGGTTCACACGCAGCACCGTGTCTTGCTGGCCTTCGGCTCGTTTCAAGGTGACGGCCGTGGCGCTTTCGGCGGCGATCAGGCCGGTGATCGTGCGGCCATCGTCGGTGACCGCTTCGTAGTTCACGAATTGCGGATTCACCTCCCGGCTCGGGTCCAAGACGTTCGTGAGAATGGCATCGGCCCCTCGCGTTTTGATGCTCGCCAAGTTCGGGCCGATTTCATGGCCGAAGCCTTCGGCTTTGTGGCAAGAACTGCAGTTCTTCTTAAAGTGCAGCCGACCAGTTTCGACGTTGCCCGGCATCGTCAGAGCCTCGCGATACGCGGCGATGACGTCGGCCCGCCGGCCGAGCATTTGGCTGCCGAGCAACTTCGCGACGCGTGCCTTTTGCGACTCGCTCTGACTGCCGCGCGTGAGCGTTTGCACGCGAGCGGGCGGTATGTCACCGGCGCGGAAGGTGCCCGCCTCGACGGCATCGAGCAACTTGGCGACCCGTTCCGGCCGGGCGAATAACACCTCGAGCGCCGGTTCGCGAACCTGCGGGCTCAGACCGGGCCAGGCCTTGAGGACGACATCGACCGTGCCGACATCAGTGAACTTGCCGAGCGTCGCCAGCGCCGCAAGCTGCACCTCCGTCGGCTGGCGATTGTCGATCAGCGTCACGAGCGTCGGCCGCAAGTCGGCAAACTTGCCCATGCCCAAAGTATCGATGGCCGCCAGCCGAGCCTTCGTCGCGGCTTTCTCATCCACGGCCGTCGCCGTGCTCTTGGCGAGCATCGAATCGACGATCGACTGCATCTTGGCGAGCTTCCCGGCGGCGGCGAGCTTGCTAATTTCGCTATTCGGTTTTTTGAGGCCGATCATTAACCCGCGCGCCACGGCAATCCGGAGCAGTGCAACAACTTCTCGTTCATCGTTCAGCCAGTCGACAACCAAATGAACGTCGTCGAATCTATCCTGAATTGCGACCTGAGCGGATAGATCCTCAAGAAGCTTCAGTAACTCGGGAGTAGGTCTAGTCGTCAAATCCGTACAAACGGCATCGACTACGATTGCGGCATAGTCGCGCAGTGAACTTTGCCAAGCGAGTCGGATCCAGCGATCCGTAAGATCGCGTTTGATGGAAAAGGCTAACTGCGGCGCAACCAGTCGATCGTCTAGGGAAAGCTCATGACGCTCTACTTCGTCATGCGATCGCGGCTCCCTCGCGGGCAAGAGTTGTCCAACCGACAACGCCAACTGATACCGAACCTCTAGGTCGCGGTCTCCCAATAAGATCCGTTGCAAAATCTTGTCTGTCGGACCAATGATCTCGCTCATAAGAACAGCATGCCGGCGAATCTGCGCATGTTTGTCTTGGAGCGCAGCGAGCAGTACATCTTCGTCTAGTGCGGAAAGTCCGGCGAGTACGTATAGCGAGTGCATCCGGCCTTGCGGAAGCTGCGACTTCGCGGCGAGCACCTTCAGCGGTTCGACCGCGGCTTTATCTTGTCGCTGATACAGCAAACGCGCCGCCGTTTCGCGGTGCCAGGAGTTCGGGTGTTCGAGGAGTTGCACGAGTTCGGCCGTGGTGGCGCTAGCAAGCTTGGGGCACGGGCGGTGTTTATAGCCGTCGGGGAGGATGCGGTAGAGCCGGCCGCGGTCTTTG
>JAEUIN010000307.1 GCA_016793115.1 Planctomycetaceae bacterium
TGAGGAACGCCTGGGGTTGTTTGAGCTACGAATAAGCGGCGGGCCGGTCTGGGAATACTTGCGACTGCGCGTCTTCTATGACCTGGTGCGAACCTCCGGCGCTCTGGAGATGAACGGCGCTCGTCGTCGCCCGACTTTGCGGGAAGCCGTGGGACTGGCACGTGGCGCTTGGGAATCGCTGCCGATCAGAGTTGCCGATCTAGGGCAACGTGAGATCGTGTTTTTCGGCTACTCGCGTCGCGTTCAAGACCGCGACGGGCTGTGGTGCGACGCGCATGTCGATCCATTGCTCGCCGACCTGCCGACGTCGCACATTTACGTTGAGCAACGCCATCGTCGACGGCGCTATCGGCCGATCGCGGGAGAAATCTTTCCCCACGACTATTTCGATGTACGCGTCGCCGCGGCTCGACGCTTCTCGAAGTTCCGTCTGCGACCCTGCGAACGCACGGCTCTGAATCTTGTCGCTCATGAATTGGCCGAAGAGTTCGGAACGCACATCGACTTGGCGGACCTCGCCACGGCCGCGCTCGATCGGCGCCGACACCTCATTCCGCTCTATCGGCGGTTTTTTGAGGCGACCGGTGCGCGTCTCTTGGTCGTTGTTTCGCCGAACGTCGCCGAATCGGCGGCGATTGAAGCGGCACGCTCGGCCGGCGTGCGTTCGGCTGAACTGCAGCACGGCGTGATCGCGCCGCTCGATCCATGTTATTCCTATCCCGCCGGCTCCGCTCTCCAATGCCGTGCCGATGATCTCCTCTTGCTTGATCGTCGTTGGCGACGCAACGTCCGCGAGTTTCGCGATGCCGGCTCGTTACACGTCGTCGGGTTCGCTCATTTTGAAAATGCTCGACCAAGAATCAACGCCCTCACGCGCCCGTCGCAAGCGGTGTTTCTCTCGCAGCCGACGATCGGAGCCGCGCTATCACGATTCGCCGTCGAGCTTGCGCGCGATCCGCGATTCCGAAGGCCGATCGTTTATCGCCTCCATCCCGACGAAGCCGATTGGCGTAACGCGTATCCCTGGCTGGTCGACGCTCCAATTACGGTCGACGACGGTCGACAAACGAGCCTTTATGAGCTCATGGCCCGCTCCGACGTTCAAGTCGGCGCATACTCCTTTGCGCTTTACGAGGGTGCGGCTTTGGGGCTGACGACGTTCGTCGTCGACCTGCCGGGTAGTGAGGCCGTAGCGGACCTCGTCGCCGACGGTCTTGCGCAATCGGTCGCCACCCCGGACGACGTCGTCCGGGCAGCGGAGTCGTCTCACCGATCCGGCGTCGCCGGCTTGTTTCCATTCGATCCGCAAAACTCCTTCCGAAACTATTTGCGGAGCGTCGGACTCGAACGACCGGTGCCGTCACTGCCGGCAGGGCTCCGCCGCTCGGCTTGACCCTTGCAAAAAGCGTGTGTTAGAACCAAGCCGTCGCTGCCGGCGAACGCGCTCAAGGTGGAGCGCGAACTTATGCAAGGACGCTTCTTCCATGGCACGCCTCGCCGAACTGTTTCGCCCACGCGCCGTTCGGCCGCCGCCGAACGCGAAGCGCGTGCTGTTCGTCGTACAAGAACGAATGCACTACCGCGAGCACGCCAAATTGGCGCTTGCGCTGCATGCCACGGGGCGATACGAAGCCGAGATCGCCGTCTTGTCGACCTACGACAAGGTGGAAGACGACCGCGCCGCCTCCGAGGCCGCGGGGGTTCCTTTCCATTTTCGCGCGCATGTCGCCTGGCGCCATCGCTTTGTCGCGGCGGTGATCCGCCGCCGCGAAGTTCTCGATCGTCGGCTGACGGCCGCCGGCTACCTGTCGCCGATCTCCGGCTCGCAAGCCGAGCGCCGTCACTTTCTCGATCTCTTTTTGCTCGACTTCTTGATTCGGCTTTGGAGCCGACCTGGCTTCCGAGCCCTGAAACGCGGCTGCGGCTGGATCTTTCTGCCGTTGCTTCTGGTCGCCGAGCGATTCGGACGGACTCCGAGCTTCGGTCCCGTCGACGCCTATGACGCCTTCGCGCCTGTGCTGCTCTGGGGAGTGAGGCCGCTCGTGCGCACGACGTTCAACTCGCTGTTCTACGTCTACGACAAAATCTACGCCGCCTTAGAATACGCCTATGTCGAGCCGATTCGCGTCTTTCATTTCTACTACCGACGCGTAAAGTCGTTTCGGCGCCTCCTGCAGGCTCGGCAGATCAGTCTCGTTGTATTGGCCGAAGACAACGTCGGGCACGGCACGGGAGCCTTCACGCGCGCCGCGGAGCAAATCGGTGTGCCGGTCGTCACGATTCCCTACACGATCGCCAATGCTCGTGAGTTCGCCGAGTCGTATTTCGACGTCGCCGAACATCAACTCCGACATTGGCCGAATCGGCTGATCGCCCGCCGCTATCCCCAGTATGTTTATGAGCACCGCGGTCGGCGTTTGCTGCGGCTTCCCGGCTGGCATGCGCTCGCGCAAGAGCTTCTGCGGCTGGCGCCGCCTCGTCCTTGGGCGTACAACAGCGGCCGTAGCGCGGCCGTCGTCGTCGAAAGTGAACACACGGTCGAATACTATCGCAGATCGGGTCTGACGAGCGAACCCTTGCTGTCGCTCGGCGCGCTGTTCGACGACGACATCGCCGCCGTCGCCGCCGATGCCGACTCGCGCCGCCGTCTGCTGAATGTTCGCTACGGGCTCGATCCGACCAAGCCGCTGCTGGTCTGTGCGCTGCCGCCGAACCAATTGCCTTCTCGTCCCCGCTGTGCCTTCCGCACGTTCGACGATCTCGTCCGAGCCTGGATTCGGCCGCTGGCGGAACTCAAGAATTACAACGTCGTCGTCAGCTTGCATCCGCGCTTGAATCGCGAGGCCATGCAGTTCATCGAAGACGAGTTCGGCTTGCCGATCATCGCCGGCCCGACGTCGGAATTGGTGCCGCTTTGCGATCTCTACGTCGCCAGCGTCTCGGCGACGATTCGTTGGGCGCTCGCCTGCGGGAAGCCGGTGATCAATTACGACGTGTTCGAGTATCGCTACGACGACTACGACGATGCCCGCGGCCTCATCACGCTCTACACGCATCGCGACTACCGAACTTTTCTCCTTCGGGTCGACGATAACTCGGCTCATCGCGAACAACTGCAGGAGTTCGCCGAGGCCGATCGGCGTCGTTGGGGCAACTTCGACGGCGGCGCGGTGGCGCGAATCATTGAATTGTTCGATGTTCTCTGTCAGAAATCCGGTACCTCCAGTCATGCGCACGGCCGTCATCGGGCTGGGCCGCATGGGTTTGCGTCATCTTCAAGTCGCGCTCTCGAAGCGGCTTGAGATCGTCGGCCTTTGCGATTCCTCGCCCGCCGCCCTCGATAACGCCGTCGCCGAGCACGGCCTCGCTCGAAGTCTGATCTATAACGACTTCGCGACGCTGCTGCGCGCCGCGGCGCCCGAGTGCGTCGTCATCGCCACGCATGCCCCGTCGCATGCCGAACTCGTGTGTGCGGCGGCCGAAAACGGGGCGACGCACATTTTTTGTGAGAAGCCCGCCGCCGTTTCGCTGGCCCAATGCGACCAGATGATCGAAGTTTGTCGGCGATACGGCGCGCGCCTTGCCGTGAATCACCAAATGCGCTACATGGAGCAATACCGCCTGCCCAAGCGACTACTCAGTTCGGCGGAGTTCGGTGGCTTCTCTTCGGCGACGTTCGTTACCGGGAACATCGGCCTAGCGATGAACGGCACGCACTATGTGGAAGCGTTTCACTACTTGGCGGACGAACCGACCTCGGAAGTCGCCGCGAGGCTTGCCCCGCAAAGCGGCTCGAATCCTCGCGGAGCGGCGTTCCGCGATGCGGCGGGCTTCATTCGGCTCACGACCGCTTTCGGACGCCGGATGACGCTGGAGTGCGGCGACGACCTCGGCCACGGCTGCCAAGCCGTCTACGCCGCGCGCAACGGCGTCATCTACGTCGATGAGTTGGCCGGCCGCATCCGCTCGTCGGTACGTCTTTCCACGCATCGCGATTTGCCGACGACGCGCTACGGAATGCCCGCCGAGATCAACGAAGGCGAAATTGCGCCGGCCGATGCGCTCACGCCGACCCGCGCCGTGCTCGACGACCTGCTCGCCGACGGCGACTATCCGACGGGCGAATCCGGCCGGGCGGCGCTGGCCGCGATCGTCGCGGCCCATGTCTCCAGCGAAGCGGGAGGCGTCGCCGTGCGCATCGACGACGGATTGCCGCGCGAGCGTTGTTTTCCCTGGGCCTAATCATTTTCACGGGCGCTTGGTGCGAGCGAACTGATATGCGAGCTTTCTACGTCGAATGTTCGGCTCCCTTCTGGCGCACGGTGGCCCAAACGCTGGCCCGCGAAGCGGGGATCGTCCCCGTCTATTGGACCGGATTGATGCGCTACGCCGACGACCTGCGCGGCGACTTTCCCGACCTAGTCTATCACGATTGCATCCGCGCTAAGTATTCGCTGCCCGAACTTGCCGACGATCGTTTACCGCGCGTCGGTTGGACTTCCGAGATGGAGTCGATCTGGAACGAAGAGGCGCAAGCCGTTTACGACATGATGAGCCGCTTCGACTTCAATAAGCAGTTTTCATTCGAAGAACGCCGTCGCTATTTTCGGCGCGTGCTGTGCTATTGGACGGCGGTCGTCGACGAGTTCCGTCCGGAGATTCTCATTTTTCCCAACCCGCCTCATACGGCGTACGACTACGTGCTGTACGCCATTTGCCGCAAGCGGGGCGTCGAGACGGTGATGTTCGACGAAGCGGCGATCTATCGCCGTTACAAGCTGAACCTCACTTTGCGCGATATCGAATCGGGCGACGAGGATTTGCGCTCCACCTACCAAACGCTGCTCGACCAAGACGACGGCTCGCCGGTGGTCCTATCGCCCGAAGTGGCGCAGTATCTAGCCGATCTGCGTCGCGACTACGGCGTGGCGCGTCCGATCGGCGAGAAACTTGTCGACGTCGATTCGCTCGAACGGTCGACTTGGCGCTATCAAAAGGCGTATGCCCGACACTTGTGGAACATGTTCCACCGTGATTGGCTCGAGTATCGCGGGCGCGTCCCCGTCGATCGTACGTGGCTGACTTCGTGCTACAAACAATTCGATCGGTTGTTGGAAGACTCATTTACGGAGCCGTTTTCGCGTATCCGTTTCGAGCACCAGCAGTGGTATTGGCGGCGGCGGGCTAAGCGACGAAAAGCGGAATATGAATCGCTCTGCCGACGCCCCGACGCCGAACGCCCGTTCGTCTATGTCGCCCTCGCCGGTCAACCGGAGCGCACCAGCAATCCGCAAGGCGGTTGCTTTACGGATCAAACGCTCATGGTTCGGCAGCTTTCCGAGGCGGTGCCGCGTGATTGGCAAGTTCTCGTCAAGGAACACCCGAACCAATTCAACGAGGTGTTTCTGGGGCACATGTGTCGGTCGCAGACGTTCTATCGTGATTTGGCGGCCATGCCGAACGTTCGGCTGTTGCCGCCGCATGAGTCTCCTTTTCAGTGGATGGATCGAGCCCAGGCCGTGGCGACGATCGCCGGCACGACCGGTTGGGAAGCCGTCGTGCGGGGAGTTCCCGCTTTGACGTTCGGAGCCGCATGGTATCGCGACTGCGAAGGAGTCTTTTCGGCCACGACGTTTTTTCAATGCCGTGATGCTTTGGAGCGAATCCGCGGCGGCTATCGCGTCGATCGGCATAAAGTGGACTTGTTCGTGCGCGCCGCGGAACTCTCCTGTTTTGAAGGTCTTGCCGATCCGCTCCCTCATTGGTGGACCGGGCTCACCGACGAGGAAAACGGCGAGCGAATTGCTCGCCGGATTCTCCGCGTGACGGCAAACTCGGCGTCCGTCGTCGGCTGACGGCCGGAGCCGGCTGCGTACAACCCTTTCCTCATGATTAAGTTGGACTTTGTTGATGTTACCGATTGCGATCGTGGGTGCGGGCAATATGGCTCGCGAGCACATTCGAGCCTTTGCGAGTTTGCCCGGCGTCGCCGTGGCGGGAATCACAAGCCGGACACGTGCGCGTGCCGAATCGCTGGCGGCCGAGTTTGGGATTCGTCATGTTTGTGATTCGATCGACGAACTGCACCAGGCGACCGGCGCCGTTCTATGCGTCTCGACGGTTTTCGAGACGGCCATGCGCGACGTGGCGATCGAATGTTGTCGGTATCCTTGGACGGTGCTGCTCGAAAAACCCCCGGGAATCGATTTAGCGGCGGCAGTGGAGATTGACTCCGCCGCGAAAGAGCGGGGCAGGACCGTCTTGGTGGGATTGAACCGACGTTTTCTGTCCGCCACGCGCGCCGCTTTAAACGATTTGGCATCGTGCCCGGGACCGCGGTTCATTCATGTGCAAGATCAGCAAAGTCTGGCAGTGGCACACGACTTGAATCATCCGCCGGAAGTCGTCGCCCGTTGGATGTATGCGAACTCGATCCATCTCGTCGACTACCTGCGATGTTTCGGACGCGGCAGAGTGAACGACGTCCAATTGTTGTCGCCGCCTCCCAACGGGCTCGACGTCGTCGTCGCGAGAGTCGTGTTTTCCAGCGGCGATGTCGGTCTTTATGAAGCCGTGTGGGATGGGCCCGGGCCTTGGGCGGCGACTGTGACGACTTCGACCAAACGCTGGGAACTGCGGCCGCTCGAGCAAGCTCGCTACCAAATGACCGGCGAACGTCGCTTAGTTGACGTCGCCGTAAACGACGATGACGTGCAATTCAAGCCGGGCTTCAAACGGCAGGCGGAACATGCCGTCGCCGCCGCGTGCCGACTGCCGAATGAATCGACGACGCTTACCGAAGCATTGGAGACCATGCAGTTGATTCAAGCGATCTACCGACCCAAGCAGGCCCCGGCGGGAGCGCTCGTGTGAAGCCGCGAGTAGCCATTTTGTTGGCGACCTACAACGGCGCAGTCTATTTACCGGAGTTGCTGGCCGGCTTGCGGCGGCAAACTTGGTCCGACTATCGGCTCATCGTCCGAGACGACGGCTCAGTCGACGCGACGCGCATGATCATCGCGGAAGCGGCCGAAGACGACGATCGATTCCAAGTGCTCGACGACGCCGCCGAACGGTTCGGCCCGGCGCAGAACTTCGGCCGCCTCCTACAGGCCGCTTACGACGGCGGTGCGGATTACGCTCTGTTCGCCGATCAGGACGATGTTTGGTTCGACGATAAGACGGCGCGGCTCCTGCAAGCAGCCGTCGCCGCAGGCCGTGATTCCGGCCCGGATTGCCCCGTCTTGGTTCATAGCGACTTGATCGTCGTCGATGAAAGGCTGCGCCTACGGCATCCGTCGCTCAAGAGGTTTGCCGGTCAACGAAGCGATGCGAGCGACCCGCGCCGGAGTTTGTTGGCGGCGAATCATGTCACAGGTTGTGCGACGCTCGTCAATCGCGCCCTGATGCGCATCGCGCTTCCGTTTCCGCGGCAAATTGTGATGCACGACTGGTGGGTCGCTCAATGCGCTGCGACGGCGGGAACAATCCGCTATCTGCCCGAGCCGACGATGCAATATCGACTGCATTCCGGCAACACGCTCGGCTTGCCGAGCCTCTCGGAAAAACTCAACGTGTTGCGCCGCGAAGTGCGAACTGATTGGCGGCGCCGCGTCGACGAAACCGCCTTGGCGATCGACCAAGTGCGAGCGCTGAAGTCGCGCCTGGAGCAATTAACTTCGGCAACGACCGATGAATCGCTCGCGATCGTAAATGCGTTCCTCGCGGCGATCGACGGCAAACAAGCGGCTTGGCGGAAACTCGCGGCCTTGCGAAACGCCGGGATGCTTCATATCGGCTTTTTGCGGCAGGCCGCGTTTGGCGCGAAGCTGTGGGCTCTCGATCGTCGTAAGGTCGCGTAGTTCAAGTCGCTACACGGACGGGACGATGTCGCGAATTGTCCGCGACAGATTCGCCGCCTCATGAACCGCTGCAATGACTCGGCCGATCTGAACTTCGCTCAAGTCGACGGAGCTCGGCAAGCTGACTGCTTCGGCATAGAGTCGGTCGGCGATCGGGCACGGAGGATTGTCGCCGCTGCGATGCACGGCGGACCGATGCATCGGTTCCCACAGCGGTCGGCTCTGAATACCGTGCTCGTCGAGAAGGCGAATCAAGTCTCGACTTCCGATTCCGAATCGCTCGGCATCAACTAGCACGGTCGATAGCCAGCAGCTGCCGTGGGCCCAGCGAGCCGACGGCATAAACCGAATGCCCGGCGTCGTTTCGAAAGCGAATTGGTAGGCGGCGGCAATCCGTCGTTTCGCAGCCAAGTGATCGTCGAGCTGCTCCAGTTGGGCGCATCCCAACGCCGCTTGCAGGTTCGAGAGGCGGTAGTTGTAAGCCAATTCCGAATGCACAAACTCCACCGGATCGTCTTTCGCTTGAGTGCTAAGACGTCGCGCGTGCTCCGCCCAATCGTCGCGATCGGTCACGAGCATACCGCCGCCGCCGGAGGTGATGAGCTTGTTGCCGTTGAAGCTCAAGCAACCGATATGGGCCAAGTTGCCGGCCGGTCGGCCTCGATAACTTGCTCCCAAACTTTCGGCGGCATCCTCGATAAGCGCCAGGTGATAGCGGTCGGCAATTTCGCGAAGCGCCTCGAAATCCGCGGGGTGGCCGAGAATGTCGGCGGCGACGATTGCGCTGACTCGGCGACCGTTGGAGCGGCGGATCAGTCGTCCGTTCTCGAAACGGCATTCGTCGCGGCAAAAGTCGGCGACGAGTTGAGGATCGATCTGCCAAGTCGCCGGCTCGGCGTCGATCGGAACGGCCCGCGCGCCGCAATAGCGGACGGAGTTTGCCGTCGCGATGAACGTCAGCGTCGAGACAAGGACGTCGTCGCCGCTTTGCACGCCGGCCGCCAAGAGCGCGATATGCAACGCCGCCGTGCCGCTCGACGTCGCCACGGCATGCTTCGCGCCTAAACGTTGCGCCGTCATTTGCTCAAAGCGCTCGACATACGAGCCGACGGAAGATACCCAGCCTGTGTCGAGGCAATCTTTCACATACTTCCAAGCGTTGCCGCCGATGACGGGCGTGCACAACGGTATCGGTTCGCGCGCGGCGGAGTCGGGCGTGTGAGCCATGGATCGCTTAAATGACGTAGACGCCCGGGCGATACTGTTTCAAATGGTCGCGCATCCAATCGATTGTTTGCGCCAAACCCGTTTCCAGATCGGTTTCCGGCTCCCAGTTCAACAGCTCGCGCGCCAGCGAGTTGTCGGCGAGCAAACGTTCGACCTCGCTTGCGCCGGGGCGTTTACGCGATTCGTCGCATTCGATCTGCACCGGCTTGCCCATGATTTCGCCGATGAGTTGCGCTAAGTCGCCGACGGAAATCTCCCGACCGCTGCCGAGGTTGATCGTCTTGCCGATCGCCGCATCCGTTTCCGCGGCGCGGAGAAACCCGGCTACCGTGTTGCTCACGTAGTTCAAATCGCGAGTCGGCGTCAGGCTGCCGAGTCGCACCGCTTCGCCGACAAGGCATTGAGTGATAATCGTCGGAATGACGGCGCGGGCCGATTGCCGCGGCCCGAACGTATTGAACGGTCGCACGGTGACCAGCGGCACGTCGAACGACAAGTGGAACGATTCGGCCATCTTGTCGGCCGAAAGCTTGCTGGCCGAATAGGGCGACTGCCCCTGGAGCGGATGGCTCTCGTCGATCGGCACATAGCGGGCCGTGCCGTAGACCTCGCTCGTCGACGTGTGCACGACGCGCGAAGTGCGCAGCTCGCGCGCCGCTTGCACCACGTTGAGCGTGCCGATGACATTCGTCCGCACATACGATTCCGGAGCACGGTACGAATACGGAATCGCGATCAAGGCGGCCAGGTGAAACACGACGTCGACGTCGCGCATCGCCTCGCGAACGCAATCTCGGTCGCAGATGTCGCCCGCGACGATGTCCATGTCGTCGCGCAGATGCGATTGGTCGAGCCAGCCCCAGGCGCCCAGCGCATTGTAATGAACCAACGAGCGCACCGACGCGCCGAGTTCGACCAGGCGCTCGGCTAGATGGCTGCCGATAAAGCCGCCTGCGCCGGTGACCAAGACGCGTTTACCGTTCCATGACATGCGGCGTGCGATCCTTCGAGGTGCCGATCCGATTTAGACGCGAGCGATTCTATTTATTGATACCGGCCGAGTTGCGAAAACGCAACGGTCGCCCTAGGCGCAGGCCGTTTCATATTCCCAGATCGGCGTGCGCAGTTTCCATTCGTTTCCTTCGCGCCGCCAAAGATGCGGCGACCGAGCCTTGTCACAGAGTTCGTGAAAACGCTCCGGTTTCATTTCAATGTAGTCCATCACTTCTTGGAAGTGGCGGGCGGGGAACTCGCCGTCGAACTTGCGAACCAGCGCCACGCCTTCCTCACGCGTCAGATGCTGGTTGCGGATCTCTTGAGCGGCGTCATACGTCGCTCGGCCGAGTCCGAACTTCACGTAGGTCGTGTAGTAGTGCAGCCCGTCGATCTTGTCGTCGAGGCTGTTGTACTTGCTGTAGGTGCCCTCGGTTCGCATTGGATTCGCTTCAAAACCGCAATGTTCCGACGCATAGTAATAGCATTCCTGCGGCGTCCACTTCAGGTAGTAGCCGAGATATCGCACTTCGACGTCGCACTTCGCGCAATCTTCGGGCGTCGCCGGCAGATAAGTCAGCAGGTCGCTCATTCGCACGTCGTACCGCTCGCGAAGTTCGCGAATCGAAACGCCCGCCAAGCTCATTTCATCCACGTTCTGCGCCGTCCAAAACGATTTGTCGCGCAGCGACGTGCTGTTGTCGGCGATCGGGTTGCCGTACTCCGCCTCATTCTCACCGTAGAACACCAGCGGAATGCCGAGCTTCATCGCCAACTTCGGCCCCATGTTCTTTTGGCCGAGGATGAACGTTTGAAACGGGTGCAATAAGTTTTCGATCGCCAACCGCGTAAGCAACTTCATCACCCGGCCGTTCTGGTGGTACGTCAGATTGTCGAAGCCGCCGACGTTGAGCCAGTTGTCGAAGTTGCGTCGACCGATTTCCGTGTACAAGATCGGCGGCCAAGTCACGGTCAGCGGATTCATGCCGTATTTGTATTTCAGCACGTGCGCCTGATAGACGCTGTCTTTTCCGCCGCTGCCCGGCACGATGCAATCGTACGAGCCGTCGCGGCTGCGATGCTTGTCGAGCAACTGCAGGAGTTCTTCCTCGCGGGCCGCCCAGTCGATCGCCTGCTTCGTCTCCGCATGGCGGCAGGCGTCGCAGACGCCTTCGTCGTCAAGGTGCAGCGTGCGATGCTTGTGCGTCTTCGTGTGTTTGAATTCAATCGACGACGCCGGCCGCTGATTCGACATCACGCAACGCGCGCAGAAGGCGACTTCCTGGGGCAGGCCATAGTAAGCTTCAAGCGGCATAGAGTCCCTTCTCGATCGACGAAGCCGACGCACGATAGCGGCCGATGAACTCGGCGATTGCGGCATAAAGCCGCAAGCCCGCCGGGCCGCTCCGTTCCGGATGAAATTGAAAGCCGACGACGTTCTCACGTCGCACGGCCGAGCAGAATTCGAAGTCGCCGTAGCTGGTTGCGGCGAGCACGTCTCGAGCGTTTGCCGGTTCGGCGTAATAAGAATGAACAAAATAAAAGGCTTCGCCGTCGTCCGTCGTGTGTAGCGGCGAATCGATCCAAGCGGCTCCGTCGCCGTCGGGGAGGTGGACTGTATTCCACCCGACCTGCGGAACCTTGAGCTTGCCGTGAGCGCTCCGCGGGCAGTCGAATTTTCGCACGCGGCCGGAAATCAGATTCAGGCCGCGATGGCGTCCAAACTCTTCGCTTTCGCTCAGCAGCAGTTGCATGCCTAAGCAAATGCCGATGATCGGTTTTCCCATCGCCGCCGCCTCGCGGAGCGGACCGACCAAGTCGAGCCTCTCTAGGTTCCGCATGGCGTCGCCGAACGCGCCGACGCCGGGCAAAATGATGCCTTTCGCCTCGGCTACTGCGCGGCGGCACGACGTAATACCGGTCGAGAGCCCGACGGCCGCACAGGCTTTCTGCACGCTGAACAAATTCCCGAGACCGAAATCGACGATCACGGTCGCAGGCGTCGGCGGTTGGAAAGTTCGGTCCATCGACGATCGTTTCGATTCGAGCATTTAAGTGTGAGACTCAACCAACGACTCGCGGCAAGCGAAGCCTCGTTCTCGCAAGCATGTTTTCACTTCGGCGATCGTAGCGCGCCCGATCTTGCCGAAGCTCGCGCCCCGTTTCAGGAACTCGCGATTCCCTTCCGCCGCTGCGGTCGTCGTGGGCGCGATTTGTTCGACCGCCCGGTAGTGCAAAAGGGAGGCGAGACAAACGGCGTCCGCCGCACCTTCCTGCACGACATCGGCGACATGCTCGACATGGGCCGCGCCACCATGGGCGACGACGGGAATCGAAACGCTCTGCGCGATCCTCCGCGTGAGTTCGAGATCGTAGCCTTTGCCGGTCCCCTCGCGGTCGACCGAAGTCACGATGATTTCTCCGGCCCCGAGATCGGCCGCTTGTTGGACCCAGTCGAAGACGTCGCGCCCGGTCGCCTCGCGGCCGCAATCCGTAAAACATTCATAGCGGCCCGGCGTCGTGCGAATCGCTTCGACGGCAATGACGATCGTTGAGGAACCGAACGCCTGAGCGGCTTCTCGAATCAACTGCGGTCGGCGAAGGGCCGCGGTGTTCAGTGCGACTTTGTCGGCGCCGGCCCGCAGCGTTTGGCGAATGTCGTCGACGCTTCGCAGTCCGCCGCCCACGCAGAGCGGAATAAACAATTCGCGGCTGGTTCGCTCGACGATGTCGAGCAGGCCGTTGCGTTCGTACAAGCTGGCGACGGCGTCCATGTAGAACAGTTCGTCGGCCCCTTGCTCGTAATAATGTCGAGCGAAATCCTCGGGGCGGCCGAGCACGCGGAGCCCTTCCAGGTGAATCCCTTTAACGAGATTCGGCCCCTTGATGTCCAACCGTGGAACGACCCGTATCATCGCAATTCCCTCCGCGATGGCCCGCACAGAAGCGGGCGTGACCGCGAAGTTTTAACAGACCGGCGGGCGATCGCCAATCTTAGCCGGCAGCGAAGTGCGCGCACCAAAACGATCGGCCAGATGCCGGCACCGCCGGCGTCATGTCGTGTGCGTCGCCGCGTCGTCGATCGACTCCAGCATTTCCAGGCTGCGCTGAATTCGCGCCGCGGCCGGCGTTCGACCGGGCAGGTCTACGATACCCAGCCGGTGGCGCAGCACCGTCTTGGCGAGGGAGATTCGCAAGAAATACGACCAGAAGCGATAGTCGAAATCGGCGGGAAGCGCACGGCGTCGCAGGGTGGATTCCGCCGCATAGCTTTCCAAGAGCCACGCGTGGCGTCGTTCCGGATGAAACGTCGCCCAAAATGCGAGATCGAAAATCGGATCGCCGGCGAGGCAGTCTTCCCAATCGATCAGGTGCGTAATTCCGCGGCCGTCGGTGAACAGGTTGTGATTGCCCAGGTCGCCGTGCAGAAGCGAGGCGGAATCAAGCACGAGCCGCGAACTCGCCTCGGTCCAATGCCGTTCGATCCGTGCGGCATCCAGCGAGTCGATTGCGCCGATATCGCAGCAGGTCGCAATATGCCGCTCCAATTGCACTTGGAGATAGGCGGTCCACGATCGGCAGCTCCCGCGCGGATTCGCCGTTGCTCCGGCGGCGTCGGCTTCCAGAAGTCCGAATCCGTCGCAGCGGAGCGCATGCACGGCGACGAGGCGACGTCCTAAGTCTTCCAACAGCGGCTTCAGCGCGTCGTCGTTCGAATCGAATTTGCGCAGCGATTCGCCGCCGGCTTCGCTCAACAACTCAAAGGCGAACGGCGCGAGGCTGCAAGAGACGTCGACCGCGGAAACCTCCAGCGCGGGCAGCCCGGATGCGTTGAGCCTGCGATGCGCCCACGCGTCGAGCAGCAGCGACCGGGCCGCGTCCGGAACGTCGGGCCGCGCGACGCGGGCAATCCACGATTGACCGTCGTCGGTCGCGACGCGGAACACCCAGTGGAAAGTCCCTTGTTCGGCCAGCGGAGTCACCGATTCGGGAAACGCGCCGAGAAACATGCCGCAAAGATCGCCGAGTTGATCGGCGACGTCGGCGGGAACGGCTTCCAGGCCGGCCGAACGCCAGGCGCGCAGTTGCTCGTCGGCGAAGGTGCAATCGGCCTTGGGATAGAAAATCGAACCGCGTGCCGACGAGGAACTCATAGCGCGTACCCTAGCAATGCGATCCTCGTCGAACCGACGAAACTTCGGGAAAGTCCCGAAGCTTTAGCCCCCGGCACTTCATGCCGGGGGCATTGTGCGTCGCAAATGAGGCGACGTCGTTTTTAAAGCGAACTTGAACGGCGAACTCTAGGCGGCCCGCTTCACCGTCGAGCTTCCGGTCCAGAAGTTTTCGTAGCCGAGTTGGCGCTGCAAGACGATCGACAGCGACTTGATTTCGGCCTTCTGAGCGTCGGTGAGCAAGTTGGACGTGGCCAAGTTCGCTTCCGGCGTCGGAATGCGAATCGTGCCCCACGGATAGACTTCCTTGAGTTCCGTGCCGTTCCACGACGGATAGAGGCAGGTTTCCGACCACGACAGGCCAAGTTGGCCGCAGAGCTTCGTCATCGTGGCCTTCGGATCGGCGACCAAGTCTTCGAACCGCACGATGTGGAAGTTCTTCGGGAACCGCTCGGCGTAGGTGAGCGCGAGCATTTGGCAGTAGTTCCACGTCCAGGTGTAGCGCTCGAGCGAGAGCGGAAACGGACGCTTCGACGTGTCGGCGAAGCCCGAATACGGGTTGCGAACGACGTGGATGATGTGGCCGTTCGGGAAGTCGGCCATGATCTTTTCCGAATCAAGGCACATCACCGGGCTATAACCGAGGTAGGCCTTTTCCTTTCCCGAGCGCTTGCAGTTGGTCCACGCGTCGAACGTCGAGCGGAAGAACGCTTCGACAATGTTGGCGCGCGTGCGCGGCTTGCCGTTCAGGAAGTTGATGAACTTCTGCTTCCGGTCCGCTTCCTTGATGTTCAATTCGGCGTGACGGAACTTGCTGCGGTCGGGCGTGCGGAGCATGACCTTCATTTCTTCGTCGAAGAAGGCTTCGTAGTCGCTCGCCGCGTTGCCGCTCATCGAGAATTCCGGCCAGCGATACTTAAACGGCACGTAGCTTGAGAGGTAATCCGAAACCAAGCTGGTGCCCAGTTGCGATTCATACGGATACGCGAACAGCTCCGGGTGGCCGTCGAGCATGCGATGGGTCGTGTTGCCGCCGTTTTCGTACATGGCGGAGATCATGATCAGCTTAAACTCGTCGGCCATAACGGGTCGTCCTCCTAGTGACGGTGCGAAAGTCTGCGAGAAAGTTGGGAATCATCGACGCCGGCGAAGTGCCGACGTCGAACAATTTTCTTTTGGGGTTCGATCAGGCGGCGGCCCGCAAGCGAGGGAGTTCCGGCGTGCGCCAGGGAGCCTCGTTGCGCGACCAAAGGTCGTTCAAGTATTTGTAGTCGCGGCTGCTGTCCATCGGGTGCCAGAAGCCGTCGTGTTGATAAGCGCCGAGTTCGCCGTCGCGGGCCAAACGCATGAGCGGCGCTTGTTCGAGGACCAAGGTGGGATCGTCGACCAAGCGCGACAAGAATTTGCGTTCGAAGACGAAGAAGCCGCCGGAGATAAAGCCCTTCGAGGCGGGCGGCTTTTCGGAAAAGTCGTTGACGATGCCCTCTTCGATCTCCAGTTCGCCGAAGCGCCCCGGCGGCTGCACGGCCGTGACCGTGCCGAGCTTGCCGTGCGCCTTGTGGCATGACAGCAACTTGCCGAGATCGACGTCGGCGACGCCGTCGCCGTAGGTCAGCATGAACCGGTCGCCGCGGAGGTATTTTTCGACCCGTTTCAAGCGGCAGCCGGTCATCGCGTCGGCGCCGGTTTCCGCGAGCGTGACTTTCCAGTCTTCGCAACCCAGGCCGGCGCTATGGATATCGAGCGGACCGTCGTGTCCGAGCTCGAGCGTGAAATCGCTTTCGGCGAGGTGGTAATCGAGGAAGAATCGCTTGATCACCCAACTCTTGTAGCCCAGACAGAGCACGAAATCCTTGATGCCGTAGCGGGCATAGGTCTTCATGATGTGCCAAAGAATCGGCCGTCCGCCGATGGGGATCATCGGCTTCGGAATATCTTCGGCGACGTCGCGGATGCGAGTCCCTTGACCGCCGCATAAGATGACTGCTTGCATGCCGACTCCTTCGGCCCAAACCTGCGAATCTTCCCGATCCATCAGGAAGGCGGCGTGTTATATCAGGCGGCTCGGTTTTGCTTCAAGACGGCATTTGCGCCGCCGGCATCGCCGGCGGGGTCCGCGGATTGGCGAGCGAAGTTCAATCGCCCGCGTTCGATGACGAGCGGTCGGCGACGAACTTGAAAGTGAATCGCGCTGATGTATTCCCCCATCACGCCGAGGAAAAACAGCATCACGCCGGAGAAGAAGAAGATCGAAGTGATGATCGTGGCGATGCCGGGCGAGGCCAGTTCGCGGTAGAACACGAGATGCGCGAGCGCCGTGAAGACCGCGTAGCCGATGCTTGCCAGCGACAGAGTCGTGCCGAGCAGCATACAAAACCGCATCGGCAAGTTGGTGAACGAGATCAAGCCGTTGAGGCCTTGATCGATCAAGTGATACAGCCGGTTCTTCGAGAAACCTCGCTTCCGGGCCAGCCAAGTGTAAGGCACGCCGACGGCGCGGAAGCCGCACGAGGCGATCATGCCGCGGATGTATGGGTAGTAGTCGTCGAACTGCCGCAGGGTGTCGACGACTTGGCGATCGACGAGTTGAAACTCGCCGACGTCGTTGGGAATGTCGATGCTCGCGAAACGGCTGACCATGCGGTAGTAAATCTTTCGCACGTTGCGCATCACGAGGCCTTCTTGGCGATTCGCGCGGATGCCGTAAACGATTTCGTTGCCTTCTTCCCACTTGCGCACGAATTCGGCGACGACTTCCGGCGGATCTTGCAGATCGGCCGCCAAGAGCACGACGACCGCATCGCCCGCGGTGCTCATTACGCCGTTGTATGTCGAACGAAACGGCCCGAAATTGCGGGCGTTGTAGATCACTTTGACGTTCGGGTCGTGCTGCGCGAGTTTCCGCAATGCGGCGGGCGTGCCGTCGGTCGAGCAGTTGTCGCAGAATATATGTTCGTAGTCGTAACCCGGCAGTTGTTGTTGGAAGACGCGACGCACCGCGTCGCGACACTCGCCGACGTTTGACTCTTCGTTGTAGCAGGGAGTAACGATGCTGATGAGTTTGCGCGGCGTCGAGGTCATGTTGTTCGGCTTTCGGAGGACGGTTCGAACGGCAACATACGTGGATGATTGAACGAGGGGACTTTTAGGCCGCCGCCAACGCCCGGCCGCCGAAACCGCGGCACCACGCGACGGTGCGCGACAGTCCCTCGGCGAGATCGATTTGCGGCTTCCAGCCGAGAGCATGAAGCCGAGCGACGTCGGCTTCGAGATGCATCACCTGATCCACTCGATAGGGAATCTCGCCGAAGCCGATCGAGAGCGACGGATCGATTAGGTCGCGAACTCGTTCGATGATCGAGCGAACCGTCGCCGTCGTGCCGGAACCAAGATTATAGATCCCGGAAGCGTTGCGATTCTCCGTCACAGCTAGGATCGCGGTCGCGGCGTCGGCCGCGTAGATGTAGTCCCATCGCTGTTCCCCGGCCGTCGTCGAAGGGCGTTCTCCTCGTAGCAGCTTGAGTGCGACATAGGGAATCAACCACGACGGGTCGTCGTGCGGACCATACGAGGAGAACAACCGCAGCCAAGCATGCCGCAAGCCGAGTTCTCCGCAAAGAGCAGCGGTCTCACGGCCGGCGGCGAGTTTGGCGAGGCCGTAGTGCGTCGTCGGTCGGCAAGACGTTTGCTCGTTGATGCGATTGGAGCAAGGGCCGTATTCCGCCTGCGAGCCGAGACCGATCCAATTTTTCGCTCCGGCATAGTAGGCGGTACGAACGAGTTCCAAAGCTTGATCGACGTTGGCGTCTTGCTCGACGTCGTTGCGGGCCGAGTTGACGACACCCCGCCAAGCGAGATGAATGACGGCCTCGGGGCGGAAATTGACGATCTCTTGTCGCGACGAGGCGAGATCGGCCAAATCGCCGACGATCACTTTTGATTGCAGCAACACGTCGCGAATGCGGCGCGTGTCGGTGCGTCGGCGGAGCAGCAGCGCGAGTTCGTGTTTGCGAGAGGCGAGGAGTTTGCGCGCGGTGTACGACCCGATGAATCCGGCGCCGCCCGTGAGAAGTATCTTCATGCGTCTGCTTCCTTGCAATTCAACCCGAGCATCCTGCAAGGGTCGCGGTCGATTGTCTTGCGTCGTATCGCTAAGCGGCCCTAGCGACCGCGGCGCGTGAGGACGCTGTCGAGTCGTTGTGTTGATAGGTGCCGGCGGCCATGGCCCGCTCGTATTCGGCGATCTCTTGCAGGCAAGCGCGCTGCGCACCGGCCGGATCGGCGTAGTAGTTACGAAACCACGACGCAGTGCGTTCGATCGCTTCGCCGACGCGCCACTGCGGCCGCCAACCTAAACGGCCCACGGCCTTGTCGATGCAAAGCTTCAGCAAGCCCGCTTCGTGCGGCTGATTGGGCTCGCCGACATTGCGCCAACCACCGGTTCCCCAGGCCGCGAAGAAACGATCCGCCAAGGCACCGACGGGGAGTTCATCGCCTGGCAGCGGACCGAAGTTCCACGCCTCGCACCATTGGGCGGAAGGCGATGCGACCATTTTTGCCGCTAAAGACAAATAGCCCGCAAGCGGCTCAAGCACATGCTGCCAAGGACGCAAAGCCGCTGGATTGCGCAATTCGCCCGGCCTGCCGTCGACGGCTGCGCGGGCGAGTTCGGTGACGATGCGATCGGCCGCCCAGTCGCCGCCGCCGATGACGTTGCCGGCGCGGGCCGTCGCAATAGAAACTCTCGTGTAGAGGCTCCGATCGAACGGGAAAAACGACTGTCTATACGAAGAAACTGCGATTTCGGTCGCAGCTTTACTAGCACTGTAAGGGTCGTATCCTCCGAGCGAATCCGTTTCTCGGTACCCCCAAACCTGTTCGCGGTTTTCGTAACACTTGTCGGTGGTTATGCAGACGACGGCGCACGGGCGACCGATCGTTCGCAGACAGTCGAGGACGTTGATCGTACCGTTGACGTTGACTTCAAAGGTCGTGCGTGGATCGGCATAGCTTGCCCGCACAAGCGGTTGGGCGGCCAAATGGAGAACGACGTCGGGTTTTGTTTTATACAGAGCTTGGCCCAGTGCGGAGATATCGCGAACGTCCGCCTCAAAGTGGTCGGCCAAGCATTCGCGGACGCCGGAGGCAGTGAAGTTGTTCGGTTGCGTGTTCGGCGGCAAAGCATATCCGACGACGCGCGCTCCCAGCCTGGCCAGCCAAAGCGCGAGCCACGAGCCCTTGAACCCCGTGTGGCCGGTAACGAACACCGTCTTATTGGCCAGCGCTGCGGCGATTTCCTGAATCATGAGTCCCGGCATCCATGCCAACGTTCGCGACTGCGCTTTCGGCGCACATTTCATGCCGGCGTACCTTATCGCGCTCGAAGAATCCGGGTCAACGTCGAACGGCGAATCCGTCGTCGCGGAATCGTCGATCGCAAGGGGCATCGATCTAGTCTTATCGTGGAATTTGCAGTAAATGTCGCCGTCTACGAACATGCGCGAGCCTCGCCGGCAGCGGTGGCTTACGGGAACTCCGACGTATTAACGATGTCTAATGTTCGAACTCCGCCGGAAAGCCGAGTGCGGCCTGCTCATCCGACCGCGACGCGGCAGGCATTACGCGTTGTCTTGCGCGATCTGGCCGACCGGAGCGACGTACTGTCGCCTTCGGGCAACTTAACTATCGGCTACCGATTGACGAAGCGCGCCATCGACCTAATCGGAGCGTCGCTGCTGCTCGTAACGCTGTCTCCGCTGATGCTCGCCGTCATCCTGCTGCTAACCGTCACGACGCGAGGAAAGCCGATCCTAAGGCAGAACCGCGTCGGCAAACATGGGCGTACGTTTGCGATGTACAAGTTTCGCAGTATGCGAATTTACCAGTCATTCGACGAGCCGCTCGTCGAGAATCAACTCAACGCACCTGCATTCAAGAATTTTCGCGATCCACGCGTTACGCGGGTTGGCAATGTTCTACGTCGGCTAAGCATCGACGAGTTACCGCAACTCTGGAACGTGCTCCGCGGCGAAATGTCGTTAGTCGGCCCGCGCCCGGCTCTGCCGCGCGAGACTGAGGCTTACACGACACGGCAGCGAGCTCGACTTTCCGTCGTCCCTGGACTTACGGGCCTTTGGCAGATCAGCGGTCGTTGTGATATCCGCGATTTCGACGACTGGATTGCGCTAGATTTGGCTTACATCCGGGGTCAGAGTCTGCGACTCGACCTGAGTATACTGTGTCGTACGCCATGGTCGGTTTTGAGTTGCCGCGGCGCTTACTAGGAAATGCGGCGGCGCTCCGATGAGTCGCGACGAAAATAGCCCGCAACGCGCGCTGAAGTCCGCCTACGCGATGCTTTGCGCGTATTGGCTGGTGCACGTCGTCGCGATGCATATTCCGCTTGGTCAGGATCCGAACCTAAAGAAGGCTGCGGATCACTTTGACAAACTCGTGCACTTCGCCTTTTACGGTGGATTCGCTTTCGTTTTGGTGGCCGTGTGGGATCTACGTCGCCGATTGATTCCCACAACTTGGCCTGATTCACAGCCATGGCGATATGCGCTGGTTGCGGCGCTCATGATGCTCCACGCCTTAATCGACGAGGTGACGCAACCTTGGACGGGGCGCAAATGGGAGTGGAGCGATCTCGCGGCCGATTTCGCCGGAGTCGTCGCATTTCTCACGCTCTGGAGCAGTTGCGGCGAACGACTGCTTCGTCGATTCGGAAAAGGAGCGTGAGCTAGCGCGGCTGCTGTAACGACGTCACAAACTCCTGATAGTCGCGATCGATCTGTTCCCATGATTTCTCGGGAAAGAGCGATTTTGCCGCGGCGGAGCCTTGAGGATCCTTGTCGTGCGAGGCGCGAAAACGATGATAAAACTCCGCCAAAAGCTTTTGCTCTTGGAGATACAGGCAGAAATAGCGGGCCTGTGCGTAATTCAGGCCGACATTAACGCCGCGGAAATCGTCTGTCGCGAAGAGGGCTTCTAAAGAGCCCAGTCGATTTCGAGCGACCGCTTCTTGGAGCGACGGCAGACGCCAATTCGGAAGCCCCTCAAGCTCACCCTCGTTCGGCAAGAACCGGCTTTGTTCGTAGAGCGACGCCAGCCCTTCATTGAACCAGTCCGGAACGTGCGGGAAGTCGAAATCGATGAGTGCATGCGTGAGCTCATGAATCAGCGTGCCGCCGCCCGTCGCAATGTTCATCACAAGCGTGCGCCGTTCCGGCTTATAGTAGCCGTAGACGCTTATGCCTTGGTCGCCGAAAAGCGCTTCGGCATAACAGTCGTAGCTCCGCTCTCCGTTGAAAAGCAGAACGGTGATCGGGGTCGACGGCGACGTGCGAAAATAGGCGTTGCCGAGTGAGCGAGCCGCCGGCGCGATCGTTCGTGTATACCAGATCGAAAGCTGCGATTCATCCATATCGCCGGCGATCACGAACGGAACTCGCACGATTACAGAGCACTCGCCGCCAAGCCGCGGTTTCAATTCGGCGGCCGTCGCTTCGCAATCGGCGACCAACCGATTCTTTAAGTCGTCCGCGATCTTCGCATGTCGTTCCGAGTCCGACTTTGCATTCCGCAGCGGCTCGTCGGCGTGCAGGACATGGTTGCCGCTGATGACTCCATTGCCGCCTGGGCGCCACCATTGAGTCAGCGCGAGCGACGCAGCTACGATCGGCACCGGGCCGAGCAGCATCACGGCGAGACGCGAGGAAATCACGAGCGCTACCTGAATGGAGTATACCGACGAGCCGATACCATTCTAATCGTTCGTGACGTCGAGGAAAGGAAGCAGCCGGAATCGTCGAGGTCTTAGTGACCCTACGATTTCAACATCTTTGCCAATTCGGAATAAGCGCTCCAACCGCCCGCGATCAGCAGGCCGGCGACGGACAGCCAAAGGAAAGCGTCCCAAACGCGCCCAGGCGCGATCCGGGGATCGCAGCGGCGATAACGATAGTAGAGTGCCGCTCCGCCCAGCAGCGGTAGGAGCATCGCTTGGGCAAGCCCGGCGATGATGACCAGGGCCACGGGATCCTTCGACCAGCAGTACACGACGAACTGTAGGAAGGGAAATAAGGCGCAAAGAATTTTGACCCAACGACGCCGAGCGGCCTCGTCGCGGTCGACCAAGCCATAAACGCCGAGTGCGTCGGCGGCAACGCGCGAGTTGCCCGCAGTCGCGACGAACAATGTGGAATACAGCACGGCAAAAGCACCGAAGAGGAACATCTCGTCCCCCCACGGGTGGAAGACATCTTCGTACATCGCCGCGAGAGTTCGGACGAGCCCCTCTTTCGACGGCGACAATCCACGCGGATGCAGAACCGCGGCTCCGAGAACGTAGAAGGCCATTGTCGCGAACGTGTAAATCACCATCGAGCACCAAGCATCCCAGCGCATCACGCGCATCCACCCGTTGGCGCGATCGGCCCAGGCGCTCGTCGAATTACGTTTCCCGGTGAAGCGAGCATAGCCGCATTCGAGGCACCAATAGGGATAGGCAATCAGTTCCGACGCCCCGACGCCGATGATGCCGAACGTCGCCAAAGCGGTGGCCAGCGCACCGGCCTTCTCAGGCAAGCGGAATGAAAGACCTTGCTTGATGTAACTCCAGCCGACTTCGGCCTGCGAAAAATACGGCAATGCGAAGACATTAAATACGGTAACGGCAGTGAAGCCGGCGACGAGGATCGTCGACGTGTGCTGCACGATCCTATACCGACCGACGACGAGGAGGACGGCCGTCACCACCGTCGTGATCGCCGAGTAGATGACGTCATCGTACGTATAGGCGCTCGGCAAAGAAGCTAACGTTCCGGCCGTGCGAGCTGCTTCGATTGCGTTTAGTCGGGCTAGGAAGTCGCCCGTGAGCGGAAACTTCATCGCCAGCAACTGGCCGACGCCGCCGAGGATGCCGCCGAGTTGTCCGACGGCGCTCGTCGCGAACATTGCCAGCCAGGCCCAGACAAGCCAGCCGACGCGGAGTCGCGGTCCCGGCACCCGATCAAGTCCGTCGATCGTCGACACGCCTTCGGCAACGGCATAGCGACCGAACTCAATTTGCACGAACACCTTGATCACACAACCGATTAAGATCAGCCAGAGCAGCGAATAGCCCGCGTCGGCCCCTGTCTTGGTCGTCCCGATCAACTCGCCGGAGCCGACGATCGACGCCGCGATAATCAGTCCCGGGCCGAGGCGGCGAAGAATCCCGCCGATCGAACTTGGCGGATCGACCACGTCCCAATCTTTGGGGACGTCGGACGACCTCGGTTGCGGCGGCTTGCTGGGAGATGCAGTCATGACGTCGGTGCGACGGTAGCGTTGCATGGATGCAGGCAACGATTACAACCGCGTCGCGGCATGATGTAAAGCGAAAACCGACCGTTCTTAACGCCGGCTTTGCCCGCCTAGCGAGTACGACGTGTCGAACTTGATTGCATCGTGACGCGTCCGCTCATCGGTTGAACTTGCGGCGCGGGCGGCTTTGGGACGGACGGCGGCTCCAGTTGCTGTTGCGGCTGGACTTCGCCTTCGATCACCGGCCCTTCTTCAACGATGACTTCGCCGCCTCCGTAGCCCGAGAGTATCGAGCCCCGTCGGGCAAGTCCGCAGTATTGTGAGTTGGTTCCGCCCGCTTCCGTCGGTCCGCAGTAGTCGCACGACTCGGCGCACATTTTACAGCCGGATGACGACAGCGCAAGCAGGGCGACCGTCGAAGCCAAAAACAACTTCTTCATAACCTCGTCTCCGAGATCGCGCTTAGCGATCGACCGAGCGGCGGATGATCCGTCGAAGCGCTCTGGGATGAAAAATTCCGTAGCGGTATGATCGGCCGAAAAGTCGGCATAACCCGCATCTTTTTACATTGCCCGCCGCAGATTCTCCTTTGATGTCGAAACAACCCGATAGTGACATTGCGCAAGTTCCGCAGACTCGCCGCTCACTGCCGGCAATGCGAATCTTGCTTTGCTTGCTCGTCGCGGCGTTTGCCGTTCGAGTCATCGGGCTCGACCGGCCGCTTGTCGGCAACTTCGCGACGAAAAGCGCGGTATACGGAATGATCGCGCGCAACTGGGCTCTGGGCCGAGCCCCATTTTGGCGCCCGACGATCGACCTCTCAGCAGGCGACGAGCGAGCTTGGCATCTCATGGAATGGCCGGCATCGGCCTACCTCACCGGCGCGTGCTGGAAATGCTTCGGAGGCTCGCTCGATGCCTGGGGCCGTGGAGTCTCGCTGGCGAGTTCCGTCGCAGCCGTTGCGCTCACGTATCTGCTTGCTCGTCGTTGGCTCGGTGAGAAGGCTGCGTTGATCGCCGCCGCCGTCGTCGCGTTTTCGCCGGTCAGCATCGTCTACGGGCAATGTTTTATGCTTGAAGCGTCGGTGCTCGCGCTCTCGCTCGGCGTCTTATATGCCTTTCAGAGCGCCCTCGACGACGGTGCCTTAAAGTGGTTCGCAGTCTCCGCACCGTGTCTCACGCTTGTCGTACTGACGAAGATCTACATGCTGGTTCTTGTCGTACCGCTCGCTGCGATGATTTGGGAGCGGCGCGCTAACGACGGGCGTAATCTGTTCTTCGCCGTTGCGACAATCACTGCGTCGATGCTGCCTGTGGCGGCCTGGTACGGCGTCGTCCTTTCGATCTCACCTGTCGATAGTCCCGCCGCCGAATATCATCCGATCGGCCGGTCCGCGATCCACGGCATACCGCATCCGTTACTCTTCGATGTCGGCTATTGGGGGCGACTTCTAGGTGATTTGGCGACGCATGTCCTCACGCCGGTTGGACTCGCATTAGCCTGCTGCGGCCTGTTCGCAAATCGCTTTCGTTCTTGTCGCCCGCTCGCCGCGGTCTTGTTCGCGCTACCGATCTTACTCCCGCTCAAGTTTCACGCAGCGAACTACTACTATGTCGTCCTGCTGCCGGCCTTGGCGCTCGCTACAGGCGCTGGTTGGAACGTCATCGAAAGCCGCCGGCCCTGGCGACCACGAACTCAAGCGGCGATCGCCGTCCTGTCGGTTGTGATCGCCCTACGGTTCGCCGTCGGTGCAGCGTATCGCACTCCGGAAGAAGACGTCGCCGTGTTGCCGGCGGCTCGCGCCGCTCAAGAAATGCTTGGGCCCGACGAGCCGGTCGCCACGCTGCACGGTTCCGGCGTCGATCTCTTGTATTATTGCGATCGTCGCGGTTGGGCGCTCGATGCGGGCGATCAGCGATTTGGCGAGAAGCTTGCCGACGCGAAAGCCCGCGGAGCGCGACATCTCGTTATCGCCGATCTGGCGAGTGCCATGAAGCGGCCGGATGTCAGCCGTCTACTGTCGTCGTTGCCGGTCGTGCGTTCAGGGGACGACTGGCGAATTCTGTCGCTGACTCCGCCGATTTCGACTGTGAAAAACGTTGCTGCAAGCAAGTCGGTGAATTCGGAACTTCCGTCCGCAGTTGAGAGCGCCAAGTCCACAGCAATGGAATTCCAGCCGCTCCGGGAATCAAGTACCGCAATGCGGTAAGCAGTCCGACGACCGCCATGGTCGACGCCGGAGCGACGTCGGCGAAGAGATATGCCAGAGCGGCATCGCGCGTGCCGATGCCGCATAACGTCGCAGGCAGAAGCCCGGCGAAGATGGCAATCGCCATGCGTTGCATCGCCGCCGGCAAGGCGACGTTCACACCGCAAGCGACGAGAAACAAGATTAGTTGAGTGAAGTGGAACGTCCAGAGCAACGCCGTCATCGCGACCAGCGTCGTCAATTCGAATTTAGTGCCGCCGGGGCGGAGGCGCCGACGCTCCCAGGCCACGAGCCCGACGACGGCGACGGCAACGGCGAGTGCGACCCAGACCGGCTTGCCGCTCGCGCCCAGTGCGATACCGCAGAGAAGCACTGCGACATCGGCGACTTTTTCCCACACGGCGCGAAATGCGGCGTGTTTGCGTTCGGTCGCGCCAAGGTCGGCGACCATCGCGGCTTTGCCGACGTCGCCGAGCTTGCCCGGAACGACGAGGTTCAGCGCCGAAGCGATAAGGGTTTGACGCACGCTCTCCTTCAGACCGAATATCGCCAACGGACGCATTAGCAGTCGCCACCGCCAAGCCGAGACGACGACCTGCGGCGGGAACATCGCCAACGCCAAGAGCAGCGCCTTGCGATCGATCGAAGAGGCTTGGCGGGCCACTTCGCGCCAATCCGCGGACTGCCACAAGACGGCGGCGATCGCCAGCGTCGCCGCAATCTTGGCTGCGAAGGTTATCTTGCGGCGCACGGCGTAACTCGCGGCGAAAGTGAACAGTTGAGCGACGCGCGATCCGACGCGCCGATTTGACGAACGATTTCGACGCGGCGCTCGCGGTTCAAAACGGCGACCAACTCGTCGAGGTTGCGCCAGGGTTGCAAGAGCGACGTTTGATATACGGACGTTGCGGCGGTGTACGCCGCTTGGAATTCGCTTGCAAAGGCCATGCTGCGAACTTTAGTTTCACGGTTCAAGAGTTCGATTTGGTCCACTACGCGCCAGGTGAACTGTGATGCGTCGCCCGTCGCGCCACGCTCGAGCGTGCGCGTCGACCGAATCGGCAGCGAACGATTGGCGTGGATCACTCTTCCCTGCAGCAAACGACGCAGTACGCCTCGTCCCCACCCGCCGAGCGCGATCGCCGCGAAATGTAGTAACGCTTGTTTGACGGGGGTTGCGCGTTCGAAGCGGATGCGTTGGAGCATCGATTCCACGCGAATCACGGCCGCTCGTCCTTCGTCGTTGAAGCGAACGTGGAGCGGGCGCTCCAAGTCGTGCGTCTGCGATATGCCTGTCGTACCGTCGCTAAGCTCGACGACGAGACCGGAGTCGACGAGCGAACCGACTGCATTTGAAACCATCGACGCGGCCTGAAAGCTCCCGCCGCGTGACGGCGCCGCGACAAAGTGATCGGTGGGGCCTTGAAGCACGAAGAGCCGAGCCTTCGGAAACCAGCGCTCGCGAACCCGTCGATCTGCGGTGCGAAATTCATTCTCCGACATTCTGGGGCGTGCGTCGAGATATGCTTCGATCAAGTTGCCCGCTCGATGCACATACATGCGATCGTCGTCGAATTGCGCGGCGTGGCCGGCGGCAAGCGAATCGAGGAATCCGTCGGCGAGTTGCGCGGCGTCGGATACTTCCGCGGCGAGCAACTCCATTCCATGCGGATAGAGATGTCGCGTTCCTCGGCTGCCGTAAACGCCGCCGTAGGAGCCGTCGGGGCTTTGAAACCAACGGCTAAAGCACACGGCCCGGGCCAGCGGTTCGTCAAGGAAATCCAGTTGCGCCTCGCGGCGCAGCTTGGCTAAGCAATCGATCGTCACAGTCTGATAGCCCGGGTCGGCGCCGCCGTACTCGGGAAACCAGCCTTCGCTCGATTGCCAACCGATGACCTGCTTTGCACGCTGTAATGCCGCTTGCTTCAGTCGCGGGCAATCGAGCAACTCGCCGGTTCGCCAAACGGCGAGCGCCGCCAAAGCGTGATGGTTCGTCAATCGCCCGGATTCATCGTGGCGAGCGACCCACCATGCGCGCCTTTGGAAGAAGTCGAGTAAGAGTTCGTCGTCGAGTGAGAGTAGTCGATAGGCCTCGGTCGCGGCTTGCAGCGAGAAGACGACCGCGCCGAGCGCACGCTCTTGGGGGTAGTAGTCGTCGGCAGAGCCGTCGGCATGGGCGCTACGCATCGAGAAGCGAAGCGCTGCGGTCGCCGCTTCCGCGAGGCGCATCTCGCCGTGCCAGCGATTCCCGGGCAAATCATGACGGTAGGCAAGCGCTAACGGCAGCGCGGCCTCTTGATACATTTCCGAGGGGAACGCCGCCGTACGGTAATGCCAAAACTGCCGATCGCAACAGCCGTACGATGGACCAAACGAATTGAGATCGACCGACGCGAGGATGCGGGGCACGGCGCGCCACGCTTCGTCGAGATAAAGCCGTCGACGCGTTTCGAACGTCGTCGCCGAGTCGCAGACATCCATCGCCCGCACCTCCCTTAGCGACGATGATGGGCAACGACGATTTCGGCCAGCAAACCGAACATGCCGGTAAGAAAGCCTGCCATGAGAATCACAACGTCGGATTCCTGCATCGTGCCGGTTGCCGTGAAACTGAAGAGGCTCTTAGCGACGCCGAGCGTCGTCACGCCTAGCGCCGCCGGCAGGAAGATACGCAGGGGCCGAAAATACGACACGATGCGCACCACGGTGTTTAGATACGCAAGCGTATCTTTGATCGGGTGGAATTTGCTTTTGCCGATGCGGGGACGGTACTCCGTCGGCACGTACTTCACCGCATAGCCGTTGGTGAGAAACGCGAGCGTCATCGTCGTCACGCAGCTGAACCCGTCGGGAACGACCCACAACCAAGGGAGCATCGCGTCGCGCTTGAATGCTTTCAGGCCGGTGTTGAGATCCGGTATGTCGCGGCCCGTCAGATAGCACGCGAGCTTACGAATGATCCACTTGGCCGGCTTGCGCAGCCAAGGCATCGTCCCTTGCTCGCTCGTGCGGGCGCCGTTCACTTGGTCGTAGTCCGGGAAGTGACGAAGTAAGTCCCGAATGGCCGCGGCCGGATAACTTCCGTCGGCGTCGAGCATCACGATGACGTCGCCGCGAGCTTCCCTTACGCCGACCTTGCGGGCCGCGCCGGCGCCGCGGTTCTCCGGACGGCGCACGATGCGAACCGGGCAGCGGCGGCAAGTCGCGGCGAAGCGTTCGGCGTATTCGACCGTGCGATCGGTCGAAGCGTCGTCGACGATCAGAATCTCGAAATGCAGCGGCTCGCGCTCCAGAGCGTCGACGATTTCATTGAGCACATGGCCGATCGCTTTCTCTTCGTTGTACGCCGGCAAAAGAATCGTCACTTCGCAGGCCCTCGCAGGGAGCTCGAAGCGCGGCGGCGAAACGATCGGGTTGCGAACGGCCAAGCCATCCATGGCGGCGACTCTCTTCCGTGAGTTGGGAGGAGAGTTTGATACCCGATTGCCGGCTTCGCCACCAAGACGAGTTCGTCAGCCGGCCGTGCCGGCACCGCCGTCGCTGCGCATCTATTCGGCCGATAGTTGCGCACCCCTATTGTCTTACTTAAATCCGCGCATCTACCGGCCGAATACATGCGCGGTTGGCGCATCAATTTCGCGGTCCACGCGTGAGGAGAGCAGGCTGAAAAAGCACGACCTCGACGACCGCTCGACATCAAAAGCACCTTCCATTGCGAGTTCGGGGGACCATCCCGCACCGTAACAGGCGGAAGACGACGGATCGAGGAAACTTTTTGGCCGGCCTCGGCACGGCCAAATTAGGAATTTGACAATCGCTGCCGTCGGCTGAATGCCGCGCGCCGAGGTAGTCTACAGTCGCTCCGTGAGGCGCTCGGCGATGGAGAGTCCGATCTGCAGCGACGACGTAGCCGCCGGGCTCGGGGCGTTGCACACGTTGATGAACCGGTCGTGCTCCTCAATCACGAAGTCGTCGACGATCGAGCCGTCGGGTGCAAGCGCCATGGCACGCACCCCGGCGGGTGCCGTTTCGAGATCTTCGCCGCGAATTTCCGGGATCAGTCGTTGCAAAGCCTTGACAAAGGCCCGCTTGCTGAACGACCGCCACAACTCACCGAAACCGGTGCGCCAGTGCTTGGCCGCCAACTTCAGAAATCCTCCGTAGGTAAGCGTCTCCGATAGATCGCGAAAGCTCACATTGCGTTTGCGATAACCTTCGCGAGCGAATGCCAACACGGCATTAGGTCCGCATTCGACTGCGCCGCTGATCATCCTCGTGAAGTGCACGCCTAAAAACGGAAAGCTGGGATCGGGAACCGGATAGATCAAGTTGCGGCAAAGGTGCTTGGCCGCCGGCTTGAGTTCGAAGTATTCACCGCGAAACGGCACGATCTTGACCGCCGGCGTGCGACCGCTGAGTTTTGTCGTCCGGTCCGATTGCAGGCCGGTGCAATTGATCACGTAGCGAGCCTGGAATTCGCCCGCGCGACTGACGACGGCGACGCCGTTCGCTTCGGATCGTAGTGCCGTCACTTCCGCGTTCGGAATGAATCGTCCGCCGGCGCGCTCGACGATCTCCACCAAGCGCATACAGACGGCCCGATAGTTGACGATGCCGGCTTCCGGTACATGAATGGCCGCGATGCCCGCCGTGTGCGGTTCGAGTTCCTTGAGTCGAGCGCGATCAATCATCGCACAGGCGACGCCGTTGGCTTGCCCTCGCTCGAAGATTCGTTGCAGGCCGGGCAACTCGGAGTCGCCGCACGCCACGATCACTTTGCCGCAAATGTCGAAAGGTATTCCCTCCTCGCGGCAGAATTCTTCCATCATCCGCTTCCCGCTACGGCAGTTTAGCGCGCGGAGCGAGCCGGGTTTATAGTAGATGCCGGAATGCAGGACGCCGGAGTTGTGGCCGGTCTGATGCCGCGCCGGTTCCGGTTCTTTTTCGACGACGACGATCTTCGTCGCGGGTTTGAGGCGAGCGACCTGATAGGCCGCGGCGAGGCCGACGATGCCGCCGCCGATGACGAGAACGTCGGTCTGTTGCATGACAGGGCGATGCTCGAAATGCGAACCGTTTAGCGGAGCGAAAGGAGCCGATAACGGCGGCCGAGGCCGTCGGCCGTCGAATGAAACTCGGCCAGGAGCACCGGCGCACGCTGAGGATGCTCGCGCAGTTCTCGTTCGACGGCACGGCTCAGCGTATCATCGTATGAAGCCGGATTCGAGCCCTCTCCTTCGGCTAAGAGCAAATGCGTAAAGCCTTGCATCAACAGCGTCTCACCAAGCGTCGTTCCTTCGATCGCGGCCCGCGCGCGGTAGTCGTGTGTGCGGCGATAAATGCGTTCGCGCGTGAGTCGGGCATCGAAATAGAAAGCCCGCTGCTCCTGGCTGAGAAGATGAGCGTCGGGCGGTAGTTGGGCGTTGGCCCATTCGGCCGCCTTCGCCGTCGGTTCGCGGCGAACGAGAAACGACTCACGCGATTCGATTCCCAAGGCCACGGCCGCCTGGTCGCGCATGCGCGCGACAGGCACGGCGAATAAGAGCAGCGCGACGGCCGCGCAGCAACACGTCGCAATTCGCCGGGGGCGGACTCCCCATGCAGAGATCAGAGCGAGAACGCCGGCGACGACGACGGAGAGCGGCGGCACGAGCGGGAATATGAAGCGAACGTTTTGTCTCAACAAAACGCATAGGCCGCCGTAAGTCACCGCAACGAGCAGAAGCGGCATCACGGCCGTGCGCCGGCCGACGGGCATCAGCACGACGAGCGGCAATAGCATCAGGAACAGCGGCCCAAGTTGATGGCTCCGCCCGCCGAAACGCTCCGGCATCATCGTGAACTGCCACGGCGCCGTGAGCAGCACGGTCGGCGAGCGGCCGAGCGGCGTTTTCGATTTCGGAAAAGTTTGTGGTTGGACCGCAGAGAGGCCCTCGATCGGCGTCGTCGGCGACGCACCGGTCTGACCGCCGGCGCCGGAGAGAAACGGGTAGATCGGGTCGCCGTGGTAGTACACGCTGCGGGCATACCAAGGCGCGGCGACTAACAGCGAAACCGCCGCGGCCGACAGCGAACTTTTTAAAAGAAACCGGCGACGTTCCGGCGTCCACCATGCAGCGGAAACGATCAATCCGCCGCATGCGGCGACGAATACCAACGCCGTATACTTCACACCGAGCGCGCCGCCGAGCATTGCGCCCGCGAGCAAGCAACGAGAGCGGATGCTGCTACGCAACCCATCAAGTCCCGCGGCGACGGCGAGCGCGGTAAAGAGCGCGAGCGCTACGTCGTTGAGCGGCGCGGTCATTTGGTTGTTGATGCCGGGCGTGAGCATTGCGACGGCGGCCGCGACTAGGCTTGCCGGGCGGCCGAGGATCGGCAGCGCCAGAACATAGGCCGCTCCGGCCAGGAGCACGCCGCAGTACCAATGCATGAGTTGCGCGGCGACGGGACCTTCAACTGCGAGGCCCCACAAAAACCACATCTCCGCAAGGAGCGGGTAAGTGGAATTGTCGCTGTGTGGGTAGTGAGTCAGAGCATGGTCTTGCAGATAGCGTTTCGGCAACTCGAGGTGGTAGCAAAGGGCGTCGCCGGCCGTCGGCGGGGCGAGTCCTCCCAGTAGCGAGGACGCCAGCGCGACTGCGGCGCCCATGAACAGCAAGCCGCGGAGCACAGGAGCGACGTCGCCTGCCGGAGCCGCTGCGGGATTCACCGCAAATTCGTCGGCCTCGGCGATGCCGCGAGCTTGCGACCAGAAGATGCGAACGCAGGCCAAGAGATTGACGCCGACCGTGAAGCCGACGACGACCGACGGATAGAGCAAGTCGACCAACCCGAGATAAGCAAAGAGATTGCCGCATATGAGTAGTCCTACCGCGCCTTGCCAAACGATCGTCGATATCGGGTCGGGGAAACGAAGTTCGAAGAATCGCATCGTTGCGCGGCCGACGATCATCGTCGTCGCGATCATCGCGGCGAGCGAGCAGAGAGCGCCAATTTGCAGGAGAACGTCCATCAAGGAAACCGTGAGCGGCGAGTATGGCAACGGCGACGAATCCGGGCGTGGCAATCGGGCGGCTGTGCGATCAGAAAACTTCGAATCGCTCGCGGAGCATGTGCCAAAGATAGAATGCCGCAACGAAGAGCATCCAGCCGACCGCCGGCCAAACGCCGCGGGTTGCGATGCTGCCGCCGAACGGGGGAACGTGCGCGGGATCGAGCAAGCTCCGAGCCACCCAACGGCGCGCTTTACGCACTCCGCTGCGCTCGGGGCGCGACCTGGGGGGGCGGCCGACCGGACGAATCGGAGCGATCATCGTTCATCCCCTCGGAGCGGACGTTGCGAGGCCCTCGCGGCGAAGTGGGGCGGCGGGACCGCTTCGCTCGACCAAAGCGAACGTTGGATTTGTGCGGCGACTCGTGCCGGAGAGAGATCGCGTAGGCAAGGGTGGCCCGGGACGCGGCAGTGATTGCGGTAACAGGGAGAGCAGGCCACCGCCTGTTGGAGCACCGCGACATGGTCGCCGGCCGGGCGCCACTGACGGGCATCGTTCGTACCGCTGAAAAGAACGATCGTTTTCGTGCCGACGGCGGCGGCGAGATGCGCCGGGCCGCTATCCGCACCGACGAACAACGACGAACGCTGCACGAGCGCTCCCAATTGGTCGAGCGAAAGTCTGCCGGTCCAGTCCATGACGCCCGGCCAGTAGGTGTCTTCCGTGATTTCGCGCGACGTCGCGCGATCGGATTCGCCGCCGACGAGGATCACGCGCGCGTCCTGTTCCAGAATGACGCGTCCCATGAGTTCGCGCCAATGCTCCGTCGGCCACCGCTTGGCTTGCGTACCCGCGCCCACATGCATCACGAGAAGCGGTCGGTCGGAGCGGCGGAAATCGCCGAGCATGTGACCAATGAAACGCGATGCTTCCGAGGTCGGCTGAAAACTCGGTTCGTCGCTCGCCGTCGGGCGACCGCCGACGGCGCAGACCAGCGCGTGACGCGATAGGAGTTCGGTCCGGCCCGGTTCATAAGCGGCGCGATGCGTGAGTAGGAAGCCGCCGCCTGCGCAGTCCCAGCCGACGCGGCGCGGGATGCCTGCCGCACGCATCAGCACGGCGTGAACGAAATCGCCGCGAACATCGACGGCGAGATCGTATCGCTCGCGGCGCAGGCGAACGGACCAATACGCCAAGCCGGCAAACCAAAGCCACGGCAAGCCGCGACGAAAGCGGTTGTATTTGGAAAGATGAATCCGGCTGACGTCGCGCGAGGCGGCAAAAACCGCCCAGTTCCACGGCGCAGCCAAGACGTCGAGCGCGGCTTCGGGAAAGCGGCGCTTCAGGGCCGGCAGGATCGACGTCGTGATGACCGCGTCGCCCAAGTGGTCGAGTTGGATCAACAAAATGCGACGGACCACGGCGGGTTCGATGGGCCGAGCCGACTCCGCTTCGCGCCGGCGACCGAACATGCGGAGACAAGCCCAGCCGACGAAGTCGATGACGGCGAACAGCAATCGCCGGCTCGGGCGTACGAAGCGGTAACGCGCCGCAAGCATGCTAGACGGTTTCATACGCCTCCTGCGTTGCGAGCGCGACATGTCGCCACGTGAAAGTGTTGCTAACGAGGTCGGCCAACTCCGGGCTGCGCGGTTTTTCGATGGCCCGCTCGACTGCGGCCCGCAACGCGGCCAGGTTGCCGGGACCGACATATTCGGCGTGCGAACCGAAGTACTCGCGAGCGCATCCGCCGCGGGGAAGCACCAGCGGCGTGCCGGTGAGCGACGCCTCGAGCGCGGCAAGGCTTGGCGTTTCAAACCAACTGGGAATTACGACGGCGCGGCAGGCGGCATAGGCGGAAGCCAGCAGAGGATCGTCGTGCCGCAGACGGCCGAGAAAGAGCGTGTCGTCGTCGGCCGCTCGGCGGCAGGCCGCTGCATATCGCTCTTGTCCGGGAACGGCGTCGCCCAGGATGACGAGTCGTCGTCCCGAGCCGCGCAGCGCGCGAACAAGTTCGAGTTGGTTCTTGCGCGGCTCGATCCGTCCGGGGCAGAGCACAAACGGCTCCGTTCCGAATCGCTCGCGAAACTCTTCCGGCCGGGCGGCGGCGAATCGCTCGTCGACGCCGTTGGGAACCACGCGAATTCGCTGCGCAGGCACCTGAAAGAGCCGCAGCAATTGCTCGGCTTCGGCCTGCGAATTGGGGAGCAGAAGATCGGCGGAGTGGTAAAGGCGGCGTCGCCAGGAGTTGAGGTTCGGCAACGCCGCGCGTGCCGCATAACGAACGCAGGCCGCAAGGCGTTTAACGGCACGGCCGGGCTCGCGGATCGTATTGCGCCAGTCAAACCAGGCGATCGTCGAAACGACCGTGGCTACCCCGCGTCGCCGCAGCGCCTCGAGCGGAGCGACAAACTCCGGGCGACTGCCGAAGAAGTGAACTACATCGCCTGCCGCGAGGTCATCGTCTTCCCAAGGACGCCAGGCGCGAACGTCGTTCCCGAGTGCTCGCAGATATCGCTCGGTGGCGGCCATTTGAATTTCGCCGCCGCCGGGGGCCTGCCAAGCATCGAAACGCGCGGCCGTGCGGATGCGCCGAGGGACTACGCCGGGGGACGAGTTCGTCGTGAGGAAGGGGAGCCGGCTGGGGAGTTGGCTTCTCATCGCGCGGCCCCCGTGGTACGCGGCGGACGGCGACGGATTTGTCGGAGCGTGCGCTTCATCCAACCACGCCACTCGTGCGTATCGATCTCATCGAGCGGCGTTTCAAATTCCCAATCGAGATAGCGCTTGAGACTACTCCGGACTCCGCGCGATGGACACTCGCCCACCGGCAAAGCGCGATCGACTCCCATATGCGGCGCGAATTCCGGACGGATCGGAATCGTCGTCCGCCCACTTTCGGACAGCGCGAACTTAGCCTTGCCTGCGGTCGTCGTCCACTCGATCGCCGTAGCGTAACCCGGCGATGTGACGACGCTGCGTATTTCGTAACCCGCTGTAGTGCGGTAAAGTTGCCATTTTGCCGCGGCGCGTGCTCGCCACCAGCGCTGGAATTCGCTGAGCGTAACCTTCCATACCTGCGGCAAAGAGTCGATCGCCGCCAACGTGCGGCGTAAGATTTCGGGATGTCTCCCAAGCCGGCCATCGGGGTGGCCGTAGAGAAAAATCGGCAGGCCGGCTGCGTGTTTCTCGCTAGCAACGGCTATGAAGTGCTCAGCGGTCGCTTCGGCGGCGCGCCGACCTAATTCGGAATCGTCTGCGGCCACCGCGGCTTCGAGTACGATGCCGAGACAAACAGGATGGATCGGCAGTTGGACAACGTCGCCGACGGCGGCGAAGAACGGCAAATCGTCGTAGGCCGCGGCAAACTCCGAGGTGTGTGAAATGCCGAGTTCCGCTACGGCGGCGGCGAGATCGACGTTGTAGCGACCGAGCGGAGCTGCGAAGCCGCCGGGGTTCAGACCGTGGTGAACGAGCCGGGCGATGCCAAACGCGATGTTGGTGACATTCTCGCGACGAGTGCGGTAAGTGTGATGGCGGAAGCCGTGCGAGCCGACGTCGAGCCCGCGGAGGCGCGCGAGCGTCTCCGGATAAGCTTCATGCGTCGACGCGCAAACGAAGTGCGACGTCATCGCTTCGTATCCGGCGATCGCCTCCAGCACGGCGTCGAAGTCGGAGGCGACGTAAGCATCGTGATCAAAGCGAAAATTGGCCGCCGTTTGATAAGGTGCGGGGTAAGCGGCCGTGCGCATCCACACGCCGCCGGCCGCTTCAATTGCGGCGCGAAGCTCGGAGACGACGCGCTCCCGAAGCTGCCGCCTGTCGACGACCGCAACTTCTTCCCCGGCCTGCCAAGGGCCGACCTGCCAGAGTTTGCGAATTGAGCGGCCTGGATGCTTTTCAAGCCAAACTAGCGCCGGCTCGCTCGCACAGACGGCGGCGACGTCGATTGCGATCTGTCCGGTTGTCAAGCCGCTTGGGAATCTGTTGCGCCGCGAGTCGAACAGCACAAAAGTGCCGCGTGCTTCACCAACCGTCAGAGGCTCCGTCGGCACGCCTTCTTGTTGCAACAGTTTCAGCAGAACCGCGGGAATACCCGCATCCAAGAGAGGCAGCAGCGGGAAGCCGTGAGGGGCTTGTTTCGTCATGATCCGGCTCCTCCGAACGCCGGCATCGGTTGCAGCCGCACCGCACGCGACCGCTGATTCCAAGCTGCCCCGTAGCGCTCCAGCCACAGCTTTCGGTGTTTCCGTGCCAGCACCCATTCGCTGAGTCCGCTGAGCCCGCAGAAGGCCCAACCTTCGGGGCCGTCGAGCCAGCCTTGTTTCCAAATCAGTCGGCGGCAGAATTCCAAGGCAGGCCGTAGCCAAGTGTCGCGGCGACGCGGCGGCACGCCGCGTTCGACGCGCGCCATGGCCGCGAGCGTCGTGTAGCGCTGCATCTTCCCGAGAAACGCCGGGACGGTAGGCAAGGTAATGTGTTCCAAGTGAGAGTGCAGCAGGCCGATCGGACCGGCGGCGGCGAACCGTTCGTGGACGTCTCCCTTCCAGAACCCGGCCGAGCGCCGCACCAACCGCAGCGGCCGATCATCCTGGGTGCCGGAGAAGCGAAATCGCCGACCGAAGATGATGCTGCGAATCGGCACGCGATAGCCGGTGACGTTTTCCGACGCGATGCGACGACGGAGTTCGCGCACAAGCCGTGGCGTCGGTCGTTCATCGGCGTCGACGAAGAAGACCCAATCACCGCTCGCTGCGGAGAGGCCCGCGTTGCGTTGAGCGGCGAAGTTGTCGAATGGGCGTACGACGCAGCGAGCTCCATGGCGTCGCGCGACTTCAAGCCCGCCGTCACGCGAGCCGCCGTCGACGACGACTACTTCGTCGGCCCAACGAAGCTGCGGCAACAAAACCCGCAGGTTCTCTTCTTCATTCAGCGCGAGAATAACGATCGATAACTTAGGGACACTCATAGACGTCCCTTCACGATCGAAAGCCGACCGACGTCGCGGGCCAGCAGCACGTAGCGCAGGAGCCAGCGAACGTTGTAATAGACGGCGATCAACGCCAATTCTTCGACGAGCAGTCCCGATGCGACGGCCGCGGCGAGCAGATGGATGCGCACGTCGGCATTGGCAAGGAAATGCCAAGCGGAGCGAATCCATGAAGGAGATGGGATTGAATGCGTCCGCTTGTTGCCCGCGGCATCGGTTAATGCATCGCAAGGGACGTTCAACCCGTACATCAGCAGGTATTTGCCGACGAGGAACCCGATGAGCCAGAGCCAAGGAGCCTGCGAACCGTACGCGGCGGCCGCGACGGCGGCGGTGCAAACATGCAACCCGAGATCCACGGCTTCGTCGACATTGGCGTCGAGCCAAGCCCCGAACGAAGACGCCGTGCCGCGGAGGCGAGCGAGCGGTCCGTCGGTGCGATCGCATGCCCACGCGAGCAAGACGAGCACCGCGGCGCTCACCGAGGCCGACCCTGCGGCGGCCACGATCGCGCTCGCGGCGGCGACGGCGCAAGCAAGTCCCAGCAAGGTGAGGTGCCAAGGACAAACTCGACTCGCGTTCAGCTTTTCGGCGGCCCATGTAGCAAGCGGACGGAGATACCAGCGTGCTAGAGGGTAGTTGACGGCGCGCTTCCGCTCTTCAAGTCGCCACGCCGCCAAACGAGCGGCACGCTGCGGCGAATTCTCACGCAAGGCTTGGGGCGAGTGGCGGCGGAAAAATTCGTGTTCCCGCCGAACAGCGGCATCAATGGGTTTATGGTCGCCCTCGACCGTTCGCCACGACCAGAGATCGCGAGCTTCGCGCCAAGCGACGACGAAACTGAAGCGGTGCTCCGTCGTCGACCAAGGCGCGCGGAAAAAATCGGCCGCGATACGGATCGCGGTCCAGCAAGCGAGCGACGTGCGACGCCGCAACGAACGAATGTTTTTCCATTGGAACAACAGCGTATTTCGGAGAGCCAGGCGATCGCAACCGGCGGAGCCGAATCGGGGACCGAAACTCGCCGCGCCGCGGTGATAGGCCGCGGAGGCGGCGATGTAGCGAGCTTGGTAACCCGCGAGGAATCCGCGAAAGCAAAAGTCGAGATCTTCGATTCGGCCGGGCAGGTACAGCGGATCGAAGCCGCGGAGTTGTAAGAAGATGTCGCGGCGAACGGCCAACGCGGCGCCGACCGAGGCGGTCGGACCATCGAAGTCGGCGAGAGCCTTGGCCTCCGGGAAATGCGCAGTCGCGGAGACGAGTCCGCGGCGCATCGTGACGGCCGTTTGAAAGCCTTCGTGGGTTACGCCGTCGAAGAGGAAACAGCGCGGCGCGGTCGCAAAGACCGGCTCGACTTCTTCGGCGGCGGCCAGGGAAGCGAACAGCGGCGCGACGAGCGGATCGAGCGCGTCTTCGGACAGGCGAATGTCGTTGTTGAGAAGCACGACGACGGGGGCGGAAGACCGAGCGACGGCCGCATTGAGCGAGATGAGTCCGTCGTTGGGATAGCTCCAGAATTCGACGGTGGGCGAGTGCTGCGCGAGCCAATGCCGACTGTCATCGCTCGACGTGTTGTCGACGACGACGACCCGGCAGGTATAGCGGGACGACTCGGCGGCGCGAACGACCGAGTCGAGGCACTCGGCCAACAGCGCGCAGCCGTTGTGGTTCAGAACGAAGATGTCGACCGCGTCAGCTTCCATGCTCCCCCCGCGCAGACTCATCCCTGAGTTTGGCGAGCGGGCACTTTAAGTTCGCCCTCGCCGGCAGGTCAAGACGGACGTTTGCCGGCAGGCTCTCGATTTGAAGTGCGAGAATCGTTCGCGTCGTTGCGACGAATGTGCCAAGCGTCGCCGACCTCTTCCAACTCGGCGGCGTCAGGCAGGCGGAACCATGCAGCAAACTCGGCTTCCGTCTCGCCTTGTGCGAGCGAGCGACGAATCAGGTTGCAGGCCAGCAGCGGTGCCGGCACTGCCGCCGCAGCGACGAAGAGCTGCGCGGCCTCTTCACCAAACTCGCCGGCGAGCAAGCGCGCGGCGGTGAGCATAGTCAATCCGCAGATGACGATGTGAGTTTCGTAGCACTTGAGCACGCACCAGTTCAACCAACGGCGAAAAGACCGCGGCGGCAGATACGCCGGCTCCGGGCGACCGCCGCCGCCGCCGACGAGTCGGAGTTCGCCTTCAAGCGATTTCCAGCGCCGCACGAACGCTTTGTACTTCGCGTCGTGGCGAAGACCCAGCAACAACGAGCCCCAGCCCCACCACAGTCCGACCGCCGCCCAAGCGACGAATCCCGTATGCCGCGCGAGTCCGAATCCAATCGCAGCGGGCAGCAGCAAATTGAGGTTGTGGTGCATCAGGTAGTCGAGCCAAGTGCCGTCGAGCGAGGCCGTGCCGCGGAACCGGGCGAGTTGGCCGTCGACGTGGTCGAGCAGATACCAAGCATGCAAAGCGAAGACACCGCAGAGCCAGCCGAGCGGGGATCCCCAACCGAAAGCGACGACTGCGACGACCGCCGCGGCACAGGCCGAGAGCGTCGCTTGATGCGCCGTTATGCCGTGCGGAGCGACGACGCAAGTAATTCTCAGCGCCGCCGGACGACCCCACCGCCGCGCCGTCCAAGTGCCGCGACGAAGCGGGTCCGACTTGAGGCAGCGGCGCGAAAACTCCTCCCAAGACTGCGAGTCGAGCGGGGACGGCGGCTGCGGCGCGCTTGACATCAGGCCGCCCTGCGCGATTCGCCTTGCCCGGCGGGGCCGGCGGCGAACAGTGATAGTAGGTCGTCGAAGCGCTTGAGATAACAGTCCGCCGCGACATCGCGATCGTAGTTCACCGCGATACGTTTGAGTCCGGCGCGGCGCGCTCCCCGCAGCTCATCGGCGTCATGTCCGACGAAAGCCGCTTGATCGGGCCTCAAATTGAGTCTGTGGATCGCTTCGGCGTAACAGGCTCGATCGGGCTTCGCGGCCTTCAGATCGGCCGAGGAAACGACGGCGGCGAAAAAGGCCCCAAGCCCAAGTTGCTCGAGGCGGCGGCGGATCGATTCGCCGGTTGATTCTGAATCGCTGAGTACCGCCATCCTTAGGCCCAAGGATTGCAATCGTGTGAGTGTGTTACGCACTCCCGGAAACGGCCTCACTTCGGCTTCAATTTGCCGTTTGCGAATGTTTGACGCATGCACGATTTCGTCGATTTGGCCCCGCTCGAAGCCCCATTGTCGCAGGAACGCGTCGAAGGCTGCGGCGTAGTCTCGGCGGCCGCGATGGACGTCGTCAAGAAAGTCGTGATCCCAAATGCTGAAGAAGCTGCGGTAACCGGTTTGTAGGCCCATGCGCTGAACGAGTTGGAGCAGCCAACGCCGCCACTCCGTAGCGTCGAAGAGCACGTCGCCCATATCGAACACTATGCCCGCGAGTTTCGCGAATTGTGCGTGTGCGACATGAAGATTCGACGTTAAACCGCGACCATCGTCGTCGGAGTCGTTCGTGAATATGCGGAGCGCCATAGGGCGGTCTTTGGAGAACAGATGGGAGAGAAAGGGTGATTCGACGCCGCGCAATGCGCTACGCCACGTCGTTCGGCAGCACAAGCTCGTCGGCGGCGATGTCGTGCAGCAAACGACGGCCGAGAAGCTTTCCGCGATCGGTCCAAGAAACGCCTTCGCCCGGCGATTTGAGCGTAAGCATGCTTTCGTCTAAGAGCGTGCCCGCTCGCAGCGCGGTTCGCGTGACCATGCTGCGGCCCAACTTGCGTCGGGTGGCGGCCAGCGCGCCCGTCGGCGGCTTGTCGGCGCGCCCGAGCGCCGCCTCGACCCGGCGAATCTGCTGGACTAGTTCGAACAGTTCCTGCGGCTCGGCGGAGCAGGCGTGGTCGCTTCCTTTCATCTTTCGATCGAGAGTCAGGTGCTTTTCGACGATCGACGCCCCGAGCGCCACGGCCGCCGTGGTGATCACCGTTCCAAGGGTATGATCGGAGAAGCCGACCGGCACGCGGTAGCGATCGCGGAGCGTCGTCATTGTGCGCAGGTGCACTTGCTCATCGGGTGTCGGGTAAAGCGACGTGCATTGCAGTACTCCATAGGAAGCGCCGTAGCGCTTTAGCAATTCGGTCGCCGCGTCAATTTCCTCCCAGCCCGACATGCCCGTCGAGAGAATGATCGGCTTGCCGAGTCGAACGACGCATTCGAGCAGCGGTAGATTGTTCAAATCGCGCGAGGCGATCTTGTAGACGTCGACGCCGATTTCCGACATCGCTTTCGCGCTGGGGATGTCGCACACCGTGGCTACGAATTGCAATCCGTGCGAACGCGCGCGGCGGGCCAGTACGGCATGGGTTTCGAGATGCAGTTCAAGCGCTTCGCGATGCGCGCCGTAGGTGTCGCCGAACGAATGAGGCGAGTCGTAGCGGCGGTAACGGGCCGAACGCGTGAGTTCGCACGACAAGTCCCGTTTGACGACCTTGACCGCATCGGCGCCGGCCCAAGCGGCGATATCGACGAGTTGCTCGGCTAGATCGTGCCTGCCGTTGTGATTCTGGCCGATCTCGGCGACGACGAATGTCGGGCGTCCGCCGCCGACCGTTCGACCCGACGGCAAGTAGAAACAAGGTTCGCTCATGAAGCGGAATCCTTTCCGCGGTATCGGCTCGCGCAAATCCTTGCACGAACGCAACCAATATTTCAAAGTCGACGTGCAAAATACGTCGAATCGACTCTGCCGTTCGACACGGCGGCGAAGTCTACCGATGCCGCCCGACGATGGTCAAGGGAATCGCGACGGTTAAGTCTTGCGCGTACTGAGTTGCTAGCAACGGACCCGGAAGACGCCTTGGCCGGGGCGCGGCACGGCGATACAATCCCACCCTCGCTCAGTTCGCGGAGTGGTGCGGAGCGCGACGCCGCGGACCGGATGCGAGTCATCGGGGGATGGGCAGGATTGAAACGTCAGGCATGGAGGCCGAACGTGGATAGACTTTTCGTGACGCGACCCGACACGCTCGTCGGGAGCGCCGTAGCGACGACGCTTGCCGGTCGGATGGACCTTGTCGGCGACGTCGAATCTTCGCTCGTCGCGTCGTCGCAGCGCGCCGGCTTCGATCTCGAAGCTGTGTGCGAAGCCGTTCAGCAGGCGGCCCCGCGTTTGGTCGTGCATAGCGGTCCGTTTGCCGTCGCCGGTTGGGACGTCGGCGGCTTGGGAGCGCCGGCGGGCGTCGATCGCCGTTCGATGACTCACGAAGCGGAACTTGCCGTCGGCTTGGCCGAAGCCTGTCGCGCGGCGGGGGCGAAGCTCGTCGTCGTCGTGACCGACGGCATGTTCGCGGGTCCCCATATGTTTCACAATGAAAACGCGAGGCCGAACGCGGCGGGGCCTTTTGCCCGCGGCGCGGCGACCGTCGAGGCGAAGCTGGCTCGCGGCGGCGCTTTGGTCCTGCGCAGCCATGTTTACGGGTGGAGTCCCGCGGCGTACGGCTGCAACTACGCCGAGCGGATGTTCCACGAACTCACCGGCGAGCGGCCGTGTCCGGTCGATGCCGTGCGTCATGCGACGCCGATCTTGGCGACCGATCTCGCCGATCGAATTCACGACGCTTATCGTTTGAATCTCGCCGGGCTGTACAACCTGACCGGTGCCGAGCGAACGAGTCCGTATCGCTTCGCGGCGGAACTGGCCGCCTCGCTCGGCGTGCCGGGGCGCTTCGTGCAACTCACCGCGAAGCCCGATCGGGGGCAGCGTGTGAACGTCGAAGAGACGTCGCTCAACACGTTAGCTTTCCGCCGCGCGACGAATCGCCCGCTGCCGATGCTGCGCGAAGGGTTGGCCCGATTCACGGCGCAAGCATTCAACGGGTACCGCGAACGAATCGGTTCGGGGGCGCCGCAGATGTTGCAGGTCGCCGCGTAGCGGCCTTCCTCACCTATGATCTCGCCGGAAGTCGCCGAGGGCATTCTTTACAGTTCGACGGCGACCGGCGTTGCTTGCAAAAGCTCGTAAATACGTGGATCGGCCAGTGATTCGGCGATAAAGCGGGCGCCGTCGAAATTGTGCCGAAGGCTATGTCCGCCGGGTACCGCGACGGCGATCGCCCCGGCCGCGACGGCCGCGCGGCAGCCGTTCTGACTGTCTTCGAAGACGACCATCTCTTGCGGACTCACGTTGAGCCGCTTGGCCGCAGTGAGATAGATCTCCGGATGCGGCTTCCCTTCGACGATGTCTTCCGCCGAGAGGATGAATTGAAAGCGTGGTTCTAGAGCGAATCGCGTTAAGACATCGACCACGAAGCTGCGTCGGCTGCTGGTCGCGATCGCTTTAGGCATGTCGGCCGCTTCGAGCGTGGCCAAGAGAGTCGCAAGGCCGGGCATCATGGCGAGACGGTTATCGAGGATCGCCGGAAAAATTTCATCGGTCTCGATCGTCAGCTGTTCCACGGTCGTATCGAGCGCATGGGTGTCGATCATGATCTGCAGCGCGATCTTACCCGGCCGGCCCATCATGCGATCGAGCAATTCGGCGGTAAATACATGTCCGCGTCGGCGCAGCAATTCGCCGCCGACGAATTGATAGAGGTCTTCCGTGTTGAACATGAGGCCGTCGAGGTCGAACACGGCGGCCTTCGGACGGAATGGCGACTCGGATTTCGCTGCCGGGGTCATGAACTCTCGCTCGATTCGGTCTCTTGTTCGGTTTCTTTCCCCGCGGCGAAGGCGTCGTCGCACAACATGCGCAACTCGCCGAGGATCATCGCCGTCGCGCCCCATATTTGATGCCGGTCGTAGGCGAGATGCGGCACGCTTTGCAGCGTGCCTCGCACTTCGCAGCGGTGACGTCCGCAGAGAGTTCGGTCCATCAGGGCTGCGAGGGGCAACTCAATCAGGCCGGCGACTTCGGATTCGTTCAGGACAAACCGCGGCGTTTCACCGACGACGGCGAGCCAAGGCACGACGTAGAAGCGGCTGCTGAAAAGATTGATCGGTGAAAGCCGACCAAGCATCTCGACGCCGCCTGCGGCGACGCCGATTTCTTCTTCAAGCTCGCGGATTGCGGCTTGATCGCTCGATTCGTCTTGCTCAAGCATGCCGCCGGGCAGGCTGATTTGCCCGCCGTGCGAGGCTAGTTCCGGGCGTCGAATCGTCAGCGGCACATGCCAGGCGTGCCCGCGACGATACATCAAGATCGCGACCGCCGCTGCGCGCGTGTCGGTCGACGGCGGTCCGAAATGCCGTCCGAAGGCCGCTTCGGGCTCGAACATGACTTGAGCGCGTCGGCCGGGCAAGGGAAGTTTGAGGCGTCGTCGAAGGCAAGCCGGCAGTGAGTCTGCGTCGAAACGAGAGGGCTCAGATTCGTTGACGTCAATGTCCATCGGGCCAACTACCGCGAGCGGGAAACGCGATACACGACGAAGCTATTGTTTCGATACACTTCGTCGAATTCAAGCGGCGGATCGGCATAGGCGATAATGTAGTCGACACCATACTTTTCGACGATCGTTTTGACACGCTCGGGTGGAAGATAGTTCACCCAAGGATTGAGTTCGTCGTAGAGTTCTTCATGCCTAAGCCTCCACTCGACGAGCGACTGAGCATCTTGAGGGACGTCTTTTCGGGTGGCGTACTCAGCGCGCTCGGCGAACCACTTGAAGGTCATGTGCGGTCGCGGCGCGAGTACTAGCGCGTCGCGCGGCGTATTGTCGCGGATCCATTCACAGGCGGTTTGCCAATTGTGATATGTGCCGATTTGCGGGATCTTCTCGCCGCGGGGGAGCCACTCCGACTGCACTCGCTCCGATACGAGGCAGCCGACGTTGCCGAGCCCGATAATTGCTAAAGCGGCGACGATCAAATATCGCACAACGGCTCTGCGGTCCGGCCGCGCTGCGTAAGTCGCGAGTTCGAAGACGACACCCATGGCGAGGGCGACATCCGATAGACGAAACCAATAAAACTTCAGAATGCCGGCCGCCCAGGCCGACGGTTGCGGCGACGCATAGGATATTCCGAGACCGACGAGCGCGAAAGTCGCGGCCGCCGCAATAAACCAGCGCAACCGGCGGAGCGCACCGTCGGCAGGTTGCCAAGTGCACCAAGCCGAGAGTAACGCATACAACGTCAGATGCCGCACCGCGAACTTCGGGAAGAAGTCGACCGCCCACAAGTGATGCGCAATTCTCTCGAATACATAAATCTCGTTCCCCTGAGCGACCAGCGCGGGATCGATGCCGGAAGAGAGTCGCAAACCGGGAAGCACGCCGACGAGCGCGAGTGCGCCGCCGCCGATCAAGCCGGGTAACAGGGATTTTAACGACGTTCGCGAGCGATCGGCGAACCAGACGAGCCCGCAAGCGGCGACCGACCACCCGCCGACGAGAACATGAAAGGCCGAGGCGGCGCCGAGCGCGATGAGTCCGCGATTCCACCGTCGCTGGAAAACGTCGGCCAATCCGTAGAACACGAGCGCGTAGGCCGGTACTTTCGCCTCAATGCCGCCGACAAACCATTCGCCGGCTAGATGGAACCGTTCGTTCAGAGCGACGGCCGCGGCCCCCGTGAGCGCGGCCCAACCAAAGCGAGGTACGAGTAGATAGCTTAATCGCCGCCAGCCGACGGCGAGCATCAGCCAACCGATCACGCGCGCGACGAGCGCCGCGGTCGGCAGCGGCAAGATGTGCGTCAAATAGCCGAACGTGGCATAGAAGGTGACGTGAGAATCTCGCGACGACAAGAAGAGGTCGGCGACGATCCACTCCGGTTCCCAGTAGTGCTTCGCTTTCGTCAGGTAGTGGGCCTCGTTTGCGTCAGGCACAGGCCAACCGCCGCAAGCGGCGAATACGGCAAACACGAGCAGCACGTCGACAAGCGGTGCGAGGGCGGCGAAACGCTTCGCCGCAGCCGAAGTTTCCGGGATGTCCGCGGTGGTCGACATGCGGTCGATTTGCGCACGTGTTCGAATTGAGGAGGTCGTGAAACTGCCATTGTAATCGAACGAAGCCGAACGGCGCAGCCGTCGTGGTTGCTCAATTGCTTCTCGCCGCCCTATATTCAAGGCGGAACGCGCACCGCGACCGTACAACCTGAATTTTTATTTGCGAGAAGTGCGTCATGACTAAGGTCGACACTCCCGGCGCGCGACTTCGGCAGGCCGTCGGCGGCGCGACTTTGCTCGTTCCGGGGGCGTTCAACGCTCTCACGGCGCGGCTGATTGAGCGAGCCGGGTTTCATGCGGCTTATCTTTCCGGTGCGGCCTTCAGCGCGGGAGCGCTCGCGCTGCCCGACATCGGTTTGTTTACGCTCAGCGAATTAGTCGAAGAGGCGGAGCGGATTGGAAGGAGAACGACGCTGCCGCTGATCGTCGACGCCGACACCGGGTTCGGCGAAGCGGTGAATGTTGAACGGACGATCGTCGAATTGGAGGCGGCCGGAGCCGCGGCCGTGCAATTGGAAGATCAACGATTGCCGAAGCGGTGCGGTCATCTTTCCGGCAAATCGTTGGTGGAATCGGCTGAGATGACGACGAAGATTCGCGCCGCCGCAGCCGCGCGACGAGACTCCTCGTTTGTGATCCTGGCGCGAACCGATGCCCGCGGCGTCGAAGGTTTTGCGTCGGCAGTCGATCGTGCCAAGGCCTATCTCGACGCCGGAGCCGACTGGGTCTTTCCCGAAGCACTGGAAACGCCCGACGAGTTTGCAAAGTTTGCCGCCGCGGTGAAAGCGCCGCTGGTGGCGAACATGACGGAGTTCGGCCGTAGCCCGCTGCTCTCGCGCGACGAACTCACGCAGCTCGGCTACGCCGCGGCTCTGCTGCCGGTGACGACGCTCCGCACGGCGATGAAAGCCGTGGCCGACGCGCTCGCACAAATCCAAGCCGACGGCACGCAACGAGCGCTTGTGCCGAAAATGCAAACTCGACAAGAACTCTACGACCTGCTCGACTACGCCGGCTACGAGGCCCGCGACCGCGAGTACTTCCAAGGGGAATCGCAATCATGACGACATCCGGTTCGACGGCAGGCGGCGGCTTGGAAGGAGTCGTGGCGGGGCAAACGGCGGTGTGCACGCTTGCAGGCCGCATGCTCTATCGCGGCTATGCAATCGAAGACTTGGCCGCGCAGGCGACGTTTGAAGAAGTCGCCTATTTGTTGCTGCACGGTGAACTGCCGAAGCAGGCCGAATTGGCCGAGTTTCGGAAGCGCCTTGGCGAAGCGATGGAGTTGCCGGGGGCGATTGTGGCGACTCTGCGGTCAATTCCTCGCGGCACGCCGATGATGGACGTCATGCGAACCGGCGCGAGCATGCTCGCGCATTTCGATGCCGACGTGAATGACAACGGACACGACGCTAACGTTCGCAAAGCGGAGCGGCTCGTCGCCAAGCTGCCGCTGGTGATGGCGGCGAAACATCGAATCGACTCGGGCCGTGAGCCTGCGCCGGCCGATCCGAAGCTGTCGATCGCCGCGAATATCTTGAAGCTGGTTACCGATCAATCGCCGGAAGACTGGGCGATTCACGCGATGAACACATCGCTCATTCTCTACGCGGAGCATGAGTTCAATGCTTCGACGTTCGTGGCCCGCTGCGTCGCGTCGACGTTGGCCGATCTGCATTCGGCGATCGTCGCGGCGATCGGTGCGCTCAAGGGACCGCTGCACGGCGGGGCCAATGAACGCGTGCTCGAAGTGTTGCAGCAAGTCGGCGATCCGACTAAGGCCGAGAGTTGGATTCGCAACGCCCTGGCGAACAAGGTCCGCATCATGGGCTTCGGTCATAGGGTCTACAAGAAGGGTGACCCGCGCACGGCTTTCCTCACCCCCCTATGCCAAAAACTCGCGGAAAAGACGGGCCACGAGGCCATGGAGACGACTGCGGCGACAATCGAGCGGATCATCGTAGCGGAGAAGCGGTTGCCTGCGAACGTCGACTGGCCGAGCGCCCGGCTCTACCACTATCTCGGCCTGCCGGTCGAACTCTACACGCCTCTGTTCGTCGTCGCGCGCGTCACCGGTTGGTCGGCGCACGTGATCGAGCAGTTGGAGAATAACCGCATCATTCGCCCGGCGGCGGAATACGTCGGGCCGTCGCTGCGCAACTACATTTCGCTCGGCGAGCGCGGGTGAATGAGAATGACGACGGGGAGAGCTTAGCCGGCGTTCGTCGAATGCTCGGCGGCTTGTTCCAACGCCGCTTCCAATGCGTCGGGCTTGGTGCTGGCCAGGGGAGCCAATGCGACGGCGACGACAAGCGCCGCGGCGAAGCCCATTGCGGCGATCGATCGGACTTCCACGCGCCGCCGCAAGCGAACTACGGCGACGATGAATGCGGCGGTGAGCAGGCCTTCGACGACGCCGATCGCCGCATGGTGGCCGATCAGGCGAGCGCAAGTCTCGGTCGGCACGCCGCTCACGGCGAGTTCCGCGGCACAAGCGACCGCCGAAGCCAGGACCGAAATAGTGCCTGCGGCGACGGCGCATAAGGTGTCGTTCGCAACGACTCGGCGCACTCCGTAGGCCGCGGCCGAGCCGACGACCGCCATGTTGAAAATGTTTGTGCTCAGAGCGGTGAGCCCACCGTCGGCGAAGAACACGCATTGCACCGTCAGCACGAGGGCGATTGAGATCGCCCCGAACGCCGGACCAAGCAGCAGCGTCGCGAGCGCGGCGCCGAGCAAGTGGCCGGAGACTCCGGTTCCCGGCACCGCATAGTTCACCATTTGCCCGGCGAAGACCAGCGCCGTTACGGCGGCGAACATGGCCGCCGTGCGCGAGACCAATCCGGCGATCGATCGCAGCCGCGGCCTTGCGGCGATCGCGGCCGCCGCCGCGGCCAGGCCGGCAACGGCAATCGTAGCTTCGCTCGACACGGCGTGATCCGGCAAGTGCATGGCGAACAACATAGAACGATCCTTCCCGCGGACGGTGTTTGACGAGTCCCTGAAAAGTAGCGAAACGGCGGCCGTTTGTAAACGTGAGCGACCTCGCCGCCGCCGACTTATTAACGCGGATCGGCTCGCTTTAGTCGTGCCCGAAAGGCAACGGCGTCCCCAGGTTGGCCGCTTTCGCCTGCGACAGAATATCGGTCGCCATGGCGACGTCTTCAACCGCCAAGCCGACCGACTTGAAGACGAGCACGTCGTCGTCGGTCGTGCGTCCGACGGCGCGACCCGCCAGCACGTCGCCCAGCGACACGGCCTGCTCCCATCGGAAGACGCCGGCCTCGAGCGCGGGCACAAAGTCCCCCGCTTCGTGTCGGCAGGCGGCGACGTCGTCGCAGACGACGCGTGCGGCGCGCGCCACGGTCGCGGTATCGATTTCCGCCTTGTTCAGCCAATTGCTGCCGACGGCGCAAACGACCGTGCCGGGGCCGACGTCGTCGCCGTTGAAAACCGGAGTCTTCGAGGTCGTCGCCGTGACGACGATCGGCAAGCCGCGCACGGCGGCGGCAGGCTCTGCGACCGATTCGACTGCGATGCCGAGCCTCGACGCCATCGTCTCGCAGAATTGGGCGCGGCGTTGTGCGTCGCGCGAGTAGACCAAGGCTTGTTTGATCGGCAGCGCGGCGGCGACCGCTTCCAGTTGAGTGCGCGCCTGGGCGCCGGTGCCGAATACGCCGACTCGATTCGCGTCGCTTCGCGCGAGCCTGCGCACCGCGACGCCCGTCACCGCGCCGGTGCGGAGTTGGCCGAGGTAGTCCGCTTCGATCAAGGCCGCGATATCGCCCCCCGCGTTGTCGTAAAGGCCCACCAAAAAGCGAGCGCCGTGCTTTGTCGTGGTGTATTGTTTCCAACCGCAGGTACCGAGATACTCGGCGGCGGAACTCATGGAGTGCAGAATGATTCCCGGAGCCGAGGCGCGATTTCGCGGCACATTCGTCGCTTTGCCGTCGGCCAGATGCTTAATCGCCCGCTCGACGATGTTGATCGCGGCGGGCATATCGACGACTTTGCGGACGTCGTCTTCCGTGAGATAGAGCGCAGGCATCGGCGACGGGCCTCGAAACGTGGTGCGGCTTTCTGCGTCGGTGCGCCATTCTAGGCGAAGGCCAAGGCAAAGCGAATGAAGCCGAATTTCGCCGGCGATTCCAAATCACCGACCGTTCGTCCCGCCGATGGAGCGGCAGGCGATTCTCTTGTCCCCCTGGCGTCAAACGCCGTTCGCCGGCAAGATGGCGAACTCAACGAACGCGCTCAGACGTGTTGCTTCGTCTTTGCAAGGAGGAATGTCGCTATGGCCAAGGCTCGTGCCGTCGTGTTGGCCGCCGGGCAGGGAACCCGGATGAAATCGGATTTACCGAAGGTCCTCGTGCCGGTTCGGGGCCGGCCGATGATCGACTATGTGCTCGACATGCTCGAGCAGTGCGCAGTCGAACAAACGATCGTCGTCGTCGGCTACCGATCTGAATTGGTGCGTGAGCATTTGGCGGGTCGAAAGAACATCGCTTTTGCCGAGCAACACGAACGGCTCGGGACCGGGCACGCCGTCATGATGTGTCGCGACGCGCTCGCCGGCTTCGACGGCGCGACGGCCGTCGTCTGCGGCGACTCGCCGTTGGTTCGCGCCGAGTCGATCAACTCGCTCTTGCGCGAGCGGGAACGGGGCGACGCGGCATGCCTGTTGGGAACGGCGAACAAGGACAACCCGTTCGGCTTGGGACGAATCGTGCGCGACGCGGCCGGACGCTTCGTCGGCATCGTCGAAGAAAAGGACGCGACGCCGGAGCAGCGCAAAATCACCGAAGTGAACATGAGCTGCTACGTGTTTCGCAACGCCGACTTGCTTGGTTCGCTCGATAAGCTGCGTGCCGACAACGCTCAGAGAGAGTATTATATTACCGATTGCCCGGGGATCTTGCGGGCTGCGGGGCGACCGGTCGAGGCCTTGGCCGTGCTGACGCCGCAAGAAACTTTGAGCATCAACACGGCGGAAGAATTGGCCGTCGTCGAACAAGCGATGGCTCACTCCCCCAACTCCTAGTTGCCTACGCCGCGAGCGATCGCCTTTCATTCACGATGAACGACATGAAGATTTTTAGCGGTCGCTCGAATCCGACGCTGACGGAGCGGATCTGCGATTACCTCGGTATTCCCTGCGGCAATATCCAACTCGGTCGATTTCCCGACAGCGAAATCTCGTGCAAGCTCGAAGAAAACGTTCGCGGCCGCGACGTCTACTTGGTTCAAAGCACGTGCGCGCCCGTCAATGAAAACTTGATGGAACTACTCGTCATGGTCGACAGCTGCAAGCGGGCCAGCGCCGAACGCGTCACGGCGGTGATTCCGTATTTCGGCTACGCACGGCAAGACCGCAAAGACGAAGGGCGCGTGCCGATCACCGCCAAGCTTGTCGCCAACCTGATCGAGCGTGCCGGGGCCGATCGTGTGCTGACGATGGACCTGCACGCGGCCCAGATTCAGGGATTCTTCGACCTTCCGGTCGACCACTTATACGCCTCGCCGGTGCTAAACGATCACTTCCGGCAAATGAACTTCAGGCCCGACGAGATCGTCGTCGTGAGTCCCGACGAAGGGAGCATCAAGCGTGCGCTGGGGCACGCCAAGCGGATGGGCGCACCGCTGGCGATCGTCGATAAACGCCGCTCAAGCGCCGAAAAAACCAAGCAAGAAAACATCATCGGCACTTCGGTCGCCGGCAAAGTTTGCTTCATGTTCGACGACATGATCAGCACGGCGGGCTCCATCTGCGGCGCGGCCGAAAAGGTGGCCGAAGCCGGGGCCAAAGAAATCTACGTCGGCGCGACCCACGGCGTGCTCTGCGGAAACGCACTTCAAAATCTTTCGAAATCGCCGATCTCCAAGGTCGTCATCACCGACAGCATTCCGCTGGCTCCGGAACGAAAGCTGGATAAGATTTCCATCTTGAGCGTGGCCCCGCTTTTGGGCGAGGCGATCAAGCGAATTCACCGCAACGAATCGGTGAGCCGGTTGTTTACCTAAGGGCGGTCGTCGTTGATTTGATTCGGCATTTAACGCGTTCCTCGAGTGTGTTCGGTCCAGTCGCGGAGAGCGGAAGCCCGCCGAAGGCGTTCCGTCACACTCTTTCCCGCGCCGCTTCGCGCTCGCTTTCTTGTGACGCATAATAACTCGACTGAGCCGGCCATCCGTTTCGTTTCGGTAGCGATGCTCAATCGCGGGGGACGTGCAACGTTGCAACGCCCGAAACGCTTTCGTCATGTATTAGGAGTGGATGGTATGAAGACGTGCCGCGTGGGCCGTATCGTTGGAGTTCGAAGTGTGTTCGCCGTCGCCGTTTGGCTTTTGGTCGCCGCCGTCTCGTCGGCGCATTTCGTGTTCATCGAATCGGCCGCCGAAGGGGATCGGCTGCTCGTTCGTAGCGGCTTCGGCGAACTCGACGGCTGGGATCCGGACCTAGTCGGTCGGATGTCGAATTCGACGTTTCAACTACGCACGACGAAGGGGCTCAAGCCGCTTGCGATGAAGGTCGACGACCAGGAGAAGGAATATCGCGCGGCTATCGAGGGCGAAAAGCCGAAGGCCGTGCTGGGCGTGACCGACTTCGGGACGATCCAATTCGGCACGAGCCCGACCTCATGGCTGCGCTACACGGCGAAGCATCTCGTCGGCGACTCCAAGAACTGGGGCGAAGACAAGCCGACGAAGGATTTGCGCATCGAACTGATCGCGAAGCTCGAAGGCGACAAAATGAAGCTTCGCGCGATCTTTCTCGGCAAGCCGCTCACCGGCGCGAAAATCAAGGGTGCGACGCCCAGCGGAAACGACTTCGAACTCCTGACCGATGCGAAGGGGCAAGCCGAGTTGCCGGTCGGCGAGCTGGGACATTACGCGATGTATGTCGGCACGACGACCGAAAAGACCGGGGAAATCAACGGCAAAGAGTACGACGTGCTCAAGGACTATACGACGCTGACATTTACGATTGGGAAGTAGTCGGCCGCAGAATCGTCCGGAGATAGGTGAGGGGGGCGGAGGTGATGCGGGAGACCGAATCCTTCCTCCGGACGAGTTCGCTAAGTGGAGTGAGCCATGACGGTCGATCGTGACACGCGCGGATTTTTCGGGGCGCTCGTCGGCGACGGTCGGCCGCTCATCTCCTTCACCGGGCTATGCCTGATCTTATCCGGCGCGTTCGCTCTGTTTCAGTCGCTGTCGATGCATTTTTTGCCGCACGACGTCGCCTACCTCGGTATGACGCCGCAGCAGCTTTGTTCCATCAATGAATGCCGCATCGTGCATTTCATGATTCACGATCGGATCAGCTTCGGCGGGGCGCTGGTCGCCGTGGGCGTGCTGTATCTTTGGCTCGCCGCGTTTCCGCTGCGGCACGGAGAGCGTTGGGCTTGGTGGACGTTGACGGCGAGCGGCCTCGTCGGGTTCGGCAGCTTTCTCACTTATCTGGGCTACGGCTACCTCGATACGTGGCACGGCGCGGCGACGCTCGCGCTGCTCCCTTGCTTTGTGGCCGGGCTCGTACTGTCGCGCCGTTTGCTCGCGCCGGCCGGCGTGAAGTCGCCCCGCGCCGCAATACTGGAGCCGTGGTCGACGCTCGACTTTGGTTCGCCGGCGGGCCTCGGTCGCGTCGCCGTACTGATTGCAGCGGCTGGAATGATCGGCGGCGGGCTGACGATTCAGGCCATCGGCATGACCTATGTGTTCGTCGACACCGATCTGGAGTTCATGGGCTTGGCCGCCGAACAACTCGCGGCGATCAATCCGCGCTTAGTGCCGCTGATCGCCCACGATCGGGCCGGGTTCGGCGGAGCCGTCGCCACGGCTGGCTTGCTGACGTTTTGCTGCGTGTGGTTCACAAAGCCGACGCGCTCGCTCTGGCAGGCCCTGTTCGTCGGCGGAATTGCCGGTTGGAGCACGGCCGTGTTCGTGCATCCGGCGATCGGCTACACCGACCCGTTGCATCTCGCTCCGGCCGTAGGCGGAGCGTCCCTGTTTTTCCTCGGGTTGGCATTGATGCTTCCGGGCGTGCTGAGCCGTTCCGGCCGAGTTTCCGCCGTACCGCCCACTTCAATGATGCCGAGATGAATGCCGAGCACGCCCACCTTCGCGACGAGTCCCTGCCGAGCTTGCGCGAATTGGGACTCGACTTGATCTCAATTACGAGTCGGCAGCGGTGGGTGACGATGCTCTTGCCGCCGATCGCAATGCTCGGCTACGTGGGCGCGGCGTCTTTCGACTATTGGAAGCTTGCGGTGCTGAGCGTCATGGTCTTGTCGTTCGTCACCTATGGCTCGACGTCGCACGACTTGGTTCACCGTACTCTCGGCTTGTCGGCCGCGATGAGCGATCTTTGGCTGTCGTTGATCGAACTCGGCTCGTTACGCAGCGGCACCGCGTATCGACTTACGCATTTGCATCACCATCGCCGAACGCTCGCCGACGACGATATTGAAGCGAGCTCGGTGCGCGGCACCTGGGTCGGCAGTCTCATCGACGGCGTGACGATGCAACCGCGGTTGTGGATCTGGGCGTGGCGACATGAGAAGCGTTATCGACTTCGGCTCGGCTTTGAGGCCGCAGGCATCGTCGCGTTGATCTCCATGGCCGCAGGTGCTATGCGTTGGACGAGTGTGCCGGCGGTCTACGTCGGTTTGGTGATCGGAGGTAGTTGGGTGTTCCCGCTGGTGACCGTTTACATCCCGCATGTCGCCGGAGCCACCGATCCAATTCGGCAAACTCGATTGTTTCGAGGTCTTGCGATTCGGATCATCGGCGCTGAGCATCTCTACCACTTGGAGCATCACCTTTATCCGGCAGTGCCGCACCACAATTGGCCTCAGCTGGCCGCTCGGCTCGACCCCCACTTTTGTCGATTAGGAGTTGAGCCCGTGCTGGGGCGAATTAATCACGGCTAATCGGTTTGCGACCCTCGGATGGGGGCGATTTCGTCGGCCGGAAAGCGCGATCGGTAGGTCGCGTAGATTGGGAAGAATTCGCCGTCGGTTTCTTGAGAAAATGTACGATTGTGATGGGGAATCGCGCCCGTTTCGCCGACGTTCTATTTCCCGTCGCTTGGGGTTGCAATCAAGTCGGTTTCGTGGAGAATGGACCGACTTGGCGGAGCGGGGTATCGCATGAGTGCGCTGCCGGCGGACGGATTTTCAGTCCGCAACGGCGGTTTTGCGCCCCGGTCGGACATGCGGCGCAAATCCGCCGTACGACCGGTCGAGCGATGACGTCTGAGTCGCCTGCTCGGCCGACGTTTGGGCCCTGCGAAGGCGGTGTCGTGAGCGGAAGAGTCGCTCGCGCGGACCCATACGAATTCGCCGAATTCCCTTAGCAAGCAAACATTTTTGTTCGACGGTTAGGAACCTAAGTCATGCCGGAAGTGTTTCACGTCAAGCTCCGTGAGGAAACGGGCACTCGTAAGATTCGCCGCTTGCGCGACGCCGGCATGGTGCCGGCCGTTCTCTACGGCCACGGTCAAGAAGCCGTGAACCTGGCGCTCGGCAACGACGAAGTGAAGACGATGATCCGCCACGGCGCTCGCGTGGTCGATTTGGAAGGCGCGGTCACCGAGAAGGCGTTCGTTCGCGAGCTTCAGTGGGACACGTTCGGCCGCGAAGTGCTGCACCTCGACCTGACCCGCGTCTCGCTCGACGAGCGCGTCACGGTGGAAGTGGTCGTGGAGTTGAAGGGGGATGCGGTCGGCGTTAAGGAAGGGGGCGTGGTCGAGCACGTCACCCACACCGTGGAAGTCGAATGCCCGGTCGTGGCGATTCCCGCGAAGCTCATTCTGCGGATCACTGATCTGAAGCTCGATGACCACATGAACGCCGACAGGATCGAACTGCCCGAAGGTGTGACGCTTGTGACCGACGCGGAAACGGTGATCGCCACCTGTGCGAAGCCGGTCGAACGCGAGGAAGCGGCCGCCGGGGGCGAAGGCGAACCGGAAGTCATCGGTCGCAAGGCCGGCGAGGAAGAGGAAGCCGAAGAGAAGTAGTCGACGGGCAAGAAGAAGTGGTCGACAGGCAAGTTGCGGAGCGAGTTCGTGCTCTTCGTTCGTGCCGTGCGGCTGCGAGAACTTGCGGCGGTCCGAATTTCATGAAGCTGATCGTCGGCTTGGGGAATCCGGGGCGCAAGTACGAAGGAACGCGGCACAACGTCGGGTTCGACGTGGTGTCGCTCTTGGCGCGGCGCGGCGGAGCCGGCGGTGTGAAGAAGACGTTCCAAGGAGAAACGACGGACATCACGGTCGGCGGCGAGCGGACCATGTTGCTCTGGCCTCATACGTTCATGAACCGCAGCGGTTCGAGCGTCGTCGAGGCGCGTGATTTTTACAAGCTGACCAACGCCGACCTCTTGGTGATTTGCGACGACCTGAACTTGCCGCTCGGCAAGCTCCGGTTGCGAGCCAAAGGGTCGGCCGGCGGTCAAAAAGGTTTGGCCGATATCATTCGTTGTGCGGGTGGGGATGAGTTTGCCAGATTGCGGGTCGGCATCGGTTCGCCGAGCGACACGCATCCGGATATGGATGCCGCCGATTTTGTGCTCGGGAAGTTTCCGAAGTCGGAACAAACCGAGATGGAATTGGCCTTCCAGCATGCGGCCGACGCCGCCGAGCTTTGGGTTCGCGAAGGCGTCGCCGCCGCGATGAACCGGTATAACGGAAGAGACTGAAGGCGGCGGACCGGACGCTGAAGACTAAAGAGACTGAAGATTAGAGTCAGGAAAGGAGCGGCCGAGAATAGGAGAGTCGTAAGCATTCGCCGGGAATCGAGTTTCCTGCGATCTTAGGTCTCCCGTCCGCGATCGCTTATTTCCCCATTGGGAGTTGCCCGAAGTGGCTAAGAACGTTTACGAAGCGATGTTCATTTTCGACTCCAATCGGTTCGCGCGCGATCCGGGCGGCGTCTCCGGCGCGATTGCGACGCTGGTGCAAAAGTTCGGCGGCGAGATGCTCGCCAGCCGCTTGTGGGAAGAGCGCCGCTTGGCCTACCCGATCAACGGCCAGCGCAAGGGCACCTATTGGCTGAGCTACTTCCGGCTTGAGAGCCGTGAACTCGTCAATTTCAATCGCGAAACCAGCCTCAACGAGTCGATCATGCGGTCGCTCGTTTTGAAGGTCGATCCGCGGATCGTCGACGCGCTCGTCAGTCACGCGCTGCAGTCGCCGCAAGAGGCTCGCGCTCGCCGTGAGGCCGCGCCGGTCGTTGCGGTGCCCGTCGAAGCCGGCAACGCGGCCGAGTAGGCCTCGCCCTGCGGCGTCGAACTTCCTTTAGCACCTGCGCGGTGGCGATATGGCCAGCTTCAACAAAGTCATCTTGATGGGCAATCTGACCCGAGACCCCGAAGTGCGTTATACGCAAGGGGGCACGGCGGTGTCGGAAATCGGCCTAGCGGTGAACGATCGCCGCAAAGACGCCAAAGGCGAGTGGATCGAAGAAACGACGTTCGTCGATTGCACGTTGTGGGGCCGCACGGCGGAAATCGCCGGCGAGTATCTCGGCAAAGGCTCGCAGGTGCTCATCGAAGGTCGATTGAAGCTCGATAGCTGGGAAAAGGACGGCCAAAAGCGTTCCAAACTCCGCGTCGTCGCCGAAAATCTGCGGATGCTCGGCGGCAAAGGAGGCGGCCGCGGCGCAGGCAGTCCGCCCCCCGATGAAGGCGAATACGGCGGCGAGCCGTCGGGTCCGCCGAGCCGTTCGAGCGGCGGCGGGGGGCGTTCGTCCGGTCGCCCGCCGGTCGATGAAGGCGACATCCCGTTCTAGTCGCCCGTTGAGGCGCTAACGACTTCAAAAGTGCGGCCGCTCGCTTGATCGCGGCCAAATACGAAACAAAACGTCACACGAGTACGAGGATTCCCGAAATGCCCGCCGCGAAGAAGAAAGGCCCGAAGCGTTTGCCGCGTACGGCCACCGGCAACATCGAACTGATGTTGATCCAAGACGTCGACCATCTCGGCAAGCAAGGCGAAGTCGTGGCCGTTCGTCCCGGCTATGCCAACAACTTCTTGTTGCCGCAAGCTTTGGCCACGGTCGCCACCGAGCACCATAAGCGGATGGTCGAGAAGCACAAGGCTCGCCTCCAGGAAATACAGAAGGCCCGCATGGCCGGTCTCCGCAGCTTGGCCGACGATCTCGGCAAGCAGAGCGTGACCATCGAAGCCAACGCCAACGATGAAGGCCACTTGTACGGCTCCGTCGGCCCGAGCGAAATCGTCAACGCTCTCAAGCGATTGGAATTCGCCATCACGGCCGATCAGGTTCGCCTCAAGGGGCCGCTCAAGGAACTGGGCCTCTACACCGTGAAGATTCACCTCGGCCACGAAATCGAAGCCGATCTCAAGGTCTGGGTCGTGCCGACGGTGGCCGACGAACACGCCGAGAAACCGGCCGAAAAGAAGTAGTCGCGCGTTTTTTCCGACGCCGATCAATTGCGTTATAATCGCGGCGTTCCTTGCCTTGGCGGGAACGCCGCTTTTTTGCGCTTGGACCGACGCTCCAACTCGGTCGCAGCGGCCCGGATTGTTCACGTCAGCACGGAGGATTTCGCCGCATGTCGACCCAGGAACGTGAACGCTTCTCTCGTCGCGACGCGCCCCCCACGAAGCCGCCGGGCGATCTTTTCGATCGCGCTCCGCCTCACAGCATGGAAGCCGAGCGCGGCGTGCTCGGCAGCTTGTTGCTCGACCCGCGGATGTGCGACGAAGTCGCCATGGTCTTGCGTCCCGAAGAGTTCTATTCGCCGGGCCATCGCAAGCTCTTCGAAGTCATGCTCGACATGCACAACGAAGGGAAGCAGATCGACCCGACGTTGCTGATTGAACGCCTTAAGAGCACCGGCGACTTCGAGATGCTCGGCGGCACGTTGTTTCTCGCCGACATTCTGGAGGCGGTGCCGACGGCTGCCAACGCCGTTTGGTATTCGCAAATCGTCCGCGATAAGGCCGTGGTGCGCGACCTGATCCACGCCTCGACGGAAATCCTCCGCGACGCCTACGACCAATCGCAAGACCCGCGCGAGCTCTTGGCTCAAGCCGAAAGCAAGGTCTTCGGCATCCTCGAACAAAAGGGGAGCAACAACGTCGCCGGCATGGCCGACATTTTGCACGAGACGATGCTGCGGATCGACGACCGCATCAGCAAGGGGGGCGGCATCGGCGGCATCTCGACCGGCCTGCGCGACCTCGACACGCAGACCGGCGGGTTGCACGATTCGGAACTGGTCATTCTCGCGGCCCGTCCGTCGATGGGTAAGACCGCGCTGGCGACGACGATCGCCGAAAACGTGGCGATGAACGACAAGAACGGCGTGCTGTTTGTGAGCCTTGAAATGTCGCGGCTCGAATTGGCCGAGCGCATGTTGTGTTCCCGCGGGCGAATCAACGGCCACAACCTGCGCAACGGCATTCTCTCCTCCGGCGATCGCAAGAAGCTCATCGAAGCCTCGAGCGATCTGAGCCAAGCGCCGATCTACATCGACGACTCGCCGAGTCGCACAATGACGGAAATCGCCGCCGCGGCTCGCCGCCTCAAACGCCGCGAAGGCTTGCGGCTCGTCGTGATCGACTATTTGCAGCTCATCGAGCCGGACAATCATAAGGACCAGCGCCAAGAGCAGGTCTCCAAGATCGCCCGCCGCCTGAAGGGAATGGCCCGTGAACTCAAGGTTCCCGTGCTTTGCCTCTCGCAGCTGAACCGTCAGGCGGAAGCTTCCAAAGACAATCGGCCCAAGCTGAGCCACTTGCGCGAATCGGGCGCCATCGAACAAGACGCCGACGTCGTCATGTTCGTGCATCGCGAAGAATACTACATGACGAACGAGGAAGACAAAGCGAAGGTCGCCGGCAAGGCCGACCTGATCATCGCGAAACAGCGTAACGGCCCGGTCGGCGACGTGCGGGTCGCCTGGCGGCAAAACTTCACGCGGTTCGAAGACTTGGCAAAGGAAGAGTATTCGTTCGACTAGTTCGGGTTCTAGTCGTCGGTGCTTGGAAGCGTTTCGGTCCGCACCCAGAACTAACGCCCGAAAACTATGAAACCGCCCGGCCGTAAGCCGTAGCCTCGTTTTTGTTCGCGGTCAGGCGGCGGAGTCCGAAGTCGTAGCCGCTTTCGCGCAGCACCGTTTTCACGTTTTCGAGGGCCGCATCATCGTCGCGGCCTCGGAACTTCACCGTGACGCAGAATTGTCGACAGAGTCGCTTACCGAGCCATATTCTGAGCAATTCGCAGATGCGGTCCGGAAACGCGATGATGTCGCTCAAAAGCCAGTCGACCGGCGTTTCCGGTTCGTAAGCGAACGCGTCGCCTTGGACGAACGTTAAACCTCGGTCGACCATCAAGTCGTCGCGCAGCGGGCTGCGATCGATCGCCGTCACCCGCGCGCCTCGCGCGAGCGCCGTGTAGGTCCAACTCCCCGGCGAAGCGCCGAGATCGACGCAGGTCTCCCCGGCGGCGATCCGCCGACCGAGTCGAAGCTCGGCCTCGACCAGTTTGGCGAACGCACGCGACGGGGCTTGCTTGTCGACGGCCGGCTCGATCTCGCCGGCGACGAACGGCGAAACGACGTGTCGCCAAGCATCGCGGCCGGCTTCGTCGACGACGGACACGTATCCCTCGCTCGGCGACGTGAGCAATACCTGGGCCCATGCTTCCGTGAGGAGCCAAGGTCCCTGGTCCTGCTCATTGCGACGCCGCAACAAACGCCGCCGAATTTCGCGCAATCGTTCCGTGAGCTTGGAGTGCACCAACTGTGCTCGTCGCCGTCCGTCGACGCCGTCGGGGAACGGCCGCGCGAATACATGCAGTCGCCACGGTCCGTCGAACGCATCGAGTTTGTCGGAAATGCGACGGCAGGCCCAATCCGCCCATGCGGAAATCGACGTCGCCGAACAATGCTCGGCTTGCGGCAAGCACTGGCTTGCGAAGGCGACGAGCGGATCGTTTGCCGAGCCGACAACCGATTCGAGCGTCACGCAGCCCGGCCCCGCGACGGCGATTCGCGGCGAGATACCTTGGCCGGCCGCGAGAGTTCGCCGTAGTTCATCGGCCAGCGCCGCCTCCCAATCGACGTCGCATGTAAAAACATCAACCATCGGCGACGGCGCGGGCGACCGACTCGTACAGCATTCGAATTTCGACCATTCAGCATTTTCGCCGACGACTCCGATCGCCGGCGGTCGCGGACGCGAGAGATCGCTCCGTTTACGCCTCTTCCTCGCCTTCCTCACGGATGTCGACTTTGAGCGCTCCGAGCAATTTCATGATCTGCGCTTCTTTGTGCTTAATAAAAGGGACGTTGTCGAGCACGATCGGCCGTTCGTTGCTGGGGTTGAGAATCAAACGGCCGGAACGGAGCAGCATATATTCGAACAAGTCGTTGATCTCGTTTTCGAGCCGCAAATTGGGAGCGGAGCGACGCACGAGATTGCTCAAGAATCCATGATGATGCAGGATTTCGTTGGCCCGCACTTCCCAATAGTCGAAACTCAGCGTGAGGAAAGAGACGGCGAAAATGCCGCCGAGAATCGCCAGGAACGTCCAATAAAAAGTAGCATTCGCGGCGGGACGGAATTTCAACAGAAATGTCGTGATCGCCGGCAGGAGTTCCGGTTTGAGCGTGAATAGCAACACGAGTCCGAGCACGATCGCGGCGATGCAAAAGAACATCGTCAGCGACGTCGTCCGCGGAAAATCGAAGGCGAGCACCACAAGGTTGATGCCGAAGATCCCGAGGAACAACGTGTTCATCAGGGCCGACGTCGAGTTGGCCGGATTCAACACGTCGTGCCCGAACGTCATGTAGACGGCCGTCACGAACGCCATGATCATCGTCGGATAGAGGAAGATGATCTTGGGATACGAAACGACGATGACGCTTTCGACCTCGGGCGTTTTCTTACTCGGAGCCGGAGCTTGCGACATGGTTGATCTCGACAAGGTGACGAGGCAAATTATTTCAGCGGCGACTGATGCATCGACGATCGCCAAACACTCGATCGAGAGTTTTTCGTCGAACGCGAAGGATTCTTTGCCGGCATTATCGCCGGCCGAAGGCGTTCTGTCACCAGTGTTCGAGTTTCAGCCGCCGGTTGGACTCGCGCGCGCCGCCGTGGTAGGCTGGCCCGAGCCCGGTTTCCGCTATGCATTTCCCGCCTCTTTGGAGTTCTTTCGACCATGAAAAAGTTGCTTTGCCTCGCCCTCGGATTGACGTTTGTCGCCGGCGTCGCCTCGGCCGCCGATTTGAAGGAGGGGGACGTCGCCCCGGATTTCACGCTCCAAGGGAGCGACGGCAAAACTTACAAACTTTCGGATTTCAAGGATAAGTCGGCCGTCGTCGTGGCTTGGTTTCCCAAGGCTTTCACGGGCGGATGTACCGCCGAGTGCAAGAACATGAAGGCCGAAGGCGCCGCGCTTCAGCAGTATGAAGTCGCCTATTTCACCGCCAGCGTCGACGACGCCGACTACAACAAGAAGTTTTCGGAATCGCTCGGACTCGACTACCCGATTTTGAGCGACCCGACCAAGAAGACCGCGGAGGCGTACGGCATCTTGAACCCGAAGGGCGTCTCCTCGCGGGTCACGTTCTATGTGGGCAAAGACGGCCGGATTCTCTACATCGACAAAGCGGTGAAGACCGGTTCGCACGGGGCCGACATCGCCAAAAAGCTCGGCGAACTCGGCGTGCCGAAAAAGTCGTAGTACCAGTCGAACGATAAGTTGATCGTTAGCCCCCGGCGAGTCGCCGGGGGCTTTTTTATTCATCGGCGATCAGTTTCTCGAACTCGTCTTCAGTGATGACCGGCACGCCGAGCGACTGGGCCTTGTCGAGCTTGCTCCCAGCATTTTCGCCGGCGACGACGTAGCTCGTCTTCTTTGAAACGCTCGACGCCGGCTTGCCGCCGTGTTTGTGGATCAACTCCTCGATCTCATCGCGCGTGTATTTCACCAACGTGCCCGTGACGACGAGCGTTTGTCCGGCGAGCTTTCCCTCCGTTGCGGCCTGCGCAGCCGCCCGAACTTCGGCGGTCATGTCCAATCCGGCCGCTTTCAACTCTTCCACGATCTGTCGGCCTTCGTCGCTGCGGAAAAACGCCGCGACGCCGGCGGCGATCGTGGGACCGATCTCGTTGACTTCGCTCAATTCCTCTTCGCTCGCCGCGGCCAGCTTGTCCATCGAGCCGAAGTGTTCGGCCAGCACGACTGCCGTGCGGGCCCCGACGTGGCGAATCGAAATTGCGTTCAGCAGTCGCGCCAATCCGCGCCCTTTGCTTGCTTCGATTCCGGCGACGAGTCCTTCGGAGCTTTTCTTTCCCATTCGCTCCAAGTTCATCAATTGCTCGGCCGAGAGGCGATAGAGATCGCCGTAGGATTGCACGAGCTTTTCATTCACCAACTGGTCGACGAGTTTGTCGCCGAGCCCCTCGATATCCATCGCGTTGCGGCCGGCGAAGTAGCGAATGCGCTCCTTGAGTTGGGCCGGGCAGCGATAGTTGGGGCAGCGGATGTAGACGCCGTCTTCGTCTTTGACCACATGAGTTCCGCATTCCGGGCACTTCTTCGGAAACGGAAACTTCGGCAGTTCCGCCTCGCGACGATGGGCTTCGACGCGCACGATATGCGGAATGACTTTGCCTGCTTTCTCGACGACGACGTAGTCGCCGATGCGGACGTCCTTGCGCTCGATTTCCTCCGCGTTGTGCAGGCTCGCCCGGCTCACCGTCGTGCCGGCGAGTTCGACCGGCTCCAAATCGGCGACCGGCGTGATCGCGCCCGTCTTACCGACCTGCACGCGGATTCCGTTGAGCTTCGTCACAGCTTCGAACTTTTCGAACTTGTAGGCGATCAACCACCGCGGGCTCTTGCTCGTCGTCCCGAGGCGGGCTCGTTGGGCGAAGTCGTTCACTTTCAGCACGAGGCCGTCGATTTCGAACTCAAGTTCGTGCAAGTTCTCGATGACTTCTTCGCAGTGCTTCGCGGCGGAGTCGAAATCTTTGAAGGCTTGCACCAGCGGAGTCGGCGGCAGGCCGTACGTGCCGATCTCATTGAGGAAGTCCATGTGGTTGGTCGCCCGCACGCCGACCGCTTCTCCGATCCCGTGGCAAAACAGGCGCAGTCGACGCTCGGCGCAGATGCGGGGGTCGAGCAAGCGAATCGTGCCGGCCGCGACGTTGCGAGAGTTCTTAAACGGCTCCTCGCCGCGCTCGGTCTGGAGTTCATTGAGGCGGACCAGATCGGAATTGGTCATATAGATTTCGCCGCGTACTTCGAGCACTTCCGGCACGTCTTCGCCGAGCAACCGCAGCGGGCAATCGATCACCGTGCGGACGTTGTGGGTAATGTCGTCGCCGACGCGGCCGTTGCCGCGCGTCGCCGCCGCGACGAGCTCGCCTTGCTCGTAGCGAATCGAAACGGCGACGCCGTCGATCTTCAACTCCACGACCCATTCGATCGGCTCGCCGTCGAGGGCTTTCATCGTTCGCTCGGCGTACTTGCGCAACTCGTCGAGGCTGTAAGTGTTGTCGATCGACATCATCGGCACGCGATGCGTGACCGGCGTCAGTTCGGAAACCGGCGCGTCGCCGATTCGCTGCGTGGGGCTGTCGGCCGCGATCAATTCCGGATGCGCCGCTTCGAGTGTTTTCAGCTTGTCGAGAAGCTTGTCATACTCCAGATCGGAAATCGTCGGCGCGGCGAGCACGTAGTAGGCCCGATCGTGCTCGCGAATCTCGCGAATGAGGCGGGCGATTTCGGCGGCGGCGTCGCGCGTCATGGTGTCTCTCCACATCCGGAGAAGGGGATGCGGGATCGGAGGAGATGGGAAGATTAGTGCGTGGTCAAGAGGCGAAGTATTCTTGTTTCATTTTCGATCTTCAATCCCCCGCATCCCCTCTCATCTTCCATTCCCATCACTGGATGAGAGTAGCTAGGTGGTTCGAGCGCATTCCGGGGCCATCGTCGCCGGGAGATTGCGGTGAGAGTTGGGGACGAAGCAGAGAAATTTGAGCGGTGTCGCGCCCGTGTTGCGAAATTGGTGGATCTCGTCGGGAGCGACGAAGACCACGGTGCCGGGCCGCAGCGGACGCGGCGTTTCGTCTTCGAGGATTTCGCCTTGTCCTTCCAGCACGAACACCTCGTGCTCATAGGGATGGCTGTGACGCGGCGTGTAGCCGCCGGGGGCGACTTCAAACTGCCGCATCGCAAAGTTCGGCGCGCCGTCGGTTTCGTCGACTAACCAGCGAACGGCGCAGCCTTGTGAGCCGGGCATTGTGACCGGAGCGCTCGATACCGCTTCGTAGGGCGTAACCTTCATCCCATCGTCTCCTCGGATGTGACAGTTTTATCGGCGGCGTGCGGGCCGCGCGAGGCCGAGCGGTTTGTGGCCCGCCGTTGCCAATAGCCGTCGGTCGCCATGGCTGCCAGCGACGACGCAGCGAGCGTTGCGAGTTCGGCGAGCAGCAGTCGCTCGCCATGCTGCTGCATGAACGTCATGAGTTCGTGCGGGCCTGCCGCTTGCGGATCGGCTTCGAATTGCGGCCGCATTTCGCGCATCGCCATCAGACCGTAGGCGCAAGCCGTGAGGCAAAACGCCGTGCCGACGACGACGAGCAAGACATAGAACGGATTGAAGCCTTTCTTGAACCGCATGCGGAGAATTATACAGGCGCAAGTGCTCGCAGCTTAGCCCGTTTCGAGCCATCGCCCGTTTGAAGAACGGCGCGGTTAGGGTTAAGATGACGGATTGCCGATCGACGCAAATTCGTCGCTAGGGGAGTCGCACGCTTGGCCGCCCGTCAGATTCAGCTCCGCAAAGTCGAGGTCCACAACCTCAAAGCGATCGATCTTGATTTGCCCCGCGGCAAATTGATCGTCTTTTGCGGGCTTAGCGGCAGCGGCAAGAGCAGTCTGGCGTTCGATACGCTCTATGCGGAGGGCCAGCGCCGGTATATCGAAAGCTTCTCGGCTTACACGCGGCAATTCCTCGAACGGCTCGAAAAACCGCAAGCCGAACGCATCGAAGGCCTGCCTCCGTCGATCGCCGTGGCCGCCAAGAGCAGCAGCCGGAGCACGCGTTCGACCGTCGGCACGGTGACCGAGGCGAATGACTATCTGCGGCTGCTGTTTTCGAAGATCGCTCGATTGTTCTGCCTGGGCTGCGGCCGCGAAGTGGTACGCGACAATCCGCAGACGGTGGCCGATTCGCTGGTCAGGATTCCTGCGGGCCTGCGATTTATGATCGCAGTCCCGCAGTCGCTCACGGCCGCCGACGGCGCGCCGATCGGCTTGGCCGATCGTCTGCAAGCCTTGCGCGAAGACGGCTTCACGCGCGTCGTGCTGGGCGAGACGATGATCAATCTCGCCCAAGACGGTACGCCCGCCGCATCCTTCGACGCCGCGGCCACCACGTTCGACGTCGTCGTCGATCGGTTGAAGGCCGGCGACGCCGCTTCGCAGCGCGTCCGCGATTCGTTGGAGACCGCGTTCGCCGCCGGCGACGGGCGGGCCGTGCTTTATATCGAGCAATCGACCGACGGCGCCGCGACGGAAGCCGTCGCGGCGCTCGGCGGCAAGGTCGTCATGGTCGACGGCGCCTCGTGGCGGCGGATCGGCTACGTGAATCGTCTGGCGTGCGAAGATTGCGGGCGCACCTATCCGGAGCCGGAGCCGCGGCTGTTTAGCTTCAATAGTCCGCTCGGCGCCTGCCCGGAATGCGAAGGCTTCGGCAACGTCATCGATATCGACCTCGAATTGGTCGTGCCCGATCCTCAGAAGAGCCTTAAAGAAGGCGCGATCGCCCCCTGGAACACGCCCGCCTATCAGCACGAGCTTAAGGAATTGCTTTCGCTGGCAAAGGATTACGGCGTGCCGGTCGACGTGCCGTTCAAGCGTTTGACGCCTGAGCAGTTGAAGATCGTCGTCGACGGCGCGCCCGAGCGCTCGTTCGGCGGGTTGAAGGGCTTCTTCGCTTGGCTGGAGAAGAAGAAATACAAGATGCACATTCGCGTGTTCCTCAGCCGTTGGCGGAGCTACCGCGAATGTCCGACGTGCCATGGCGCTCGGCTTCGCCCCGAACCGCTCGCGTGGCGGATCGGCGGCAAGAACATCGCCGAAATCATGGCGATGAAGACGGTCGACGCCTCCTCATTTTTCCGCGCGCTGAAGCTGACCGACTACGAGCTTTCCGTCGGCCGCACGATGCTTGAGCAAGTGCAATCGCGAATCGGCTACTTGGAGCAGGTCGGTCTCGGCTACCTGACGCTCGATCGCACGGTGCGCACGCTCTCGGGCGGCGAGATGCAACGCGTGACGCTTACGAGCACGCTCGGCTCCGGCCTCGTGAACATGCTCTACGTGCTCGACGAACCTTCGGCGGGGCTTCATCCGCGCGACACCGATCGCTTGATCACCGCCGTGAAGCGCCTGCGCGATCGCGGCAACAGCGTGGTCGTCGTCGAACATGATGAAGCCATGATCCGGGCGGCCGATCAAGTCGTCGAGATCGGGCCCGGCGCGGGTCGCAACGGCGGCCGGGTCGTCTTTCAAGGCTCACCGCAAGAGATGGAAGCCACGGTCGGCAACCTGACGGGCGACTTCCTCGCCGGCCGCCGAGGAGCGACGGTTCCCTCGCTGCGCCGCAAGCCCGAGCATGGTTGGGTGCGGCTCGCCGGCGCGCGCGGCAACAACCTGAAGAATATCACCGTGGAGTTTCCGCTCGGCGTGCTCTGTGTCGTGACGGGCGTCAGCGGGGCGGGCAAGAGCACGCTCGTGCAAGACACGCTCTACCCGGCGCTGTGCCGTCGGATGCATATCGAAGCACCACGCCCGCTCGATTACGACGATGTGTTCGGCGACGGCCAGCTCGACGACATCGTGCTCGTCGATCAAAGCCCGATCGGCCGCTCGCCGCGCTCGAATCCGGTGACGTATGTGAAAGCGTTTGACGAGATCCGCGCGGTGTTCGCCGACACCGTCGAAGCCCGCACGCGCAACTACACGGCCGGCTATTTCAGCTTCAACGTCGAAGGAGGTCGTTGCGAGCGTTGCCAAGGCGACGGCTATCTCGAAGTCGACATGCAGTTCCTGGCCGACGTCTTCATGAAGTGCCCGGAGTGCCGCGGCAAGCGTTATCGCAAGGAAATACTCGACGTCACCTATCGCAACGCGTCGATCGCCGACGTACTCGACATGACCGTGCGCGAGGCATTCACTTTCTTCCGCGGCAGTACGAAAGTTCAAGCCAAGCTCAAAAAGCTGATGGACGTCGGCCTGGATTACTTGCAGTTGGGCCAGCCGGCCAATACGCTCTCCGGCGGCGAGTCGCAGCGCTTGAAGCTCGCCGGCTACATGGCCTCGGCCCGCAAAGGCCGCGCACTCTTTATCCTCGACGAACCGACGTCGGGCCTGCACTTCGCCGACGTCGTGCAATTGATGGATTGCTTCGAGGCGCTGCTGGGCGTCGGCCACTCGCTCCTCGTCGTCGAACACAACATGACGATCATCAAGGGAGCGGACTACCTGATCGACCTCGGCCCCGGCGCGGCCGACGAAGGGGGCCGCGTCGTCGCGAAAGGCTCGCCCGAGCAAGTGGCTCGCATTCCGGAATCGGCCACCGGCCGCGTGCTGGCCGAACTTTTGGAAGTGGAAGCCAAGGCCGCCGCCGAACGAGAGAAGTCGGCATAACTACTTTCTCCCGTTGCCCCAACAGCACTGGGGAGAGGGCCGGGGGTGAGGGGACTGAAGCGTTAACCAATGCCGACAACTGTATCAGCCACGGTCTTCTACCACGACGCCGGCGAGGCTTCGGCCAGAGTCTATGCCGTCGTCGCCCCGCAGATCGACGGCCGCGCGGCGACTGCGGCGGAGCTTGCCGACTGCCGGCTGGAATGCCGCATCGAAGGTCCGACTTGCCGCTATTCGACGACGCTTACGGCCCGCGTTCCGCTCCGGCATCGCGGGCCGACGAGTTGGGGCGACCTGCCGGCGATCGCGGCCGAAGGCGTGTTGCCCGATCCCTGCGCGTGGACTTCGGAGTTGCCCTTCTTATACCGAGTCGTCGGCACGGTGCGGATCGGCGAACAGGCGATCGGTGAGATTAACCAAACCTTCGGCATCCGACCGCTCGCCGCCGTGAAGCGGCGGATCGTGCTCAATGGGAAGACCTGGGTGCCGCGAATCGTAAATCGGGCGATCGTCCATCCGCCGGCCGCGCTGTCGGAGTGGCGTGAAACGGCGACGACGCTGAGCGTCGTCGAACCGGATGAAGCCCTGTGCCGCGAAGCCGACGAGATCGGCGTGTCGATCGTGGCCGGAGTGCGACACGGCCGCGGCCGCGACGGTGTCGCGACGCTGCGCCGCCTCAGTCGCCATCCTTCGGTCGTCCTGACGATGGTCGAATCCGTGGAGCCGCTGCCGCAAGGGTTTCGCACCGCGGCCCGCAACACGCTCCGTTGCTCCTGGCAGCCGCTGCCGCCGCCGATCGGGGCGTTCGACGCGACCGACGTCTTCGTCGCCACCGGTCACGAGGTCGGCCTTCCGGGGAACGTCTGGGAGTCGGGGCGACCGGTCATCGTCTTCTCGCCGATTCAGGAGGCCCGCACGCTGGAGCAAGCGCGGGCTCGTTGCGACGAATTCCAAGCCCAACTCGCCGGTAAATGCGATCCCGCGGGGTATCTCGTATGAGCGAATCCCGCCGACACGGCGAACCTGAACGACAAGACGATGGTGATCCGGCCCTGGCCCGCTACGCGCGACAGGTTCGTTTCGCGCCGTTCGGCGAAGAGGGACAACGCAAATTGCTCACGAGTCGGGTACTCGTTTGCGGCGTGGGGGCGCTGGGGAGCGTTATCGCCAACACGCTCGCGCGGGCCGGCGTCGGCAAACTGCGACTCGTCGATCGTGATTTTGTCGAGTTGAACAATTTGCAACGGCAAGTGTTGTTCGACGAACGCGACGTCGCGGCGAATATGCCGAAGGCCGTCGCCGCCGCGGAAAAACTGCGTGTGATCAATTCCGAGATCGAAATCGAGCCGATCGTCGCCGACGTCGGGCCTGACAATATCGTGAAGCTTTGCGAAGGCGTCGATTTGATTCTCGACGGCACCGACAACTTCGAGACGCGATTCCTGATCAACGACGCCGCCGTGAAACTCGGCATCCCCTGGGTCTACGGCGGTTGCATCGGCGCGGAAGGACAAACGCTCACAATCTTGCCGCGTGAGACGCCGTGCCTGCGCTGCGTGATGGCCGAGCCGCCGCCGCCGGGAACGTCGCCGACTTGCGACACGGCCGGCATTCTCAGCCCGATCATCAACGTCGTCGCGTCGATCGAAGCGCAGGAAGGAATGAAAATTCTGGCCGGTAAGCGCGAGGCCGTGCAACGACACCTATTGATCTTCGATCTTTGGGAGAATGCAGTTCGCCAAGTGAAGCTCGACGGGCTCCGCGACGCCGCCGATTGCCAGACCTGCAAACATGGCGACTATCCGTGGTTGAGCGGCGAACGAGCAGGCCGCACGGCCGTACTTTGCGGTCGCAACGCCGTTCAGATCAGCGCGCCGGCCGGCCAAAAGGTTTCGCTTGACGCCTTGGCCGAAAAACTCGCCGTCGTCGGCAAGGTTTCGCGCAACCCGTTTCTCCTGCGGGCCGCGATCGGCGACTATCTGTTGACTGTGTTCCCCGACGGGCGCGCCATCATCGGCGGCACCGATGAAGAAGCGGTGGCCCGCAGCATCTACGCCAAGTATATCGGCATGTAGGGTGTGTCGAGCGCAGCGAGGCATAACGCGCACTTCCTAAGCATTTAGACAACTCGGCCGGCCAAAAAGCTTTCTGGAAGTCGGTCGGACGATTCGCTAGCCTGCCGAGTTGCGACAACTGCGCCGCCGGAAGCTTCGGTTTGTGACTTACGTCGATCGCACGTGCGCAAAGTGCGCATCTATTCCGCCGTTAGATGCGCACATTTAAGTAAGACAATAGGGGTGCGCATCTAAGGGGTGGATAGATGCGCACCGGCGGAGTTACTGATCGACGTAAGTTATCGGTCAGCGATTGGAGAACGCCGGCCGGCCGGTGCCAGTCGCTCCGCAAACCGGGTTTGAAATGCTTGTATCCGCCGTCGTGAAGGAGTATTTTAACAAACTTAAGAAATTGCCTCGCACGGCATTTCTCGACGTTTTCGCCCGCCCCTAGCTTTTTCCTTGGCACGAATATGCTTTGCACCGTTCGTCCGCTCGCTCTGCTTCTCGCCGCCGTATCGGCGCTCGTGGTCGGCTGCAACAAAGGCGGCGACGAGCGCATCAAGGTAGCCTTTGTGACCAACAATCCGCACGCGTTTTGGACGCTTGCGGAGCGAGGCTGCGAGAAGGCGTCGCGCGATTTCAACGTCGACGTCGAATTCCGTCGGCCCGCCGAGAACAGCCCGAAGTTTCAACAAGACATTATCGACAGTCTGTTGCTCAAAGGCGTTCAGGCCATCGCGGTCAGCCCGAACGACGCGGCGAACCAACTGGTGTACTTCAACAAGATCGCCGACCAAGTGCCGCTCGTCACGCAAGACAGCGACTTGCCGGCGGGCAGCAAACGTCGTTGCTATCTCGGCACGGACAACCTCGGCGCGGGTAAAGCTGCCGGCAAACTGGTCAAGGAAGCCATGCCCGACGGCGGCAAAGTCGTGATCCTCGTCGGCAGCTTGGACGCTTCGAACGCGCAACAGCGCCGGCAAGGCGTGCTCGACGAATTGGCCGGCGGCGATAACGCCAAAGGTCCCACGCTCGGCAAGTATGAACTCGTCGATACGATGACCGACGGCGGACGCAACGAGGAATGCAAACGTAAAGTCGACGACTTCCTCGCGAGCTATCAAGGCGACCCGACGAAGCTCTGCTTCGTCGGCTTGTGGGCCTACAACCCGCACATGGCTCTCAACGCCGCGAAGGGGGCCAAGCTACAAGGGAAGGTCAAGATCGTCGGCTTCGATGAAGACGAGGAAACCCTCGCCGGCGTCAAAGACGGATTCATTCACGGCACGGTCGTGCAACAGCCGTACGAGTTCGGCTACGAAGCGGTGAAGATTTTAGTCGGCTTGGTCAAGAAAGATGAATCGGTCGTTCCGCCCGGCGGCATCAAGTACATCCCCTTTCAGGTAATCAAGAAAGAAGACGTCGACGCCTTTCGCGACAAGCTGAAAAAACTGCACGCTAAAGAAGCGGCGTAGGCGACCGCTGTTGTCCTGTAGGGCACGCCCTTCCCGGTTTCCGCAAATCGACGCGTACAAGCGAGTAACCCGTGCTGGAAGCGATCGCCGTCGGGAAGAGTTTTCCGGGAGTTCGGGCTCTCGCAGGCGTGAGTATGAGCGTCGCGCCGGGGGAAGTCGTCTCCGTCGTCGGTGAAAATGGGGCCGGCAAGTCGACGCTGATGAAGATCCTCGCCGGCGTGCAGGCGCCTGACGAAGGGACGTTACAGCACGACGGTCGCGAGGTCCGCTTCGGCGACGTCGATGCCGCGCAGCGGGCCGGAATCGTGCTGATTCACCAAGAATTGAACCTGGCCACATCGCTCGACGTCGCGGGCAATATCTTTCTCGGTCGAGAGCCCCGCATCGGGGGCGTGCTCGGTTTAATCTCTTCGCGCATTTACGAAGAAGCCGAAGTTTTCACTCGCCGCCTCGGGCTCGATTGTTCGCCCCGCACGTCGGTCGCCGGCCTCTCGCTCGGGCAGCGGCAATTGGTGGAAATCGCCCGTGCCTTGAGTCTACGCTCGCGCTACATCATCTTCGATGAACCGACTTCGAGCCTGACGGAGCGCGAGACGCAACGCCTGTTCGAAGTGGTGCGAAGTCTCAAAGCCGACGGCGTCGGCGTCGTGTACATTTCTCATCGGTTGCATGAAGTGCGGGAACTGAGCGACCGAGTGGTCGTTTTGCGAGATGGACAGAATGCCGGCGACCTGCGCCGCGACGAGATCACGCACCAGGCGCTGGTCGAACGCATGGTCGGCCGCGAGTTGAAACAATTCTTTCACCGCACGCATCGGGAGACCGAAGTTGCGAAGCTCGCCGATCGCGGTGTGGTCGTGAATGAGCTGCGTTGGTCGGCCGCACAAAAGCGAGGCATTTCGCTGCGGGTCGCGCGGGGAGAAATCGTCGGGATGGCCGGCTTAATGGGGTCGGGGCGTACCGAGTTGGCCGAAACGATTTTCGGATTGCGGCGCAAAGTGGGCGGCTCCGTGACGATCGACGGCAAAGCGGCCGACGCGACCTCGGCGCGCGCCGCCGTTCGCGCCGGCATCGCCCTGGTGCCGGAAGACCGACGTCATCAAGGACTGGTCGTCGATTTTCCCATTCGTGAAAACATCAGTCTGCCGTCGCTCGGTAAATTGCAGCGTATGAAGCTGGTTCGCAGTCGCGACGAACGTCGCTTGGCGGAAGATTCGTGCGCCCAACTCGCCGTGCGCACGACCGACGTCGAAAAGTCCGTCGGACTGTTGAGCGGCGGTAATCAGCAGAAAGTCGTGCTGGCGAAGTGGCTGGCCCGCAATCCGACATTTCTGATTCTCGACGAACCGACGCGCGGCGTCGACGTCGGCGCGAAGGCCGATATTTATGCGATTATGGACCGACTGGCCGCACAAGGGACCGCAATTCTCATGATTTCGAGCGACCTCGAAGAGGTGCTCGGCGTAAGCGATCGTGTGTTGGTGATGCACGACCAACGACTCGCCGGCGAATTGCGGCGCGACCAACTTTCGGAACAGGCCGTGATGCACTTGGCGACGGGCGGAGGAGAAGCGTGAAGAAGCTGATCGGCTTGGTGCTCGTGTTCCTCGTGCTGTACGGCGCATTGATGACGATGCTGCCGTCGGCGAGTCTGGCGCAGAGTAACTTCAACTTGGCCCGCAACGTCGGCGTGTATGGGCTAATCAGCCTCGGCGTCGGCGTGCTGATCATCAGCGGCGGTATCGATCTCTCGATCGGCTCGTTCATCGGCTTGTGCGCTACGGTGCTCGCGGTGGGCGTCCAGCGAAAAGGCTGGTCGCCCGGCGCGGCCATCGGCGTCGTGTTTCTCTTGGCCGTCGCCGTCGGGCTGTTGCATGGTTTACTCGTGACTAAGGCGAAGCTGCAGCCGTTCGTCGTCACGCTCTGCGGGCTTTTCATCTATCGTGGCCTTGCCCGCTGGTACGGCGAAGACACGAACGCCGGCGTCGGCGCGGAAGAGCTTGCCGGCTTTCGCTATGTGTTCGCCGATTTCCAATTTCTCGGTTTGCCCGTGCAATTTTGGTATCTGCTGGGCGCGGTTGCCGTTTTCGGCGTGCTGATGCACAAGAGCGTCTACGGACGTTATCTCTTCGCAATCGGCTCCAACGATCTGGCCGCGAAGTACTCGGGCATTCATGTCGATCGCTATCGCATGCTCGCCTATGTGCTGTGCTCGGTGTCGGCGGCGTTCTTCTCGATTCTCTATCTTGCCGAGATCAATACCGCGCAGCCGGCCAGCACCGGGGCTTGGATGGAACTCTATGCCATTGCCGGTGCGGTGCTCGGCGGCTGTAGTCTTCGCGGCGGTGAAGGAACGATCGCCGGCATCGTGTTCGGGACGGCGATCCTCTTCGTACTGAAAACCGCGGTGATCATCGCCGGCGTGCCCGACGAATTGGAGTACACCGCGATCGGCGTCACGCTGCTGTTCGGCGCGATGCTCGACGAGTTTCTGCGTCGGCGCAACCCGGCGGTTCGAAAAGCCTAGTGCCGGCAATGGTTTGGCTCAAGTTGCCGGGCCTGCGTCGCCGATACCAGCGGCGATTCGCCGAACTCCGCGCATGTAAGCCATAATTCAACCCGATGGCCATCCTTCGCATCGCACCGCCGGTCGTTGAAAATCGCCGCGCGGCGAGCGACGATGAATGGCTGGTCGGATCGGTATTGCATTGCGGCGTCGATACGACCGTTCGCGATGCGCGCCGCGGCGAAGCGGCGCAGGGGCCCGCGAAATACGT
>JAEUIN010000317.1 GCA_016793115.1 Planctomycetaceae bacterium
TTGCCGAGACGTTGCGGCGAAGGGGCATCGTCGAAGAGTTGGCGGGCCGGCTGGCTAAGCCCGACGAGAAGATCGATCTGTTGCGGTGCGCTCTGCTGGTCGCCAAACTCGATAACGACGAAGTCGACGTCGACGCTTATCTCGACGAAGTCGAACGAATGGCGGGCGAGATCCGCGACGGTTTACCCAAGGCCGCGACGGTCGACGGCAAGCTCGCGGCACTCAATCGATATCTCTACGCTGAGCGGGGATTTCACGGCAGTCGACGCGACTACTACAGCCGCTCGAATAGCTATCTGAATGAAGTGATCGACGACCGCGAAGGGTTGCCGATTACACTCGCCGTGCTCTATATCGAAATCGGTCGGCGGCTTGGTCTCGACTTGCGGGGCGTCGGCATGCCCGGGCATTTTCTCGCAGCGGTCGTTAAAGACGGCGGCGAGCGGCAATTGCTCGATCCGTTTGAGCAGGGAGCGAAGCTTGCCGAGGCCGATGCCGTGCAACGGGCCGTCGAGACGACCGGTCGGGCGCCGCGCCCCGAGCATCTCGAACCCGTCGGGAAACAAGCGATCGTCGTGCGACTGATCGAAAACCTGCTCGGCTTGGCGACCGACGAGGACCATCGCCCGCGGATGCAGGGCTATCTCGACGTGATTCTCAAAGTCGACCCGCAGAATTTGGAGCGGCGGATGCTGCGAGCGATGGTTCACTATCGCAACGGCTCGTTCGACGATGCGCTCGCCGACGTCGACTACTTGCTCGATCATCATCGCGACTCGCTCGACGAAGAGCGAGTGCTCGAGTTCCGCGATCGGCTCGAGCGCGCGCGTCGCGAAGAGTGATCGTCTACTGCATCGAACGCACGAGTTGCATGGTCGTGATCACGGCGATGCCCGTAAAGAACACGGCGGCGAACACCAGCGTCGAGCGAATGAACCAGTTTGGTCGCAGTTCGCGCGGCAGCAACGTCATGTTCACATAGAGCACGTGCAGGCAGCTGATGCCGAGCGCATAGTTGTAGATGTTCGTCGCCCACTTCATGATCAGGCCTTGCGGCACGAACGCGAGCACGAACAGGCCCGACACGCAGTAAGTGCAGAGCATCGCGAAGTAGAGCTTGCCGACGGACTGCGGCTTCCACGAGCGCAGGGCGGGCAAGCCGGTCCAAAGCACGTCGAGCCAGCGACGGAAGTAGCCGTCGGCGGTGGTCGTCGTGCTCAACGCCAAAACGAGGAAGCCGCAAAACAGCGTCATGAACCAGCCGGAATAGGCCAACGCCGGCGGACTGCCGATCGCTTCGCGCACGCCGTCGGCCGTCATGCCGGCCGCCAGCCAAGTGTTGACGTCGGTGCCGCGCGGCAGGAATTGAACCGAGAGCATGCTCGGCAAAGCCAGGCCGATGAAGCTGGCGATGCCGAACAGGAAGAATTGGTCGCGGAAGATGTGTCGATACCAGCCGGCGAAACACTTGCGGCTTGCCGGCGTGATGGGGAACACCATGCCGACGTGCGA
>JAEUIN010000338.1 GCA_016793115.1 Planctomycetaceae bacterium
GACCTCCTTCGAGGCTTCGACATGCAGGTCTTGCATGTTCGTCTGATACGTGGCGAACAGCGTATTGCGATCGGGGTGAAACAGCGTGAGCGAGGGAACGGCGACGGCGGCGACGAGCAGGGCGGGGAGCCCGGCTAAGAGGCTTCGCAAGCGCACGTAGCGGGGCCAATTCAGCGCGGCCGACCAGAGCCACTTGGCCCCTTCGACGACGAGCCAAATCGGAGCGTAGAGAATCCACAAAAAGTAGTGAAACAACAGCCGAAACCAGCTCGTCGTCCCCATCCCGCGAAACAGCCAGCCGCGGAAGTTATGCAGCGCCTCGGCGGCCTCGTAGTAGGGCGCAATGATGAGCACGCGCCACAACCAGCCGATCAACCGAAAGGGCGCGGCCAGGGCGTAAAGCAAGCGACCGATAGCACTCTGCGGTTTTCTCACTTGGTCGCCTCCGTCGTGGGGGCGGAAGAGGTATTCGTCGGAAGCGTCGTATCGAGCAAAGCTCGGTAGCTTGCGAAAAGTTGCCGCATGTCGGCATAGTCTTGCGGCAAAAGCGGATTTTTATCCTGGATAAAGACCTGAAGCTGGTAAGTTTCGGCCTGATCGTGCCTTTCGCCGCCCGCGGCCCCAAGCGTCGCGACTCGTTTTCGGTAGTCGCTGAGCCTGTTTTTCAGCATAACGAAGATGTTCGACTCGGGAATCGGCATCGGCTCCCGTCGATTGTTGAAACATTGGTAAATGAGAAAGCCGTAGTCGTGGTCGAGCTTACGGCGCATCTTGGTCTCGACAACCCGGTCGAAGTCACCGCCGTTCTTGGCGCCCGGAGCGATTTTGGAGAACTCGACGACATCGCGCGATTCGAACGTCCAACCGCCGAAGTGGTAACAAACACCGAGTTCGTGCCAGCCGAGAAACGGATAATCGAGGGAAACGATAAGTCGCCGTCCGTTTTTCTCGTACGTCCAATTCTGCGACCGAGCGCCCCATTGTGAGTCGAGATCGCGTTCTTCCAGCCGATGGCTACCGGGCACCAACCGCCAATCGGCCACCTCTTGCGGCGCGAAGCTCTCTTCGAGCAGATTTAACTGCCCGGGCGAGGCGGATGGCATCGGAACACGCAACTGTGGGCCCCATAACAACACCAGCGCAATCGAGTACAGCAAGGCGAGGAAGATCGAAGCAAAGAAAGTGGAATTGAGGGCGGGAAGTCGGGTCGGATGCAATTCATCGGCGATGTGCGATTGGACCGCCGGTTGGTCGGTGCCGTCGCGGCCGCCGAAAATGCCGTAGGGAAGAATAAACCACAGCAAGTGGCCGGAACTCACGACGAGACCGAGCGTCGCGGCGAAAAGCGCGATCCCCAGGGCATCGTGCATCCAGCCTTTGTCGATCGGCCAATCGAAGTTGGAATTAAAGTACGTGACGATGACGATGCGGGCGACGTTCGCCGCCCAGACCCACCACCAAGCAATGCCGAGGATCAGCAGCGAGCGCCACCAGGACATCCGCGACCAGAGGACGAAGAACACGGTGCAGGCGGTGATCGCGAATAACGACTGGACGCCGCTGCAGGCTTCTTCGACGGCATAACGCTTGAGGGGTGTTTCGACGACGTTGCCGTCGAGCAAATGGGGCTGACCGATCAAGTGCAGAATGGTACTCGCTTTCTGCGCGGCCAGCGTCTGCAACGATTGCACGAGCCACAGGTCGGACGCGAACGGCAGGCGAATCATGAGCCACAGAACCAGCCAAGCCGGCACCGTCGCCCAAGTGAGCCGGCCGCCGCCGAGGGCATAAACGCCCGCCATCCAAGCGGCGAGTGAGGAAATGGCACCGAGCCACGGGGAATCGAAAACTCCCGCAACGATCAGCATTCCGGCCGACACGAAGAACAGCGCGGCGCTCGCAACCCATCCGCCGGGCGCAAGAACGCCCAGGTCGCGTGCCCGTGAGTAGATCAAAACCGCGGCGAAGATCGGCAGCGCGAGGATGTACTCGTACTGCGGGAGCGAGATCAGGGAATCGCAGTACCGCCACAGTACGGGCAGATGGGCGGCGAGGACCAAGAAGAGGCCGACAAGCGCTCGCGCTGGCACGGCGGCGGCACGCGGGACGGCGTCTGAAGTCGGCACCGGCGTTTCTAGAAGAGTCGAACCACTGCTCATAACGTTGCTTCGTGCCTCGGCAATATCCGCCACGCAAACTGGCCGGCGAAGCGCCGACCGGGAAAGGAAAACCGAGCGGAAGCGACGCAATCGATCGCCATACCCGCCGAAGCACACGAACAAATCCGCCCGGCGTGCGGCGCAAGTTTCGATGTGGAACGATCCGATATCCGTCGCCGCAAACGGCGTCGACGGGCGCTCTCCGGCGCGAACGCGGCTTGCAAGTGACTGGGTCGCAAGGCGCATCCGCCAATCATACCTAGCATGGAAGTCATCGTATGTCTGCAAATTACGAGCGTCAACGAATCTGCGAACGACGGCGTCGACCGGGCGGCTTAGTCGGATTGCAGGGATCGCAGGAGCTATGCGACCTTCTATCGCAACGTCCGCAGTCGCAGGCGGCGGCACCCCGCCGATTACAACTCGACACAAACGCCGGCATTAGAAAGAGCCAAGCTCACACAGCCAAAACAAGAGTCCAGCACTTCGCTTTACCACTCTTCGGCGGCACCCGAGCGTTTACGGCCGGAGCGCGAAGATTTGCCGATTAGGCGTCGCCGCACGGCAACGTTGACGTTGCCGATTGTCATCACTTTGCAAGCGTTGGGACGATGATTTAAGAAGTCGGCGCGAATTCGGTAGCGAGTCCGACAGGGCACGTATAGAATCAAGTTGATGTGCGTGGGAACGCCTAAAAACGCGTTGATTTGCCAAGCTTTCCCGGAAGATTCCCGTCGATCCCATCCAACCGCCGACGTCCCGTGCGCTATCGTCGCCGAAGGTGTCCGGCACGGAGCTTGCTTTCCTTTTCAGCCTGTCCTTTTCCGGGTCCGCCGCAACGAGCGGGGCGACCTGACGAATTTCCTCGTTCGATAACTGCGGTTAATTGCGCCGACCGGCGCATAAGTCGGTAAAGAACTCTAGACGTCGATACCCATTCGATTGCAGCGGAGAGACTTTGTGAGCTCAGAAAGCGATTGGAACTCGAACAACGCCCACCAGTACGCAACCGGTGAGCGCTCGTCACTAGACATCGTGGCGATCTGCCGCCACCGCAAGTGGACGATCTTGTTCTTTACCGCCCTGGCGACGGGCCTCGGTTGGCTGTACTTCATCAAGGCCGAACCGATCTACGAAACGTCGGCGCAGGTGTTGATCATCAAGCGCGAAGGAGAGACGTCTTCGCCGGTCTCGCTGCTGCAAGCAGACATTGGCTATGAAGACAGCATGACGACGCACGCGCAAGTCATTAAGTCGCCGAAAATAGTGCGCCGCGCGGTCGCGGATCCGGATTTCAAGCTCCCGCAGCTGGCGACGTTCCAAGGCATTCCGCCGGAGAACTTGCACTCGGTCATCATCCAAGACCTGTCGGCCGGGCGCGCAGGCGGGCGCGAAGCGCCCGATTCGCAGGTTCTACAAGTCAACTACCGTTCGAAGAGCCAGCACGACGCCAAAGTCGTCGTGAAAGCCGTTTTGCAGGCCTACGAGGATTTCCTGGGAGAGAATTACCAAAACCTCAGTAACGAGACTATCGAGCTCATCACGCGCGCCAAAGACGAGCTACAAAAGAAACTCGAAGCCAAGAACGCCGAGATCGAGAACTATGAGAAGAACGTGCCCGTCGAAGTCACGATCTTCCACAGCGAAGGTCTGACCAAGGCCGATTTGGAATTGAAGCAGGCCTACGCGTCGCTCAAGGTTCTTGAAACCGAGAAACGCGAAATCGACAGCCTCATGGCCACGGTCGAGTCGGCTCAAGCGCAAGGCAAGTCGCCGGAGGTGCT
>JAEUIN010000350.1 GCA_016793115.1 Planctomycetaceae bacterium
CGCAAAGTCGGGCGACGACGAGCGCCGTTCATCTCCAGAGCGCCGGAGGTTCGCACCAGGTCATAGAAGACGCGCAGTCGCAAGTATTCCCAGACCGGCCCGCCGCTTATTCGTAGCTCAAACAACCCCAGGCGTTCCTCAAACGCCAAGAGCCGGAGCATTAAGTCGCGGTATGGAGCGTGCTCGGCGCCGGACGATCGGCTTGAAACGCACGTTGTACCGATTGCCGGCATTTCGTCATCCAAGAGGTCCAAGAAAACCGAGCGGCCGTAAGCTCGCGTGCGGCGGGCAAGGGATTTCGCCGTCGCAACAGCAACTCGGCGATTTGCAAATCGAGATCGTCATCAATATCGACGGCCCGTTCGTTGGGAATCGGCACAGCTTTCATGCGCCCTTTCAGGACGCTCACTCCACGGCGTACGAACGCCGGTCGAGCCGCGTACGCGGCCGGAACGATGTCGTATGTCGTCGGCGCGTCTTGGCGATGAAACACCGCCTGATCGTGCTCCATGACGACGCGCGCGGTGCCGTCGGCGATGATCTTGAGCATGCTGAAATAAGGATTGCGGCGCGACTCGCTGACCGTAACGGCCAGATCGACGTCGCTCGTCAGCAACGCTTCGACGCAGGCGTCGACGTCGCTCGCCAGCCGCAAAGGAGCGGTCGCCGGCACGCTGACGAAAACGTCGACCGGACGCCGAGAGCAACGATCGACATAATCGAGGGCATGAACCCACGCCAAGGCCTCGGGCGCGGTATCGGTCGCCAGTTCGGCCGGACGCAGAAATGGAACCTCGGCGCCGTAGCGGCGAGCGACGGCCGCGATTTCTCGGTCGTCCGTCGAAACGACGACCCGCTTGATCCATTTTCCGCTACGAGCCGCTTCAATCGCATGCGCGATCAAGGGCTTACCGGCCAGCGGGGCGATATTCTTGCGAGGCAAGCCTTTGGAACCGCCTCGAGCGAAGATGAATCCGACGACGTTCGGCTGCATGCTGATATCCGGCTTCGTCCTTGTCGGCACCCGAGAAAGCCTCCATGCTTTCGCGCATCTGCAAGCAAGGGCGGGCGATCATAACAAAACGTGCGGGTTGAGGGAGCGGCAAAACTTAGCGGCTGCGTTCAATCCGACGGGCGGGAATGCCGGCAACGACGGCATCGTCAGCCACGTCGTCAATCACCACGGCTCCCGCCCCCACGACGGCGTTACGACCGACAACCACACCATGCTTAATGATCGCCCCGGCACCGATCAGCGCACCGCTCCGCACTGTCGCGCCGCCGCAAAGAATCGCGCCGGTCGCCAAATGCACATGATCTTCAACGACACAATGATGCTCGACGATCGCAGCCGTATTAACAAGTACGCTTTCTCCGAGCTCGGCTTGCGCATTGACGACGCCCCGCGCGAGCAACTGAATGCCAGGGCCAAGTTCCGCGCTCGGCGAACAAAGCGAACTCGGATGGCGCACGTCGAGCGGATTCAGGCCGGCGGCCCGCGCGTTTTCGAAGAGTCGGCGGCGGGTCGCCGTGTCGGAGCCGGTTCCGACTCCCAGCACAAAATGCGTGATGCCGAGGCGAGGCATTTCCGGCAACATATCGTCGCCCCCCACGATGCGAACGCCTTGCTGAACGGTTCCATGAAGCTCGGCATCACCGTCGAGGCCTATGGCCGGAACCGCTCGATCGGCGGCCAACAATGCCTCAAGCAGAACCACGGCGTGCCCGCCGACGCCGATCAATACGCAGGACGCGTTCACGCTCTCGTTCATTAAGCCGCCTCAAGTCGTCCGGTCGCGTCGCCGAACTGAAGATCGCAAAATCGCTTTAGCATGAGTCGTTCACTGAGCGACAATACCTGCAATTGCGACACAATTCGATCGGCCGCGTATCCATCGCCGTAGGGATTCTTCAAGCCGACTAAACCGCGACGGAACTCGCCGCTCATCGCCAACTCGATCGCCGCCATGATCTCGGCACGACCATCCCCGGAGTGGATGACGTTCGCCGCAGCCTCGCGCCCACCCTGCCGCATACCGATATTGACGACCGGCAGTTCGAAAGAAGGCGCTTCAATCAGTCCGCTCGAAGAATTACCGATCATAGCCGCCGCATGTCGCATAAGCCCGAAGTAGCGACGCGAACCGAGATTCTCGCAAAAACGCACCTGCGAACGACTCGCCGCGAACTCTTGCATTCGCATCCGCACCTGACGGCAGCGCATGTCGGCATTCGGCGCAGTTATGACGATCGGAACATCAAAGCAATTCAATGCCGCGAGTAGTTCGTCAGCGCAGCCAAGCGTGGTTTCATCACGGACAGTTTCCGGATGATAAGTGACGAGCAACGGGCGTTCGTCCGGCGGAAGTCGCAGATCCGCCGCCAGTTCCGACCAAGACGGCAACGACATACACCGTAAATTATCCAGACTCGGCGCACCCGACACCACAACTCGCCACGGCTCTTCGCCCAGTTGCCGAAGGCGGCGTGCCGCCGCGTCGGTCGCGGCAAAATGGAAGTGCGCGAACTTCGTAATCGCGTGGCGAAACGACTCATCGATCGCGCCGTGAGTTACTTCGCCGCCGTGAATGTGAACGAGCGGGATGCCGAGCGGAACGGCCGCCGCCGCCGCCGCAAACATCTCGTAGCGATCCCCCAGGACGACGAGTAGGTCCGGTCGATCACTCGCCAAAGCGACCGCGAATCCGGCGACATTGCCGGCGATCGCATGAGCGACGTCGAGCGGCGCATCGCCGCAAGACGGCGCTTCCACGCGACGAGCGATCGCATAGCCGGCCGCGTTGATTTCGTCGACCGTACCGTGGGGAGCGGGCGCTAAATGGGCGCCGCCGACGAAAAGTTTCAGCTGCAAGTCGCCCGCCGCGCGAATCGCGGCCAAGATCGGCCGATAGATGCCGAAGTCCGATCGACCGACGGTCACGACGCCGATCGTCCTCACCCGAGCATCTCCAACGAAAGCAAAGTGCCGGCGGGAATGTCGCAACGTGCGGTGCGATCGAGCACGAGTTTCCGCATGTCGGGAGGCAAGCCGGTGCCCGGCCGTTTGATTGACAAGCAATCGGCGGTAATACGCGTCCCGCTCGCAATGGGCCGAGATGTAACCAGGCTTTTGCGGGCCACGGCGGCGGTATTCGCTTCGCTCGCAGCGGGCCGTTTGCGTCCATCGCCCAGCGCCGACTCAATGCTCCGCACACCCTCGATAAATGCGCCAAGTTCAAGCGGCTCCAGCGAGGCAGCGTGATCCGGCCCAGGCAAATTGCGATCGAGTGTGAAATGCTTCTCGATGACGCAGGCGCCGAGCGCCGCGGCGGCCCATCCGATTGAATTGCCCAACGTATGGTCGGAATAGCCGACGGGCACGCCGAACGACGTGCGCATCGTTTCCATCGCGCGCAGATTCACATCGGCAGGCATGGCCGGGTAGTTGCTCACGCAATGCAGCAGCACAAATCGGTCGTTACCGGCGTCGGCGACGGCCATCGCCGCGGCCTCCACTTCTCCGAGCGTGCTCATGCCGGTCGACAAGATGAGGGGGCGACCTTTGCGAGCCAAGTAGTCGAGAAAGGGCAGGTTGGTGACTTCACCCGATGGAACCTTAAAAGCCGGTACGTCCAGCCGTTCCAAAAGATCGGCGCTTGGTTCATCGAACGGCGTCGAAAGAAACGTCAAACCTAATTTGCGACACTCGGCGATCAGTTCCACATGCGCGGCTTCCGTTAGCTCAAGTCGGCGCAGCATTTCGTACTGCGATACGGCCTCACCCATGTTCCGGCGTTGATAGTCGGCTTGCGGCGCATCGCGATTGACGAGTTGATTGGCACGAAACGTCTGAAATTTAACGGCATCGGCCCCGACGGATGCGGCAACATGGACCAACTCGCGGGCCAACTCCAAGTCGCCGTTGTGGTTGACGCCTGCCTCGGCGATGACGAAGCACGGCGCGCCGTCGCCGATCGCACGTCCTCGGACATCGATTGTTTTAGGCATCGTGCCTCCCCCGGGATTTACGGCCTCAAGCGGCGACGGCCGATGCGACCGCGCTGCGCATGTGTTCGTCGTAGGCCGCAGTCACTTTGCGAATCGGACCTTCCATGCGAACCTGTCCGTGATCGAGCCAAATTCCTGATTCACAGAGATTGTTGAGGGTCGTCAAGTCGTGCGCGGCCATCACCAGAATTCGCGCCTTCTCCATCAGCGACATCATTCGATCCGAAGCCTTCTTTTGAAAGCTCGCGTCGCCGGCGCTGAAGACCTCGTCGACCAACAGAATCTCAGGCTCGATGGCCGTGGCGATCGAAAATGCCAGCCGGACGTACATTCCGCTGGAGTAGCAACGCACCGGAGCGTCGAGAAACTCCCCTAGCTCGCTGAAGGCCGCGATTTCGGGAGCCTTCACTTTCAGTTCCGCCGGCGTCTGACGCTGCAAATAACCGCGAAAGCGAATGTTGTCCCAACCGCTTGCGTCAGGCTCGATACCTACGCCGATATCGAGCATCGAGCTGATACGCCCCTCGACCATGCGTCTTCCGGACGAAGGGGCGTAGATGCCTGCCAGGAGGCGTAATAACGAACTTTTGCCTGCGCCGTTGTGCCCAACGACGCCTAAACGACAGCCATCCCGGAGATTAAGACTCACGTCCCGCAAGGCGCGAACTTCGCGCAGGGGCGACCGCTTCGCCCGAACCACGTTCAACAGATGCTCTTTGAGCGAAATCCGTCGTGCGACTTGAAGACGAAACGTCAGCGAAGCATTGTCGAGTACAAGCCGAGCCATACGAGCTAGATCAGCGAAAAGATAAGTTGACGTTCCTTACGGCGAATGACGATCAGGGCCGCCCCGACGGTCAGCGCCGTCAGAGCGCAAGCGATCGCATATGCCTGCGGCGAGGCGGGCATGCCTGTGAGCAGCGGATCGCGAAGCAACTGCAAAAAATATCCAAGCGGGTTGAAACGCAAAACGTCGCCGAGCCCGCGCGATTCGACGATCGAGGGGGGATACATGACCGGAGTGAGATAGAACAGAATCTGCAGGCCGATCGTCGACAGATACGGAACATCGGGAAAATGCACGGCCGCGAAGGCCATCAATGTGGCGAGCGACCAACCGAACAACAGCAATAGCGCGATCGTGGGCAAGAGCGTCGCAAGCGCGACGACGCTCTCAATCCCGCGAAAGAGGCCGGTCACGACGACGGCGACCGCAATGGTGATACTGAAATGGAGCGTCGTCGTCAGAGCGGTGCGAAGCGAGTACACGGCCAGCGGAATGCGCTCCGCCTTGATATAGCCCTGGGCCTGATAAAACGTTTGGCAACCGTCGGTGATGCAGCCCGACACCAGTGCCCAAAAAGCCATCCCGGTCATCAAGAGGGGAACGTAATCGGCCAGCCCAATGTCGAACACGGCGTGAAAACAAAAACACAGCACAGAAGTCATCGCGATCGGTTGCAGAAGCGACCAGCCGACTCCGAGGACCGATCGTTTATAGCGGTTCCGCAAGTCGATACGAACCAGGGACATCCAAAAGTAGCGATAGTCCCAAATCTCGCGCAGATAGGCGCTCCAGCGGGGATGATCGCTCAACACGGCTTGCATGTTCGACCTAGGAAGGTGCGCGCCTTGCCCGAACGCCGGCAATCCAACGCCGGCAACGGCATTCGGCGGGGCAAGGTAGCAATGACGCCCAGTTGGGACAAGCCGAATCGGCGACGGCAAAGCCGGCATCGCCGGCCGCTACGAGAGTTTCGGCAGCAATTCGCGCGGCACGTCGGCCAACGACGTGAGTCGAGCGTCTTTCGCGGAAAGCAGCGGTCGCGTCACCGACCAGTCGATCGCGAGCGCCGGATCGTTCCAGGCGACGCCTCGCTCATATTCGGGAAAATAGAGATCGGTGCACTTATACACAAACAGCGCCGTCTCCGACTTCACCGCAAAGCCGTGCGCGAAGCCGGGCGGAATCCAAACTTGCCGTTTATTATCGCCGCTGATCACGACCGATGTCGCTTGCCCAAAATTCGGCGAGCCGAGTCGAACGTCGACGGCGACGTCGAGCACCTCCCCCTCGAGCACGAAAACCAGCTTGCCCTGCGGCCGCGGCCATTGGTAGTGCAGGCCGCGCAGCACGCCGCGCGAAGAGCGCGAGATGTTGTCTTGCACAAACGTGCCGACGACTCCCTGCTCGCAATATCGTTCGGCTTGCCACGCTTCGAAAAAGAATCCCCGGGAGTCGCCGAACACTTTTGGTTCGATGATCAAAACTCCCGGCAGCGAGCTTTCGTTAACTAGCATTTGGTGACTCAACGGAGCAAGGCGGTGCGTGCCAAAACGACAAGCTCGTCACGAAGTCGCGGATCGTCGGCGAGGTCAATTTCAGCGAGTTTCAACTGCGACTGCCGCTTTCGCACGGCCGCTAAACTCTCAGGCGTGGTTCCCCGTCGCGGGAGTACGACGATGTCAGCCTCCGCTCGAACGATCTCCTCCAGTAATAGAGCAGGTTCGGCTTTCCATGTCAGCGGGACGATTCTAGCGTCGGCATAGTATCCGATCAGCGGCAACTGCTCTTCACAGCCGACGACGATTCGGTCGTCGCCGAAATCACGGCGAATCCGCTCACCCAACTCCGCGACGACTCGCCGGCCGGTGAAATCCGTCGTCGCGGCGGAGTACCAGCCGGCCAACAATACCCATGTCGCCGTCGCAAGCGGAATGATCCGCGAGTATCCGGTTCGAGCAAGAAACAAGCCGCCCCACGTGCCGAGTTGCATCACTCCCAGCGCGGCACAGCGGACGCCGAGGATGACAATCGGCAACGAGTAGCGCGAACTTGCGCCGCCGGTAAACCAAAGGTGGACCCAGATGCCGGCCGCGATGATCAGCCCCACAAACAGAATCGGCCGTTGATCACTTCGGCAAAACAGCCGCAAATTAGCGGCAAAACCGATTGCCAGAACCAACGCGAACAGTCCATCGACGCCGCGTTCCAGCACCGTTAGGAACTTCAGCGTCAAGACCGACGACACGAGGCGTGCATCCTCGCCGAGAATCGCCGCCGGCGTCACGACGTCGGCCGCTCCAAAAACGGACCGCCACGCGACGACGACCCGTCGCCACGGGGCAAGATAGAGGAGCCGATCGCGGAATTGGTCGCCGCCGAACAGAACGGCGAGGGCGACGAGCGTCGCGGGCACGAGCGCGAATACGATCAACCCACGTCGAATCCGCACTCCCTCTGCCTTGGAAAATGCAGCGCGCCGGCGGCACCACGCTAATAGTGGAAGCAATAGAAAGAGACCTTCGAAACGGACCGCCGCACTGAGCGGCAAGAGCCAACCGACGAGGAAAAAATGTCGATAGCTAAGCGGGCCCGGCTCCGTAGCCGCGCGCCATTGGCAATACAAGCAGGTTGTAAACAATAGCCAAAACGTTTGGTCGCGAACCATTTCCGGCGACCACTCGACGAGTTCGGAGTGGCCGGCGTACAGCAGGCAGCCGACGACGGCGACGCGATCGTTGAAAGTTCGGCGAATCCAACCGAACAGCGGAAGCACCGTCAATACGGAGCAGATGAGGCCCCAAACCTTCGCTGCGGCTTCCCATGAGAGCCCACAATGATGCAATCCCGCGAGGATCGGCGGGTAGAGGTTGAAGTTATAGATCGACGGCGCGAGGTCGCCGGCCTGCCAGGCTTCGGCTAAGCCGATAAATCTTGTGCCGTCGACGCACGGAGTCGGAATGCGAACGGCGACCAACAATCGCGGGCCTAATGCGATAAGCATGAGCAGAACGAGCGTGCGCCAGGCCTGCGGCAATGCAGGGCGCTGTCGATCGACGAGACGATTCGGAAAGCCGGCGCGTTCGGCATCCGTAAGCACAAACAGCGACGCGAACTTGGTGAACGGCGTCATTGCGAAACGGTCTGCGTCGAACATGATCGGACTTGGCGGGGCCTCATCTCTCGAATTCGGCGGCGAACGATAGACGTGATCGCGCGCCGCGGCTAGTTCGGTCGCCGACTCCCGAATTGCACTTCCGCCGGCATTGCCTGCTGTTCGACCGCTGCCGGAGCGGTGTTGCCCCTCCCTGCTTCGCCCCTCTATAACCTCGCCCCTCGATCCGTCGCATGTGTGGAGCGGGCCATGTCGCAGGCTGCGAAGATTCCAATCTGCCACGTTCAATTACTACCGCTCCTAAGCGGCGTGCAACGAGTCTCGCTCCAAATCTTCGACGTGCTCGACCGCGACCGCTTTGAGCCGCATGTCGTCCTGCAAGGTCCGGGACCGTTCGGCGATGAACTCCGGGAGCGCGGCATTCGGGTTCACCATCTGCCCAATCTGGTTCGGCCGATTCACCCGCTCCGCGACGTGCTGGCGTATCGCGACTTAAAGCGGCTGTTCCGAGCCGAACGGTTTCAAGTCGTGCATACTCATTGCTCGAAGCCCGGCATTCTCGGCCGGATCGCGGCGAGGAATGCCGGCGTGCCGCTCATTCTTCACCATGTTCATTCAATCGCCTTCCATCACCTGGCCCCAACGCCCGTGCGGGCCTTCTACGGTCGCTCGGAACGATTCGCCGCCGGCTACGGCGATCGGACCGTCTTCGTCAATCACGCCGATCGTCATGATTCGATTCGCCGCCGGCTGGTGACGACCGCTCGCTCGACGGTCATCTACAACGGCACCGATCTGCACCGCTTTCATCCTCGACAGGGGCCGCGATTCGATTCACCGCTCCGTCGCTCCGTCGGGCTGGGGCGCGACGGGATGCTGATCTACTTCGTCGCCCGTCTCGAACGTCCGAAGCAGCCCGTGCTATTAGCCGAGATCGCCGCCGAACTCGACCGCATGCTTCCGGAGGAGGCATGGAAGCTCGTTATCGCCGGTGAAGGCAGTTATCGTCGGACGCTTGAACGTAAAATTACTCGGCTTGGCATCGGCCACCGGATTCGCCTGGTCGGGTGGCACGACGAAACGGCGAAAGCGGCGGCTTACCAGGAAGCCGACGTCGTGCTGCAGCCTTCGCTATGGGAAGGATTGTCGCTGACGCTGATCGAAGCGCAGGCGTCGGGCTTGCCGTGCGTCGTCGGCGACGTCAGCGGTAATCGCGAAGTCGTCGTCGACCGGACCGGGTGGCGCTGCGCGCCGAGCGACGCCGAAGACTATGCCCGACGCCTCGAATGGCTCTTTCGCCGCCCGGAGGCGCGTCGCGTGATGGGTTCGGAAGCTCGCAAACACGCCGAGCGCAATTTCGACGTTGAGACCAATATGCGGGCCGTCGCTAAGCTCTACGATGCGGTCGACGTCAAACAACGACAAGATCGACCGCGGCGCTTGGCCGCGTAGGACGAATCATCGTTTGCCGCCGAGCGATTTCACCTCGTCCCACGGCCGTGTGTTTACGACATCGGCTTTCGTGAGCCCGGCGCGACGAGCTTGCAGCACGCCGTAGCGCATCTTGCTTAGATCGGCGATGCTGTGAGCATCGGTCGAGATCACGATCGGAATTCCGTGCGCCTTGGCCGCGGCGCAGGCGACGTCGTCGAGGTCGAGTCGCCACGGATTGGCGTTCAGTTCCAGAAACTTCCTTTCGCGTTTGGCGGCCGTGAACACCGCCTCGAGATCGACATCGTAAGGCTTGCGGCGATTGATCAGCCGGCCCGTCGGGTGAGCGATCGCGGAGACGTGCGGATTCTCCAATGCGCCGATGATGCGCGCCGTGATTTGTTCGCGCGGCTGGTTCTGCCCATAGTGAACGCTGGCGACGACCCAATCGGCCTCCGCTAACACGTCGTCGGGAAGATCCATCCCGCCCTTTTCGAGAATGTCGCATTCGATTCCCTTGAGCACTCGAAAGCCCTTGAGCTTGGCATTCCAGCGATCGATTTCGTCCCACTGCTCGCGGGCCCGCGCACCGTCGAGGCCGTTGGCCATCGACACGCGCTTCGAGTGATCCGTGACGGCGATGTACTTGAGCCCGCGGGCTTGCGCGGCTTCGATCATTTCTTCGAGCGACGCTTGGCCGTCGGTGGCCGTCGTATGCATGTGCAAATCGCCGACGAGGTCCGCGAGCTCCAAGAGCTTCGGCAGTTCTCCCGCCGCCGCCCAATTGAATTCCTGTCGAGCCTCGCGCAATTCCGGCGGAAACCACGGCAAATCGAGCGCGCGGTAAACATCCTCCTCCGTCCGTCCGGCGACGAGTTCCTCGCCGCGGAAGACGCCGTATTCATTGAGCTTGAGCCCCAAGTCTTTTGCGCGGCCGCGCAGCACGACGTTGTGCTCTTTCGAACCGGTAAAGTATTGCAGCGCCGCGCCGAACGACTCGGCGGGCACGACGCGCAGATCGACTTGCATGCCGTTGCGCAGCCGGACCGACATTTTCGTATCGCCGCGAGCGAGTATCGTCGACACCGCGCCGAAGTGCTCAAGTCGGTCCATGACGGGTTCCGCGTCCGCCGCGGTAACAAGGAAATCGAGATCGCCGACCGTTTCCTTGCCGCGTCGGTACGATCCCGCCGCAGCCAGTCGTTCGACGCCCGATGCCGACTTTAACTGTTCGAGAATCGCCTGCACAAAATCATCGGCTTCGGCCCAGAGAGTGCGGGCCTCGGCCGTTGCGGCGAGGGCTAAACCGGCCAGGATCGTTTCTTCCGTTTTCTTGCCGAAGCCTTTCAACGCTTGCACTTTGTGCTCTTCACAGGCTTTCTTCAAATCGTCGAGCGAGGTGATGCCGAGTTCCTTGTAGAGCGCGGCCGCCTTTTTCGGGCCGAGCCCGGCGACGCGCAGCAGCGCCAAAACGGAGTGCGGCACTTGGGCCTGCAACTCGACGAGCATCGGCAGCGAGCCGGTCGTGACGAGGGTCGTAATTTTCGCGGCCAAATCGTCGCCGATACCTTCGATCGACTTCAAGCTTCGATCGGGATCGGCGACGATCGATGCCAGCGATTCCGACAACAGCGACACGGCTCGCGCACCGTTGCGATAGGCGCGAACGCGAAAAGGATTGGCTCCCTGGAACTCCAAGAGATCGGCGATCTGGTCGAAGGCGTCGGCGATTTCGGCGTTGGTCGGCATGTCGGAGCGGCGACGAAAAAGGGCTAAGAACTTGTCCGGTCGGTGCGCATCAATTCGGCCGATAGTTGCGCACCCCTATTGTCTTACTTAAATCTGCGCATCTATCGGCGAAATAGCTGCGCGGTTTGCGCATGTACGGCGGTGCGCCGCAGGGTCTCGCTGCGCCCGCCGCGTCTTATAAATTCCGCACCCCGCACGGTAGCGAAACGAGCATCCGAATTCCACGCTCTTTTTTGGCCGGCCTATTTCACTTTCGGCGGCGGCGCGAGACCTTCGATCTTGAGCGTGGTCACTTTGTTGCCGCTCTTGAGATCGATCGCACGGATCGCGTGATTGTTCGTGTCGGCCACGTAGAGCACGTCGCCTGCGAGGCTGAGTCCGGCCGGTTCGTCGAACTGCGCGGGGTCGTCGGCGAGGCCCGGCTCGCGCTTCCCGGCGATCGTTATAATCGTGCTCTGTTTTAAATCGGCCGCCTTAACTTTATTGTTGTACGTATCGGCGATGTAAACGACGCCGTCGCGATAAGCGACCGCCAGCGGATGTTGCAACTTCGCCGCCGAAAGCGGGCCGTCGCGATCGCCGAAGTCGAAGAGCCGCCCCTGGGCAAGGCTCGCCGTGCCGAGCGGCGTCGTCACGGAGTCGCGGGGGTTGAACGGCACGGAGCGGATCGAGCTTCCTTCGCTGTCGGCGACGAACAGCACGTTACCGTCGCTTGCGAGCCCGCTTGGCTGGGCGAACGACGAGACGCCTTCCCCGTAGGGTTCGCGCGGCAGGTGGCCGCCGTCGACGATGTCTTCACGACCGTTGCCGGCGAAGGGACCGATTTCCGCCTCCGAGAGCGGCATCTTCCATATCTGATGCGGACCGGCCATGGCGATGTACAAGTCTTGTTCATGCACCCACAGATCCCATGGGCTGTTGAGTTCCGTCAAGCGGGGCTTACCGACGAAACGCCGCGGCAACGACGTCGCCGTCGGAGTCACGCCCGGCCAAGGGTTCCGGCCCTGTACGCCCGTGCCGGCGACGACCGTGACGAACTTCTTTTGAAGATCGACTTTCCGGAGCATGTGGTTCTCCGTGTCGGCGACGTAGAGCACATCACCGACCAAGGCCATGCCTTGCGGATGATTGAAGGTCGCTTTCGCATAATCGCCGCCGGCGAACCCAATTGCCCCGTTGCCGATCACGTCGATCAGTTTTCCGTCGACGCCGGCGACCACGATACGATTGTGATTGCTGTCGGCAATGAACAATCGCTTCCCTTTCTCATCGGCCAAGACTTTGCCGGGGAACCGCAGCGGCGTGTCCCTTTGCTTCGTCGCTTCGAGCTGAAAATTCAGCGGCTTCGGATCGAGCTTGCCCGCCCCTTTGTAATAGGCGACCGCTTTTGACATCAGCGGGTTCAATTGCTCAAACGTGAATTCACCGCTATGGCGGCCCACGATCCGACCATCGGGGTCGATCAAGACGAGCGACGGCCAACTACTGATATAGAATTCGTTCCAGATCGCCATCTTGTCGTCGTTGGCGACCGGGTGCTCGATTTCGTAGCGCAGAATCGCCTCGCCGATGTTCTTGGAATCGCGTTCGTTTTCGAACTTCGCGGAATGGACGCCGATGACGACCAACTCGTTTGGATACGCGCGTTCGAGCTTCTTTAATTCCGGCAGGATATGCATGCAGTTGATGCAGCAGTAGGTCCAGAAATCGAGGAGGATGAACTTGCCGCGGAGTTCCTGCGGCGTGAGCTTGCGCCCCGTATTCAACCACTCGATTTCCACACCGGGAGTGGAGTGAAACTCCGTCAGAATCTTGTTCTTACCGATGTCGCCGAACGGGTTTGAGGCAGGGGCCTGCCCGCGAGCGATGCCGGCGGCGAGAGAACCGACGGCGAAAATGCCGATCAAAGCAACACGAGCAAGTCGCTCGCAAACAAGTCGGAAACGGCGGCAAAAATGCATGCCACTATCCTCCGGCGGGGGTATCTGGGAGAGGGCGCGGCAAAACTGAGATGCCGGCCGTAACAGGCGGGTATCGAACTGCGTTTAGTTTAGCGGGGAAAATGCGAGCCGGAAACAGTGATCGGCGGCACATATCGCCCAGTCTGCCTATTTACGGACCGGGTAAAGGTCGGCGTGGCAAGTCGTGCGGGCGGCGAAAAGAGAATCGAACCCGAAAACATGGACGATCGTAGGTGGTGAATTCGCTTTGTCGTTTCTGAACGTAAACGGGATAATAGTTGGTATGAGCGAAAGGCGGCCGCGCGTCGGCCCGCTGGAGTTCGCACGAGATTTGCTCCGATGGAACGGGAAGGAAATGCGGTGGAGCGACCGCGAGCGTTGTTCGCCCCTGCGACTGGGGCAGACATAGCTCTCGACACTTGCTTCAATCCGCCTCCACCCGTGGACGGCACCCGGGACGGAACGGCGTCGGGAAGGGAACTTCGCGGCGCGACAGGCAGGACGCCTTCGACTTGACGGCTGCTGCTGATCCCTCGTCCCTTTGATTTTGTGGAGGTCTCCGTGTTTCGCATCGTCGCTTGTTGTTTGGGCATACTCTTGCCCACGGTTGCGTCCGTCGCGCAAGCCGAAGATTGGGCCCTGAAAATGTTCGACGGTACTCGGCACGACTTCGGTAAGGTCGCGGCGGGCTCCAAGGTGGAGCATCACTTCACCTTCCACAATCCGTACGTCGAAGATTTGCACATCGCCTCAGTGCGATCGAGTTGCGGCTGTACGACGCCGCGCGTCACTCAAGACACGCTGAAGACGTACGACGAAGCGTCGATCGTAGCGCATTTCAATACCGACACGTTCCGCGGCCAACGCAGCGCGACGCTGACCGTGGTGTTCGACAAGCCATACTACGCCGAAGTTCAGCTGCAGGTGTCGGGCTACATACGCAGCGATATCGTGCTGAGCCCGACGGGGGTCGATTTCGGCACTGTCGATCCGGGCCAAACGGTCGAGCGCCAAATGGAAGTGAGCTACGCGGGCCGCAGCGATTGGAAAATCACCGGAGTGCGCAGCGGCAGCCAATTCATTGAAGGGGACGTTACGGAATTGAGCCGCGCCAACGGCCAAGTTCGCTATTTGCTCAACGCTCGCCTTAAACCCGGTGCGCCGGCCGGCTTCCTTCGCGAACAGATCCTGCTGCAAACGACCGACGCGCGAGCTCCGGAATTGCCGATCGACGTGGAGGGCAAAATCTCGGCGCCGCTCGTAGTAAGCCCGGGTTCGCTGTTTCTCGGCATCGTGCAGCCGGGCCAGAAGGTGACGAAGCAGATCGTGGTGCAGGGGAAAAAGCCGTTTAAGATCATCGGCGTGCAAGCGTCGGATAGCTGCTTCGAGTTCAAGACCGGCGACACGGCGAAGACCGTCCACTTGGTGCCGGTGACGTTTACCGCCGGTAATCAGCCAGGCAACGTGAACTACCGGATCGAAATCGCAACGGACTTAGGCGACGACGTGAAGGGCGAGCTTTCGGCCTACGCCCAAATCAATGCTCCCGCAACGGCTTCGGCTCGCTAGCCGGGGCGCAAGTTCGAACGAAGGCCAATCAGCGGTAAGCGGCGACTCGAAAGGGTCGCCGCTTTTTTCGTAGACAGGCGGAACGAGGTTCCCACGGAATCGACGCTGCGGAGTCGATGTTAGGTGGGACGCGTGAAGTCGATCGTGACGGCGTTCTTGCTCGACGCTTCGCACTTACCGCACGAACCGCATGCCATCTCGCCGCCGGCACCCGCGCGGAAGGCTTTCCAGAAGCCGAGGAATGCTCTCAGCACATAGGAAGCCGCGGCGGCGACGATCAGGGCGACGACGATGTTTTGAGCGGCCGGGTTCATTGCGGCATTCTACGCGTCAGTCGATGAGCAGGCTAGAAACCTGATAGGTAACGAGCGCGGCGACGTACGCCAGCGCGGTCATGTAGGTAAAAGTGAAAATCGGCCACCGCCAGGAATTGGTCTCGCGTTTGATAACGGCCAATGTCGCAGCACATTGCGCGCAGAGAGCGAAGAAGACCATAATCGACAGCGCCGTGGGGATACCGAACACCTTGCGATCGGTGCCGGCCCAGGTGGCGTTGTCGAGCGCGGTTTGAAGGCGCGTGCGCTGTTCGGCGTCTTCGACGTCGACCTGACCGACGTCGTACAAGATGCCGAGCGTGGCGACGACGACCTCGCGGGCCGGGAACGAGGCGATCGCGGCGGCGCCGATTTTCCAGTCCCAGCCGAGCGGCCGAACGAGCGGCTCGATGGCGTGGCCCATCCGGCCAAGATAGCTCTGCCGTTGATAGGCGCCGTCGATATGAAGTTGCAGCGCCTCGAGTTCGGCGGCGGCCGCCGCTTGCTCTTTGGAGTCGGCCGGGGCTGCGGCGAGCCGCGCTTCAAGCGTTTCACGTTCGGCGGCATAGGGCGCTTCCACGGTCGCCGCATCGTGCGGGTAATACAACAAGGCCCAGACCAAGATCGAAACGGCGACGATCAACGTTCCGGCGTTCTTCAGGAAGGCCCAGCCTCGATCGAGCATGCGAAACAACACGGTCCGCGGCGACGGCATCTTGTACGACGGCAGTTCAAGCACGAACGGCGGCGTCGGGCCGCGGAGCAAAGTGCGTTTCAGCGTGAAGGCGACGGCGACGGCCGTCAGGATGCCGACGAGATACATCGCGAACATCACGACGCCGTGCAGATTGAACACGCCGAGCACCGAAGCGGCCGGGATGAACGCGGCGATCATGAGCGTGTAGACCGGCAAGCGGGCGCTGCAACTCATCAGCGGTGCAATAAGCATAGTCGTCAGCCGATCGCGGCGATTCTCAATCACGCGCGTGGCCATGACGCCGGGAATCGCACAGGCAAATGACGAAAGCAGCGGAATGAAGGACTTGCCGCTCAGCCCGACGCGGACCATGAGCTTATCCATGAGATAGGCGGCGCGGGCCATATAGCCGCAGTCTTCGAGCACGGCGATGAACAGAAACAGCACGAGAATCTGCGGTAGGAAGATAATGACGCCGCCGACGCCGCCGAGGACGCCGTCGACAAGCAAGCTGCGCAGCGCCCCGTCGTCCAGAAGACCGCCGACGTTATCGGAAACGACGCCGACTCCGGAATCGATCAGGTCCATCACCGGCACGGCCCAACTGAAGACGGCCTGAAAGACCACGATCATCAGCGCCGCGAAGATCAGCGTGCCCCACACGCGGTGCGTCAACACCCGGTCGATGCGATCCGTGACCGTATCGACGCGGCGATCTTCGCGTCGGACGACGCCCTCAAGCAGCCGGCCGACCCAGCCGTAGCGGGCCATCGCTTCGACGGCCGGAACCGGTTGGCCGAGTTTCGCGAGCCGGCCGCGGGCTTCGTCGAGCGAGGTTCGCAGTTCCGCGGGATTGGCCGGCGCGAGGCGATCGAGCAGATAGCCGGAGGTGTCAAGCAGCAGACGCTCGGCGAGATAGCGCGGCATCGCGCCGTCCGCGTTCTCGCGACGGCAAACTTGAAGCAGCCGCTCGACTTCGTTTTGAAATTCTGCGCTGAAGGGATTGTGCGAACCGGCGGGGGGCGGATCGACGGCCGTCGTGAGCACCGCTTTGAGCTTGTCGAGCCCGACGCCGCGATGAGCCTGCACTTCGACGACGGGCACGCCGAGACGCCGAGCAAGCTCGGCCGAATCGATCGAGACCCCGCGGGCCGCGGCGACGTCGATCATATTGAGCGCGACGATCGTCGGTAGGCCGAGTTCGAGAACCTGACTGACGAGGTAAAGATTGCGCTCCAGATTGCCGGCGTCGACGATGCAGAGCACGGCGTCGGGCTTATGTTCGGCGTCGGTGCGGCCGAGCAGCACGTCGACGGCGACCATTTCATCGGGGGAACGGGGCGCGAGACTATACGTGCCCGGAAGATCGACCAAGGCGAGCGCGACGCCGGCGTGCGAGAAGCGACCGACCTTTTTCTCGACCGTCACGCCCGGATAGTTGCCCACTTGCTGCCGTACGCCGGCGAGCGCGGAGAAGAGGGTCGATTTGCCGGTGTTCGGATTTCCGACTAGAGCAATGGTGAGATGTTTGGACGCGGCGGGTACGGTCATGCAAAACTCGGGCGCAGCTCAGAGGAGGACGACGGAAATGCGCGCCGCTTCGCTCTTGCGAATGCTGAGGCGATAGCCGCGGAGCTCGAATTCCAGCGGATCGCCCAGCGGCGCGGTGCCGAGCAAGCGGACCTCGACGCCCGGCGTGACCCCCATTTCGAGCAAACGCAGCGACACCTCATCGGCGCCGTCGATCGCTTCGACCCGCGCTCGTGCGCCGACTTTCAAGTCGTTCAACGTGCTCATCCCGCCGCCCCGACACCACGCGGACGAACGAGAACGGAGAGAAGTTCGTCGGCCCGAAAGCAAAGCTTGTGGCCCGAAAGGCGAACGATACAAGGACTACCGCTCTGAATCATCTCGACTTCGGCCCCTTCGCTGAGTCCCAGCTCTTTGAGTCGATGCACCGAGTCGGGCAGGCCTAACACGGCCCCCACGGAGCCGCGCGTGCCGGACGACATTTGAGCCAGAGGTATCAGATCGTGCATGAGCGGAATGCCGGGAGTTGGGGCGATCAACTGCGGTGGACTGTCGGCAAAGCCCCTCCGAGCACACGGCGGAGCGGAAAAGGGAATCGCCGGCGGGGTCGTCTCAGGGCTATTGAGATTAACATTCAACAAGCCGGCGGGCAATGAGACGCCCGCCCCGCCCGATCAGCGACCGGCTATTTTCAGCGGATAATCTTGTTCCGTCGCGAATTCCGACTCCAGGATCTGCATGATCGCCAGCGCGACGTCGTCCCGCCAAAGTCGTGAGGCGACTTGCACGCCGACCGGCAAGCCGACGCTCCCTTCGTCGACTCGCCGAGCTGTGGCGGCGACGAGTTCACGGGCCGGTCCGCGATCGCGATCTTCACCCGGACGAACGCGCGAGGCGGCGACCGTGCCGGCCGGCAGCCCCAAGAGGCTCGGAACAAAGGCGAACACGCAGGCCGGCAGGATATCATTGGCGGTGCGATGCGGTAGCGCGGGCAAGCCGTTCGGCGGCGTGATGATCGCGTCGATCCGCCGGCGATGCAGATCGGCGGTCATCATACGGACGTAGTCTTTGCGCTCTTGGACGAGACGCCAGTAGTCGGCGGCGCTGCCGCCTCGGCACCAGCGCACGAGTTTGGCGCGCCAAGGTTGGCCTAGCCAATCCATGGCTTGAGCGAGCGTAGCACGTTGCCAAGCCGGCATGCCCCAAACTTGCAGGCTGCGCGCGACGCCCGCAGTGGGGCGTTCGCCGCCGAGCATACCGCGGACATTAGCGGCACCGCTCGCGGAAATGAGCGCGAGGCACAGTCGCCACGCCCGTTCCGATTCCGGCGGCTGGTATTCGACGACTTCGGCTCCGCGATCGCGCAAGATTTCCGCGGAACGGCGGACGACGCGACTTACCGCCGGCGACGGCGCGAACATGGGATCGCTTTCCCAAATCCCGACGCGCAGTTTACGCGGATCGACTTGGGCCGGATCTCGCCAGGTGGACGGAATCGCATAGGGATCGTTGCCATGATGGTCGATCTCGTGATAGGACGGCTCGGCCGTATGCACGAGCACATCCAGAAAAGCACGGACGTCGCACATGTGCCGCGCCATCGGTCCGGGCTGAGCGACGATCGCTTCCATACCGCCGAGGCAATTGCTCGCGCCGACCATTGAAAACCGCGGCATCGTCGGCTTGAATCCGTGAATGCCGCAGGCGTGCGCCGGCTGGCGAATGCTGCCGAGAAGATCGCTCCCCAATCCCATTGCGGAAAGCCGCGCGGCGACCGCCGCCCCCTCGCCTCCGCTGCTCCCGCCCGGTCCGCGATCGTCGCGTTCGGGATGGCGCGTCAAGCCATAGACCCGATTATCGGTGTCGGAACTGAGCATGATCATCGGCACATTCGTTTTGCCTACGATCACCGCGCCGGCGGCGCGGAGTTGGCGAACGATCGGGCCTTCTTCGCTCGGCCTAATGAGTTTGCGGCTCGCGAGCCCGAGCGTCGACGGCGTGCCAAGAACGTCGAACGAGTCTTTAACGGTGATCGGCACGCCGGCGAGCGGGCCCAAGCGCTCGCCGCGCGAGCGGGCTTCGTCGACACGGCGGGCCGTCGCGCGAGCTTCGTCGGCGAGCGAGACTACCACGGCGTTCAACCGTGGATTGAGTTGGTCGATGCGCCCGAGATATGCATCGGTCGCTTCGACGGCCGACACCGCGCCGGCGCGAATCGCCGCGGCCAGATCAACGGCCGAAAGCAGCGTCAGGTCGTTTGTCGCCGTGGCAGGGAGCATCATCGGAGCGGCAAGGGTCCTTCCTTGGTCGACTGGGGGCGAAGGAGATACGAAGGAGCCGAACTTCTGCAGCGCCTTCGCCGGGACAATGCTACGGCGCGACTCCCGGCGTCGTCGATGATTCCCCTGAGTCCGTGGAATCATTCGAAGTGGTCGGAGCCGGCTCTTCAGTCACTTCGCCGGGCACCATCCAAGCCGGCAGCTTATCGCGGATCTTGAGCACATCCCCCTGCTCCGGCCCCTTCCACCACATGAGGATCCAAAGACCGAGAGCGATGCCGATCACGCCGCCGCCGACGATCCCACCGAAGACGATGACCATCGCCCAAGGCGACGATTTCGGGCGCGGACGAATTCGCGCCGGGGCGAACGTACCGCCTTCGACGGCGGTTCCGCCCCCTACGGCCATGCCGTCGAAGCCGGGCGTCGCCGTCAGAGCGTAGCCGCCGACGTCGCCGACGTCGTGCATTGCGACTCCGCCGGCGATTCCTTCCACCTCTTCGACCGCGCCGGCGTCGACGTCCGGCACGTCGAGTTCGACGAACGTCTCAGCCTCGGGGCTATAGAGCAGTTCGTACTTACGGCGCAGATGAGCGATGAGCGGCTCGTGCGACAATTCGCGGCCCGTGATCCGCCGCACCAATTCCGCCGCGGTGTAACGCTGCCCGTGGCGGTGAATGTTGACCTGCAACCACCTCTTTAGGTACTGAAAGTCGCCGCGCTCGAATTGCGCGTCGAGTCCGCCGAGGTCTTTGTCGGCCTGCTCATAGAACTGAGCGGCGTACAGATTACCGAGCGAGTAAGTGGGGAAGTAACCGAAGAGACCGGCGCTCCAGTGAATATCCTGGAGCACACCGTCGGCGTCATTGGGGACTTCCAGCCCCAAGTAGTCGCGATACTTTTGATTCCAGGCCGCCGGCAAATCGGCGACTTGAAGCTCGCCCGAGATGAGCGCTTGCTCAAGTTCGAAGCGAATCAAAATATGTAGATTGTAAGTGAACTCGTCGGCCTCGACGCGAATCAACGACGAACGAACGTCGTTCACGGCGAAATAGAAGTCGCCGAGCGTGACTCCCGCGAGCGCTTGGCCGAAGGTGCGTCGAGCCGAACCGTAGAAATGTCGCCAAAAGGGCAAGCCGCGGCCGACCATGATTTCCCACATCCGCGACTGCGATTCGTGGATGCCCATCGACACCGCTTCCCCAAGGGGCAAGCCATATTGGTCGGCGCGGAGACCTTGGTCGTAAATCCCGTGACCGGCTTCGTGCAAAATGCCGAAGAAGCCGGAATTGAAGTAGTTTTCGTCGTAGCGAGTGGTGATGCGGCAATCGTTCGGGCCGAGGCCGGTGCAGAACGGATGCGCCGTCACGTCGAGCCGCCCGCGGGTGAAATCGAAACCGATTCGTTCGGCCGCATGGCGACCGAAAGCCCGCTGCATTTCGACCGGATAGGAGCGTTCCAGAATCTCCAGGCGCGGAGAGCGGCCGCCGTCGCGAATTTGCGCGACCAGCGGGACGAGTTCGTCTCGCAAGGCCCCGAGCACCTTCGTCACGCGCGACGTCAATTCGCCCGGTTCAAATTCATCGAGCAAGGCGTCGTAGCGAGTCTCGGCGAAACCAAGGGCGTCGGCCTGTTCGCACTTGAGGCGAACCATTTTCTCCAAAACGGGAGCAAACGACGCGAAGTCGTTGTTCTTACGCGCTTCTTGCCAGGCCGCTTGACCGACGACGGCCGTGTGCGCCAATTCCTCGACCAGCGTCTTCGGCAATTTGCTGCGCTTTTCATATTGGCGACGAATCTGACGGATCGTCGCGCCGGCCTCGCCGTGCGGATCAGCGGCCAGCGGGCTCTCGTTAAGTCGAGCCAACCAGTCGCCGATACGAGGATCGGTGAGGCGCTCATGGACGAGGCCGGACAGCAGCGTGATTTGTTCGGCTCGGTTGTCGGTCCCGGCGGCCGGCATCATGCAGCGTTCGTCCCAACCAAGCACGGCTTCAATCGAGCCGAGGAGCGAGGCCTGACGAACGTGATGCGTCAGGCTTTCGAACGCCGGATACGCCGGGTCGCTCGTATCAGGAGCGGCGGGAAGCGGTTCTTCCGCGATCACCGGCGGCTCCCACGGTTGCTCGACTGGAACGACTTCGTGCGGCGCAACGAGAGCCACGCCCATCGCACCGCCGACGATGGCGGCGATTTCCGCCGGATCTGTTCGGGCGTGCTCGACCACTTCGGGCAACTCGGCGGCCGGCTCTTCAGTGGGCGTCGCAGCGACTTCAAAACTCTCCGGCCAAGGCTCCAAGGTGTCGGACGCGGTTTCGAGCGGCTGCGACGGCAAGTCGACGTCGTCGCCCGTAGGCATCGACGCCGGCGTTTCTTCGCTGATTTGCGAGAACGGATCATCGCTCAACGCCGCCGTGGTATCGGCCGTCATTTCCGGAGTCGGCGAGAAATCCACGGCGGCCGCGGCCTCCATATCGAGTTCGCTTAGCGCATCGGCCACGGGATCATCCGCCGTGGGTTGCGCGGATCCGTGAGCGCCCGGCGACGCGTCGGCTAGGAAGTCGAAATCGAGCGCCGCATCGCCTGCGGCCTTGACCGTCTCCGTCGGTTCGGAGTCGGCGGGATTCGCGTCGCTCGGCTCTGCGGAGGCGAATGTCGGTTCACTTTCCGCGGCGGCCGGTGCGTCGCCGCTCAAGAAGTCGAAGTTGAATTGATCGTCGGCCGGCTTCGCGGCAGAATTCTTGTCGGCGGCGACGGGCTCGGAACCCTTGGAGTTTTCAGCTTCAGACAAGAAATCGAAATCGGGCATACGTCGGCTCGCGCGCGAGGGGATACGTGACGAGGGGGAGCAGGGGAGTCGGATTACCGGAATTACCGTGTCGGCATGGACTTCCCAGACTGATTATTTGTAACTACCGCAAGTGCGGCTTTGAAGAGTTAGGCCGCAGCTTTTGCGCCGTTTTCCAACTGAACCGGCGGCAATTTGGCCGCGAATAACGATTATTCGGGAGAACGGCCCAAGAGGCGCGTACCGGCTTGCGGAAAGGTGCCGACAGGTGCCGCGAATACCGCCGCGCAGCAAAGATCGGGACGACACGAAGGCTTAGAGACGGCGTCGCGATTAGCGAACGCCCAGGTCGCTCTCGATTTGGCGAGCCTTGGTCGAAAAACCGGAAATGGGCGACGTCGGTTCCTTCGGCCGTTTGTATCCGGCCGTGTCGTTGAAGGTTTCCCGAAAGCCGTCGCCGCGAAGGTTGAAGTTTTGGCAACCTGTCGTGGTCGCAACGATCGTCGCGCACGCCAAGGCCGACAACAACGTCGCGACGTTGCATGGCGAGCAGCCGAGCCGTTGCAGATTTTGCGGTGACACGTGACGTTCCGCCCAGAACCGACCGGATGTCGAAGGAGAAATGGTTTCGGTGCGGGAATGTTGCAGAAGTCGCTCCGCGCGCCTAGGGCAGTTGATCTCGCCGACGATGCCGGCAATGATTGTTGAAGCTTGGTTTTATCACTTCCATTTAAATACAAAGGCCGCCGATGGCTCTCGACGCACTCGTCGTCGCTCCTCATCCCGACGACGCCGAACTCGGCATGGCCGGTGCGATTCTCAAATTCAAGGCCGACGGCCTGAGCGTCGGCATCCTTGATCTGACCAACGGCGAACCGACGCCGCACGGCAGCCCGGAGATTCGCGCTCGCGAGACGGCCGCGGCCACTGCCATTCTGGGCGTCGATTGGCGCGGCAATCTGGGGCTGCCGAATCGCAAGCTCGAGCACACGCTCGAAGCGCGGGCGGCGCTCGCGGGAAAGATTCGTGAGTTGCGTCCGCGTTGGCTGTTCGCTCCCTACTGGGTCGACGCGCATCCTGACCACGTCGCCGCGGTGGAACTCATCGACGCCGCGAAATTCTGGGCAAAGCTCACGAAGACCGATTTGCCGGGGACGCCGTTCTTTCCGGAACGCATCTTCAACTACAACTGCATCCATCTCCGCGTGGTGGAAAAGCCGGCGTTTGTCCTTGATATCACACCGTATTGGGAGCGAAAGATCGCCGCTATTCGCTGCTACGAAAGCCAATTCATCACCGGCCGCTCGACCGACGCGCCGACGTTGCTCGACCAGTTCCGGACCCAGGCCGAATATTGGGGATGGTCGATCGGCAAGCGTTACGGCGAGCCGTTCATGTGCCGCGAAACAGTCGGCGTTACGAGTTTCCGCGACCTTGTCTGACGCCGTTCTCGCCGCCCTTGCATTGCCGGCAACGGGCCCGACCGGATTAGCTGGAGAAACCTTGCCGGTCGCGCCGATAAACGAAGCCGTATCGTCTTTAACGACCACGCTACGCGCATCGTCAAACTCGGCCCGCGGATGCTTCCTTTCACCCTCCGCAACCTGGTGATCGTGCTCTGCCTATTGATCTTAGGCGGCTGCAGCTATTTGCCGGAAGTCTCGCGCCAACCGACGGTGTTCAATCCGTTTCCGCAACTCACGAAAGTCGCGGTCGCGCCGTTCTTCAACCAAAGCGCGGAGCCGAGCGTCGACGGTCGTCAGTTCGCCTTGGCCTATGCGGCCGAGTTGCAAGTCGTGCCGGGATTTGAAGTCGTCCCGGTCGGCGTCGTCGAAGCAGTGATGCAGCAAAACCGCATCACGTTTAGCGGAGCGAACGGCCCGACCGATGCGCGCCGCTTGGCACAGTTGCTGCAAGTCGACGCCGTCGTCGTCGGCGCCGTGACCGACTACACGCCGTATTATCCGCCGCGCGTCGGCCTCGACGTCGAATGGTATGCCGCCAACGCCGGCTATCATCCGATTCCCGCCGGCTATGGTTTGCCTTGGGGAACCACGGAAGAAGAAGACATTCCCGACGCCCTCATTTTCGAAGCCGAACGGGCGCTTGCGCGCGAGCAGCTAAAAACGCAGACGCCGCCGATGCCGAGCCCGGATTTGCTCCCCACGCCGCCGCAGGCCGATCCGCCGCAGCCGCGCGAACTCGAAGAAGAAGCTCGCCGTCGTGACGGCGTACGACTTGTCGACGCAGCGACCGGCGAATCGACGAATCCGCTGCAGGCGGAACCGATCGCGGCCGGCGTGGCCGACGGCGGCGGGGACCAAATCACGGGCTTGCCGCCGGATTGGCCTGATCCGCGCGGCTTCACTCCGCCGCAGCCTTGCGCAGCGCGGCCGCCGTATCGGCCGAGCGACTTGCCCGTCTTGAAGCACGTGCGGCTCTATCACGGCACTGATGCGCAAGTAACGTCGGCACTGCAGTCGTACGTTTACTTTCGCGACGAGGCAAGATTTGGCGGTTGGCAGTCTTATCTGCAACGTAGCGATGATTTCATTCGATTTAGTTGTCACATGCACATCGCGGAAATGCTCACCGCTCGCGGCGGCGCCGGACAAACGCGAGTAGTGTGGCGCTGGCCTACCGGCCGATAACCCTTACGGCGGCCGACTGCCGGACAAACACCTACGCCGGCAGTTCTTTCGCACGACTTCGTAAAGTCGCTTGCGGTTCGATCACGGAGGAGCCTCAAACGTGTCTGAAGACATCAACGTGCTGGCTTTGGTGAAGGGAGAGGAACGCTATGTGTTCCTCTTCGACGACGCGCACAAAGCCGAAGTCCTCCGCGTGCTCGGCCGCTTCGCCTCGAACCCGGAATTGAGTTTCAGCTGGTACGACGCCGCCGTGTTGAGCCAGAAGGTTCGCCAAGAACCGGCCAAGACGAAGCACTCCGGCACGCATCGTTTCAAAGACGTGCCGTTGATCACGGACTCGGGCGCGGATACAAACGAAGAGTTGTTCTAGATCCGCCGCGGTTCGCAATTGCCGGCGCCGATGGCTCTCACGCACGACGAAGCACCGCCGGAAGAAACGTCGCTGGGCGCGGCCCGAGAACGGTTTCTCGACTACTTGCGCGTCGAACGCAACGCCTCGGAGGAAACGCTTCGCGGCTACCGCGTCGATCTCAAGGCGCTGGAGAAGTCGCTGAAAGCGACCTACGGCGACGTCCCGGACCCGGCCGACATCACGACGCTCCATCTGCGGAGCTTCGTCTCCGGTCTGCACGAGGAAGGGCTCTCGAAGGCGACGATCGCCCGCCGGCTCGCCTCGCTGCGGAGCTTCTTTCGCTACGGCCGGCGCGAAGGCTGGGCCGACGGCAACCCGGCCAAACCGCTGCGCAATCCGCGGAAGAGTCGCACTCTGCCGCACTTCTTGGCGACGCCCGACATCGACAAGCTCCTCCGCGCGCCGCAGGGGCAAACCTGGCGCGCCCGCCGCGATCGGGCCATGCTCGAAACGCTCTACTCCGCCGGCTTACGCGTCAGCGAGCTCGTGGGCATCCTCGACACCGACTTAGACCTGGCGAGCGGCGTCGTGCGGATTCGCGGTAAGGGAAAGAAGGAACGCTACGCGCATTTGGGCTCGTTCGCGATTAAGGCGATCGAAGACTATCGCAAGGCCCGTCGCTTGCGTTGGCCGCAGACGGCGCGCTGGGAAGGAGCGTTGTTCCTCAACAAAGGCAACAAGCCGGCCGGCATCAGCGTGCGGAGCACCGCGCGGATGCTGGAGAAGTATCTCAAGCAGACCGGACTCGATCGGCGCACTTCGCCCCACACGCTCCGCCATAGCTTCGCCACGCACTTGCTCGACCGCGGGGCCGATATCCGCAGCGTGCAGGAGCTCTTAGGCCACAAGAGCCTCATCACCACGCAAATCTATACCCACGTCAGCACGGCCAATCTCAAGGCCGTGTACGAGCGCGCCCATCCGCGGGCCCGCTAATTTCCCGACGAACTTTTCGATCGGAGGCTCTACGCGAACGCGCGGCGGATAACTTTGCATGGCAAAGCTATCCGCCAAGTCCCCTGTTTTTAAGCAAAAAAAGAGCCGCAGGGGCGGCCCCTGCGGCTCTGATGCGACTCGCACAGTCCTCCGACCGAAAGCTCTAGACGAGCCCCTTGCGCACTGCCCAGACGGCCGCTTGGGTCCGATCGTTGACGCCCATCTTGCGCAGCAAGTGCTGCACGTGTTCTTTCACCGTTTCGATGCTGATTTCCAGCGACTGGGCGATTTCCTTGTTGCTCAGGCCGAGCGCCAAGTGGCGGAGCACTTGCGTTTCCCGCTGCGAGAGCGGGATCTCGCTGTCGGGCTGCTTCTGACGCGTCGCCATTTGGCCGGCGATGCGCGACATGTGGCCTTGGCGAGGCGTTTCGCGGCCTTCGGCCACGGCGCGGATCGCTTCGACCAACTGCTCGCGCGACGAACCTTTCAACACGTATTCCTTGGCGCCCAACGCGTGGGCCCGCGCGACATACGTCGGGTTATCGAACGTCGAGAGAATCAACACCTTGGCGTCCGGCGTCTTAGCGCGAATTTGCTCCAGAGCGCTCAAGCCGTCGCCGTTTTCCATGCGAATGTCGAGCGTCACGACATCCGGCTTCAACCGGTCGGCCATTTCGACCGTTTCCATGCCGCTCGAAGCTTGGCCGACGATTTCGATATCGGTGCCGTCGAGCATGCTCACCATGCCGGAGCGGACGACTTCATGATCGTCGGCGACCAAAACACGAATACTCATTCGTTATTCCTTCCTGCAAACCGTGTACGGATCGACATGCCACCTCGGCCGTCGGGACTTCGCCGACTCACACCACTACTAGGTGTGCGATATTCGCTTGTGTTCCTGCCAACTTCGGCTCGCCGCATCCCGAGCGAGTCCAACGCTTTCCGCTGCCTCTAGCGGAAAACGATTATTCGGAGGGGGGTTCTTTCTGCTACGGCGACCGCAGTCGTTTGGGTCGCAAAAAACCTCCCCGCCCACAAGAAAGGTAGTTCCGATTAGGCATTTGGGCAAGCCGCGGATCGCCGATTTAGGGGGGAGGTAAACCACGGGTTGTGTCGGGCGATAACGCTCCTAGCGGTCGCGCCGTGCCTGCGCTCGGCATTCCGCCCCTTTCTTTTGACGTGTTTCGGCGATGACGTAGATATTGCGAGACAGGTCATGTCGCCGCCGAGCGACGCCGTCCGCCGGGCCGACCTAACGCAATTCTCACTTTCGCAAAGCCGAAATCGCCATGAAACGCGCCTCCCTGCTGCTCGTCGACGACGACAAACACATTCTCGAATCGATGGCCGGCTGGTTGCGCGAACAAGGCTATCTCGTCGACGTCGCCTCGAGCCGTAGCGGGGCGATCGCCGCGATCGAGAAGAAGGCGTACGAAATCGTCCTCTGCGACATCCAACTGTCCGACGGCGACGGCTTCGAGGTGCTCGCCTGGTGTCGCAAGGCGAAGCCCGAAACCACGGTGATCCTGCTCACCGGCTACGGCACGGTCGAAACGGCCGTCGAAGCGATCCGCGCCGGCGCGTTCGATCTGCTCACCAAGCCGCTGATCGACGAAGAACTCCAACTCTCGCTCGAGCGCGCGCTCAATCAGCGCCACGTCATCGAGGAAAACAACAATCTCAAGCAGCAGCTCGACCTACGCTTCGGGCTCGAAAACATCGTCGGCCGCGATCCGCAGATGCGGAAGATCTTCGACATCGTCGAAAGCGTCGCCGACACCAAGGCCACGATCCTAATCACCGGCGAAAGCGGCACGGGCAAATCGCTCCTGGCCCGCGCGGTGCATCGCCGCAGCGCTCGGCGCGATAAGCCGTTTGTGGAGGTCGCCTGCGGAGCGCTGCCCGAAACGCTGCTCGAAAGCGAACTGTTCGGCCATGTGGCCGGCGCGTTCACCGGCGCCACGCAAGACAAGATCGGCAAGTTCAAGCAAGCCGACGGCGGCACGATCTTCCTCGACGAAATCGGCACCGCGACGCCGGGCCTGCAGGTTAAACTGCTCCGCGTGCTGCAAGAACAAGAGTTCGAGCAAGTCGGCGGCTCGAAGACGTTCAAGGTCGATTCACGGGTCGTGCTGGCGACGAATGAAAAGCTCGAAGAGCTCGTCGCGGTCGGCAAGTTTCGCCAAGACTTGTACTATCGCGTGAACGTCATCAACGTGGAAATGCCGCCGCTGCGCGAACGCTTGAGCGACATTCCGACGCTCGCCGCCCACTTTCTCGAACGCACCTGCCACGACTCGGGACGCAAGGTCCACGGCTTCACGGAAGACGCGCTCAACGCGCTGCGCGGATATCGCTGGCCGGGCAACGTGCGCGAGTTGCAAAACGTGATCGAGCGGGCCGTGCTGCTCGGCAAGAGCGACATGGTGCGGAGCGAAGACTTGCCGCAGGCCATTCTGGCCCCCGGCCACATCGACTTCGACGCCTTGGCCCACGCCCACTCGCTGAAGCAGGCCCTCTCCTCGCCGGAGCGGCAGATCATTCTGAAAACGCTCGAAGAAAACAACTACAACCGCAACGCGACGGCCGACGCGCTGGGCATCAACCGCACGACGCTCTACAAGAAGATGAAGAAACTCGGCCTGGAAGTCGCCTCGCGCCGATAAGGGCGGCGTTGCAACACATCTGCCCCCCGGCGTAACGCCGGAGGCTTTTTTATCGCCTCTCCCCCTGGGAGAGGCCGACGCGGCAGCGGCGGGTGAGGGCCGCGCCGCGCAACGTTTGATGACGCGCACTTTTTTGACGCCGCGCCGCGCGACCTCAGAGCCGCGAGCATGAGGAAGCGGGGCGAGGCAGCAGGCCGATGTCGCGATTTTTCGCGAGTCGACGAGCGCGCCGTTTCCGTTGGATCACGACGCAACGCCGCGACGTCGACCCGCTTACTGACGTGCGCGGCTCCGAGGCTGCTCGCGCTTCGACGTCGTCAATGACGCGCTACCAAACGTTTCGCCGCGCGGCCCTCATCCGGCCTTCGGCCACCTTCTCCCAGCGGGAGAAGGGTTCAAAACGCCTCTCCCCCTGGGAGAGGCCGACGCGGCAGGGGCGGGTGAGGGCCGCGCCGCCCGACGTTTGACACCGTGCAATCTTTGACACCGTGCAATCTTTGACGCCGGTCGCTGTTTGACGCCGAGCGACGATCAACTTCAGAGCCGGGATCGTGAGCGACCGGGTCGAGCCGGCAGGCCGACGTCGCATTTTTTAGCGCACCGACGAGCGCGCCGTTTCCGTTGGATCGCGACGCAACGCCGCGTTGTCGACCCGCTTACTGACGTGCGCGGCTCC
>JAEUIN010000394.1 GCA_016793115.1 Planctomycetaceae bacterium
CACCTCACATTCTCATCGGTTTTCCCACGCGCTATCTCGATCGCGGCTGGAACGCCTCGATGGAGGCGTTGCCGGAATTGGAGCATCGCCGTTTGCGTTCGAAGGCGAACGGGCGCTACGGAACGGCTCTTACGGAAGGCCTAATCATGGCCGGACGTGACGGCGTTACGTTCAAACGCTGGAACGAAGCGTTCCTGCGTCCCGGTATCGAACGTCCCGGCGCGTGGAATTACGGGCATCAATATATCGGGTGGCATCTTGTGGAAACGCGATCGGCGTTCCAAGACGCCCCGCCCGAACTCTCGCTGTACGCCACGGAAAGCTACTGGACCGGTAGGAGCAGCGAATTGCGGCGTTACACGCTGCGATTGGACGGATTCGTCTCCGTCGCCGCTCCGATGAAAGGGGGCGAATTGATCACTAAGCCGCTTCGCTTTCAAGGCGACTTCCTCGCGATCAACTTCTCTTCTTCCGCGGCGGGAGACGTTCGCGTCGAGCTCCAAAATGAGGAAGGGAAGGCCGTCCCAGGTTTCGCTCTCGACGATTGCCCACCTCTGTTCGGCGATTCCTTGGAGCGCCGCGTGACATGGAAGTCGGGCGGCGACGTTTCCCCGTTCGCGGGCAAAACCGTGCGATTGCGTTTCGCGTTGCGCGATGCCGACGTATTCGCGTTTCAATTCCTGCCGCCGAAAGAAGCTTAGCGGAGAGATCGACGTCGCTTTGAGTGAAACCGCCAAAACTTACTTTCGGATAGCGACTATGTGCAATCGAGTCTTCCTGTTGGCGGCAATTCTGCCGGCTTTCACCGCCGTTTCGGCCTTGTCGACGTCGATATTCGCGGCCGACGGATCGCTACGAGTCGGCACATCCGTCGTCGACATTACGCCGACTCGCTTACCCGTTTCGATGGTGGGAAGTTTCACGGACCGCAAGGCGACATCGGTCAACGACCCGCTCAACGCTCGCTGCTTGATCGTCGATGACGGCGACCGACGCGTCGTGCTCATGACCGTCGATAGTTGCCTGATTTCCCGCGAACTCTTCGACGATGCGAAGCGCAAAGCGGCCGAACTCACCGGCATTCCGGCCGCCCACATGCTCATGTCGGCGACTCATACGCACACCGCGGCGCCGGTCATCGACATGGCTCAGATTCGAGCCGACCCCGCCTACAATAAGTTCTTGACGGAGCGCATCGTCGAGGCCGTGCGGCTGGCGGCGTCTCGCTTGCAACCGGCGCGCATCGGTTGGAGCGTCGGCAAGCTGCCCGAGGAGGTTCACAATCGTCGCTGGAAAATGAAACCGGGTACGATTCCGACGAGCCCGCTCGGCGGCACGAACGATCGAGTACGGACGAACCCCGGAGTCGGCAATCCCGGCCTTTTGGAGCCGGCCGGCCCCACCGACCCGGATGTCATGTTGCTCGCGGCCGTTACGCCCGACGGCAAGCCTCTGGCTCTCTATTGCGTGTACTCCCTACACTATGTCGGCGGCATCCCCGCCGGCGCGCTCTCGGCCGACTACTTCGGCGAATTCGCAAAGCAGGCTCGGGAGAGATTCGTCGGCGACGACGACAATTCTCCGTTCGTAGCCTTACTCGCCAACGGCACCAGCGGCGACATCAACAACGTGGATGTGCGCAATCGCTTGCCGGCCATCGAACCGCTCGTACAAATGCGCAAGGTCGCAGCCCGTCTCGTCGACGTGGCTGCAAACGAATTCCGCAACATGAAGTTTTACGAACGGACGAAACTGCAAGCCCGAGAGTCTGAGCTGACGCTTAAAGTTCGCAAACCGTCGGCGGAAGAAATCGAGCGAGCGAGAACGATTTTAGCTACGACGGATCACGCTCCCGCGAATGTCGTTCGCGATGTCTACGCCGGCGAAACGCTCGTGCTTGCGGACTGGCCCTACGAAGTCAGGTTAAAGCTCCAAGCGCTGCAAATCGGCGACTTGGCCATTTTGGCTAATCCGTGTGAGGCGTTTGTGGACGTCGGCTTGGAACTCAAACGCCGCCGCCCAATTCGGCCGACCTATGTCGTCGGCTTGGCCAACGGCTACAACGGGTATTTGCCGACCCCGCAGCAACATGAGTTGGGGGGCTACGAAACTTGGCGATCGCGGTGGAGTTACCTTGAGCCCGAGGCTTCCACAAAAATCGTTGCGGAACTCTTAATGCTGCTTGGTTCCGCGCCCTAGCGGCTATGCCTCGGCGAGTGCCGAGCGAATAACGAAAGAAGCTTGCGCGCCGCCTATAACGAATCGGGGCGACGAACATCAAGTGTCACCCCGTCGATCCTTCTCTGCGGGCCTCACGGGCGTCTAGGTCGTTGTTTCCCCGTTGGCAGGATGCCGCCCCGTTTGCCATCGCGACGGCTGCGTATGTGCGAAGCCTAACCTCGACCGCGAGGCCCCCTTTCCGATACATCTATTAGAATTCGTCCTCTCCCTCCTCGCTCGACCACTCGTTTCGCTCCGACGGATGGCGAAGTCCGGCGAAGCGCTCCGGTCGTCCCTGACGCACCTTCTGCTCCTCCATCTATTCTACGAATTAAGGTGCTGCGTAGTTCAATACGAACCACGTGCCGAACTGCGGACGAGTCTTTCAATGAGGATCCAAATGCTTCGGGAGTCAACGACGTAACCGTCACACTCGTGAGCGAAGTCGCTCGCGCTCTAAGCGTGCCGGGCTACCATCGCGTTCGTTCCACTGCCCCAATTCCTATCGTGAATCGGCCCATTGAACGGCTTAGTATGTGAGCAAGCGACAGTGTGCGGCGTGAGTCGGCTGCCGGCTCATGATTTGCTTTCTTCGTAGCTCGCGACTGAGAACGATCGTCGCTCGCTTTGCATATTGCTCCAAGGACCTCGGAATGTTGGATTCGCGCTTCTCATTGTTTCTCTCGGCGGCAATCTGTGTCACGACGCCCCTCACGGCCGCGGAACCATTGGTCAGCCGCATTGACATTTACGTCCGCAGCGACTCCGACGCTTGTCGGCGAGCTGTCGATCTAGCGAAGCGGTTTTCCACGGAACGCAAAGCTACGGAGATCATCACCCACGACGTCGTCGCAGATGAAAAGTCGCTGCGTCAATACTGGGGACTCGTAAAACAGAAGCAGATCGCTCAAGCGACCCTCCCCGGGACGGCCGTCGGCAATCAGTTTCGTGTGGGATTTCCGAGCGATGAGGCCTATCGCTCCATGCTCAACGACATGCTGACGGTTCGCATCTACGCCCGTGAAGGATGCCCGCATTGCCGCGACGCAAAGCGATTCCTGAACGATTTAGTCCAACAACGTCCGGCTCTACGTTTAGAGATCTACGACGTCGTGGGAGATATGGAAGCTCGCCGACGAATGGAGCAACTCGCGAAGAGTCATCGAAAACAAGTCACCGGCCTGCCGGTCATTGAAGCCGGAGGACAACTATTCGTCGGTTATCAAACAGACGCTACATCCGGCCGACGCATCGCAGCGATTTACGAGGCGGCGTCTCCTGCAATCAACGATCAGAGCAGCGTTCAGTTTCTCAGGTTCGATTTGGCCGCCGTGGCGCATGCGAGGATCCCGTTCGCAATACTGTGGACAATGCTCCAACTTGCGTCGCCTGATCCGCGGGATGCACCGCCGCCGGCGAACGACGACTTGCCCCCACCGCCGCCGGATTCGCTCAATGATGAAGAAGCAAATATGCCCGCCGTCGACGATCCTTCTGAGGAAATCGATTTGCCTTATTTCGGCGTGGTAAAGCTACGCACTTGGGGAATGCCGCTGTTCACGCTGATCGTCGGCCTCGTCGACGGCTTCAATCCCTGCGCGATGTGGGTCTTAGTCTTCTTATTGTCCGTTCTCGTCAACGTACGCAGTCGCGTGCGAATCTTGGCGATTGCGGGCACTTTCGTGTTAGTGAGCGGGTTGGCCTACTTTGCCTTCATGGCCGCTTGGCTCAACATTTTTATGCTGTTGGGATTCATTCGGCCCTTGCAGATTGCGCTGGGGTGCGTTGCGCTCTGCATCGGCCTACTCAACGTCAAAGACTTTTTCGCGTTTCATCGGGGACTCACGCTGTCGATACCCGAGAGCGCGAAGCCCGGCATTTACGCGCGTGTGCGCGAGATTGTTTTGGCCCGCTCGCTCTCAATCGCCGTTCCGGCGGCCGTGGTACTGGCGATCGTCGTCAATACCGTCGAACTCTTGTGCACGGCCGGCCTGCCGGCGCTGTACGGCGAAATTCTTACGCTTCAACAATTGCCGTGGTGGCAAAACTATCTTTACTTGGGACTGTATATCGCGGCGTATATGTTCGACGATACGCTGTTACTGACCGGATTCGTGTTCACGCTCTCACGTCGCAAACTTCAAGAGCAACAAGGTCGTCGGCTCAAACTCGTGAGCGGGATCGTAATCTTGCTGCTCGGACTCGCCATGGTCTTCAAGCCGGAGTGGCTCTACTTCGGACGCGGTCCGGACTCCATCGACGGGTCAGGATAGCTCTCGTTCCACGTCTAGAATCCGCCGCGTGGTCTTCAGCACGGCGTCTGGATTCAGCGAAATGCTGTCGATCCCCGCGCGGACGAGAAACTCGGCAAACTCCGGATAGTCGCTAGGAGCTTGTCCGCAGATTCCGATCTTTCGGCCGGCTTTCTTCGCCGTGCGAATGACCGAGGCGATCGCCTCCATCACGGCCGGGTTGCGCTCGTCGAAAATGTGCGCTACGATCGACGAATCGCGGTCCACTCCCAAAATCAATTGCGTCAGATCGTTGGACCCGATGGAGAACCCGTCGAAGATTTCGGCGAACGCCGCGGCCGAGATCACATTGCTGGGAATCTCGCACATCACATAAAGCTCCAAGCCCTCGCGGCCGCGCACCAAACCGTGCTTCGCCATTTCCTCTTGAACGCGTCGCCCCTCTTCCACCGTACGACAAAACGGCACCATAAGCTTGACGTTCGTCAGTCCCATTTCCTCACGGACTTTCCGCATCGCACGGCATTCCAGCGCGAAGCCGTCCCGGTAGCGAGGATCGTAGTAGCGCGACGCCCCGCGAAAACCGATCATCGGGTTCTCTTCCGTCGGCTCATACGGTTTGCCGCCGATGAGATTCGCATATTCGTTCGTCTTGAAGTCGCTCAGGCGAACGATGACGTCGCGAGGATAAAACGCGGCGCCAAGCATCGCGACCCCCTCGGCCAATCGATCGACGAAGTACTGCGTCTTATCGGAATAGCCTGCGGTAATTCGCGCAATCTCCGCCTTTGCGGCGGCGTCGGTCAACCGCTCGAAGTCGATGAGCGCGAGAGGATGGACTCGAATATGGTTGCTGATGATGAACTCCATACGAGCCAAGCCGACGCCGTCGTTGGGAAGAAAGCTCAACCCGAAGGCTTCGTCGGGATTGCCGACGTTCACCATGATCTTGGTCCGCGGCCTCGACATCGCGGTCAGATCGACGCGCTCGACATCGTACGGCAAGCGTCCTTCGTAGACGGTGCCCGTGTCGCCTTCCGCACACGAAACGGTCACATCCGCTCCGTCGGCGAGTCGTTCGGTGCAGTGTTCGGTGCCGACGATCGCAGGCACGCCCAGTTCGCGGCTGATGATCGCGGCATGACAGGTACGTCCTCCACGATTGGTGACGATCGCCGCAGCCCGTTTCATGATCGGCTCCCAATCGGGATCGGTCTTGTCGGCGACGAGTATCTCCCCTTGTTGGAATAAGTTGAGTTGCTGCACGGACGCGATCTTACGCACACGCCCCGAAGCGATCTTGTCGCCGACGCTCCGCCCCGTCACGACGACCGTACCGCGCTTTCGCAGATGATAAGTTTCAAGGACATCCGCCCGCTTTTGCGAATGCACCGTTTCCGGTCGAGCCTGAACGATGAATAATTCACCGCTTTTCCCGTCTTTGGCCCATTCCATGTCCATGGGCGTCGTTCGGCCGCGTTTAGAGCCGTAATGGGCCTCAATTTGCACGGCCCAGCGAGCCAATTGCAGGACTTCGTCGTCGGTTAGCGAGAAACGCTTGCGGTCCGCATCGGCGACCGGCACATTGCGCACCATCTTCGAGCCGCCGACGTCGTAGACCAGCTTAAACTCTTTGCTGCCGAGCACGCGGCGGATGATCGGACGCTTACCCTTCACAAGCGTGGGCTTGAAGACGTAATGCTCGTCGGGATTGACCGCGCCTTGCACGACGTTTTCGCCCAGGCCGTAGGCGGCGTTGATGAGAACGGCGTCGGGAAAGCCGCTTTCGGTATCGATGGAGAACATGACGCCCGAGCAAGCCAAATCGCTGCGCACCATTCGCTGCACGCCGATCGAAAGCGCAATCTTGAAGTGGTCAAAGCCTTTGTCGGCCCGATAGCTGATGGCTCGATCGGTAAATAGCGAGGCAAAACACCGACGGCAAGTTTCCAGGAGTACCGCCGGACCTTGCACATTGAGGTAGGTTTCTTGCTGCCCGGCGAAGCTGGCGTCCGGCAAGTCTTCCGCAGTCGCGCTGCTGCGTACGGCGACGTCTAATCTCGCCGCGGCGTCGCGTCGGTCCGCCTCACGCTCCAACTCCGAATATGCGGCGACAATCTCTTGTTCGAGATCCGCGGGAAACTCAGCCCCAAGGATTAGGTGGCGCACACGACTACCGCGTCGCTGCAAATTATCGATGTCATGCGTATCGAGGTCGGCAAGCACCTCGCGAATCTGCTGATCCAAACCTGCCGCAGAGAGAAACCGGCGATAGCCGTCCGCCGCGACGGCGAACCCGTCGGGTACTCGCACCCCTTGCGGCACAAGCTCGCGGACCATTTCTCCGAGCGAGGCATTTTTGCCGCCGACGCTCGGCACGTCGTCGATGCCGATATCGTGGAAGCGCTTGATATATTTCTGCATCGCTTAGCCCGTTTTGTTAGCGGTCAACACGCCGCGTCGTGCTGAACGCATATGCCATACCACGAGGTCCGACGCCCAAATTTGCCGTCGACGTTGCTTCTGATCGGCTCCAAGCGCGCGATATTGCACGTCGCGTGCGCGCTCGATACGCTCACATTGAATGGATGAGAGCGGCTCCACGCCAAATTGCGGCGAGGAACGCCAATTGCTAATCGATCGGCGGGCGTGGATTGCCGGCGTCACCTGCGAGTTCGAACAATCATCCGTGAGGCTTAGTCGTCGTGTCAGATCAGACGCTGAGGCAGGCCGTTGAAGAAGCCGCGTTTTGCGCCGGCCTCCCCGCCGACATGCGAAGTCGTTTGGCCGTTTTAGCCCGACTTCGGCGCGGTGCCGCGGGAACCGTTTTGTTTCGCGCAGGCGAGCGCTCCGACGATTTCTATCTCGTGCATCGCGGCCATGTTGCGCTCGACATGAATGTACCGGGACGCGGCACGGTGAGGTTGCTGACGATCGGTGAAGGCGAAATCTTGGCTTGGTCGGCGGTCGTCGCGGATCAACAGATGACGGCGACCGCCACGGCCGTCGACGACGTCGAACTGCTTGCCTTCTCCGGCTCACAACTGCGCCAATGGTGCGAAACCGATCCGGCCTTTGGGCATGAGTGGATGCGCCGCCTGGCCTCGGCCTTGGGGAAACGCCTCATGTCCACGCGCCTGCAAATGCTCGACCTCTTTCACGCCGATGCGGATGCTTCTCGCGGCGGTGTCGCATGAGCGCGGCCGCACGTTCGCCTGTCGACACTCCGCAGTTTCTACCGCGCGAGCACCTCAATGAGTTATTTACCGCTCTGCGACGGCGTGGGTACGAATTGGTCGGTCCGGTAATTCGCCAAGGCGCGATCGTTTACGACCATATCGAAACGGCCGAGGATTTACCCTGCGGATGGACCGATCACCAAGAGGCCGGGAAATATCGCCTCGAACGCCGCGAAGATCAGCGATACTTCGGGTACGTCGTCGGCCCACAATCTTGGAAACAGTATCTCTTTCCTCCGGTCGCTCGCATCGCGACGGCCACGGCCACCGAAGCCGGCTGGGAGGTAACGGCCGCCGACGCCGCCGATGCTCCGCGCTACGCTTTCATCGGCGTGCGCGCTTGTGAATTGGCCGCGATCGCCGTTCAAGATCGCGTTTTCATTCAAAAGGACTACGCCGATCCCATTTACAAGGCTCGCCGCGAGCGGGCTTTTTTTCTCGCCGTCAATTGCGCTCAAAGCGCGCCGACTTGCTTTTGTAGTTCCATGGGGACGGGCCCCGAGTGCGGCGCCGGCTACGATTTGGCGCTGACGGAACTCGATGACGGATTCACCGTCGAAGTCGGGAGTTCGACGGGAGAAGGCATCGTTCAGGAACTGGCACTACTGTCGGCGACAGACGAACAACTTCGAGATGCGGAAGCCGAACGTCGTCGCGCTATCGAACAACAAACCCGGTCGATGCGGACCGACGACGTTCACCGACTGTTGCTTGACAATCCTCATCATCCACGGTGGAGTGAGACCGCGGAACGCTGCTTATCATGCACCAACTGCACTCAGGTCTGTCCGACCTGTTTTTGCAGTTCGGTGCGAGAGGTCACCGATCTCGACGTAGCCCAAGTTGAACGCCGTCGGGAGTGGGATTCCTGCTTCAATTTCGACTTTAGCTACATGAACGGCGGAGTGGTGCGGAACTCCGTTCGCTCGCGCTATCGACAATGGCTCACGCATAAGCTGGCGACTTGGCAGGACCAGTTCGCCGTCTCGGGTTGCGTCGGTTGCGGACGATGCATCACCTGGTGCCCCGTTGGAATCGATCTCACCGAGGAAGTTGCCGTGATACGCGGGAGCGCCGAATGACGCATTGTGCGACCGACATGCCGGCAAATCCCTGGACGACCTATGCCGTCGAGATCGTCGACGTCGAGCCGGAGATTCTCGGAGTCGCGACCTATTCGCTTCGTCTGACAGATCCTTCGGTTCGAAGTCGCTATCGTTGCGAACCAGGGCGGTTCAATATGCTTTATTTGCCCGGCGTCGGCGAAGCGGCGATCAGCGTCAGCGGCTACACTCCGGAGTGGGAGTGTTGGTTGCATACGGTGCGCACTGCGGGAGCGGTGACGCAATCGCTTGCCGCTCTGGGTGCGGGAGGAAAACTGGCTCTCCGAGGCCCTTTCGGAACCGCTTGGCCTTTGCAGCGCATGCTGGGCCGCGACGTGGTATTTGTCGCCGGCGGAATTGGCTTAGCGCCGCTGCGCCCGGCGATCGAGTGGGCGATCGCACAACGAGCGAAGCTTGGTCGACTTACGTTGTTGCTGGGCGCACGTTCCCCGAAAACGATTCTCTATGCACGGCAACTCGAACAGTGGCGGTCGCGCGGACTCCACATCGAAGTCACCGTCGATCGGAGCGATCCCGGCTGGCTCGGCCGAATCGGTGTCGTGACCCTCCTGGTCGACCGCCTGCGACCGCTCGACACGGGCAACACGACTCTGTTGACTTGCGGGCCCGACGTGATGATGCGCTATACCGCGCGCAGCGCGCTTGAGCGGGGCATGGCCGCCGAGAACATTTGGGTTTCACTGGAACGCAACATGCAATGTGCCGTCGGCTTTTGCGGACATTGTCAACTGGGCCCCGCGTTCATCTGCAAAGACGGTCCCGTGCTACGCTACGATCGCATGGCCCCGTTCTTCGCCGCGGAGGATCTTTAATGGCCAAGCCGCGCGTGGCCGTGTTTAAGTTTGCGAGTTGCGACGGCTGCCAACTCACGCTGTTGGATTGCGAAGACCAATTGCTCGCACTCGGGGAGCAGTTGGATATCGTGCACTTTCTGGAAGCCTCCGATCGTTGCGAACCAGGACCGTACGACGTCGTTTTGGTCGAAGGTTCGATCACCACGCCCCACGACGCGCAGCGAATCGTCGAGATTCGTCGACAAGCGAAGTTTCTCGTGACGATTGGCGCTTGCGCGACCGCAGGCGGGATTCAAGCGTTGAGAAACTGGGCCGATCATCAAGATTTTCTCAAAGCCGTTTATGCCGAGCCGGAGTACATCGAAAGCCTCTCGACGTCGACCGCGATCGCTGACCATGTCGCAGTCGACTTTGAGCTGCGCGGCTGCCCCATCGATAAGCGTCAGTTGCTCGAGGTCGTCCGAGCGTTGGCCGCCGGCCGGCGGCCACGGACGCCGTCGCATTGCGTTTGTCTCGATTGCAAACGTCGCGGCACGGTCTGCGTCGTCGTCGCGCAAGGAGTTCCTTGCCTTGGCCCGGTGACTCAATCCGGTTGCGGGGCGATCTGCCCGGCGTACGATCGCGGTTGCTACGGCTGCTTCGGGCCAAGCGTGCAGCCGAACCTTGCGGCGCTCTCGGAGCAACTGCAATCCGCGGGGACCGCGACGGCGCAACTAATCCGCGGTCTGCGGCTGTTTAACGTCGCCGCGCCGGAATTTCGCCGCGAAAGCGAACGCCTAGAGCGTTTGGAGAAATCACCGTGAGCGATTCGGAGCGCACAATTCGCGTCGAAGCGCTGTCGCGCGTCGAGGGCGAAGGAGGACTCACGATTCGACTGCGCGACGGCGTCGTCGCGGGAGTCGAACTGCGGATTTATGAGCCGCCGCGATTCTTCGAAGCATTCCTGCTGGGCAGGAGCGTCGAAGAAGTTCCGGACATCGTCGCGCGAATCTGCGGCATCTGCCCCGTCGCTTATCAAATGAGCGCCGTGCATGCTCTGGAGAAAGCGGCCGGCACGGCAGTCTCTCCGGAAGTTCGCCGGCTGCGGAGACTGCTTTACTGCGGCGAATGGATTGAAAGCCACGGGCTGCATATGCATCTCCTGCACGCGCCCGATTTCTTGGGATGCGACAGCGGGCTGCAAGCCGCTAAGACTTATCCGGACGAAATTCGGCGCGGCCTGCGATTGAAGAAACACGGCAACGACCTGCTCGACACGCTCGGCGGCCGCGCGATCCATCCCATCAACGTCGCTCTGGGCGGTTTTTACCGCCTGCCGACGCAAGACGAGCTCGGCCGACTCATTCCCGATTTCGAATGGGGACTCACTGCGGCGATCGAGGCGACGCGTTGGGCCGCGACGTTCGTGTTTCCCGATTTCGAAATCGACTATGACTTCGTCGCTCTGTCGCATCCGGACGAATATCCGATGAACGAGGGCTTGGTCGTGTCAAGCCGCGGCGATTCCTGGACCCCGGAACAGTTCGAGGAAGAGTTTGTGGAGAGGCAGGTTCCGCATTCGACGGCGCTTCAGGCCGTGCGCCGGTCGACGGGACTTGGTTACTTCGTCGGTCCACTCGCGCGTGTAAGGCAAAATTTCGATCGCTTATCGAGTTCGGCGAGGCGCTGTGCCGACGAAGTCGGTTTTCGGCCGGATTGCCGCAACCCGTTTCGGAGTATCATTGCTCGCGGTTTGGAACTTGTTAATGCCTACGACGAGGCGTTAGAAATCTTGCGAACATATCGCCCGTCAAAGTCGCCGCGAGTCCCCGTCGTCGTCGCCGATACGGAAGGCTGTGCGGCGACGGAAGCTCCACGTGGTCTGCTCTATCATCGCTATCGTGTCGATGGAGACGGCAAGATCGCCCTGGCCAAGATCGTACCGCCGACGTCGCAGAACCAAGCTCAAATCGAGAACGATTTGGCCGCCTGGCTACCGCGCGTGCTCGATGAACCGGAAAACATCGTTGCACAATCCTGCGAGAGAATGGTGCGAAACTACGATCCGTGTATTAGTTGCGCAACCCACTTTCTCAGTATCCGTTGGGAACGACAGTGACGTCTTGCAACAAAACACTGATAGCCTGTCTCGGCAGCGACTTCGGCGACGATCGCCTAGGACCTTGGGCGGCCGAAGCACTGTCGGAGCGGCTACCCACCTGCCTCGTGACATCGCTACGCCATCCGTTGAATCTCTTAGACGATCTCGCCGACGTTGAAGACTTACATATCGTCGACGCCTGTCGCGGAGCAGGTTCCCCCGGTACGATCCTTCATTGGGAATGGCCGACGACCGCCGTTGCTTCGGTGAAGTTCTCGGGAACCCACGACCTTAACCTGGAAGCCTGTTTGCAATTGGGCGAAGCCTTGAAGGTATTGCCGCCGTTCGTCACGCTCTGGGGAGTCGAGTGTGGAACCGATCCGTGGACCTTCGCTACGGAAATGTCGCCGGAAGTCGCCGCCGCGGCCCCTCGATTAATTGATCAAATAGCCGCCCATGTGCGCCCGTCGGATTACGTCGAAGCGGAGGCGTCGCGCAATGCATGAGGCTTCGCTCGTTCGTACATTGTTGCGACAGGTGGCGGAATTAGTCGCGGCCCAAGGTGGCGAGCGTGCCGTTTCGGTTAATGTCGAAGTCGGGCCGTTGGCGGGAGTCGAGCCGCTGTTACTCCAAGAGGCCTTCGAACACTTGCGACGCGACACAGTCGCATCGGAGGCTGCGCTGGAAATCGAATATGTCCCTGTAACGCTTCGGTGCCGCAAATGCGGTCACCCACAGGAAACGATTGAATTGCGGTTCCAGTGCGGGCGCTGCCAATCGCAAGAAGTCGACGTCGTCGGAGGCGACGCCGTCGTGTTGCGTTCGGTGACGATTGCGATTGCGGAGGCGTCGTCCTCGTTATGACACGTTATCAAGTCGTCACAGTGCGGCGCGAAATCGGGGCCGCGGAATTGCTCGATGCCGAAGAATTCCGGCAAAGAATGACGTCTCACGGTACGCTGGTCGCCAACATTCTTTCGTCGCCCGGATCCGGTAAGACTTCGCTCCTGTCCGCCACGGCGGATCGCCTTTCGCCGGAATTTCGCTGCGGAGTGCTCGTCGGCGACATTGCCACGGATCGCGACGCCCAACGATTGGCCGATCACGCTCCCGCCGTGCAACTCACGACGGGGGGCGCATGTCACTTGGAGTTTTCGTTGATCGAACGGGGCCGGCAAGCGCTGGGTGATCGGGAACTCGACTTCCTGTTCATTGAAAACATCGGAAATCTCGTCTGCCCGGCGTCGCACGACCTGGGAGAACATCTTCGCGTGCTGCTTTTGAGCACGACCGAGGGGGATGACAAACCGGCCAAATACCCCAAAGCGTTCCGCACCAGCCACGCATTGGTTATCAGTAAGTGCGACCTGCTTCCGTACGTGCCCTTCGAAGTCGACCGGGCCGTCGCCGACGCTCGGTCGATTCGCTCGGACCTTGCCGTGTTCCCGACAAGTTCGCGCCCGGCCCAGGGGCTTGAGGCTTGGTGCGACTACTTAATCGACCAACGACGTCGCCTCCTGGGCGGGCACCCATGTCGACCCAATCGCTAAACGTCTCGACAACGCGAGCCGTTTGTGTCGAGCTCGAAGGACGCGTTCAAGGACTAGGCATCCGTCCTCTCGCGGCACGATTGGCGAACGAGCACGCGCTGGCGGGAAGTGTGGCCAATTCCGCGAAAGGAATAGCGCTCATTCTTGAAGGGGAGCACAAGCGAATCGAAGCGTTCCTCACTGAATTGTTCGGATTGCTGCCGATCGGTGCGGCGGTGCTTCGATTCGAAGTCCATGAGATCGACGTTCACCGATTGCCAAGCTTCGAGATCGTAGCGTCGGTCGGCGAAGGCGCGTCCGCCGCCGCCGTTCCGCTTGATCGAGTCGTTTGTCGACAATGCCTAGCCGACACTCACGACCCGAACGATCGCCGATACGGTTACGCGTTCACTAGCTGCACGCACTGCGGTCCGCGCTACACCATCTTGCGCTCTATGCCCTATGATCGGCATACGACTTCGATGCGAGAATTTTCGGCGTGTGAAGATTGTCGACGCGAATATCAATTCCTCGGCGATCGTCGTGCTCATGCGCAGACTATCGCCTGTCGAGTCTGTGGCCCACGCGTCAGATTATGCGATGAGCACGGCGTGAAACACGAAGCGGAAGCCGCTCTCACGATCGCCGCCGAATTGCTCGCGGCCGGCAAGATCGTGGCCGTGAAAGGGCTTGGCGGATACCAACTCTTGACCGATGCGACATCGTCCGCGGCCGTGCGACGACTTCGCGCTCGCAAACGAAGATTATCCAAGCCGTTCGCGGTGCTTGTGGCCGATCTCGCCGCAGCGGAACAGTTGGCCGTGCTCAACGAAACGGAACGCCGGCTTCTTGCCGATGCTGCCGGACCGATCGTCGTCGTGCGTCGCCGGGCCGGCGTTGAACTCGCAGTGGATGTTGCCCCGCAACTCCAAACCGTCGGCTTGATGCTGCCGACGACTCCGCTTCACTCGCGACTTTGCGACGCCGTCCGCCGCCCGCTTGTGTGCACAAGCGGCAACAGCGAAGGCGATCCGTTGGTCTATGACGATCGGCGCGCTCTCGACGAACTCCGCGGCGTCGCCGACGCATGGCTTGCACACGATCGGCCGGTCGTCAGACCGATCGACGACTCCTTGGTTTGCGTCGTCGCGGATCGCCCCTGTCATTTGCGCTTGGCGAGGGGCTATGCTCCGCTCGTGTTGCCGCCGCTTCCCGGAGTTCCGGCCGAGCCGCTGATCGCCGTCGGCGGAGAACTCAACGTCGCCCCCGCATTGTGGAATGGGTCGCAAGCCGTACTCGGGCCGTACGTCGGCGATCTGCAATCGACAAGTACGTGCGAGCGTTGGCAAGCCGAGCTCCAATCGCTCGCGACACTGTACGGCGTCCGAACATGTGATGCGTACTTCATCCACGATCAGCACCCGGAATACTTTTCGACGCTTTGGAGTCGACGACACGACAAGCGACTGGGCGTCCAGCATCATCATGCCCACATCGCCGCCGTGCTTCTCGAGCACCAAGTTTTCGATCGCGAAGTGTTGGGACTTGCCTGGGACGGCACCGGCTACGGCGATGATGGAACGATCTGGGGTGGCGAGTGCCTGCAGTCCGACTGCCGACGTTATCGTCGCGTGGCGCGGCTGCGGCCGTTCCCGCTGATCGGGGGCGAAACCGCGGTCCGCGAACCGTGGCGAGTCGCCGCCGCGATGCTCTGCGAAAGTCTCGGCCCTGAGGCCGCCTTGCGTTTTCCCTGGCACAACGCTGACGATGTGCCCATTAGACATTTGATCGAGTGCATTTCGCGACCGCGCCTATTTCCGTCGACGTCTAGCATGGGACGGCTCTTTGACGCCGTAGCCGCACTCACCTTAGGAATCGC
>JAEUIN010000354.1 GCA_016793115.1 Planctomycetaceae bacterium
CGGCGCGCAACTCATTCGGGAAGAGGTGCGGCGAGCGGAGGAGAACGCATTCGCCGCGTGGTTGCAGGCATGCGTCCGCGATAAGGCGTTGGTAGATTCGCCGCCGATCCCGAGACAAGAACAAGCGATTCCGTCGCGGCCGCCGGAAGTCATTCGTCATTCACGACGCGATCGCCTGCTGGCTTCGTTCGAGAATACGATTTGGGCGCTGCGGTTCCGTTGCATGAGCTGTCATACCGAAGGATCGAAGGACAACGATCGCTTGCGTCGCGAGCACGGGGAACAAGTGACGTGGATCAAGTCGGCCGGCGCAGCCGCCACGATGGAGTATCTCATCCGTAGTCCTTTGATCGACTTAAAACGCCCTACGAAAAGTCTCCTGTTACTCAAACCGCTCCGGAGTGTGGAGCACGGCGGCGGAAAAAAGTTTCTCCTGGGCGATCAAGGTTACGAGGCGTTTCGCAGCTGGATCGAGGATTACGCGCGCACCGTTCAAGACGGCTATGTCGACGCCGCTTCGTTGCCGCCGCCGGAGACCGTGCAACGAACGGGGACCGAATTGTGGTTTAAGCTGACCAACACCCCGCAGACCTGGGGCGACGCCTTAGTGCGTGTCGACATTCATGCCTGGGATCCACAAACAAGCAGGTGGGGAGAGCGGCCGGCCGCGACGTCCGACCGACAGAACTCGCCTCAACAGCGGCTTTGGCAGCACACCCTGACTTTGCTCAACCTTCCGCCCAGCGGATCGCAGCCGAAGAATCCGGCACCCTCTTTGCCTGACGGGCGTTACCAAGCCCGCGTTTACGTCGCTGGCGTTAACGCCGGCGCCGACGGTCGGCCGTACCCATGGAACTTCCAGGATGCGGCGGGCGTCGTCGAGTTCTCCACGAAGTGGCGATCCGGCTACGGCAACATGACCGTCGTCAACGCGGAGCAACTGAAAAGCCCCTAGGCGATTCAAGCCGTCACAAGTCGCGCGTAGCGCGCCGGATTCTCTTCAAACGCATCCCGGCAGGACTGAGAGCAAAAGAAGTACGAATGGCCGGAGCGCTGGACCTCGGCTACGGCCGCTTCACGCACGATTCGCATACCACAGACCGGGTCGGTCACCAACAAAGCCGACTGGTCTTGGTTTGAATTTTCGATTGCGACATACGTTCGCACAAACTTGATCAAGCGTGATTCGAGCCAGTCAGTTAAACACTCGTCGTCGATTTGACCCAACGGCATCGTAAACCGATCGAACCGTTCATAGTTGGTATACGCGGGGAAGATCGTCAATTCATAATTGATGACGATGTTTTCCAGCGTCTCATCGTGGGTTGCGCTCAAGTCGACTTTGACGGATGAGGGAAATCTTTCGGTGTACCCAAACCACCACACGCAGTGATCCGGGGCACTGTTGCGGGTGGGAGTCGCATTGGGGAAATACCGGGCCAAAACCTCCATGTGCGGCCGAACGATTTCGTCGAGCAATCGACGCGATTGGCGATCGAAGTCCCACTTTCTGCTCGTGATCTGAGCCATGAACTCCGCCTCATGCTCACGATCGACCGATGGGCCGTCGGCGGCAGATAATTCAGCCGCAACTTTGGCGGAGAAACCGCTGAGGCGACTCATGTCCGTCCCCCCTCAAAAAATAAAACGGCCCCGACGACGGTCGTCGGGGCCGAGCAAAATCGATCGATTGCCGCTTAATAGCCGGTCACAAAGCGGTGGGGGTCCGACTTCGGCAACAGCCAAGTCGGCGTGTTCCCGTGCGCGGCACGATAGGCGTTCGGATGTCCGTAGTAATAGTACCGTACCGTCGGAGCGGTGCCCGGCTCCACCGACATCGAACGCGTCCCTGTCACGTCGCTCGGCGCGGCGGCAACCATCGGCGCGGCCATCCTGGCCGGAGCGCGATACACGACCGCTGATCGTCGATTGGCGTGCGCCATCGTATCCGTGTAGGTATAGGCCGCCGCCGAGGCGTCGGCTGCAGTCGCCAAAACAAGGCTCGCCGCCACAAACTTCATGAAGCGTAACATGGTGATTCTCCCGACTTGGCCCGTCGCCGAGCATTGAAGAGCGAGCGGCGAGCGCCTATGCAAGGACAACATTTGAAGGTCGTACAGCTTCGGGTTCACGGCCTTGCAACTTGTGAAACCCGAACGCGCCTGCTTGAAACCTCCAAATGTAGTATCGCACGTTTCAGGCCCAACGCTTCGCAGAAAACCTCGGTTCGGGTTCCGTAGCTCTCCGTAACACCCTAAATTGTCCGACTTTGAGACGCCTCGTTGCCAAAACCCACAATCCAGGCGGGATTTATGGGCCAGTGGAGCGAGCCGGTATATGCGCGCCGAAACGTCACAAAAGCGTGCGAAGTGTGACGCTATTCGTTTTCGACCGATTTAGGAAGGTTACTGCCATGCCTGGGGTCATCACCAGCTCGTCGGCGGAACTCAATTAAGGGCTCGCCCTTCAGGCCGAACGTGGCCTTTGGAGTACGCTCGCCTTGTGGAAAACCACGGCATTTTGAGTGATGGCGCATTCCTTGCATGTGGTACGCGGCGGAAGCTAAGATCATGCGCGGCCTTTGTTTTTTTTGGCGCACCATGCCTGCGATGTCCAACATCATCGTGCTACTCACGGCAGCCTGCCTGACTTTTCAGTCCGTCAGTGGCAGCGACTGTCTATGCTGCCGGCGTGCATCTATCGGGGACGCGAGCGCCGGTCATTCGTGTTGTGCGCTGAAGAGTGCGACTTTAGCGCCGGCGAAGCCAAAGGCGTCAGCTGTGAGGTCTTGTTGCAGGTCCGCATTGGAGAAGCAAAGTTCCGGTGAGCTTCGCGCTACATTCGGCGCAGAAAAAACGACCATCCTCAGCACCAAGATTGAGAAGTGCCGGTGCGTAAAGTCAAGTTCCGCATTCCCGGCGGCTATCGCACGGACCGGCGAAAGTTGGCGTCCGGCGTGCGAGACAAACGCCCTCACCGAAGCGCTCACGGCGACGTTGGTCGCTCGCTCGCGGAAAATCGAGCCGCGGAAAAGAGTCGATCACCGGCCTCCGGCCGGCTACGAGCTTTGCATTCGAATCGAGCGCCTTTTGATTTGATGGCGCAGCGGGTCGCCTCCTGAAACGGCGACGCCCCTTCAACGACACGGAATTCTTTCCGTGCCCGCCCGACAAGCGAGGTTTTCCAACCCCGCGGCTGCGAGGCGGAAAGTGCGTCAACGACTTGTTCGCACGACGAATCCTCTCGACGTGTCGAAAGATATTTAAAAAAAGGAAGTCAACCATGCGTTCCGTTCTGTTCACATTCGCCGTTTGTTCGTTCTTGTTCGCCTCGTCGGCCACCGTGCAGGCACAGCCGCGGGCGATGTATAACCCGTCCGCCGCGGGGAATCTCGGCGGAGGCAAGTATCGGCCTTACAGCGCGCGGACCTACTCCCGCCATGCCATCAATCATGGCCAGATTCTACAGCATTACTCGAAATCCGCCGAATCGATCCCGCAAGCGACCGCCCAAGAACATGCGACGGAGATCCGGCGTAACCTCGACGCGTTCTCCAAGGAAGTCGATAAGATGCCGAAAGATTTCGAGAACGATCCGGAGGCCAAGAAGCTGATCGCTGAAATCCGGCAGCATAATACGGAGGCCTCCAAGCACTGCGGGATGCTCGAAACGGAATGTGCTAAGCACATGGCAGCGGGCGGCACGGTCGCCAAGTGCTGCGAAGACATGCTGACGCATCTCCGTGCGGCCGACGCGGCCCACGACAAGTTGATGAAGCACCTCGGCATTCCACTCCCGGGGCAAGGCACAACAAAGCCTAACGCTGAGAAGAAGTAACGGTGATTTCGAACCTTCTTGCCCGAGCATCGCGAGATGCCGGGCAAGAAGGGGCTTGGTCGCGGCGTGCTACTGGGAACGCACGCCGTCGCCCGTCATGCTCGCCACCGGTCGCGGCGCCGACGTGGCGCGGGCGATGGCGTTGCCCGTCTTCTTCGGAATGTTCATCGAACTCGTGTCGCTGTTTGTCGTGCCGGTGCTGTACTGCGGTTATATGGAAATGAAGCTCAATCTGGCT
>JAEUIN010000013.1 GCA_016793115.1 Planctomycetaceae bacterium
GCGTCGTCGGCCTCTTCTGCGAATCGTGGCTGGTCTTCGGCGCGGTCTTTCTTGCCGTCACGGTCCGTCATCTAGCGGACCGAGCGCTGCGCTAGTCCGGTAGGCGACGTTCCAAATCGTTAGCGCCGAATCGTTCCCAGCGAACGACTCGGCTTTTTTTTTTATCGGTCGAAATGTTTTGAAGCGCATGCTGCGCTCACGGATTCAAAGGCGTCGCCCTCATCGTCGCAATAATGGGCTAGTCTAAACTTCTCTTGACTTAGGCCGTTTGCTTGCATTAGCGTTAACGGCAAGGGAGGTGCGTTCGTCGCTTTGGCGGCGACGAATGACTGTCTCGTACCGTCTCTGCGGTGCGCTCCCTAAATCGTCCGGGCTTGGGCCGGTGCACTTCGCTTCCGGCCGACGCGCGTCCCGGGGTCGCCGGTGTATGCGGACGACGACGGAGCGTTTCCGTCGCATCCGATATCGCGACCTGTCGGTTGAGCGTGGAGGTTATCTCCCGCGCCAGACATCTCACCCGTGCGCTAATGCTGCGCGCACGGTGAGGCTGGATTTTCCGCGACGTTAGCCGCGGATGCCTTTCTTTCGCCGTGCGGCGGAGTTCAGCGCACAAGTCTGTCGCTGAATACCGAGGAGCTCCGCACGATGCCGATCGCCGACGATTTTCGCCGCCGCTATGCGGCGAACAACCCGCTTGCGCCGCCGGACCGGCGCTTTCGCTTGGTTCGGAAATGCCTTCACCACGGCGTCCCACTCCCCTGGGGCGAGGATGCCGCGACGCGGAATCTGCATCACTTTCTGAGGCAATACGAGAACGCTTGGGAGCCGTCGCGGAAAAAGCGACTGCTCACCGATCACCCCCAGCTCGACCTTGCGCTGCGGCTCTATCGCGGTGATGGGCGGCGTTATCGTTTTTGGATCGAGACGTACCTGCTGGCCGGGGCGACGGACTCGGTCGTCGCTCCCCTGCTCGCCGTACCGGCCGGCGCGATCGCTTGGTTCCGGGCGGCTTTCTTCGACGTCGAAAGCCTGCTCGAGGCGCCGCTGCGGATTCTGCGCGACGTGATCGGGGCTCTCGACGACGACGGTCGCTGGCGGTGGGACGAGCCGAAACTCCTCCAGGCTCTGGCCTATCGCTTGAAGCTCGACGGTTTGCAGCAGTGGCTCGCGGTCGCCGACGTCGAAGGCAGCGCCGCCGCGTCGTCGGCCTGGCTGCGCCTACGGACGCAGCTGACCGCCGAGTTCAAACTTCTGCTCCGCGTAGGGGGCGCGAAGTCCGACGACAAACTGTTGCCCACCCTCACAAAGCTTTTCCAATGCCGCGCATTGAAACGCGATGCCGACGAGATGCCGCTCACGGCCCATGAGCAAGCGATAAAAGCCGTGTTGGAGGACCTGCCCTTCGCGTGCGGCGACGACGCCGAGCGGCTGCTTGAAGGGACCGAAGTCGGTCGGTGGGACCATGAAGCGGCGGTCCTCCGCGATCACGAACTTCTGAGACTCTCCGCCGGGCTGCCGGTCGCGGGCTTGGCAGAACTGGAAGGACTAAAGCTGCCGCCGCCGCGTCGCAACGTTCCCCTCGGCGGTCTCGGCCGGCCGGTCGGCCCCGGCGAGCCGCCGGTCACTCAATCCCCGAAGGTTTAAGGGCAACCCCGATGAACTACGGTCCCCTCTACGCCGAACTTCTCATGCATTGTACGCAGCTCAAATTGCCGCGTCCCTGGCACCGCTTCGCCGAGAGCGTCCCGTGTTACGGTCCGCTCCGCAACGCCGCGAGCGTGATGCCGTCGCTCGAACAGAAGTACGGACGACGGAGGCTGTTGCGTTCCGGTGCGGCGGTGCGGCAGCGCGGCGGTTCGCCGCTTCCCAATCCTCTGCTCTGCAACTCCACGGTCGTGATTCACCCGCTTGGCGGCGGTCTTGAGAATCAACCCCGCGAATTGATCGTCGACGGACTGACGCTCAGCGGTCGCTCGGCGCCGGCCGCGGTGTTAAGTGAGCCGGCCGGCATCGCGGCGGTCGACAGCTTGTGGCTCACCTGCGGATCCTGGGACTGGACGACCTTGTCCGCTCTCGGTCTCCCGGCCGCCCCCGTGAACGAACTGGCGGACCCGAGGCCGGAGTCGCCGGCCGACTTCGTCAAGCAAATGACCGGTCCCGACGCCGGGCAACTCCCCAAACCCAAACGACTCATTCTCGTCGGTTGGCAATTCGCGCAATTGTCTCGAGATCGACCGCCGGAGTTCGATCGCGTGCTGGAGCGCGCGGACGTCCTGTGCGGGGGCTTCGGGCTCGAACCGCACGACGTTCTTTTCTGGCGACCGAGCCCACGCGATTTCCAGACGCTGGGGAGATCGGCTCACCACGGTCGCCGCGAGGACGTCGTCACGGCGCTCTTGCGGAGCGTGGCGGACTCGGCCCGTCCGCTCGCCGCCGATCGGCGCCGGCCGCGGGATTTGGCGGCGACGACCGAGCGACTCCGCC
>JAEUIN010000014.1 GCA_016793115.1 Planctomycetaceae bacterium
AGTGGGGAGTGGGGAATAGTCCAACCCCGCGAACGCGCGCAGTTCCCCACTCATCACTCCCCACTCCCCACTTTTTGCCATGAGCACGACCAACGCCGAAGACCTTCCCAAGCAATACCACCACGCCGAGCCGGAACGCACTTGGTACGACTTTTGGCGCGGCAAGAATCCAGACGATCGCGACTATTTCCATAGCGAGCCCGATCCCGAGCGGAAGAAGTTTCCGAAGGGTCCGTTTACGATCGTCATCCCGCCGCCGAACGTCACCGGCGCGCTGCATCTCGGCCATGCGCTGAACAACTCGTTGCAAGACATTCTCATTCGCTTCAAGCGGATGCAAGGCTACAACGCCCTCTGGATGCCCGGCACCGATCACGCAGGCATCGCGACGCAGGCCGTGGTGGAAAGGCGCCTGTTGCAAGACGAGAAGAAGTCGCGGCATGACCTCGGTCGCGAAGGTCTCGTGGCCCGCATTTGGGACTGGAAGAAAGAATACGAACAGCGGATCCTCGGCCAGTTGCAACGGCTCGGCGCAAGCTGCGATTGGCAGCGGACGCGGTTCACGTTCGACGACGTCTGTGCCCGCGCCGTTCGGCAGACGTTCTTCAGCCTCTTCAAGGAAGGCAAGATTTACCGCGGCAAGCGGCTCGTGAATTGGGACACGTACTTGCAGACGGCGGTGAGCGACGACGAAGTCGAGAACGTCACGGTCGACGGCAGCTTCTGGCACATTCGCTACCCGGTCATCAATCCTCAGCCGGGCGAGCCGACGCATGTGACCATCGCGACGACGCGCCCCGAGACGATGCTCGGCGATACGGCCGTGGCCGTGCATCCGAACCCCGCGGCGGCTTTGGATGCCGTCGAGAAGGAACTACGCGCCAAGTTCGCCGAAGCGAGCGACAAGGAAAAGCCCACGGTCCAAAAAGAACTCGACGCTCTGGCCGAGCGCCGCACCACGCACTTGCCGCAGCTTGAAAAGCTCCGCGACATGGCCTTGGCCGGCCGCATGTTGCAACTGCCGCTGACCGATCGACAGATTCCTCTCGTGGCCGACGAATGGGCCAAGCCCGAGATGGGCTCCGGCTGCGTGAAGATCACGCCGGCCCACGACCCAAACGACTACGACGTCGGCAAGCGGCAGAAACTGCCGATGATCAACATCCTCAACCCCGACGGCACACTCAACGACGCCGTGCCCGAACGGTTCCGCGGCAAGAAGATGTCGACCGAGGCCCGCAAGCTCGTGGTCGAAGAGTTGGCGGCGGCCGGTCTGCACGACCCGGAGAAGGATTGCGAAGCCCGCAAGATCGAACTGCCGATGTCGGACCGCTCGAAAACGCCGATCGAGCCGTACTTGGCCGATCAGTGGTTCGTGCGGATGGGTGACGTCGACGACAAGCCCGGCCTCGCGCAATCGGCGATGGACGCCGTGAGCGATGAACGTGTGAAGATATTTCCCGAGCGCTACCGCCGGACATACCTCGACTGGCTCAGCGAAAAACGCGACTGGCCGGTGAGCCGGCAATTGTGGTGGGGACACCGAATTCCGGTGTGGACCATGACGATTGACTTGGACACTTCCACTCAGGCAGTGGACATCGAGGGACCGCTTACAGGTGAGTTTTCGAATTCGGACTACGAAAAGCTTCGAACAGTGGGAATCGAGGTTTATGGTGGAGCGCAAATCCACGCCTCAAAACAAATCAAAAACTTTGTTTCCCTGGATTGGATTACTGACGAAAACGCTGGCGATACTCTTCTCCAGGTAAGTATCGAACCAGGGCACGAAGACTTTGAGCAGAAGCTCGAGGCGATTGGGTTCCGGCAGGACCCCGACGTCCTCGACACTTGGTTCTCCAGCGCCCTCTGGCCGCACAGTACCTTGGGTTGGCCGGGACCGGCCGAAAAGGCGGGCGATCCGGAGTGGTCGCAGTTGGGGCCGTATTACTATCCCACGAACACGCTCATCACGAGCCGCGATATCATCACGCTCTGGGTGGCCCGCATGGTGCTGACCGGCTTGCACAATGTCGGCGACGTGCCGTTCCGTGAGGTGTTTATCCACCCCAAGATTCTCGACGCCTTCGGCGACACCATGTCGAAGTCGAAGGGGAACGGCGTCGACCCGCTCGACGTGATCGACAAGTTCGGCGCGGATGCGCTCCGCTTCGGCTTGGCGTACCTCACGACCGAAACGCAAGACGTGCGGATGCCGGTCGACTTCGAGTGCCCGCACTGCGGGGAACTCATTGAACAAACTAAGAAGAATCGCATTCAGCCGCGCGTCGACTGCAAGAAGTGCGGCAAGGCGTTCCGTACGCAATGGGCCGAGAAGCCGGAAGATACCGCCCTGCCGCGCGGGGCCGTCGTGAGCGAACGCTTCGAACTGGCTCGCAACTTTTGCAATAAGCTTTGGAACGCTTCGCGGTTCGCGATGCTGAACCTGGAAGGCTACACGGCCGCTCCGGTCGCCGACGCCGACCTGACCGTCGAAGATCGCTGGGTGCTCAGCCGGCTGAACACCGTGACGGCCGCAGTTACCGCGGACCTCGACCGGTATCACTACGCCGACGCCATGCGCTCGCTGTATGAGTTTGCCTGGGACGAGTTCTGCAGCTTTTACGTGGAAATGGTGAAGAGCCGGCTGCAGGACGCCGCTCAACGCCCCACGGCCCAACGCGTGCTCACTCACGTGCTCGACGTACTGATGCGACTACTGCATCCGACGATGCCGTTTATCACCGAAGAAATCTGGCAGCGGCTCAAAGACTTCGCGCCCGAGCGAGGGCTCGAACGTCCGCAACCGGCCGCAGCGAGCGTGATGATCGCCGACTGGCCGGTCGCCGACACGAAGCGGCAAGATCCGACGATCGAAGCTCGCTTCGCGCGATTCCAAGAGATGCTGCGCGGTCTGCGGGACCTGCGAGCCAAGCAAAACATCACGCCGAAAACCGCGATCCGCTTCAGCTTGAAATGCGACGCGGAAACGGCTTCGCTACTGAAGCCGATGGCGCCGTACTTCGGCTCGCTGGCGGGTGCGGAAGCCGCCGACTGGGGACCGTCGGTAAAGCCGTTCGAGACCGAAGCCGCGCTGACCTTGCCGTTCGGCGAACTCCACGTCGACCTGGAAGGCCTGATTGACGTGGCGGCCGAAATCTCCCGCAAGGAGAAGGAACGCGACAACCTCGCCGGCGTCATCAAGAGCAAGGAAGGCAAGCTCGGCAACGCCAGCTTCGTCGAACGTGCCCCTGCCGACGTCGTCGCCAAGGAACGGCAAGCCCTCGACGACGCCAAGCGGCAACTTGAGTCGGTCGAACAATCGCTCGCCGCGCTGAAGGCGAAGAAGTCGTAGCGGTCTACCGCTTCGAGTAACTGAACCCGAACCCGACGG
>JAEUIN010000041.1 GCA_016793115.1 Planctomycetaceae bacterium
TGGAGGGAACGCCCTCCGTGGCGTTCCGTTTGCCGGGTACTCGCTTCGGCCCCCTCATCCGCCGCTTCGCGGCACTCGCCTCCGGCAGGAGGCGACAAACAACGCAGTCTCCCGCCAGGGGAGAAGTAAAAAAGCAGTCTCCCCGAAGGTGGCGAAGGAAAGTGCCTGGGCTACGGCTTGAGCGGCGCTTGTTCCGTCGACATCAGGTACTTGATCAGGTCGCGGATTTGGTCCGGCGCCATTTGCTGGAGTTGGCCGTCGGGCATGAGGGATTGGCCCGTCGGCGTGAGTTCTTCGATCTCTTTCCGATCGAGCACTTGCGGCTCTTGGGCCGTGAGCAGCGTGACGGTGCGCTCGTTTTGCTCGCCGACGACTCCGCTCAGGACGCGACCGTCGGCGAGCGTAACACTCACGCTGCGGAAATCGGCGGCGACGCTCGCGCTCGGGTCGACGACGTTTTCCAACAGGTAGTCGAGGTTCTTGCGGTTCGAGCCGGTCAGGTCGGGCCCGATCTTGCGACCCTCGCCGTACAGCACATGGCAGTTCGCGCACGACTTATTGAACATCGCCCGGCCGGCGCTCGCATCGGCCTTGGCCAAAACGGCCGGCGTCAATTCTTTCTTGTAGCGGTCGATCAGGGTCCGCTTTTCGGCGGCGCTCACCCGGACTTCGCCCCAGAGTTCCTTGAGGTCGGCGTCGATCCCCGGGTCGTGGAAGTCGCTGAGTTGCCGGGCATGAAAGGCCGAGATTTCGCCGGCCGCGAGCTTGCCGTCGCGAACCGCTTGGAGCAAGGCTTTGGCCGACGCGGGCCGGGCCGCCAGCGTATTGACTGCTTCGGCCCGTTCGGCGGCGCCGTAGGCTCGTAGGCGGTTGAGAATTCGGTTGGGGATTTGCGGGTCGTCGTAGTAGGCGAGCCCGCGAATCGCTTCGAGCGTGACGGCCCGATCGGTGAGCAGGTTCAAAAGGGTCGGCGCATACCCTTCCGGCCGACCTTCGAGCAGGGCCGTCAAAGCCTGCCGCCGAGCCTGCGGATCGGCTGACGCGTCGGCGGCGAGCTTCTTAAGTTCGTCGATCGCCACTCCCTCGCCGAAGATCACGTTCAGCGATTGGACGTGCTTGCGGGTTTCTTCATTAGATGACTTCGCAAACTTCTCCGCCGCAGCCGACCAAGACGGAGGAGCGTCGGCACGACGGACGCCGTGCAAAGCCTTGGCCGTGCCGGCGATGATTGATTCCGGATGGACCACATTCTGGCCTACGGCGGACGCCAGCAAGAGTTCGACTTCCTCGCCGCGTTGCTCGAGGTCGAGGGCTAGACGACGAGCTACGTTCTCCGTGATGTTTGGAAGTTTCGATTGCTTGGCGAGCGCCACGGCCCATGCCGGATCGCGGGCCACCAACGGTTCAATGCCATACCAAACGAGGTGCGGAAAGAGGCGGTCGTCGGCAAACTCCGATCGCGAGCAGAGGCGCGCAGCAAGATCTCGTACGGCCACGTCAGGCAACGTCGAGAGGAGGGACGCTACGTGCAGCAGAACAAGTCCGGACGAATCCTTATCCGCCAGCGAATTCAAATATACGTGTGCGTAGAGTAGTTTCAGGTCGGAAGGGTTCTTGGCAATGGCGGGATTTTGGAACGGTCGTCGTAGCTTGGCCTCGGCGAGACATCGCAGGCCCGCTAAACGCACGAATTCATTCTTGGAGTCGAGCGCGACCTTAAAGTACCAATCCTCCTCGCAATTCATCACTTGCAAATATTGCAACAAACGTATGCGGACGGACTCCGCCAACTCGCCTTGTAGCATGCTGCGCAAGTCACGATAGATCAAATCATTCGGCGGATATGCGCCATTTGCAGCAAGCTTCGCAACAACTTGTTGTAGCTGCCGATAATGCCAGGGATTCTTCCAATCCCACTTGAGTGTCGCGAGCGGCACACTCATCTTCAGATCACTACGGTCGGGTTTCCGCTGCTCTCCATACGTCAGCTTATAAATCCGTCCGCTTGTGCGGTGCACGCCGTCGTGGTCGTGGCATTCGCCGGTGTCGGACCAATCCGCGATGAACACGCCGCCGTCGGGGCCGGTGATCAGGTCCATGCCGCGGAACCAGGGGTCTTGGATAAAGCAAAAATCCTCGCCGTGCGTCGCCGTGTACGTGCAGCCGTCGCGCTTCAGCACGTCGCAGTTGATTCGTCGGCCGTGCAGATTGAGCGTGTAGGCTTTGTCGCGGTATTCGGCCGGCCAGTTGTCGCCTTGATAGATCATCAGGCCGATATGGGCATGGCCGCCGCCGGCAGCGCTGGTTTTATCGGTCACCCCTTTGCGGACGTCGTTCCAGACTTCGCCGGTGTCCCAGTGGACGTGATCGGCCGTTTGCTTGACGAGGTCGAACACGTAAGGGTTCGGATCGGCGCCGTACATCCGCTCGGTGTGGAGGCCCGGCACGACGTGCCAGAGGTGGCCGATCACGGTGTTACTGCAGAACATCTCGCCGTGCTTGTCGAAATCGAAGCCCCAGGAGTTCGTCATGCCGTGCATCACGGCTTCGACCGTGCCGCGGACCGGATGATAGCGCCAGATGCCGGTGTTGAACTTGAGCCGTTGCGATTCCGAGGAGCCCGGCTTGCCGATCAGGCTCGTCACTTGGATGCCTTGGCGGGCGTAGAGCCAACCGTCGGGGCCCCATTTCAAACCGTTGGCGGGCGTGTGACTGCCGGAACCGCCGTCGAAGCCGTCGAGCTTGACGATCGGCGCGGCATCGGGCTTGTCGTCGCGATCGGCATCCGGAATGAAGAGCAGGTTCGGCAGGCAAATGGCCCACACGCCGCCGTTGCCGACTTCGATGCTCGTGAGCCTGCGAGCGTCGTCCCAGAAGACGGTGCGGCGGTCGTGGCGACCGTCGTTGTCGGTGTCTTCGAAGATCAGGATGCGATCGCGGATCTCGGGCCGAAAGCCACCGTCGCCGTTGCCGGCCCAACTGTAACTCTCGGCGACCCAGAGCCGGCCGCGCTCGTCGAACGTGATGGCGATCGGGTTGTGAACGTCGGGCTCGGCGGCGAAGACGCTGAGCTTGAAGCCGGGGGGCAGCTTGGCCGTGCGAACGACTTCGTCCGGCGGCATCGGGGCGCTGGCGGTGTCTTTCTCGGTGTTGGGGGGGAGAGGGAAATCTTCGTGGGCCGAGACGCGGCCGGTGAAGATGAGGGCGGCGACCAGAAGTGTTGCGATGTGGCGTGTCATGCGTGCGCGAAGAAAATTAAGTCGATGGATGGTCGGCCCCCTCACCCCCGCCCCTCTCCCCCAAGGGGAGAGGGGAGAAGGTATCTTATCGTTTGCTGACCGGTGGTGTCGGCCTGATGGCCTCAACCACCGGCTAATGGCTGGGAACCCTGCCGGGTTCCTGAACCAAAGTTGCCACCAGAACGGTCAGACGCTCTTAAGTCGAAACAGCTTCTTGGAGTTTTCGTAGAGGATTTTGCGTTCGATGGATTTCGACGGGGCGAGCTTGCGGATCGTGGCAAGCTGCTGGGAGCCGGAGCATTTGGGGCCGGCACCGAGTTGGTCGTCGCAGTCGCTGCCGTAGAGGAGCTTGTCTTGGTGGCGCTCCAGGAAGCCGCGGGCGTGGTCTTCGTCGCGCGTGAGCGCGTTCAGG
>JAEUIN010000043.1 GCA_016793115.1 Planctomycetaceae bacterium
CGCAGCGAGGCCCACGCGGAATCAACTTGGCCCACCGCGTGGGCCTCGCTGCGCTCGACCCACCCTACCAGTCGTCGTCGCCTACTCGAGCGGCGTCGCGCCGGGAGGCGGCGTGCCGCCCCCGGCTTTGATGTACGAAGCGCGGAGCTTGGCGTAGTCGGCCGGCGTCGGATCGTCGGCGATTTCCGATTGTGCCGCGTAGGCGTCGAACATTTTTTCAAGGTACTTGCGGCACCACCCGCAACCTGTCCCCGCGCCGAAGCACTCGCTCATCTGCGCGACGCGCCGCGGGCGCTCGATGCGCAGGAAGTTTTGCAGCTTGCGCTTCGTCACGTGAAAGCAGAGGCAGACTTCGTCGTCGAGTTGCATGGACGTGGCTCGCGTGTTCGAGGCCGCTAGTTTGCCGTCGCCAAGCGCAGGGCTACGGCGCAGGCATATTGAAACGCCTTAACGTCCAACTTCTCGGAAGTCGTGTGAACGTCGGACTGGCCGCAACCCATCGTCACCGTCGGGATGCCGCGGGCCGTCAGCCAATTGGCGTCGAGCCCGCCGTTGCTGATCGCACGCAGCGGCGTAAGCCCGACGGCGGCGACGGCGCGCTCGGCTTCGACGACGCACGGTTCGTCGTCGGCCAACAGGAAAGAGTCATAGTCGAGGCGATGATCGATTTTGACTCGGCCCGTCTTGCCTGCCGCGTTTTTCACTTCGCCGGCTGCGCGTTGGAAGGCGTCGGTGAAGGCGGCGAGAATGCGTTTGCGGAATTTGGGGTCGTGGCTGCGACATTCGGCCCGCAAGTCGACCCGATCCGTGACGACGTTCGTCGCGGCCCCGCCGTGGATGACGCCGACATTGCTCGTGCCGCGCATCCCATCTTTCAGGATTAGTCCGTGCCAGCCGTTGCGCTGCAGATCGGCGACGGCGAGCGCGGCGATCGTGACCGCGCTGACGCCTTTCTCGGGCGCGCCGCCTGCGTGGCTCGCGAGGCCGCGAATCGAGATCGTCAGGCGATAGGCCCCGGTTGCGCCGACGGTCAGCTTTTCGGCCGGGCCGCCGTCCCAATTGAACGCGAGCTTCGGTTTGCCGAGCAGGCTCAAGTCGCCGTAGTGTGCGCCGAAGAGGCCGACCTCTTCCTGCACCGGCCAGTAAAAGGTGAGGGGCGGGTGCGGCAAATCGTTGCGGAGGATTTCCAAAGCCGCATTGAGAACGACGGCGCAGCCGGCCCGATCGTCGGCGCCGAGGCCCGTCGTCTTATCGGCGGATTTGACGAAGGCTCCGGTTCGAACCGGCCGGCTTCCGACGCAAAGCGGCACGGTGTCCATGTGCGCCATGAGCAAACGCCGCGGGCCGGCGCTCGTGCCGGGAAGCTTAAAGACCAAGCTGCCGGTTTCGCCGCCGAGGGGAGAGCGCTTCGGCGTATCGTCGACGGCGATCTGACGGACGTCGGCCCCGGCCTTTTTCAACTCGGCCGTGATGAGTTCGACGACTTGTCCCTCTTCACCGCTCTTGCCCGGCACGGCCATGAGCCGCATCACGAGATCGAGGGCGCGGTCGGAATCGCGCGGAGTCTTCGGTTTCGACGAGCGACGAGCTTCCGTTTTGGGCGGCATGCGGCAAATCCCGGGCTGAAAAGATGACTTGGGGTGCCGCATTTTAGCTGATTTTCCCGCGTCGCAGGATCGCCCCTTGGATTTTCGCGGCTCCGTCCGACAATGAGATACTGCGCTCCTATTCGTTCCTATCGCTCTCCGGTTGAGCTGAAACTTTGCGTCACCTGCTTGATCTCTCGCTTGCCGAACTTCGCACGTGGCTCGCCGACAACGGCCTGCCGGCTTATCGCGCTGCGCAGATTCAGAAGTGGATCTACGAGAAGCGAGCCGCCTCGTTCGACGAGATGACCGATTTGCCGCGCGACCTGCGCGAGCGGCTTGTCGGGGAGTTCCAGATTTTTACGAGTACGACCGTCGCTCATAAGATCGCCGACGACGGCACTGAAAAGCTCTTACTTCAGTGGCCCGACGGCCAGCGTATCGAGTGCGTGCTGATTCGCGAGGGGAAGCGGCGCACGATCTGCATCAGCACGCAGGTCGGCTGCGCGATGGGGTGCGTGTTTTGCGCCAGCGGCCTCGACGGAGTGGCTCGCAACCTGACGACGGGCGAGATACTCGAGCAGATGCTGCTGCTGAATCGGATTCAATCGACGGAGGAGCGGTTAAGTAATATCGTCGTGATGGGAATGGGCGAGCCGTTGGCGAATCTTGATCGGCTCCTGCCGGCGCTCGACCAAGCGGGCCGTCCCGACGGGCTCGGCATAGGCGGCCGGCATATCACGATTTCGACGGTCGGTCTGCCGCCTGCCATGGATCGGCTCACCGCGATGAAGACCAACTATCACTTGGCCGTGTCGCTCCATGCGCCGAACGATGAACTTCGCAATCAAATCGTCCCGGTCAATAAGAACATTCGTATTCCCGCGATCCTCGAGGCGGCCGATCGGTTTTTTGCCGATAACGGCCGCCGGCTCACGTTTGAATATGTGCTGCTCGGCGAACTGAACGATCGGCCGGAACATGCCCGCGAGTTGGTCGAATTGTTGCGGGGACGAACGGCGTTGCTCAATGTGATTCCCTACAACGCCGTGGCCGGTTTGCCGTACAAGACCCCTTCGCACAAGGCTCAGGAACGGTTCTTGAACATCCTGGCCGAAGCGGGGGTCAATGTGCAGGTGCGGACGCGTAAGGGGGACAAAATCGACGCGGCGTGCGGTCAACTTCGCCGCAGTTTCCCGCAACCAACCGATGCGAGCGCGGCGGTGACGATTGAACCGCTCGCGACGAACTAAGTGCGCCGCGAACGCTAACTTTGAAAGCGTTTGAGGCCGAGAAAGCCGATCGGCAGCTCGGTTGAACCGGTTGTCGCTAAATCGGCCAAGGCTTCGCCGAGGACGCTCGTGAACTTGAAACCGTGTCCGGAAAGCCCGGCGGCGAAAACGACCTGATTGTGCCGCGGGTGCCGGTCGACGATGAAGTTTTCGTCGGGCGACATCGTATACATGCAAGCCGCATGATCGACGAGCGTGGTCGTCACTCCCGGTAGTGAGTTATTCAGAAAGCCGCGAACTCGCCCCAGGTCGGCATCATCGACGTCGCGATTGAGGTTGAGCGGATCGGCCACGTCGCCGCCGCCGCTGTGCTCGGCGCACTTAAGCCCTTCGGGGCCGACGATGGGAAAGCCGTAGAACACGCCCGCGTCGCGACGTTGGGCGTCGCGGGTTTCGTAGAGAAACGCCGGGCAACCGCGATCGGCGCGATAGGACTCTGCGGCGGGTCCGAACCAATACTGAGGTTTACGACGGACGTGAAGTGCGATGTTTAGATCTTCGAGCAACGTTGCCGCCCACGGACCGGCCGTGATGACGAGCTTGTTCGCCCGGTACTGCTCGCGGTCTGTCGTCACCACCACGCCCGAGCCCGTCGCGTTCCAATGCTGGACCGATTCCTCGCTTCGGATTACCGCCCCGGCCGCGCGGGCTTGGTCGAGGTGCGCGGCGATACATTGCTCGACGCGGAGATAGCCGGCACGGCGCTCGTAAGCGGCGATCATTCCGTCGGCGACGACGAAGCCCGGGAAATTACGGCGAACGTCGTTTGCCGAGAGCTGCGACACATCCAGACCGTGGCGGGCGGCCGCCGCCATGACGCCGGGCACGACCGCGCCGTCGGGCGGGCCAATTTCGAGGAGTCCGGTTTCGTGATAGAGCTTCGTCGCGGCGGCTTGTTCCAGTTCGCTCCACAGGCGATAGGCGCGGAGCACCAAAGGAACATAGTCCGCGTGCTCGAAGTAGGCCTGACGGATCATCCGCGTTCGGCCGTGCGAGCTGCCGCGATCGTGCGGCGGCGTAAAGCGATCGAGGCCGACGACGCGCAGCCCCCGTCGCGCCAGATGCATGACCGCCGCCGAACCGACTCCGCCGCAGCCGACGACGACGACATCGCAGGTGATCATAGGAGGCTATGACGCAGGCCGGGATGAAGCGATAAGTGTCGGCCTAACGCCAATCTTCCCCTTCCGGCCCGCCGCCCCCTTCGTCGGCGCCGCCGCACCAGGTTTCGAGCGCTTCCAGCATCCCGTCGCGTTCGTCCTTGTTGGCCCAGACCGATTCGCCGTCTTCGAGCCGAATCTCGTAATAGCCTTCGCGAACGCAGTCTTCCTCGCCGCAGTAGTGGGGGGTTTTCGCGATCCAAAGCACACGGTAGAGCGGGATAAACTTGTCGTCGACGACGAACATGTTTTCCGACATCGTCGGTAACCCTCGGGACAGGAAGCGGCCGATCAAACTCACGGTTGTATTGTACGCACTGCGGGGCGACAAGGCTTGACGCGGTTTTAGGACCGGCCGAGCGGCTTGAAACTGCGGAATTCCAGCCGTTTTCAGCACTTCCCTAATTCGATGGAGCGGAGCGTGGCCGCTTCCACGGCCGCGATGATATCGCCGCGAACCGCTCCGGCTTCGAGAGCCTGCAAGCCGGCGATCGTCGTGCCGCCGGGGCTGGTCACCTGATCTTTCAGTCGCCCCGGATGCTCGCCGGTTTGCAACACCATCGAAGCCGCGCCGCGCATCGTGGCGGCGGCCAAACCGAGAGCCGTTTCGCGCGGCAAGCCCATGCGAACGCCGCCGTCGCTCAGCGCTTCGATCATCAGATAAACGAACGCCGGACCGGAGCCGGAGAGCCCGGTGACGGCGTCGAGCAATTTTTCGTCGACACGGTAGACGACCCCGACGGCGCGGAGCAGGCTCTCGAGGAGCGCCGCATCGGCGTCCGTCGCACCGGGGCCGAGAGCAAACGCGGAAGCGCCGTCGCCGACGAGGCAAGGAGTGTTCGGCATCACGCGAATCAGACGCGGACCGTCGCCGACGCCGGCGGCCAGAGTTTTGAGCGTGATGCCGGCCGCGACCGAGACAAGGAGTTTTCCGCCGGCGTGGCCGCGCAGCTCTTGCATCACGGCGGCCATTTGCTGCGGCTTCACCGCGAGAAAGACGACGTCGGATTGGGCGGCGACTTCGCGATTGCCCGCGACTTTGCGACCGCCGGTCGCGGCGACGAACGCATCGGCCGAGGCGGCGACGGGATCGTAGCCGACGATGCGATCGGCGGAAACGAGCCCGGCGCGGATGAATCCGGCGGCCAGCGCCGCAGCCATCTTGCCCGTCCCGACGAAGCCCAAGGTGTATGCCGGCATAGTTGTGCAGGCAGCGCTTTCGCCCGCCGCTTTCAAGATGAAGTGAGTTGGTTCGTTACCATCTTAAAACGCCTGCCTGCGAACGCAAACCGCCCTAGGCGCGTCTGCGGCGATTTGGCAGACTCCGGCCCCTTCAGTTCGCGCATTTCGCAACAATTTCGCGTGGATTTTCTTCTTACGAGGAGAACGACATGCTCCGTCGATCGTCGCCGCTCTTATTGTTGGCCGCACTCGGCGTTTTCGTCTCGTTGGCTGTTTGCGGCGCCGCACCGGCGGCCGGCTGGAAGTTTTGGGAGAAAGAATCTTCCGAGTCGTCGTCGTCGGGAATCGGCGGCACGCCTTACGCATCGCGCGGCAAGCCTGCTCCGGCGTCGCCGCCGTTTAGCATGACTCGGATGGCGAAGGGGGCTTGGTCGACGACGACCTCGGTTTCGAAGAAGGCCGCACAAACCACGGTCGATCTGGTGACTCTCAAGCCGCTGCGGACGACGAAAAAGGCTCCGAGTCAGTTTCGGTTGGGGAGTCATCCCGACCAGCGAGCGATGAAGCCGAAGTCGAGCTTGTTCGGCTCGCTGTTTGCGCCGAAAACTGATTCCAGCGAGCCGCGCACGGCCAACGAGTTTTTTGCACAGGAGCGACCCCGATAGTCGCACCGCCTTTCTCGCGCCGTTCAATCGAGCGTTCTACTATGATCCGTTCCCTCGCGGTGCTTCTATGATCGCAGCCCGTCGAACTTTTGGGTGTTGGCTCGCGGTGGTCGTTTGCGGAACTGCGCTGCTCGGCTGCACAGCGGTTGGAGGTAATTCCGACTTCCGGCAGCAATTGACGAAAAAGCCCGACGCCGCGTTCATGAAGCGCGTGAATAACGATCCGTTTCCGGCCGCGTCGGAGCAGGGGCTCGTGACCGGTGCCGGCGGCAAGCCGGCGAGATAATTTCAGCCCTGACGGCTCGGACGTTTGACCGTATGAGCGGCGATTTCGGTGTGAATTCGCGAGAATTCTCCGCGGAAATGATTTGATTCTCGTCGGCCGTCATCGGTGTGCGATCGGTAGATCGCTATCTCCTTAGCCGATAAGACGTTGACGCAGATCCGGCCGCTAGATCGCCTAGAAAAGTCCAGCGAATCTATTGGAGTTAGATGTAAGGAGCCCCCGCGCATAGGGAGGTCAAACGAGTCGGGTTTCTTCCCTAAACCACCAAAAAGTGTAGGATAGGGGACTTGTTCAAGGCACCTGCTATGCTCAATCCCCGCCAATTCGTTGCTATTCCGACTTGGCTGCGCTGCGCGGCGATATGCTCCGTCGTGATGTGCGTCGTCATGGACTCTGTCGATGCGGCACCGTTCGGTAGACGGATCCACCACTGGGGTCGATTCCGTCCAGGAAGTTGGTCCGTCGTCCGCCAGGGAATTGAAACGGTCGACGACCGGGGTGAAGTCGTCGACAAGAGCACCAGCGAACTAAGGACGGAACTTGCGGCGGCGAGCGACGATGATTTCGTACTTCGTGTTCAATCCTCGCTTGAGTTTGCCGGCCGAAAATTGGAGAGCCCGCCGCAAGAGTTGCGGCAAGGCTTGCTAGGAGAGCGGGGCGATGCCGCCGCCGCAGTCGTCGAACTGCCGGAGGAAGACGTCGTCATCCAAGGCCGAGCGTATCGTTGCCAGGTAACGCAATCGGAAACGAACGTCGACGGTCGCAGGCAAGTCGTCAAGTCCTGGATTTCGGCCGACGTTTCGCCATACCTCTTGCGTAAGGTGACGACGACCTACGACTCCGCTTCCAGCTTGGTCCTTGGAGAGTCGGTGTCGGAAGTTGTTTCCTTGGCGTCGCGGCAGCGCGTTTTGGCGCGCACTCGTCCGGTCGCCGAGGTTCGTACGATCCAGCGTCATCCTCGCGGCCAAACGATGTCGCACGCGGTTTGTTGCCCGGAAATCCCCGGCGGCGTCGTTTCGCAAACTTCTCAGGAGTTCGACGCCCAGGGCCAACTCGTGCGGCGCACGCGTATGGAACTCGTCGACTTCGAGACGAAATAGTTGCCGTCGCCCGCCCTTCGCCGGCTAGTTCCGTACGTGATAGTCGACGACGCAGACGTCGTCGAGCAACGGCTTGACGATCTCGACGAATTCTTTGTGGGCGGGATGCGGCAAGTAGGCGTCTCGTCCCTTCTCGTCGGCGAACGTCACGAAGAAGCAGTGGGTGAAACCTTTGGAAAGGTTCTCCACGCTCACGTCGGTACCCCATTCAAAGTCTTTGATCACGTCGATCTTGCTCGGCAACGCGGCAAACGCATCCGTAACTTTCTTCAAGTCTGCGGGGGCGGTCCCGGCTTTGAACTTAAAGAACACGACGTGGCGCAGCGGCGCCGTTGCGCTTGACTCGTCGGCGGCGCCGACGCCTGCTTCGTTAAACAGCGCCATCGCGGCTCCTAAAACGCATATTGCGACGCAAAGTAGTCTCACGGCCGGCATGTCGGGATCCTTCGTCGTTGCTAATGAAATCGCGGATGCGCGAGGTTAAACTGACATGCCTCGCGTCGCGACCTAGCTTAGCCGCTTTGCTCGCGCCCGCAAGCAATTCGTAAAAGCATGCTCCCAATGAGAAGTGTTATGTCGAAAGCATTTGCCTGCCTGCTGGTCCTCGCGGCGTCGCAGGCCGCCTCGGCCGCCGAACCGAAGTGGATTGATCTTTTCGACGGCAAGACGCTCGACGGCTGGACGGTTCGCGGGGGCACTGCAACTTATGAAGTGCGCGACGGCGCGATCGTCGGCACCACTGTTGACGGCAGTCCAAATACGTTCCTCTGCCGCGGACCGTTCGGCGACTTCGAATTGGAGTTCGACGTCAAATGCGACAAGGCCTTGAATTCGGGCGTTCAGATTCGTAGCCACGTTTATGAAAAGGACACGCCGCAAGAATCGAACCCGAAGCGAATTCGTAAGGCCGGAGAGGTTTACGGCTACCAGTGTGAAATCGATCGAGCCGAGGACGGCGTCGCCGGAAATTTCTGGGATGAAGGGCGTCGTACGAAGTGGCTAGATGATCTTTCGAACAAACCCGGGGCCGTCGCAGCCTTCAAGAACGACGATTGGAATCATTATCGCATCGTAGCCCAAGGAGACCGGATTCGTTCTTGGGTCAACGGAGTCGCCTGTGCGGACTTTCGCGACGCGACCGATGCCTCGGGATTCATCGGCTTGCAAGTTCACGGCATTAAGAAAGGAACCGGGCCGTACAAGGTGAGTTGGAAGAATATTCGACTCCGCGAACTCACGCCGGACGTGAAGGTGGACTAGGTTTGTCGTGAATCGATCGAATTGTTTTCCGCGCGCGGTCTTCGGCCGCGGCGCAACTCGAGCCCGTGCTCTCGGGCGAGCTTGAGCAGCGTCGGCAGCGACACGGGGATCTCGGAAAGATCGCGAGCGCGTCGCGCGCCGTGAATTTGGATCAGTTCGAGAAAGTACCGGCGTTCCGAATCGGTAAATGTCGGCGGTCTGCCGCGATTTTTTTCGCTCACAGCGCGGCCTCCGGTTCCGGAGTTTCGTCGAACCAGCGATAAATCGCCGGGATCACAAAGAGCGTCAGCAGCGTCGAAGTCACGAGGCCGCCGATGACCACGGTGGCGAGCGGCTTTTGAACTTCCGCGCCGGAGCCCGACGCCATGGCCATCGGTACGAACCCGAGCATGGCGACAAGAGCGGTCATCAGCACGGGACGCACGCGCGACAGCGCCGCTTCCGTGACCGCCTCGCCGATGGCCAATCCGCTGCGACGCCGCTCGATGATCGAGGTGACCAGCACGACGCCGTTGAGCACCGCGACCCCGAAAAGTGCGATAAACCCGACGCCTGCCGAGATCGAAAACGGCATGTCGCGAAGCCATAAGGCACACACGCCTCCCGTGACGGCCATCGGCACGTTCAGGAAGATCAACGTGGCCGCCTTCACCGAATTGAACGTGAGATGTAGAAGCGCGAAGATCATCAGCAAGGCCAATGGAACGGCGATCGCCAATCGGCCCGTGGCTTCTTGCAAGTTCTTGAATTGCCCGCCCCATTCGAGCGAATAGCCTGCCGGAAGTTTCACTTCGCGTTCGACGGCGGCTTGAGCGTCGCGGACAAATCCTGCCAAGTCGCGATCGCGAACGTTGGCTTGCACGAGAATGCGACGACGCAGCGCTTGGCGACTAATCTGCGCCGGTCCGTCCTCCACCGTGAGGTCGGCCAACTGCTCAAGTGGGATTTGCCGACCTTGAGGATCGGCGATTTTCAGGGAGCGGAGAGTTTCCACGTCGTGTCGCCACTGCGGCGCGAGGCGAATCTGCAGCGGAAAGCGTCGCTGCCCCTCGAAAACTTGATCGACGACCGTTCCGCCGACGACGGCGACGGCGTCAAGAACGTCGCGGGCATTGATACCGTAGCGGGCGATGGCGTTGCGGCGAATTTGCACGCGCAGCGTCGGCAAGCCGGCCGTTTGCTCCGCCTGCACGTCGGCGGCGCCGGGGACGCGCGCGACGACGCGGGCGATTTCATCCGCCGTGGCTTTCAATTCGTCGAGATCGTCGCCATACAGGCTGATGCCGACGTCGCTGCGCACACCGGCGACGAGTTCCTGCACGCGCAGTTCAATCGGCTGGGTAAAGCTGAATGCGTTGCCGACCGTCGACTCTTCCAGCGCTTTCTCCATGCGTCGGACCAATTCTTCCTTGCTGATCTGTTCCGGCCATTCGGCGTGTGGTTTGAGGCCGATATAGAGATCACTCAAGTTCACGGTCATCGGGTCGTTGGCGATTTCCGGCCGGCCCGTCTTGGAGACGACCGTCGTGACTTCGGGGAATCGCTTCAAGATCGATTCGGCGGTCGTCAGCATCTCGATCGACGCTTCCAGTGAAACGCTCGGCAGTCGTACGGCCTGAATCGCCAGCGACCCCTCGTCGAGTCGTGGAACGAACACCGCGCCGAGCGTGGCCGCTAGAATTCCGCTAACGGCCAGCGTAACGCCCGCGATCGACAGGACCGCGCCCGGATGCGCCATCGCCCGAGCGAGCAGGGGGCGATACAAGCGCTTGGCCCACCGGATCAGAAAGGTCTCGTCTTCCTTGACGTTGCGGCGAAGAAAGATCGAACCGAGCACCGGCATCAGCGTCAGCGCCAAGATCAGCGACGTGAGCAGCGCGAAGATGACGGTGAACGCCATCGGCCGGAACATCTTTCCTTCGAGCCCGCGGAGCGAGAGGATCGGCAGGTAGACGATGATGATGATGCCGACGCCGAAGACGACCGGTCGGGCCACTTCGTGGCAAGCCTTGCGAATGACGCTTTGCGGCACTTCTTCGTTCGGGTGATGATGCGAGTATTCTCCGGCCCGGCGTACGATGTTTTCGATGAGCACGACCGAGCCGTCGACGATGAGACCGAAGTCGATCGCGCCAAGACTCATCAAGTTGCCGGAGAAACCGGTGAGCACCATGCCGATGAACGCTCCGAGCATCGATAACGGCACTGCGACGGCGACGATCAGGCCGGCCTTTAAACTGCCGAGCAGCAGCAGCAACACGATAATGACCAGTGCGCCCCCCTCGGCGAGGCTCATCGCCACGGTGTGGATCGTCTTCCGCACGAGTTCGGTGCGATCGTAGAACGTATCGATTTCGATACCTTCAGGCAGCGTTTTCCGAATGTCCTCGATCTTGGCTTTGACACGATCCACGACGACACGAGCATTTTCGCCCATCAGCAGCATGACGATGCCGACCACACCTTCGCCCCGTCCGTCGCGCGTGACCGCGCCTTGGCGAAGCATCGGCGCCAGGCGCACTTCGCCGATATCGCGGATATAGATCGGGGTGCCGTCGGCTCGGCTCTCCAGGACGATGTCGGCCACGTCGTCGAGCGAACCGATCAGGCCTTCTCCGCGCACGACGCGCTGTTCTTGCTCGTGAACAAGGTAGCCGCCGCCCTCGTTCGCATTGTTGCGCCGGAGCGCTTCCAACACCTGGTCGACGGAGATTGCGAAGTTGACGAGCTTGTTCGGATCGAGCTGCACTTCGTAGGTCTTGAGCTGACCGCCGAACGTGTTGACTTCGATGACGCCGGGAACGCTGCGTAGTTGATAAGCAATGTTCCAATCGAGCGCTTCGCGCAGTTGCATCAAAGTGTGTTCGTATCCCGGCTTGGAGCGAACTTCGAATTGATAGATCTCGCCCAGGCCGGTGGAAATCGGCCCCATTTCCGGCTCGCCCATTCCCGAGGGAATGTTGGAGCGGGCGATCTGCAGACGCTCTCCGACTTGTTGCCGAGCCCAATAGATGTCGGTGCCTTCGTCGAACACGACGGTTATCGCCGACAGTCCGAATTGGCTTACGGAGCGGACTTCTTCGATTCGCGGAATTCCGCTCAGCGCGGATTCGACCGGGAACGTGATAAATTGCTCGACTTCGAGCGGACCGAGCGCGGGCGAGGTCGTAAGGATCTGCACCTGAACGTTCGTAACGTCGGGGACGGCGTCGATCGGCAGGTTGATCGTCGCCCAAAGGCCGACCGCGATCAGCAGCAAGGTGTTCAGACCGACGACGAATCGATTGTCGAGAGCCCTATCGATAAGAGAACCGATCATGTTGCGACTTCTAAAGGTGCGAGGTGTGTGCGACGCGAGGAGCGGACGCCTGCGCCTATTCGGCAAGTAATTCCTTGAGCAACTCGCTCTTCAGCGCGAAGGCGCCGGCTACGACGACGCGCTCGCCGTCACTGAGCCCCGACTCGATTTGTACGTGTTCGTCGACCGTGCGTCCGAGGCGAACGGACCTACGCTCGAACTCGGCGGGAGCCTTTTCCACGAAGACGTAAGCATCGGCGCCCGAGCCTAGCACCGCGGACGACGGAATGACGATCGTCGGCCGCTCGGCGGGGAGCGGGAGCAATACTTCGACGAACATGCCCGGGCGTAAGACGCGATCGGGATTCTCGGCCACGGCCACGACTCGAATCGCGCGGGTTTTTTCGTCGACGGCGCTGCCGGTATGAGCGATCTCGGCGGTGAATTCGCGGCCGGGATAGCCGGCGGCGTGGAACTTGACGCGCTTGTCGACGACGTGATCGAGGGTCGACAAATCCTTTTCAAAGACGTCGGCATTGAGCCATACACGAGAAAGATCCGCCAATTCGAACAGTTGATGTTGGGGGCCGACCTGTTCGGAAAGCACGGCGTGCTTCGCGGTGATCGTGCCGTTGAAGGGCGCTTGAATCGAGTAGTGCGCGACGGCCGCGCCTTCGGATAGAGGGTCTAAGGCGTCGACGGCCTTTTCCGTATAGCCCAAGATCAGGAGCTGCGCGCGACTCATTCTTTCGCCGGTCAACGCCTCCTGCAGCTTTTGGTCGGCTTCGAGCAGCGATTGTTTGGTCGTGAATCGCAGTTGTTCGAGCAAGGCTTGGTAGGCGGCCGCCGCCGACTCGAAGTCGGCCTTGGCGCGAATGAAATCCTTCTCGACGCCTACGTTCTGTTCACGGAGAGTGTTGAGGCGGTTGTAGTCGGCTTGCGTCTTTTGCAGCGTCGCATAGGCGGCGACTAAGAGATGGCGATTGTCTCCCATCGGTTGACTACGAAAGCGATCCTCAAGCTCCGGCACCGGCGGGTTCTTCAATAGCTCCGCAATCATGGATTGGGTGTTTTTGTGTATCGTGTCGGCCCATTGGAAATTTGTTTTGGCAAATCCGACTTCCAGTCGACGGCGAGCGAGGTCGAGCTTGATTTGGCCGACCTCACGGCTGTCGACCAGTGCCAATTCTTGCCCCGCTTTGACGTCGTCGCCCAGCTTGACGTCGGCCTTGCGCAGAACACCCTCGACGATCGAATACACGTGCGCGAGCCGATCTTCATCGACCGCGATTTTTCCGGTGACGCGAATTGCATCATTCGACGTGCGCCGCAGCACGGGAGCGACGCGAACGCCGGCCGCCGCTTGTTTGGCCGAATCGAATTTGATCGTCGAGCTTGATGCGGAAGCAGCGGCAATCGCTTCCGGCGGAGCGGAACTCACCGCGTTTGCCGCCTGCTTATCCGTCGACTTCCGACCGAGCCAAGTCCCTGCGATCACTCCGGCGACCAGCACGAGGCTGAGCGGAATTCCGCTCCGAACCGAACGAGGTAGGCGAGGCATGATGTGGATTCCTTGGCACTAAAGCGGGGTCGCACGCGAGTGATGAAGCGTGCGCGGCGATCGATCGGCAACGTCGGTAGGATGCCGGAACTCAAACGACGTCGCCGAGCGCAAAAACTACGACGGCGACTTGCAACGCGGCGAGAATGCGCCGAAAAATGCGAAGCGCTAGATTAGGAGCACGCAATGCCGGGTAAGAAGCGCGCGCTGCGTCGTTTCGCTCCAAGAGAGATCGCGTGCGCGACGCCGGCTCGCCGCAGCGCAGCCGATGTTGGGACAGGGACGATCAAAACTCGCCAAGCCGAGGAGATCGCATAGTTTTTCTTCAGCCGAAGTGGAGTCGCCGGCGACTTCGGAACGGCGGTCTTCCGGCGAATCGCCGACGATTGCATCGAGGCATTGTCCATGCGTATGCCAGTCGTGCGGCGGAATCTGCTCGTCGGCGTCGCGATGCGAAAGTCGCAAGTGAACGGCGAGTTGCTGCGGCGAAAGTTCGTCGTGCCGATGTGCGCAGACGGGGGCGGCTTGAGCGAAGGTCGCGCTCAAGAGCACGGCTACGAGTGTGCGAACGGAGTTCAACATTCGCCGTCGATTCCGGAAGGGACAGAGCGGGCGAAGGGATTCGAACCCTCGACAACAGCGTTGGGAACGCTGCACTCTACCAACTGAGTTACGCCCGCAGGAGTGAGTACCCAGTATAGTGTGGCGCACGGTCAAAGCCAACGGGCGGAATGCCGCGCGTTATCGATCGCGATAGTCGCGGCCCGTGGCTTGGTAGCCGTAAATCGGTAGGTAGCGGTAATACACCTCTAAAGTCAGCACTGCCATGGCCGTGTTGTAAAGCCGGCCGCCTTGATCGCCGTGCTTGTCGGGGAAGTACCAACTGCCGGATTGGTGCCCGGTGGTGTCTTGCGTTCTGATGAGATGTTCTCTCAATTCAAGATTCCATGCGACCCACTCCGGCCCGCCGTAGTGGCGCATCACTTGCGTGGCGTAGTAGTCGTAGTAGAGATCGGTTTGCGACGGGCCTTTCTTACTGAGCATTCGTATCCCGCGTTCCAGGGCCGGTTGCGATCGCGGCCAACCGGCATACATCCGGCAGAGCAGGCCGATCGCCGTCATCGTGTAGTCTTGCTTGCTCGGGGCCTGGTATCCGTAGCATGCGCCGCCGTCGTCTTGAACGCCGTCGAGAAAGCGCTGTGCGGCGGGAAGCACGCCTGCGGAAATCGGCATATAGGTGAGTTGACCGCTCTTGAGTGCCATCAGCATCCAGCCGGTCACGGTGGTATCGCCAAGTTGTCCTGGAAAGTAGCGCCATCCGCCCCCCTTCTTGTCTTGGGCGTAGTCGATGAAGCGAATCGCCTCGCGACAGGGATTCATAAGCTCCGGATCGCGCGTGAGCGCATAGGCTTCGCACATTGCCAGCGTAGCGATACCTTGGGCGTACATGTTCGAGCCGTCTTGGAGGTCGCCCCCGGCGGCCGTGACAAGCATGCGGCTTTTGAGGAAGTCCAGCCCGCGACGCACGACATCTTGGTATTCGCCGCGCTTATGGGTATGACCTGCGCCGAGAAACGGCAGGAGCGCTAAACCGGTTGCGGCGGTCGTCGAGCCGTGATTTCCGGGGTTGAGACAATACTTGCACGAGCCGCCTTGCAAATGATTGAAATGCCAACTGCCGTCGTCGCGCTGATGCGCCGCCAGCCAACGCAGGCCGCGGGCGACGGCCTGTTCGCTGGCCTCGCTGGCTCCGTCGCCGAGCAATCCTTGTTTGAGTTCGCCGTCGCGACCGTCGAGCATGCCGTGGAGATCGCCCCCGACCGGCGTCAGCAGATCGCTCATGCCTAGATTGCCGGGGTCCATGATCGACGGCGTCGCAAGTCGACGATCTCGTGCGCCGCGCTTGCCGATGTTGGGGCTTTGGACAAGTGCGGCGGCCGACGCTTGCAACTGCCGGGATTGAATCGCGAGGCCGACGTGATTTGGTTTCGCCGCGGGGGCGACGTCGAGCTTGTCGAACGTTCGCGGCACGGCGCGATTCGCACTCGCCTCCAAGATGATGGCGGACGGTTCACGCCGTTCGTTGACGAGCAACGCTAAGACGATGACCAGCGCGAAATGAAAGATGAAGCTTGCCAGGCCGGAAACGACGAACTTTCTTCTCCCTTGTAAGTAGTCGCGCTGAGCGCGTCGCCGGGAGGAGGGCGTCCGCGCGGTCTTGGGCTGCGGCAGCGCGCGTGCCTGCGGAATCGGATGGGCTTGAAGAACCGGTTGCGCGACGAGCGGCCGGCTGCGCGACTGCGGCGGCGATTGGGGCTGAGAAATCGGCGAGAGCGGCGGCAGCGGAACCCGAGAACCTTCTTGCGCAGCGCCGAACGGAACTCCGTTGGAATCGGAAGTCGGCGGCAGCGGCGATGAAGAATCGGCCGGCATGGTTCGCAGTGCGTAGATCGAAATCTCGACCGTTTCGGGCGACGAAAGCAACGTGGCGCGTGGCAACGACTGCGACGCTGCGGAACTATAGCTCGCTTATTCGCGCGGTCCCATTACGACCGTTACGACCGGACGAAACCGGCCATTCCGCAAAAAGCGTCGGGCCGGAAATCGCCGACGCGGTGCGTTCCGATTGACGAACTTAATTCGCTGCCGAGACGGACGACCGGGGCGACGGTTCGTCGGTGGTAGTGAGAATATCGAGCGGCACCGAAGCTCCGCCTCGACGGCATCTAGGCGACTGCGGCATTGCCCCGCAAGTTATGTCCGGGGGTTAAGGAGCGGCAGCCGCGCGATCGGCCGACTTCGCAGTTTTCTCTAAGCGATAAATCGCCGAGTCGGTTCGGACGAAGAGGGCATGGTCCACCGCGGCAGGAGTCGCCAAGATGCGGCCGTCGAGCGTGTTCTCGTGGAGAAGTCGATAGCTGCGGCCGGGGGCGAGAATATAAGAACGTCCATCTTCGCCGAAGAGGTAGATCTTGCCGTCCGCGTAAAGCGGCGACGCCGAAAAGTTTCCGCCGAGTCGCTCCGTCCAGATTTCCTCGCCGGTCAAAGCGTCCACGCAAGTGAGGATTCCCTTGTCGCTAATGAGATAAAGTTCTTTGCCCACGACCAGCGTCGAGGGGCTGGCCGGGACTTGTTTTTTCAGCTTCCAGGCAACATGCGACTCGGTAATGTCGCCGCTGCCGCCCGTTCGCACCGCCCACAGTTCCGGGCGGGCGAACGCCGTCGTGATGAAGAGTAAGTCGTGCGCTAGGACCGGGCGCGGCACGTTCGAGAATCCTTTATATTCGACCTTCCACAACTCCTTGCCGCTTGCCGGGTCATAGGCAACCACTCGATTGGCGCCCGGACTGACGACCTGCTGCCGCCCGGCCACGTCGATAATCAGCGGGGTCGAATAGGCTTTGCGGTGATCGGGATTGTCGGCCGGCGGGCCGGATCGATCGGTCTTCCAGCGTAGTTGCCCAGAAGCTTTGTCCAACGCTGCGACGAACTGCACGTCCATGCCGTCGCAATTGATAATCAGCAAATCATTCCACAACACCGGCGAACTCCCCGGGCCTTCTTTGTGGTCGAGTTGCAACAGCTCGTTTTTCCAAAGAATCCTTCCGTCGGCTTGGGACAAGCAAGCGGTTCCTTGCGTACCGAAGTGCACATAGACGTGCGTGTTGTCGAGCACCGGCGTGGGGGAAGCGAAGCTGTTTTTGGTGTTTTTCGGAATCGGTTCGGTACGACGAAAAACTTCCACGTCGCGCAGCAGCTTGCCGCTTTCAGCGTCCACGGCCAGGACATGAAGCGAGAGCCCGTCGTGCGACGCCGCCGTCATCCAAATCCGGCCGTTGGCCACGACGGGGGACGACCATCCTTCGCCCGGAAGCGGTGTTTTCCAGGCGACGTTCTCCGTTTCGCTCCAGACCGTCGGCAGGTCGCGTGCGGCGGCATGTCCTTGACCGGTCGGCCCGCGGAACTGCGGCCAAGGTAAATCACCGCCCGCAGAGAGGAACGGGCAGGCCGACAACAGCGCAAAACCGAAAAAGCCTAGCCACCGCTGCATGCAAGGGAACTTCATAAGTGCTGACATTCGGAAAATGTTGCGGATATGTCCCGGTCTACGGCGCTTCACTTGGAGAGCGGCTGTAATGGCGACGCCGTTCGACCCTAACGGTAAAGCAAGTCGGCGTCAAATGTTCGGAGTTTGGTGCGACGAGTGTGCGGTTTTCGTACGGTACCGATCGTTACGACCGGCACACATTATCTCAAGGCCCGAACTGCGTTTTTCCGAAACCGATAGGGCGATCTCCGAATCGCGAAATCGTCCGCAATCGTCAAGGTCGCGTCGGAAAGAAAGCTAGAGTTTGCCGGGGCGTTCGATTCGTCGTTTTGCATGAGCGGAGTGGAAAACCCACGATGAACAGCATGCTGCAGGCCGACGTAGTAGAAGAAGAACGAGACATCGATCGGAGTCGGCCGCACGTCGCCAATCGCCTGGCCAATCTGCTGGAAATTGTTCGGCGCGAGCAATCTTTGCTGAAGGGCGAACAAGCGGCGTGCAGCGAATTGCCGCCGACGCCGATTGATGCGGCGAACCGCTAAGGTCGCATCAAACGAAGCCGAAGGAGCCGACATGCAATCGCATAAGTTAATCGTGGCCGATTTCGACGTCGAACTAGTCGAAAACATCGCGAGCCACTTCCGCAAGCTCGGTTGCGAAGTGAAAACGGCCTACGACGCTCTGACGATTTTGAAACTAGCGCACCTGGATACGCCCGACGCGTTCGTTTTGGGCGCCGATCTCAAGTGCGACAACGGCGTTTGCGTTTGCGAATTTTTGGCGTCCGAGCGCATGTTCTCGCATTTCCCGACGGTCCTCTTGGTCGATGACGCCCGCGATCAATATCGGCACGACTGCCACGGCTTGCGCGCGTTCTACGTGCTTAAGGGGGAGCGACTTCCCAAGCGAATCGAAAACGTGCTTGCGGCTGGAGCTACTCGGTTGCCGCCGGCATTCGCCGAGATTTAGTTCGCATTGCATCCGGGCCAAGTCCGCAAGACGCTCTCCCGTGCGCCGTTGCGCAATCGATCAATTTTCGCTCACCGCCGTACGCGGGCCGCATACCGGGGTTTTAAAAAATCTTTGTTGGAGGACGCGGAAAAACGTTGACGTCGCCGTTGGAGAATGTTAACCAATTAAGTAGTGACGCTCATCGAGCGTCGTGCGTCGAGCGAGATTGAACGTGTCGCCGACCAAGTGATGCGACCGCCGTTCAGCGGTGATTCGCTTCGCCCACTGGGTCGCGCCGCTCGCGATGGACGCGAATGTGCGGTGTTTGTCGTTGCAGATCCCGAGAACTTCGTAGTTTTGGGAGGGCCGACATGGAAGATCCGCCGGGTTGGTATGTGCGAGGGGCGATCCAATCAAAGTCGCCCCTCGTTGTTTCTTAGGGCTTTCGACGCTCCTCGAAAGCATTACACCTTCTCGTTCCCATCGATCAACGCAAAAGCCCGTCCTGCGGACTAGCAGGGCGGGCTTTCCGTTTTCCGGGAGACATCCGCGAACCGGTCGCAATAGTATCGAACGGCTACTTCGGAGGTGCGGCAGGTTTCTCTTCGCTCGGCGGAGACTTCGGCTCGAGCTTCAGCGAAGCCGAGTTGATGCAATACCGCAGCCCGGTCGGCGTCTGGGGGCTGTCGTCGAACACATGCCCCAAATGGGCCCCGCACTTGCGGCAAGTCACTTCGATTCGGACCATGCCGTGGCTCGTGTCGTGGTGCTCTTGGATGCGTTTGTCCTTAACGCCGTCGATGGGCTGATAGAAACTCGGCCAGCCGCAATGCGAATCGAACTTTGCGTCCGAGGTAAACAGCGGCTCGCCGCAACAGATGCACTTGTAGGTGCCCGGCGTCTTGGTGTTCCAATACTCTCCGGTGAAGGCCCGCTCCGTTCCCTTCTGACGCGTCACATAATACTGCGCATCGGTAAGCACCTTGCGCCAGTCGGCGTCGGTCATGGTTTTGGTGTCCGATGAGGCCTGCGGCGCGTTTCGATCGTTCGACATATTCGACTCCTGAGCAGGTTTCGGCTTCGTGTCTTCGTCGGCGGCGGCGCGTCGAAGCTGTTCGCCGACATACCACCCGGCGGTGCCGATCACCAATGCCGCGGCGAGCGCTACGGCGGCCGAACGTTGCAGCCAACTCATGACCGGTTCCTCCTGGTTCGTCCGGAGACCAAGCAAAGGCTATGTGTAATGCACGTCTCTTTTCATTCTACTTCGGCCGCCGTCTTCGTACACCACGGTTCGGCACCCGCGAGCGCCTCCGCACTGCGGATATAGATGCGTGGCCCGACGCGGGGTTACGCCGCAAGACTCAAAAATCCGCGATTATTCGCGGCGGCTGCGGATAAGGGCCGCCCGCTATTGTCCGAACGGCAGTCGGTAGTCGGCGGCGCTGACGATCCAAATGCCGTCCTTCTTGATCATGTCCACCTCAAACCGAAAGACGAGTCGATCGCGCGGCACTCGCCCCGGTTTGAGGCTAATAGCTCCGATGAAGCTGACGTCGGCAAACGTGGACGACTCATTGAACTTGATGTCTTCATCGCGCAAGTCGGTGATCGTCGCCTCCGTCACCGTGATTTGCGTCAAATCGTTCTGCACCTGATTGCGTAGTCTTGCCGCATCGGGATTGGAGTCGATGCGTTTCAGCAAGCCTTGCCGATCGTTCGTCTCGACGAGCAGTCGGATTTCCTCAAGGGCCGCTTTCACTTCTTCGCGCGGCGTGATGATCATCCGCTCCAGGATCACGATGCCGATCACGGCCGCGGCCAAGCCGAGCATCGCCCACAAGAAGGCTCGCTTGCCCGTGCGGAACAACGCGACGACCAGCATCGCTTCGACGACGATGCCGATCAGCACGGGGGGCAGCGGATTCTCGGTGAACCAAGTCATGAGTCGATCGCAAACGGAGAGCTAGGTCGAAGTTGGGTTGGAGTTTCGAACCGAGCGATGCCTCGTCAGCAGCAAGCCGCCGACGCCGACGCTCATTAAAAGCATCATGAGTCCGAGTAGCCAAAGCAAACGCCTGGGCGGACCGAAATCGGCATCGACATACGGCTCTTTCGGCGGGCGCTCGTCGACTGCCATCGGATTCGACCGCGAGGTTGCGGCGGGCCTCAAGTCCGCGGTCGCTCGTTCGATCGCGATTCGCTCCCGCGTTTGCTGCATCCGCTCGACGCGGGCGACGCGGGCCGTGTATTTCGGGCCGATGACGACGACTGCGAGAATGCCCATGCCGCCGAACAGCGAAAGCCAAAACCACGGGCTTTCGGCGAGGCTTCCGCGACCTGTCGACTCGTTCGCCATGGATCAACAGTCCGAAGCCTGCGACGAGCCGAGACTCGGCAGGTTGCCGAGTCTCGGAGTTCGTCGCGACGATGATTAGCCCTTGCGCGGGAATTTGCGGAACAACTTACCGGCGTAAACGGCCGACGAGCCGAGCATTTCCTCGATACGCAGCAGCTGGTTATATTTGCACGTACGATCCGTTCGCGACAGAGAGCCGGTCTTGATTTGACCGGTTCCGAGCGCGACGGCCAAATCGGCGATCGTCGAATCCTCCGTTTCGCCGCTGCGGTGGCTCGAAATGCTCGTGTAACCGTTTCGGTGGGCGAGTTGAATCGCCTCGATCGTTTCCGAGAGGGAGCCGATCTGATTGACCTTGATCAGAATGCTGTTGGCGCGGCCCGCGTTAATGCCGTCTTGCAGTCGCTTCGTATTCGTTACGAAGAGGTCGTCGCCGACGAGTTGGGTCGTCGCGCCGAGTTTATCGGTGAGTAGTTTCCAGCCTTCCATGTCGTCTTCCGAGCAACCGTCTTCGATCGAGACGATGGCCGGATATTGGCGCACCCAATCGACGAGCATGTCGACCATGCCGGAGATTGAGAGTTCCTTCGTCGTGCCGGTCTTCTTGCCGAGCGTGTACTTTTTGGATTCTTCATTGAAGAACTCCGTCGAGGCGACGTCGAGCGCGATGCCGACTTGGGTGCCGAGCTTGTAGCCGGCCCCTTCGACGGCCTTCGAAATCATTTCCAGCGCTTCGATGTCGGTCTTCAAATCGGGAGCGAAGCCGCCTTCATCGCCGACGGCCGTTTTGTAGCCCGCCTTCTTGAGCACGCTCTTGAGGCTGTGGAAGATTTCCACACCGCAGCGGAGCGCGTCGCCGAAGGTGTCGAAGCCGAGCGGCATGACCATAAACTCTTGGACGTCGACGCCGTTGTCGGCATGCGCGCCGCCGTTGATGATGTTCATCATCGGAGCGGGCAACAGGTTCGCGCCGGTGCCGCCGAGGTAGCGATAGAGCGGCAACCCGGAGTGTTGGGCCGCGGCCTTGGCGACGGCCATCGAAACGCCTAGGATCGCGTTGGCGCCGAGCTTGCCCTTGTTTGGGGTGCCGTCCAAATCGATCATCGCCTTATCGACCGCGCCTTGATCGAGCGCGTCCATGCCCGTGATCTCTTCGGCGATCTTGTCGTTGACGTTGGCGACGGCCTTCAACACGCCCTTGCCGACGTAGACTTTCTTGTCGTCGTCGCGCAGTTCCCAAGCTTCGTGCTTGCCGGTGCTGGCGCCGCTCGGCACGGCGGCGCGGCCGAAGGAGCCGTCGGCCAGGGCGACGTCGACCTCGACTGTCGGATTGCCGCGGCTATCGAGAATTTGGCGAGCATGAACATCGACGATGGCGGAACTCATGGCGTCTCTCTTGTCTAACAAAGCGTTTTCTTGATTCTCGTCCGAAGGCACTCCCTGCGGACCGCGGCGACGCCGAGCAAATCACTATGGCGGCGTCGGCGGGCAAGTGCGAACCGCATATTGTGCCGAATCGGCAGCGAGTTGACCATGGGCTCGCGAACGCGTGTTCGGCAAAAATCTGCGGCCGAGGTTCGGCATGTCTCGGCTCCCGCCCGGTGCGCAACTATTCGGGCGATACATGCGCACCCCTATTGTGTTACTTAAATGTGCGCATCTAACGGCAAAATAGATGCGCGGTTTGCGCAACTCTCGGCGCGGCGTTTTGTAGGCCGTTTTGACTGTCGGCTCGTCGAACCTGCGGTGGAACGCTCATTCGCTTTCGCACCCCGTAGGGTATCCCGGCCGGCGGTCGTTTTCCAACCAACGATTTGGCCGGCCCGCGTGAGCGCCAAAGCGGCCCGCGAAGCCCGCGTTTGAGGCATCGTGGCGGACCAGTTACGATAGGTCATTTCCCGTTACCGAAGATTTCTGAATCTATGTCGATCGATTCCCCCGGTGTCGCCGCTCGCTCGTCCTCCGGCTCCGTTGCCGCATCGGAGCCGATGCCGGAAAACATCCGCAGCGTGCAACCCGGCGGCGGATTTGTTTATTCGATCGAAATGGCGTGGGGTTATGTTCGTCGCGGTTATTTGAAGACGCTACGCCGCGGCTATGTTCGCAACATGGCGGCCCTGCGAACCGGCGACGCCTCGGGTGCGCCGCACGAAATTCTTGATCCTCGCGACTTGAAGTTTTGCCGTAATCTCTGCACGGCGCGGTGGGCCGACGAGGACGACGCGTTTCTCTGGCGCGAGCACGTGCCGTTTGCGCGCTGGGGGCTGGCCGAGTTGCTGCTCATGTCGGCGCCGCTGGTGCTGCTCTGTTGGGCGTTTTGGATCACGCCGCTGTGGTGGCTCGCGTTCGGGCCGGCAGTAGTCCTCGGTTTGGTCGTTTGGTTCTTTCGAGATCCGCATCGATTGGTGCCGCGCGAGCCTGGCCAAGTCGTGTCGCCGGCCGACGGCGTGGTCGCCGAGATCGCGCCGCTGGAAACTCACGACTTCGTCGGCGAGCCCGCCGTGCGGATCGGCATTTTTCTGTCGATCTTCAATGTTCACATCAATCGCGCTCCCGTCGCCGGGCGGATCGTTCGCCTCCGCTATCACCCGGGTAAGTTTCTCAACGCGTTGAATCCCGAGAGCGCGATCCTCAATGAAAACATGGTCGTCGGCCTGCAGGAGACTTCAGCGCCGTACCGGAAAATGGTCGTCCGTCAGATCGCCGGCCTGTTTGCCCGCAAGATCGTGTGCGATTTGAAGCCGGGGCAAGATGTCCGTCGCGGCGAGAAGTTCGGTATGATTAAGCTGGGATCGCGCACGGAACTCATCCTGCCCGCGGCCGGCCTCGACGTCGCCGTGAAAGTCGGCCAGAAGGTGAAGGCCGGGAGCACGGTGATGGCTCGCTATGCGGTCGCCCCGCCGAACGTCACCGCTTCGGAAGCGTCGGCGTCGTAGATGTTGAGACCGCGTCCGCGGGGCCCGTCCCTGGAAGACGCAACAATCCCCCGAGCGCACATAGTATGCATCGTTTACCGGCCGTCGCCGTCTTGCCGACGTTGTTCACGTTGGGAAATCTGATTTGCGGATTCTTTGCGATCGTCGCCGCGTCGCGCGTCGGCGCGCCCACGTCGGCCGCCGTGCCCACGACCGTGGCGATTCAGGCCAACGTGCCGACAGGGATGTTCAACATCTTCGATAAGACCGATCCGGTGCATAACTGCATGCTCGCCGGCTCGCTGATTTTTCTGGCTATGATTTTCGACGCACTCGACGGCCACGTGGCCCGACTGGCGAAGTCGTCGAGCAATTTCGGAGCGGAACTCGACAGCCTCTGCGATCTCGTGACGTTCGGCGTCGCCCCGGCGTTTTTACTGGTGAAGATGTGCCCGGGATTCACGTTCAACCATAGCAAGCTCGTTTGGATCATCGCCGCGGCGTATGCCTGCTGTGCGGCGCTTCGCTTGGCGCGGTTCAACGTCGAGACGGACGATGACGACGACCACTTAAATTTCAGCGGGCTACCTTCGCCGGCGGCGGCGTCGGTGCCGGCGAGCTTCGCGATTTTGTTCTATGCGCTGCGCGTCGACACCAACACATACGACTACGCCGAAACGTTCGACAACATCGTGCAGACCGTATTGCCGTTTTTAGTCTTCGTCGTCGCGCTGTTGATGGTATCGCGAATTCCATTTCCGCATGTCGTGAATCAATTCTTTCGCGGGCAGCGGAGCTTCGGCCACTTGGTCGGCGTGGTTTTCGCGCTGGCGGCCGTGATGGTGGTGCCGGGGTATGTGCTGCCGTTGTTGTGCGTCGGCTTCGCGTTGAGCGGCCCGATTCGTTACGCGTGGCAAGAATGGTTTCAACGTCGGCCGCACGACGAACCGTTGTTCTAGCTCGCCCATCGCGTCGCAAGCAGCGCCGGCGACGGCGTTGCCGGCGAACGCCCCGGTTCCCGTCTTCTTCAATTGCCGGCGATGCCTTAGAATTCCGACCCACGTGACGATCACGGAAGATCGTCGCTTCAGTGATCGCCCTAAAAACTCGATAGGCTTCTATGTCGGCGGAACGGATGCCGTCGGAGCGCGATCAGTCGCTCCCTGCGCAATTCATGACGGGCCTCTTGCGGCTCATTCTGCGCTTCCCTGTATTGGTCGTCGTCGCCGCTCTCGCGCTGACGGCGGGCACCGGTTACTATTCCTGGAAGCACCTCGGCTACAAGACGAGTCGCCATGACTTAGTGAACTCGAACAACGAATACGGCCGGCTCTGGAATGAATATATCAAGGAGTTCGGCGAAGAAGACGACGCCGTCGTCGTCGTCGAAGGCGAGAGCCGCGCGCAGGTCGTGCCGGTGCTGCGCGAACTGGCGACGGCGCTGGCCGGAGAAAACAAGCATTTTCACGCGGTGTTGCATGGCGTGAACCTCGAGAAAATTCGCTCAAAGGGGCTGCATTATCTGCCGGTCGAAGACCTGCAAAACGTCGAGAAGTTCCTCGATGAAGCGGGCGCGGTCGTGCATGGAGCGTGGAATCGCCTCTCGGTCGGCGGCATGGTGCAGGGGATGACCATGCGCATGCAATACGAGCAGGCGGGCGCCGAACCCGCGAAGCCGTCGAGCGCCGAGCCGCAGGCCTCGGAACTCACGGCGGGCCTCAACGTGCCCGCGGAAACGCAACTGGCTCGCCTTGGTGAAAGCCTTTACGCGGCTTTCTCGCAGCAGGGCGGTTATCACTCGCCGTGGCCGGAAATGCCTTCGACGTTCGCCGTGTTGAGCGAATTGAACTCCGAATACTTACTGACGAAAGAGGGCCGGCTCGGGTTCGTGCTTCTGCGGTTGGCGCAGTCGGACGACGACGGTTTTGCGCGGGGCGCCGGAGCCGTGGAAGCGCTCCGCACGTTGCTCGCCAAATTGCGCTTGAAGCATCCCGAAGTGCAGATCGGCCTAACCGGAATTCCGGTGCTTGAGTTCGACGAAATGGCGACGAGCCAATCGTCGATGACTTGGGCGAGCATGTTGTCGCTTGTCGGCGTCGCGTTGTTGTTCATCGCCGGGTTCGGCGGCATGCGGCATGCGTTGTTGGCGAATCTCGTGCTGCTCGTCGGGATGGCCTGGACGTTCGGGTACGTGACCTACACGGTCGGCCACTTGAACATCTTAAGCGTGTCGTTCGCGGCCACGTTGATCGGCATCGGTATCGATTACGGCATCCACTTCGTCGCCCGCTATCTCAAACTCCGTGAGCAGAATTCTTCGACGGAAGCCGCATTAACGGCGTCGATGAACGGCGTCGGACCGGCGATCGCGACCGGCGCGGTGACGACGGCGATTTCTTTTTTTGCCGCAGGACTTACGAATTTCACCGGCGTCGCCGAATTGGGAATCATCGCAGGCGGCGGGATCTTAATTTGCGCCGTCGCGGAACTGTTCGTGCTGCCGCCGATCATCCTGTTGGTCGACAAAAACGGCTCGGCGTTTCGTCGGCCCGATCCGCTGCCGGTGCATGAATGGATTGCGCCGCTGATGGCGCAGCCCGGCAAAATCCTCGTCGTGACGACGATCTTCACGGTCGTCGTCGGGGCGGGCATGTCGAAATTGTGGTACGACCACAATCTCTTGAACATGCAGGCCGACGGCTTGGAGAGCGTCGAACTCGAGCGCAAGTTGCTCAGTGAGTGCAGCCAAAGCATGTGGTTCGCGGTGTCGATGGCCGACAGCCGCGAAGAACTGTTGGCCCGCAAAGAGAAACTTCTCAAGCTCGGCTCCGTCGAGCGCACCGAAGAAATCGTCTCACTCCTGCCGGTCGATCACGAACGGAAGCAACCGATCATCGAGCGGATTCAATCGAAACTCGCCGGGCTACCCGAGCGGCCGCCGCTCGTGCCGGTCGACAAGCCGGACGATCTGGGGCAACTTCTCGCGGGGGCCCAGCAAGCGCTGACGACCCGTCATCAGGTGCGATCGGCGCGCACGTTTGAACAAGTTCGCGATTCGCTTCGTCGGTTGCCGATCGCCGAATGCACGGCGTTGCTTTCGCAGTTTCAGCAGCAAATGGCCGGCGACTTATTGAGCCGGTTGCACGCCTTACGAACGATGGCGAACCCGGAGCCTCCGCAATTGACCGATTTGCCCGAAAGCCTAGTACACCGTTTCGTCGGCATGAACAACCGGCACCTGTTGAAGATCTACGGCCGCGGCAACATCTGGGACATGGACGCGTTAACGAAGTTCGTGAAAGACGTGCGCTCCGTCGACGCAAAGGCGACCGGCAATCCGTTGCAAGCGTACGAAGCTTCGTTGGAGATGAAAGGAAGCTACGAGCAGTCGGCATTGTTGGCGCTGGCGGTGATCTTGTCGGTTTTGTGGTTCAACTTTCGCAGCGTGCGCTACGCGTTGGTGGCGGCTCTGCCGCTGGGAGTCGGCGTTTTGCAGACGTTCGGCATCTTGGGCATTCTGAACTTGCCTCTGAATCCCGCAAATATGATCGCCCTGCCGCTCATGCTCGGGCTAGGCGTCGACTACGGCATCCATATCGTGCACGACTACTTGGAACAGAAAGGGCCGTACCGGATGTCGCCGTCGACGGCCGTGGCGGTGCTCGTCGATTCGCTCACGACCATCGTCGGCTTCGGAGCGCTGATGATCGCCAGCCATCAAGGGTTGCAGAGCTTGGGACGCGTGCTCACGATCGGCGTCAGCGCGTGCTTGTTTACATCCATGATCATGCTTCCCGCGCTGTTGACATGGTTGAGCGCCGGACGCAAGGAGCCGACGGAAGTGATCGAACGGGTTGAATCGGACGAAATGAACGAGTTGCCGGCGACGATCATCGTACGCCGCGACGAACCCCATGCCGGCGGCGAACAACGCTCCTTGCAGTCGCCGCAACGGCGAGCCGATCGCAATCCGTCGCCCGTTTAATCCGCGCGTAGCGATGCGCGATCGGGGGCTTCCAATAGCCCGGCGAGCCGTTCTGGATCGACATCGACGCCGAGACCGGGCCGGTCAGGCGCTAAAATCTGGTCGCCCGCCGTCCTCGGCGGGTCGCGAAGAATGCTGCCGCGGAGGAATTGCGGTCCGTTCAACGCCGCGGGAAGTTGCAGTCCGCCCGCGGCGAACACCTGCAGCGAGGCGGCCAGCGAAAGATCCGGGTCGGTGAGCCCGCTGGCATAAAACAGGGAATCGGTTTCCTGCAGCCGCTTGATCAAGCGAAGCGACTCGGTAATGCCTCCCATCCGCGAAACTTTGACGGCGACGCCGTCGAGTAGGCCAAGTCGGTGGAATTCGTCGAAATCGGCCGCAGACACGATCGATTCATCCATGAGGATCGGCAACGCTCCCTGTGTTCGCAGCCGGCGATAGCCAGCTAGCTGGTTTGCCGCCAGCGGTTGCTCGAGCGCCGAAACGCCCAGTCCGGCGAACTTCGGCGCGACGGACAGCGCCGACTCAAGATCGTAGCCGCCGTTGGCGTCGACCCACAGGATCGCGGCCGGAGCGAATTGTCGGAGCAACCGGACGGCGGACAGGTCGAACTCCGGGTCCGGCGCCACTTTGAGATTGAAATGCCGATAGCCGCGGGCGTGGGCCTCGGCGACGGCCACCTCGATTTCTTCGAGCCGCTGGGGATTGAGAGTCCAACTCAGCGTGATCGCTTCCGGCGCGGCGGAGCTTCCGGCGAGTTGCGCGACGGATTTACCGTCGCGCCGGCCCCATAGATCCCAGAGGGCCAGATCGATCGCCGCTTTGGCGATCGGCTGCCCGACAGAGAACCCGGCGGCGATTTCCGAGTTCAGGCGACGGCGGATTTCGGCCGCGTCGTCGATATCGACTCCGATCAGCGCCGGTCCAAGATAGAAGTCGAGCGTCGAGCGAACCGACTCCGGTGTTTCGTAACTCCAACGCGGCGACGGCACCGCTTGTCCCCAGCCGACGGCACCGTCGTCGGTCGTGAGGCGAACAACTACCGTTCGGCGTCCGTTAGGCCGACCGGGAGGCGACTGGAAGAATTTGAAACGGCCGAGAAACGGGTAGGCGACGGCAAACGATTGGATTGTGGAGATTGTCGACATCTTTAAGTCGCGAACGTGGTCGGATTGGTGTCGCCGGCGTGTTCAAGAAGAACACACCAAGCAAGCCGGCGGGTTTGCCGCCGGCCTTGTTTTCTGGCGAGCGAGCCGCATTCTTCGGAAAAAGTTTCTAGCGGCATATCAACTGCTTAGCTGTGACCACCCCAGCTTCGGCGGAAACAAAGTAGTGCCGGCAATGTAACGCCGGCGTCGGAATTTCGCTCAGATTTCTGCGGGAAGTGGTCGATAGTTGGGGCATCCTCGAGTCAGTTTGTCGGAGTGACGACGTTTATGAGCCGGACGCCAAGTGCGATCAAGTCTCGCTCCGCCGACGGCAATCATGTCGCGAAGGATAAGCGATCGGTGAGTATTCGACGGTTCGACGCCGCCGAAAACGCCGTTTCCGATTCGCCGGCGGCACAGGAAAACTGCCCTGTGATCCGTGCCAACAAGATTCTCTTTGCCGGTTCTCGGTCCGGTCGAACGCGCATCGTTTTCTTCTAAATGAAGTCGCCGATTTCGAACCTCCGACTTGTCGCCGCATAAACCGAGGGTTGCTCCCTGCGAAGTTTTGCGACTGCGGCGCTTCCGACCATGTAAGTGAATGACCGGCGGCTCGTCGTATGAACCTCATTTAATTCACATTGTCACGCCGCGACCTTACCCCGCTACGGTGTGGAAATGCCCGGCAACGGGCGGCAACTGCGCGGCTTCCCCTGGATTCTTCGCCCACCGATGTCGTAATCGTTTCCGAACCGCGTGGAAGGAAACACGACTGTTGCCGGTGTGTTGAGAGGAGTCGGGAGCGGCAAAAGTCGCCACATACGCTCGGGGGGAGACGCTTGCGTATTGCGCCGGCAGAGGTAGTGTAGTGCTATTACTCAGATGTTTACTTTTCTAAGGTGCATGACATGGCTAAGGCCGGCGCGGCGGTGAAAAAGGGGCGAGCGAAAGACGGCATTAACAAGGCACAACTGATTCGCGACGCGCTGAAGAAGCACGGCCTCGACGCTCCGGCGAAAGACATTCAAACCGAATGCGAAGCCCAAGGCGCCTCGGTTGCCGCGGCGCAGATCAGTAACATCCGCACGAAGCTTAAGGGCGGAAAGCCCGGACGCAAAGCTAAGAAGGCGGCTTCGAACGGCGCCGCAGGCGGCGTTACCGCCGATGAACTGATTCAGGCTCGTGTGATGGCCGACAAAGTCGGCGGCGTGGCCCGTGCAAAAGAGTTGCTCGATATTTTGAATCGCTTGCTCAATAAGTAGTAAGCAGTTCTCGTCGAGCCTGCGCCGATGCAAAGGCCCCGGCTTCGTTTGGGCTCGACGAATCGCATCAAGTGAATTTTCGACGGCGGCGGTCGTATTTCGACCGCCGTCGTTTTTTTGCGATCGGCTCTCCATCCAACGGCGTAACTCCAAAGACGTCGTACTTCATCGGGAGGCGCGGGAACCGCGAGCGAGTCGCTGCGCGGCTTCACTCGTTCTTTAATGTTTACACCTTCGTGCCGCGCTTTCGGCGCGAATCACCGTGTGCGGCGCCATTGAGCGTCCTATCACGGGAGCTGGGAAGCTGCCGCCGAGAGCGGAACAGCGGCTTTTCGGGAATCACTCGTATTGAGACCGATCGCCCGGTGCTCCGATCGTGGGCGGCGGGTTCGTAGCCTGAGTTCGCCTCCACCACTTACGCGATCGGCAAAACGAGCGATGAGATCGCCGCCTGGATCAAGCAAGGATCGGCGGCGAATGAGTGTTCGTGGATCAGGTTCAGCGGTCGTGCAGACGTCTGCGTCAGCTGATCCTCGTCAGATTTGAGGCCGTAACTTGCGAGAAGGAGCGGCAGAATCTCGCTGAGTCGGCAGAGAGTGCCGTAGTCGGACCGCTCGCTCGAATTCTGCGTCAGCGCGCATCGAGTCATGGCCGCACCTTGGGAATCGATTCGACATGTATCTACGCAACCGATTTTAACGAATGGTGTACATGTGTCAACTAGTTCTTGCGGGGGCGTAAAAATTGGAGGGCTGTGACGATCGCATCGCGCCGGTTCGAAGCATTGCAAGGATCTTGCTTGGGGGGCCGATGAAGTCCAACGCACCGGCCCTACTTGTTGTCAAGTCGCAAGCGGCGGGTCGCACAGGGAAGATGCGATGCTCTCGAAAATCACACCGACGGAAGTTCGCCAAGTCGTCGTCGAATACATGTCGCGCTTCGCCGCCGAGGCGACGGACGATGCGGTTATTGAAACGTTGCTTGTTCGCGACGGTCGCTACTACGGACGCTCCTATCGCGTTGCGGGTTTGATGGCGATGTGGATGATCGAGATCGGCCTCATTCAGATTTATTCGGCCGACGGCGATATGCTTGCCACGTTGAGCACGCTCGAACCGGCGGACGCCCCGCGCTTCGGCAAAGCCGCGTAACAAGGCCTCGGTACGACTGCGCGTGTATCGCTTGGATTCGCCGCCGGCGGCGTGCTATTCGGCACCGGGCGGAACAACTTGCGGCGTCGTCTTGTCCGCCTCGCCGGTTGGTTTCGGCACGACTTTGATGACTTCTTTCGCCGCATCCGCGGCGGCGACCGCCGGCTCGGTTCCCGTGTCGACGACCATATAGCCGCTCCAGAAAAACGGGTGCTCCGGCCGCGGCGCCGATTCGACGCCGTCGAGTCGCAAACGCGGTTCTTCCGTCGGGCTGATCGGATTCTGCATAGCGACGAATACGCTCCGCTGCCAAGCTTGCGCCGCGGAGGAAAAAGGCAACTCCTGCATGAACTCGCGGACGAGATCGTAAGAGGTTCGGCCGCCCGTGCGCCAGCGACTGATCAGTACCGTTCGCGCTCCCGAAGCCATCAGGCTCATCGTCGTTTGAAAGAGTTCGTTCCCCATTTCCGCGGGCGTCACCTTCTTCATGCCGTTTTCGGCGGCCGAGTGAAAACCGGGCAAGGCGATTTGTTCCGGGCCGTGCCACGGTAGCCGCACCCAATCTTGCAGAGCGGCGCCGGGCGAGGCCGCCTTTTCGCCGCGCAATGGCGACGCGCTGAGCGGGCCTTGCGCACCGGGAACAATTTCGGTGAAGGCGATCAAGCGGTCCGCGAGCGCGGCGTAAGTCGCTTGTGACGTCGGCAGCTTGTGCTTCAGCTTCAATTGCTCGGATTGCGGCAGGGCCCGATGAAGCTCCGCGAAGCCGCGCTCGGCGATTTCGTCGGAATCGGTCGGAAAGAGTTTGCCGGTGCTCACCAGAGCCTTGCCTTTATCCAATCGAGGCAGCGCGTCGCCGACGGCGAGTGCGAGAGTCGGCGCGTAGCGAATACGCACTTGCTGCAGGAGCGGCCGCGGCGCACCCTCTTGGGGCGAAGTATGGAGCATCTCGAACGGGATGTACCAAATCGCGCCGTCCGGCACGATCGTTAGTTCGTTGAAACCGTACGGAATCGCCGCCTTGGAATCTTTGGTCAACAGGTCGAACAACTCACGCGAGGTCTCCTTCCAACTCGTCTGCTGCAAGTCGGCGGCGGTGAGGACTTTGTTTTCTTCGTAATTGCCGATTCCTTGGAGGACGTCGATTAGTTTCTTCTGAGCGTCCGTCGTGGCGGTAATCGGCCAATAACCGAATTTGTCGTGGGTCATCAGGAAACCGAACGTGCTGCGTGCGCCGGTAAAGAACGCCAAGACCGCGTGCTTTTCGGGAAGAAGTTTCTGCACTTCTTCGACCGTGCGAGTCGGCGGAAAGGCGATGTCCGTGGGCAGCCGACGTACGGCCATCACCTTAAGCATGATTTCCTGATTGCGCGTGGTCTGCTCCCACTCGGCGAACTTGGCCGCCTGGAGTTTGGCCGCTTCCGGATCATCAATTACGATGGGCATCTGCCCAAGTTCGTTGCGAATGTCGCGTGAGCGCTGCGAGAGCTTTTCGTAGTCAGGGAACTGCGTGAGGAGCGCTTGGCGTTGCAGAGCCGTCTGCTTCGGCAAGGCTTCCGCCGGACTCTCCAGAATCCACCGTAGTGCAAGCAATCTGCCGCCGAGTTCTTGTGTGCAAAGAAACTTGTGGCGCTTGGCCAGATCGGTGATTTCCAGCCCTCGCCGGCCGTCGAGTTCTTTCCGTTCCATGGCTACTTCAAACCAACGCTCGAAGTAAAGCGGATGCGGGTGGACGAGCACCGCAAGCGATTCCAGCGGATCTTGGATCCAACGCGCCGGTAGCGGGTCGCGGAGCAAGAGGTCGAACACTTCCGCAGCGCCGCGCGTCGTCAGCGTACGATCGCCGACCATTCGATCGGTGAGACCCATACGGAACAGTTGCAAGGATCCGGTTTTGGCGAAGCCGAGGGCTGCGTTCACGGCAATGTCGCCGGCGGCGACGTTGCCGAGTTGATAGCTCACGTGAGCCTGCGTGAAGTTCAGCTGCGCACCGACGCGCGACTGCAGCATGCTGCGCCGGCCGACGACCGCGCGGGCATTGTCGAGAGTGGTTTGGGCGACCTTGGCGTTTTCCAGAAGACACTGGTTCTCGGCGATGAGAACCAGCATCTGCGTTTGCATCTGGCGGAAGTCTAATTGACGAGCCCAGGCGGCCGCCGTCGTCAACGGCTGATAAGGCCCGGCGCGGTTGGCCAAGAAGTGGGTGATGGCACCCATCCGAAAGCTGTCTTCGACGACGATCGGATCGCTGAAGTAATAAGCCGAGTTGGCGGCCTCCTGAAAGTACTTTGAGGCTAGGTCGTAATCGCCCGCATCGAGCACGATGCGGCCAAGTTCGTGCAGTGCGATGCAGGTCATCGGGTGATCGAAGGTGCCGCCGGCGAGCAACGACCGCTCGAGCAGCGGCTTGGCCTGCGCATCTTTGCCGATCGCGGCATTCGCGACGCCGAGCATGGCGTCGAGCCACGATTCGGTCCAGTGATTCGGCTGCACCGGACGCTTGTTGAGCACCGCAATGAGCTGGCCGGCGAGCGCGTCGGCGGGAGCGAGCGGTCCGAGGATTTCGCGTCGACGACGGAGAGCGTGGCAGACGCAGCGCACGATTTCCTGCGGGTTGATTGATCGTTGGGTCGCCTGCTGGATGACGCCGCCGCCGCGGGCGATCGTCTGCGTGTGATCGATTTGTCCCTGCTGAATCAGGACGGAATCGGGATAAGCGCCGATCATCATTTGCCGTTGCGAGGCTCCCCACGGCAACGGGCGAATCGAGGACTGCGTCAGCGGACGAATCGCCGGGTTGAATTTCACCGGGATCATCCAGTCGGAAAACGCGATTTGCAGTTGCAGCGCTTTGTTAAACTGCTCGACGGCCGGGCCGTATTGCCCCATCTGAAACAACGTTTCGCCGGCCATCGTGTGATAGCAGATCGAGTCGATCCAGAAGCTCGTCGGCGATTTGATCGCGCTGCGTTGGCATGATTGGAAGCCGCCCAGTGCTTGCGTGTAATCGCCGTCGTAGAGCAGGGCAAGCGTCAGAAAGTACTGATCGGTCGGGACGGTTTGACGAAAGCCCGTTCCCGCGCCCGTGTTCGGATTTGCGACGACGGCCGGCACTTGGGCCGAAGCGATATTGCAATGAATCAATAGTACGACGCCCAGCCAAGCCGTCTTGGAGATGATTCGCCGCCCCAATTGGTTTGCCAGACTTAGCATGTATCGCTCCGCATCGCAGGCTGCGCCGACCCGCAATCGCCGACTTAGAAAGTCGCGTTGCCGTCAAACAGGTCGTGTGAACGATCGATCGGCGTTGGGCCGGCGACCGGGCGTCAAACTCTCGACAATGCGCGCAAAGGTCGTGCGCGGCTTGTCTTATCAACATACCGCCGGACCTGCGACCGGGCAAAAAAGTGATCGCCGGCAAGGCGATGCCGGCTCCGCTGTGACGATCGGCAACGCGTGTTGCGGCGAAAACCGCAACATTCCCGCAAGATCGACGGAAGTTGCCGCATGCGGCTGCCGATAACGATTGTGCCGATTCTTCCGGTTGCATCGGTCGAGGTGTGTTTGTGGGCTTCCGCCCTCCCTCCCGCGGCCGGACGAGTCGAGCGAAGACAATCGGAGCCTTGGGCATGAAGAAGTTCGTCCAAACACGGAAGCAGATGAGCGCCGTCGCGGCGCTGGGTCTGTTGGCTCTTTCGGGCCTCACCGGCTGCCAAGTCGACGTCAGCGGTCAAACGCTGCCGAGCCCGTATTGGCTTTCCGACGACGTCCAATACTTCCCGGCCGGTACCGAGTTCAAACTCTCGCGTGAAGCGGCGGCCATGCAGGCCGAAGCGGCCGCTGCGGCCACGGCGAGCGGACCAATGGGCGGACCGGCCCCGGTGCCGGCGGCCCCGGCCGCCCCAATTCCGCAACCGCCCGCTGCCGTGCCAATCGACGCGGCCCCGGCTCCCTAAGCTACGCCCCGCGGCAGTCGGAAACTTACATTTTCGCAGGCCGCCCGGAGATTGGTTACTTCTTTGCCGATAGTGACAGAAGTGACGCTGCGCTCGCGGCCGTCCAATATTGGACCGCGAGCGTACTTCTTTACCGGTCTCGGGTGGCGCTATGCTCGACAGCCCTGAATTTCTCAAAGCGTTCGAGCAGACGGTCAACGACATTCTTGTGTGGGTCGGCTTCGGCACATTAGCCGGCCTGTTGGCCAAGGCGATCATGCCGGGGCGCGACCCGGGCGGCACCGTGGCCACGCTGATGATGGGCATCGGCGGAACCGTGATCGGTTCCGGCGTGCTCATGTTTTTTACCGGCGGCAAGCGAATCACGCCGATTAGCCCGTTAGGGTTTGTCGTCGCCACGGCCGGGGCGTTTATTATTTTGGCGTTTTACCGCATCCTCGCCGGATACTATTTCCGCGAAGGTACGACGGCGCCGCCGCCCCCGCAATACGTGAAACGGGTCAAGCGATCGTCGCGCCGCGGCCAAACCGTTTACATCGAAGAGTAAGTCTTGAGGCGGGGTTCCCTATTGGGGGACAGGGTATCGTTCACCGACCCTACTTAATTCCGCCCTGTTAAGTAGAATGGGGCGATGAACGCCTCGTTCTCATCGACGACGATCGCCCCCGCCGGAAATTGGCGGCCGGTCTCACTTCCTGGCCTTCCGGCGACAGGTGCGCGCGGCTCTCGGTCGGACTCAATCGGAGGCTCGACACGGCCGCTACCGATGACTCGGGATGAGATGCAGTCGCGGGGATGGGACGAGGTCGATGTAGTGTTCGTCTCCGGCGATGCCTATGTCGATCATCCGAGCTTCGCCATGGCGCTTCTGGGCAGGTTGCTCGAAAGCGCCGGATATCGCGTGGCCATTCTAAGTCAGCCCGATTGGCGATCGGCCGACGCTTGGAAGACTTTCGGCCGCCCGCGCCTGTTCTTCGCCGTGAGCGCGGGGAACATGGACTCGATGATCAATCACTATACGGCGAATAAGAAGGTCCGCAACGACGACGCGTACAGCCCAGGCGGCAAGATCGGCCGCCGACCCGATCGTGCCACGCTCGCCTACTGCCAGCGTTCGCGCGAGTCCTATCCCGGCGTACCGGTCATCGCAGGCGGCGTCGAAGCGAGTTTGCGTCGCATCGCGCATTACGACTATTGGAGCGACAAGGTCCGTCGCTCGATTATTCTCGACTCCAAAGCCGATTTGCTGATCTACGGCATGGGAGAGCGGGGCATTATCGAGGTAGCCGACCGCTTGGCGGCCGGCCAAACGGTGCGCGAGCTGCGCGACATGCGCGGCATCGTCTACCGGCTCGGTGCCGCAGAAACCGCTCCCGACGATGCGGCCACGCGCGTGCTGCCGTCGTATGAAGAAGCGTCGACCGATAAGACGAAGTTCGCCGTGATGACGCGGATCGCGCATCACGAGACGAATCCATACAACGCCAAGCGGCTTGTGCAATTTCACGGTCGCGAAGCGGTCGTTGTGAATCCGCCTCAATTGCCGCTCTCGCAACCGGAAATGGATCGCGTCTATGGGTTGCCGTATACGCGCAAGCCGCATCCGAGCTACGGCGGGCAAACGATTCCGGCGTTCGACGTCGTGAAGGATTCCGTGCAGATCATGCGCGGCTGCTTCGGCGGTTGCACGTTTTGCTCGATCACGGCGCACGAGGGACGCATCATTCAAAGCCGCAGCGCGGAAAACGTGCTGGGCGAGGTTCGCAAGATGGCGGCCGATCCCGACTTCAAAGGCGTGATCAGCGACATCGGCGGACCGACGGCGAACATGTACGAGATGCGCTGCACGCGCCCCGAGGTCGAAGAGAAGTGCCGTCGCTTGTCGTGCGTGCATCCCACGATCTGCAAGCTCTTGGGGACGAGCCATGCTCCCCTCATCGATTTGATGCAACAGGTGCGTGAAGAGCCCGGTGTGAAGAAAGTCTTCATCGCCTCAGGCATTCGCATGGACCTCGCGCGCCGCAGCCCGGAATACATGCAGGAGTTGGCGACGCACCATGTCGGCGGATTGCTCAAGGTGGCTCCCGAACACACCGACGGCCGCGTGCTCGAACTCATGAAAAAGCCCGGCCCGACCGACTTTTTGAAGTTCGACGAAGAATTTCAAAAGGCGTCGCAGGCGGCGGGGAAGAAGCAGTATCTCGTGCCGTACTACATCGCCAGTCACCCGGGGAGCGATCTCACTGCGATGATCGACTTGGCGCTGTTTCTCAAACGCAATCATTACAAGCCGGATCAGGTTCAGGATTTCATACCGAGCCCGTTCGATATCGCGGCTTGCATGTACTACACGGGCCTCGACCCGATGACGATGAAGCCGGTCTACACGGCGCAGCACCTGCGCGACCGCAAGTTACAGCGAGCCTTGTTGCAGTTCTTCAAGCCGGAGAATTACTTCGAGGTGCGCAAGGCTCTGGAGCAGGCGGGCCGGCAAGACTTGATCGGCGACGGCTGCGACTGTTTGATTCCGAACCGTCCGCCGAAAGCGGCGCTCGACAAGCGACGACGCGAGGCGAATGCCAAAGTGAGCGAGCAACGGGAAGGGGACCATATTCGCGGCGGCACACGGCCGCACGACGACCGCGATGCGAAGCAGGGGGGCGCAAACTCGGCGAGCGGGCAGAAAGCCGGCTATCGTCCGCATCGGAAGTCCCACGAACGTCGCGACCGGAAGCGATAATGTCCGCACCGTTGATCACGAGCTTGCAAAATCAGCGCGTCAAGGATGCGGCGAAGCTGCGCGATCGCCGGCAGCGTGAAAAGCAAAATCGCTTTCTTATCGACGGCACTCGGGAACTCGAGCGAGCGCTCGACGCGGGCGTGGAGCTTGGCGAAGTGTTCGTATGCCCGCAATTGTGCGCGACGGACGGTGCGCGGCATCTCTTGGTCCGGCTTAATCGTGAGTGCGGCGAACGGGTCCAGCATGTTACGCCGGAAGTCTTTGAGAAACTGGCTTTCGGCGAGCGAGCCGAAGGCATTATCGCCGCCGCGCCGACGCCTCGGCCGACGCTCGACGAACTAAAACTGCCCGAGAATCCGCTCGTGTGCGTGCTAGAGTGCGTCGAGAAGCCGGGGAACGTCGGGGCAATTCTGCGCAGCGCCGACGCCGCCGGCATCTCGGCGGTGATCACGGCCGATGAGCGGACCGACTTGTTCAACCCCAACACGGTGCGAGCCTCGCTCGGCACGATCTTCCATGTGCCGACTGCGATCGCCGACGCTCCGACGACGCTCGCCTGGCTCCGAGAACGCGGGTTTGCGATGTGGGCCGCACGCGTCGGCAGCGGGCCGCTCTATAGCGAGGTCGACTATCGCGGTCCGACGGCGATCGTGCTCGGCAGCGAAGCGGAAGGCTTATCGGCTCGCTGGTGGGCCGACGACATTCGGCCGGTGCATCTGCCGATGCTCGGCCGCGCCGACAGCTTGAACGTGTCGGTCGCGGCGGCCGTGATGTTCTATGAGGCGTTACGGCAACGCGGTGCGAAATAGCAACATGTCGGATGGGGCGACGGGCACCGCGTTGAAGCGGTGATCGGCGAAGCCCTCGCGGCAAAACCGCGAAGATTTTTTGCTCGGCCTAAGAATGCAAGCTATGGTTCAGATGTGCCTTGAACGACACGGCATGTCGAACTCGAGCGACGTGACGCGTTCTTCCGGGCCTAGTCCGTCCCGCCGCGGTCGTACTCCCCGACCGCAAAACTCCTGCTCGCCGTCCGCCACATCTCGCCGGTTCACACCGCCACGTCCGCCCCGCATGTTCGCCTCCGTGCCTCGCACGGCGTCCGTACACACATCGAAGATCTGCAGCTTGAAAGGGTCGCCTGATGCGTTTTCAAAATCTCTTTGTGAAGGCATTCGCCTTCGTCGGCATGGTTTACTTCTTCGGCTCGCTCGTCCCGGCCATAGCCGCCGGCTGACGTCGCTTGCCCCGCCGATCGGTCGTCGCTTGATGTGCGCATTCCGCCACGATTGCGGAAGCGAACGACGACGCAGTTTCCCGACCTCGTCGCCTCTTTTGCGACGCACACGGCCTCCGGCATTTCGCCGGAGGCTTTCGTGTTTGAGGGCCAAGAAGGCGAACCAAGCAATGCGAGCCGCGCGGTGCAACGATGTCGATTGTGCGTGGGCGTCGCCCACTCGACCCGCTCTAAGCTTCCGCCATCTCGCGCGCGTGGTAGCTGGAGCGAACGAAGGGCCCGCTCGCGACCGACGTGAAGCCCATCGCCTTCGCGGCCGCGCCGTATTCGTCGAACTCGGCCGGCGGCACGTAGCGAACGACCGGCAAGTGTTCCGGCGTCGGTTGCAGATATTGACCGAGCGTCAGCATATCACAGCCGACGTCGCGGAGATCGGCCAGAGTGTCGAAGAGTTCTTCGCGGGTTTCGCCCAGGCCGAGCATAAGCCCGCTCTTGGTCTTGATGGCCGGATTGAGTTCTTTTACCCGCTTGAGCAGGCCGAGCGTCCAGGAATATTGGCTCTTGCGACCGCGGACTTCGCGATAAAGCCGAGGCACGGTTTCCGTGTTGTGGTTAAACACCTCGGGCGCCGATTCGACGACTCTCTCCAGCGCGCCCGGCTTGCCGAGGAAATCCGGCGTCAGCACTTCGACGGCCGCGCCGGTGCGTTCTCGTACTGCCAGCACCGAGCGAAAGAAATGCTCCGCGCCGCCGTCGGGCAGGTCGTCGCGTGTGACGCTCGTGATCACGACGTGTTGTAGTCCCAGGCGAGCGGCCGCTTCCGCGACTCGTTCCGGCTCGTCGACTTCCAAGGCTTCCGTCTTCCCTTTGTTGACGGAGCAGAATCCGCAAGGCCGCGTGCAGACGCTGCCGAGGATCATGAACGTCGCGGTGCGCTGCGACCAGCACTCCATACGGTTCGGGCATTTCGCCTCTTCGCAAACCGTCGTCAGGCGCAGTTCGTCGAGCACGCGATCGGTGAAGTGGTTGGCGTTTCCCTTGGGCACGTTGCGCTTCAGCCAGCGCGGAAGCCGGCGTAGTTCGTCGGTCGCCTTCGACGACATGCCGCTGATGCCGATCGTGACGCCGTGCGCGTTGTCGTCGTGCGTACCGACCGTACCGCCGCCGCAACATCCGCCGCCGCTGGAACAGCTTCCGCTCGAACAACCGTCTGACGACTGAGCGGGAGCCATCGGCAACGATATCGGAAAGCTATCCGGCACGGGCGGAATCCTTCGGTGGAAGACCATTGCGGGGCGAAATCAGGGTGCGGGTCAACAGCGGGTGACCCGTGAACAAATGATACCGCTCGCACCCTAGGGCCGTCGACAGGTGGGTGACGACGCTTTGACGCACGGCCGGCATCCGAACCGGCCGGCGGAGCACGGCGGCTAGCGAACTCGCTTCCGCGCCGTCGATCGTATCGCCGGCAACGGCATGTAAGTGCCTTTCGGCGGGATCGACGTTGAGGTACGCCCCGAAGTAGCTAACCCAACTCCGCACGGCCGAAGCGAGAAACATCACCTGCCCGTTACGGCTCCAAATGCCGCGGCGTCCGGGGTGCGGCGTGCGCACCAGATGGAGATCGTCGGCCACGGCCTCGAGACCGGTTTGAAAGCGTCGCAAATATTCGCCGACCGAAAAATGGAAACTCTCCAACGGCAGCACCACGTATACCGCTAGCTGCCCGCGGGAGTGCAGCAGCGTCCCGCCGCCTCGATTGAGCCAGCGGACTCGAACTTGCTCGCGGTCCAACGTCTCGTCGCTCCACCGCACGTCGCAGCGGGAGCCTTGCCGGCCGATCGTGATCTCCGACGGATGCTCGCACAGGAGGAGCGTCGCGAGCCGCTCGTTGCGGCCCGACGCTTCGTAGACTAATCGCTGTTGCAGCGCCAGCACGTCGTCGAGTGGTTGCGTGCCAAGCAGATGAATCTGCGCAACGGCATCGGCGATCGGAGCGGCTTGCGACATGCGGGTGGTGAGACGGCGCGAGAGACGGTAGATTGGCGAGTCGGTTCAGAGTTCCTCGTTCACGGTTGAATCTTGCCGGCCAATCGCCGCCGACCGCAAAACGCTGAGCCCCTAACCCGGAACGACTTAAACTAACACGCAATGCAGGTTCTCGACAGGTGAGCGCGAAGAAGTCCCAGCCCGAGCGAAAAAAGGGGGACGACGAGAATGAGCGATTGATCGCTCAGAATCGTCGCGCGCGCCATGAGTATGAAGTGCTCGACACGCTTGAGTGCGGCATCGTACTCAAGGGAAGTGAGGTCAAATCGCTGCGCAACGGCAAGGTGTCGCTTGAAGAGGCGTTCGCTCACGTGAAAGGGGGTGAACTCTGGCTGCTCAATTGCGACATTCCGGAGTATGTCGAAGCCAATCAATTCAACCACGAGCCGAAGCGCCAGCGGAAGTTGCTCCTGCACAAGAGCGAGTTGGCTAAGTTCGCGAGCCGCGCGTTTGAAAAAGGATTGACGCTCGTACCGCTCAAATTGTACTTCAAGAACGGTAAGGCGAAGGTGCTCCTGGGAATGGCCCGCGGCCGCCAATTGCACGATAAGCGTGAAAAGATGAAAAAGGAATCGATGAACCGCGATATTCAGCGGGCGATGCGGCGCGATTAGTCGCAGCCGCGGGGACGAATGAATCGTCCGCGAGATAGGAAGCCCCGGATCGTTTATCTCACTAACGGAGTTGCGAGAGTTCTATGCTCGATTTGCACGACAAGATGGAAGAAGCCGCGGCATTCATTACTGCCCGCGGAGCCTGCAAGCCACGAGTAGGAATCATTCTCGGCACGGGGTTGGGGAACTTCGCTCGGGAAGTCAAAGAAGAAGTCGTAATTCCGTATTGCGAGATCCCGCATTTCCCGACCTCGACGGCGATCGGGCACAAGGGCCAACTGGTTTGCGGCACGTGCAACGGAGTGCCGGTCGCGACGATGGAAGGTCGCTTCCATAGCTACGAAGGCTATTCGTTGCAGCAAGTCACGCTGCCGGTTCGCGTCATGCGGAAGTTGGGTATCGAATTGTTGATCGTGTCGAACGCGGCCGGCGGGATGAACCCGCACTTTCGCGTCGGCGACGTGATGATCATTGAAGATCACATCAATCTGATGGGGGACAACCCGCTATTGGGTTACAACGACGAGCGCCTCGGCCCGCGATTCCCGGATATGAGCGAGGTGTACGATCGGAAGCTAATCGATCGAGCGATGGAGATCGCCCGCTTGGCGAACTTCGCCGCGCATCGCGGAGTCTATGTCGGCCTGAAAGGGCCGAATTTCGAAACACGGGCCGAATATCGCTTTCTGCGGCTGGTCGGGGCGGATGCGGTCGGCATGTCGACCGTACCGGAGGTGATCGTCGCGGCCCATATGGGAATGCCGGTGCTGGCCATTTCGACGATCACCAACGTCTGCTTGCCGGACGTTCTGGAGAAGGCCGACGCCAATGAAGTCGTGCAAGCAGGGAAGAAGGCGGAACCGAAAATGCGCAGGATCGTCCTGGAGATTCTTGGCGACCTAGCGAGTGACGGTGCGAACGTTCGTTGACCCGTCGTGTGATCTGTCGGCCGGCAATCGTTTCGATGCCGAGCGCGACTTGTCGCTTTTCGGTGCGAAGACTGCCTTAGGCTTGAGCCGCGCCTAGTTGGTTTCAGCAAATAGTCGAACGATTTTGATCGAATTCGTCGTCGCGACTTATCGCCCGCTCGAGTTTGGCACGATAAATGTATTTATTGCTCCGACGAAAACGAGGCGCGCTTCGTGAGAAGCCGCATTGACCTCGGCGCGAGTTTTCGATACTGAAATCGCGTTTGAGTCGAGCAGCGTCTGTCGCAGAGTTTGTGTTGGAACGAGTTCCGTTCGCGCGCTCAGGATGAGCGCTGACCGCGGCCGTACACCACACGATGCACGCCTCTGAGTATCGGTCGCAACCGAAACCGACCACGTCGGCCGGTTCGGTCTACCGACAGGAGGCGGTGCCATGGCAACGGTCTCATGGGGCTCATCTTCGTCCGTGCGAAGGATTCGCACCCGACGAACATCTCTCGCCGAGCTTTTCGCTCGGCTAATAAAGTTCGCCAAATCGAAACTCCATTCACCGCGCACAAGAGCACTTGTCGCGGTTGTTTTGTTGTTTTTAGGCTTAGAGTGCGTCGTGCGCGTCGTCGAATACGGCGCCGGCTCGACCATTTCCGAATCGCGCAGCGTGGCCGCTTGCAAATTGCCGAGCGGTTCGCCTTGGCGCGGCCTTCACGTAAATAGTTGGGGATATTGGGACTCCGATTTCACGACGGAGGCGCCGGAAGTCGGCATCCGGCGCGTGGCCTTGCTCGGCGATTCCTCCCTCATGGCAGGCGACGCCGAGACGAACGTCGCCGCACGGTTGGAGCGGGGTATTGACCGCTTGGAAGTCGATCATTTTGCATTGCCTGGAATGGGCCCTCGCGAATTCACGGCGCAGTTTTCCGCCGACGTCGTTCGCCGGCATCCGGAAGCGGCCTTCGTTTGTTTGGCGATGACCCCCGAGACGGAGAATAACCCGTCGGCTCGGCCCTGGATCGAGTGGCATACGCTCGAACTATTCTCCTCGTTTGCCGGTCCGGCGGCGGCTCACGCGGAAGCCGGCACGCCGCCGCTGCAGCTTGAGGAGGCCGTGCTCGATTACGATGAATTTGTGCGTGTGCGCTCGCCGATCATCGCCGCTTGCCGGCACGGCCAGCCTGCGGCGGAGTTCGACCGGCGTCGCGGGGAACAAGTTGCCGTGGAACGCTTGGCCGGCGAATGCCGCTCGGCCGGAGTACGGCTCGTTCTAGTTCTCGTTCCGGGCGAATTCCAACTGAGCCCTCAATTGACGGCAGCTTACTGCCGACGCCAGGAATGCGAGCCCGCGGCGCTGGAAATCGACCTGCCGCAGCGCCGTTGGCGGGCATTTGCCGAGCACCTCGGCATCCCCACGATCGATCTCTTGCCCGCGCTGCGAGAATCCGGGGAGGTTGTCTATCTGACTAACTCGCCACAGTGGAACGAGCGCGGGCTGGAAGTCGTCGCCGCGACGATCGGCCGTGGGATTTAACTTCGCAACGCTACTTGACGGTCAGCGACTTCGACGGCGCGCGGCTCATCAAGTATGCGAACAGGTCGCGGAGTTGCTCATCGCTGAAATCATTGAGTTGATTCTCCGGCATGAGCGAAATCGGCAACGCTTGCAGTTCTTCAATATCGTCGCGGTTTAAGAGCACCGGACGATTATCGGCGCCGCGCATCGTCACCGTACGCGTGTTCTGATCCGTGAGCAGGCCGGTCAGGGTACGCCCGTCGGTGGTGGTGATCGCGAAATTGGTGAACTCTTCCCGAATCGCGGCGCTGGGATCGACGACCGCGGTGAGTAAGAAGTCGAGATTCGTGCGTTCGTAACCGGTGAGGTCGGGGCCGGTCTGGCCTCCTTCGCCGAAAAGCGTATGGCAAACGCCGCACTTCTTTGTGAAGAGCGCGTGACCATCCGCTGGACTACCGCCCCCTTTCTTGATCAGACCGAGCAGCTTCACGATCTGTTGTTGCTTTTCCGCCGGAGTTGCGCGAATGCGACCGTAGTGCTTCGCCATCAGCTTCTTTACGGCTTCATCCGCAAAGAGCGACATCGTCTGCACGGAATCTTGGGGGACGTCGCTTTTGGCGATCAGTCCGTCGTCGATTTGCTGCAGCATAAGCAGCGCCCAATTCGGGCGCGAGGCCAAGAGCTTTTGCGCCGAGGCCCGCACGCCTTGTTCGTTGGGGAGCGCGCCGTGGTAGAGGCGAATAACCGTCTCGCCGATCTTGGCGTCGTCGTAGTTCATTAACGCTTCGAGAATCGTGCGTTTCAACGAGTGCGACGGCGTGCTGCCGAGAGTTTTGAGCAACACGTCGACCGCTCTCGGCTGCTTGATTTGGCCGAGGATCTCGACGTAGGCGAGCCGCTGCGGCTTCGCCGCCTTTTCATCGGCTACGATCTTCAAGGCCGCGTCGATCGCATCCTGCTTGCCGAGCCGGAGCCCCAAGGCCAGGTCGCTCTTGCCGAGCTGCGATTGGTAGTCGTCGAGAGCTTTGGCGAGTTCGGTCGGGAGTCCTTCGATGCGCCGCCCGCGGAAGGCCTCCAGCAAGCCGGCGATGAGACGATTTTTGCGTTCGGCGTCGGGTGCGAGTGCGAGCAGCTTGGCGCAAGTTTCGAGATCGGCCCTTTCACCGGTCATCGAATAGCGCTGCATAACGCGCTCGACGATCGTCTTGTCGACGATCGGCAAGGACCAGAACTGCTTGTCGTTGAACAGCGATATTACCGCTTCGCGATCGCTCGCGGCCTTGGCTTCGATGGCCCACCAGATGAGGAGCGGCAGATGGAGATCGCCGGCGTCTTCGCTGCGAGCGGCGAGCGCCCGAGCGATCGGCAAACCGACCACGGCGTTAAAACGCTTCGCCGAGCAGGCCAACTGCGAGCGAACTTGCACGTCGGGCTCGGTCGCCGCGAGTTTGGCCATTTCGGCTGCGGCCGACGGCGGCGCTTGGCGGTCGTCGCCCATCAGCCGCACCGTCCAGCGGCGGACGTGCGGGTTCTTGTGCCGCAGGCCGGCTAACGCGAGGCTTTCATCCAGACCGCCCAGGCGATATGCCACCCAGAGAGCTTCCAGTGCCCGCTGGTCGTCGGCGTCGATCATTTCGCGCAGCGTCGGCAGCAACGCCTTATCGCCTCGCTCGCTCAGCAGTCGCACGGCTTGCTGGCGAAACCACTTGTTGTCATGTCCGAGAGTCTTGAGAAGATCCTCGCTGGACGCCTTCGCCAAATCGAACGGTGCGAGCGGTTTGGCTCCTTTGGTTTGCAGGCGATAGAGTCGGCCGCTCCCCTTGTGCCAATTGTCGCGCGGGTCGACGTGCGTCAGCCGACTGTCGTACCAATCCGCGACATAGAGTGCGCCGTCGGGGCCGACTTCGACGTCGACCGGACGAAACCAGTGATCGGCGGTGACGCAAAGCATCGGCATATCGACCGTGCGATAAGTCGACGTGTCGGGCAGCATCTCACTGGCCCAAATGCGATTGTGCAGCGCGTTTCCGGCGATCACCGCATGGTCGAATTGCTTGGGAAACTGTCCCCCTTCATAGACGACGAACGTTTGCGGAAAGCGAACGGCGTCGCCTTCGTGGCGCATGTGCTCAAACCAACCGAAAGCGTAGGGGTTCGTCAATGGGCCGTGCTTGCCCCAGTTCTTCGAGCCGTAGGAACCTTGAGGGTAATACATGCCGCGCGTGCCGCCGCCGTTGGTGCCGGAGAACACGCGGCCGGCCTTATCGATGTCGAGGCTGAATGTATTACCGCCTCCTTCGGCGTAGATTTCGAAGACCCTTGTCGTCGGGTGGTAGCGCCAAATCATCTGCCCTTGAAAGGCGACGTTTTTCGTGACGTCGGAATTGATTACGCCGGTCGTCGTGCTGCCGTTGGCGCCGTAGAGCCAGCCGTCGGGGCCCCATTTCAAGCTGTTGGCCACGGAGTGCGTGTCTTCTAGGCCGAAGCCGCTCAGGCGCACTTCCGGGTCACCGTCCGGAACATCGTCGCCGTCGGCGTCGGGATAAAAAAGCAGATAGGGCGGATTCAAAACCCAAATGCCGCCGTGGCCGACGGCGACGCTCACGGCGATATTCAACCCGGTGATTACGTCTTTGGACGAATCGAATTTGCCGTCGCCGTCCGTGTCTTCGAAGACCGTGATCTTGTCGGCTCCCTTTTCGCCGTGCGGCGGCGGAGCGGGAACTTTATCGAACACGGCGCGGAGGTACTGGTCGTATTTGACGACTTTCAGTCCCGCTGGGAACGGATACTGCCGATACTGCACGAGCCAGAGCCGGCCGCGAGCGTCCCAAGACATGTAGATCGGCTGAGCGACGATCGGCTCATGCGCGAGCAACTGCATTTCAAAGCCGTCTTGCACCTGAAACATCTTCTGGGCTTCTTCCGGCGGCGTCGGCAGAGAGTCGTCGCCGACTTCTCCCTTACCGGCGAAGTTTTTCATCACGCGGGCGACATCTTCGTTGCCGGCCAAATCTTCTTTGAACTTGTCGCGCGAATCGCCCGCCGCAGAATGTTGATCGAGCGCGGCCGGCGGCTGCCGGTTAACGCCCCAATAAATGGCATTGATGAGCAAACGATTGAAGGCCGGAACTTGGAAATCTTCTTCGTGCCCGAGCGAAGTGTAGAACACTCGCGATTTGCCGAATTGACTTGTCCAGGCGACAGGATGGGTAACCGGCTTCCCTTTGTCGGTCGCGACGCCGTTGAGCAGCACAGTTTGTCCGCGGCCGTTGACGGTGCATTTGTAAAGCGTCCCGCCGGAGTGAAACGAAGCTTGGCGAATCCCCTTCATGATCGGATGGGTCTGCGCGTGCGAAGCCATCGCGACGTCGGTCCCCGTCTTATTGGAATAGTGGTTTTCGTACTTGCCGCCGAGCACTTCGGTGTCGAATGCCGGCCATTGCTCAAGCCCCTCCGGCCGTGGTTGGTTCGCTCGAACGGCGAAGGCATGGCTCGCCGTGCGAATGCCGATTAGCGGTTTTCCCGTGTTCAAGTAGTCGCGTATTTGATCGAGTTCGGTTTTCGGCAACGGCCGGCGTCGAACGGAAACAAAGAGCAAATCGGCGTCGGCGATCTTCTCGATGCCGGGGAAATGATTGAGGTTTTTCGGGTCGGCGAGAATTACCGTTGATTTGATGCCGAGCGGCTTGAGTTCGCGCTCGATGAACGCCGGCAACGTGACTTCGGTCTTATATTCGTCCTCGCCGATCAAAAACGCGACATGCGGCGGCGCGTCCTCCGCGGAGGCGGCGTCTCCTAGGAAGACTCCGCTGAGCGCCAGGCTAACGAGCGCAACGCGATAAGGAATCGACGACAATCGAACGCGTCGCGCAGACATGACTAGCTCCGACAGGCGGGTATTAAGGCGGGATAAAGGCCGAGGCGGGAACCGCGCAGCATCTCAATGCTAATGCCTGACATCTGGGCGGCAAAAGTGAATTCAGATTATAATCGGCTTCATTCACCAAAGACAAGTTGCTAGGTCCGGTATATCCCGGTTATCGAATGCGTATTCTGCCAGTTCTGGACCTGCAAGACGGCTTCGTCGTACGCGGCGTTGCCGGCCGGCGAAAAGAGTATCGGCCGATTGCGAGTTTGTTGTGCGACGACCCTTCGGCCGCCTCCGTCGCCCGGGGCCTCCGCAATGCTTTTGGCTTCGATTCTTGCTATCTGGCGGATCTAGACGCCATCGCCGGCCATGCCCCCAACATCCGCCTGTATGACGAGGCCGCCGCGGCAGGACTTGAACTTTGGATCGATTCCGGCGCTGGCTCGGTTGAGAGTTGCCTACTTCCAACTCGGTACTTCGCCGAACGACAGGCAGTTGGGAGGGTGATCCTTGGGTTGGAATTGTTGCCCAGTGTGGAGACGCTGACAGAAGCTTTTCAAGCCGGACTGAATCCACTTGAAGCCGTTTTTAGCCTCGATTTGCTCGAAGGGCGGCCATTGTCGAAGGTCGACGCGTGGGCCGGCTTGGGCCCGCTGGAGATTGCGGAGCAAGTGCTCGGCCTGGGGGTTCCTAGTTTGATTGTGCTCGACATGGCCGGCGTCGGTGTCGGGCAAGGCGTGCCGACTTTGCAACTTTGCCGCGAGTTGCGCCACCGTTACCCGTATCTCGAAATCATTTCCGGCGGCGGAGTGCGCGACGTCGACGACCTGTTTGCCCTGGAAGATGCCGGATGCGACGCCGCACTTGTCGCTTCGGCTTTGCACGACGGACGCATCACACGCGAGCACCTGGAAAACTTCGCGCATCAATAGTGAACAGGGCGGAGGCCGCCACCTGCCCATGTTCGGCGTTAATTGATAGATTAGGAAACGCCCGCGATTGGCCGCCGACGCTGACTCCGAATCTTGAACGCTGAAACAGTCCCATGTTTACCGGACTTGTCGAACTCAAAGCTCCGGTACTCGAATTGCGCGACGAACCGCCCGGCAAGCGTTTAAGAATCGCCGCGCCGCAACTCGCGGCGGAAGCGACGCTCGGCGAGAGCGTGTGCGTGAGCGGATGCTGTCTTACGGTCGTAAATTTCGACGACGGCGTTTTGGAATTTGAGGCCGGTCCCGAGACGTTGGCACGAACTAGCTTGGGAAGGCTGCAAAACGGCACTTTCGTGAATTTGGAACGCTCGCTCCGCCTAAGCGATCGGCTTGGCGGGCATCTCGTAACCGGCCATGTCGACTGCACCGGCACGCTCTTGGAGCGAAAAAATCTCGGCCCCTGGTCCGAGATGTGGTTCGGCTATCCTAGGCAGTATGCCGGCCATCTCGTGGAGAAGGGGTCGATCACGGTCGCGGGCGTGAGCCTGACCGTGGTCGGGGCGGAATCGGATCGCTTCAGCGTGCAATTGATTCCGCATACACTCGAAGTCACGACGCTCGGCGAGTTGAAGCCCGGCGACGTCGTCAACTTAGAAACTGACCTACTCGCGAAATATGTGGAGCGGCAGCTCGCTCTCGGTCCTCGGCAATGACCCTCAGTTTCCAACCATCCGGATCGCGAACGTGACTGAATCGTTGAACCCGCGAGATCAACAAACTCCGCCGACTTTTGAGCAAGCGCTGGCACGGCTGGAGCAAATCGTGCAACAGTTGGAGGACGGGCGAACGGACTTGGCGTCGTCGCTCGCCGGCTACGAAGAAGGCGTGAAATTGTTGCGTCAGTGTCACGGCTTGCTAGAGCGCGCGGAACGGCGCATCGAGCTCTTGAGCGGCGTCGATGCCGAGGGAAAGTCCGTTCTGGAGGACTTTGACGACGCTTCGACGATTTCCTTGGAAGAGAAAGCACAAAACCGCTCGAAACGCCGTAGTAGCAAAAAGACGGCGGAAAAGGCCGTCGGCGAGAGTCAAGCGACCGGTTCGAGCGGCGATAGCGTGGACGAGCCGGGGTCGCTTTTTTAAGATAAGGTTAGCGGGTTTTCGCCTGTCTCTTCCATCGGGGAGGCGGCGCGCGAAGGTCCGAATCGCCCGGCCGTTCGCACCCCGAGTGACATGATTTGATGGTTCCGTCGTCGTTAGCCGCCGCCCAGGCATCTTCGCGCGGTTCGACCAAAGCGGATTCGGCGCTCGACGCTTTCACTGCGGAGTGGCGCCCGAAGATCGAAGCGGCGCTCGTCGGCTGTTTGCCCGACGGCGACGGCTGCCCGCCGATTCTCGCGGAAGCGATGCGTTACAGCTTGCTCGCCCCCGGCAAGCGATTGCGTCCGCTCTTGGTATTGGCGGGAGCGAGGGCGTGCGGGGGCGACTTGACCGCGGCAATGCCTGCCGCCTGCGCGGTCGAGATGATCCATTGCTATTCGTTGATTCACGACGACCTGCCGGCGATGGACGACGACGATCTGCGCCGCGGTAATCCGACGAGTCATAAAGTGTTCGGCGAGGGCATTGCGATTCTCGCCGGTGACGCGTTGCTGACGCTCGCTTTTGAAACGTTGGCCAAGAGGATTCAACCGGCGTCGTCCGCCGCGGCATGTTGCGCCGAACTCGGCCGAGCCGCCGGAGCCTGCGAACTCGTCGGGGGCCAGGCCGACGATTTGGCGGAAGAAGGCAAAGTGCCCGGAGTCGCCGAGGTGAGTGCCCGGACCAACGCCGAGAGCCTCGCGCATTTAGAAGCGATTCATCGCCGTAAAACGGGAGCGATGATTCTTGTTTCGCTGCGGTTGGGAGCGATTGCCGTCGGGGCCGACGTGAAACAATTGAAGGCGCTCGAAGAATACGGTCGTCGCCTGGGACTCACGTTCCAGATTATGGACGACCTGCTCGACGTGCAGGGTTCGGAAACGACGATGGGTAAACGCGTCGGCAAAGACGCCGCTCGCGGCAAATTGACTTTCCCGGTATTGCTGGGGGCGGAGGAAAGCCTGCGGCGAGCACAAACGCTTACCGCGGAAGCGATCGCCGCGCTCGCGCCTTTGGGGTCCGACGTCGAGGTTCTGGAAGACCTCGCACGCTATGTTGTGGAAAGGAACCACTAAAGATGGCCGCTTCGCTGCTTCCCACGATCAACTCGCCCGACGACCTGCGTCCGCTTACGTTGACGCAACTCGAGCAACTGGCCGCCGAGATGCGCGAAGCTCTCTGCAACGTCGTGGCGAATCGCACGGCGCACTTCGCATCGAACCTCGGAGTCGTCGAACTGTGCTTGGCCTTGCACACGACGTTCGACTTCCGTCGCGACCGCTTGATTTGGGACACCGGGCATCAGATTTACCCGCATAAGCTCATTACCGGTCGCTTTCGCGATTTCAGCTCGATTCGCACCAAAGGCGGACTCATGGGGTATCCCAATCCCGCCGAAAGCGAATTCGATCTGTTCGTGACCGGACACGCCGGCTCGAGCGTTTCGACCGTGCTCGGGCTCAAGAGCGGCGACGATTTGCTGCCCGGCCAAGATGATCGTGCGGCCGTGGCGGTGATCGGCGACGGAGCTTTTCCTTCCGGCATCGTGTTCGAAGCGCTCAACAACGCCGCCGGATTGAAGAAGAAAATGATCGTCGTCTTGAACGACAACAAGATGTCGATTTGCCCGCGCGTCGGCGGAGTGGCCGATTTCTTGGATCGACTGCGAATGAATTCGCTCTACGTCGGCCTTAAGAAGGAAGCGGTCAAGGCGCTGACGAAGGTGCCGCTGATCGGCGACGACATCGAGCGGATGATGAAGAAGACGAAGAACGCCGTGAAAGCCGGCCTGCACGGCGGCATGTTCTTCGAAGAACTCGGCATTCGCTACGTCGGCCCGATCGACGGTCACAATCTGTCGCTACTCAAGCAATATCTGGAAATGTGCAAAGAGTCGGAAGAACCGGTCTTATTGCACATCGTCACGCAAAAGGGGCACGGGTTCGGTCCGGCGGAAGACGATCCTGTGACGTTTCACACGCCGGCGCCGTTCGAGCGCGAAGGTCGCCGAGTCATCTCGATCAAGAAGAGTTCGACGAAGGCCTACACGAATATCGCCAGCGAGGCGATTCACGCTCAGATGGCCGTGAATCCGAAGGTCACCGTGATGACCGCGGCCATGTGCCAGGGGACGAACCTGGAACGCGTGCGCGACGACTACCCCGCGCGGTTCTTCGATGTCGGCATTTGCGAGTCGCATGCCGTCGCATTTGCCGCCGGCCAGGCCAAGGCCGGCCTTCGGCCCATCGTCGATATCTACAGCACGTTTTTGCAGCGCAGCTTCGACCAGATTTTCCAAGAGGTCTCGTTGCAGAACCTACCTGTGACGTTTCTGCTCGATCGCGGCGGACTGACCGGGCCCGACGGACCGACGCACCACGGCGTGTTCGACATCGGCTACATGCGGATGTTCCCGAACATGGTCGTCATGGCGCCGGGCGACGCCGCCGATTTGACGGCGATGCTCGACTTTGCTTTACAGCACGATGCGCCGACCTCGATCCGCTATCCCAAAGCGGCGGCGGAAACTCTCGACCGCGCATTTGCGCCGGTTGAACTGGGGCGTGCCGAAGTGCTGGAATGGGGTGCCGACGGCATGATCGTCGCCTGCGGCACCTTGCTTGGCGCTTGCGAGAAAGCCGCGGCCGAACTTCGCAACGAAGGGCTCGACGTCGGCGTGATTAACGCCCGCTTCATCAAGCCGCTCGATACGGAAACGATCTTAAAGGCCGTGGCCGGCTGTCCTTTCGTCGTCACGGTGGAAGAAGGGCAATTGATGACCGGCTTCGGTGCCGCCGTCCTGGAAGCGGCCAACGAAGCAGGCTTGCCGACGGTGAACATCCATCGCCTCGGCCTGCCGGATAGCTACGTCGAACACGGCGAGCGGGCCGAACTCTTGGCCGACCTGGGGCTCGACGTCGCCGGAATCGCCGCGAAATGCCGGGAGTTGGCCGCAGCCGCCGTGCCTCACGACGATAACTCGGCGGCGACGAAGGCCGCCGTGCGCCGCCGCGGGTAATGCCTCGGCGGCGGTTGCGACCAGGCGATTTCTTTTTTGGGATTTTCTTCCGGAATACCGTGGCCGGTCGGCGACTGAGCGGCGTCACCTCTTTTGGGACGATCGAATCGACCGGCCGCACGCCGCTACGAAGCGAACCGCGGTCGCAGGCGTGACGCAAGCGATGACGGAAGCACACTTTGACGCCGCGGCTTGCGTGGCGCAAGTGCTTGCCGGCGACGACGACGCCTTCCGGCATCTGGTCGATCGAACCTACCCGCTGGTCGCGAAAATCGTGAGGGCGTATCTGCCGCCGTCGCACGACCGTGCCGCGGCCGAGCAAGAAGCGTACCTGCGGTGCTATGAGCGTCTCGGGCAGTACCGACACGATGCCCCCTTGGAGCATTGGCTATCCCGCATCGCGGTTTCGGTTTGTCTTGACGCACTGCGAAAGCGGGGACGACGGCGAGAGTTGCGGTATGCGGATTTGTCGGAGGCCGAGTCGGCGGCTCTCGATGCGGCCTTGGCAGGCACGGATCGCCGTCCGGATGCCGTCGCAGCTCGGGAATTGTTGACGCACGTCTTAGAGCAATTGCCGCCCGAAGATGCGTTATTGATCAAGATGCACGAGTTGGAGCAGCGAACGCTGGCCGAAACGGCGGAACTGATGGGGTGGCGTCTGTCGTGGACGAAGCTGAAGCTTTCGCGCGCCCGCGGGCGGCTGAAAGCGGCGTTGGAACGATTACGGGAGCGGTCGTGAAATGAGTTCGAAGGGAAAATCGGATTTCGACGGCCTCGGGCGGCACTTGATTGCCGCCGCCCGCCAAGCGCCGCCCGAGGCCCTCCCGGCCGGTCCTGGCGACTTGGCCGAGCGGGTTCTGACATGCCGCTCGCGCCGCCTACCGAGCTTGGCTTCCGCCGAGGGGCCGATGTTGACCGTGGCCGCGGCGTTCGCGTTGGCCGCTTCCATCCTCCTCGTCGTCGCGAACTGGAGTTCGCTGGTCGAAGTCGTCGCGCCGCGACCGGCCCTGTTTGACGAACTGGTCGCTTGGGAGACTTTGCCGTGAGTTTATTGCGATATTGGCGGGCCCTGCTCGCCTTGAGCGTCGTCTTCGTCGCCGGCATCGTCGTCGGCGGAGTGGGGACGGTGCGTTATATCCAGCGCGAGTATCGGGCCAAGCTCGACGATTCGACCTGGGCGCCGCGCACGCTCGATTGGCTGCGGACGGCCGCCGCTCTGACGCCCGAGCAAGAGCGGCAAATTGAGCCGATCGTTCACGACGCCATCGAGCAAATGAAAGAGCTCCGCGATTCGAGCGAGGCCCAGCGGCGCGGCGTCGTCAAAGAACTGCTCACGGCCGTCGCCGTTTCCCTGCCCGACGAGCAGCGGGCCAAGCTCGTCCAGGCCGCGAAGGAGGCCGAGGCCAAATCCCAGCGGGCGAAGCGAAGTTCCGCAGGCTGAACGGCAAAACTCGTCTAGCGGTGTCCTCCGATCTAATCAGCGATAATCCCATGAAATACGCACTTTTCGTCGTTTCGCTGCTAGCCTCTACGCAACTTTTTGCAGAGGCCTCCGAGCGGCCGCCGGTCGTGGACTTGGTCGACAGCGACCTTCGGGTTGTCTGGGGTAAATATGGAATTTCGCCCGCCCCGCCGGTCGACGACGCCGGCTTTCTCCGCCGCCTCACGCTCGATCTCACCGGCCGCCTGCCGCAGCCGCAGGCCGTCGAAGAATTCCTCGACGACGCCTCGCCCGACAAACGGGCCCGCGCCGTCGATCGCTTGCTCGCCTCGCCCGAATATGCCGAGCATTGGGCCACGTACTGGGACAACCTCTTGATGGGCAGGCTCACGCGCGAGGCGTTCCTCGATCGCGCGGCTTTCAAGCAGTGGCTCCGCGCCGAGTTCGCCGCCAACACTTCGTGGGACCAAGTGGTCCGCAAGCTGATCACCGCCGAAGGCTACAACACCAATCGCCGGCCGGCGCGCGGCGGCAGCGCCGATCCCAAAGACCTCGACGAGCGCTTCAATCCCGCCGCCAATTGGTTCCTCCGCTACTCGCGGGCCTTGCCCGATATGGCCTCGGCCACGTCGAAGCTGTTTCTCGGCGTGCAGATTCAATGCGCCCAATGCCATGACCACAAGTCGGAGAAGTGGAAGCAAGACGACTTCAAGCAGTTCGCCGCCTGCTTCGCCAAAACCTGGCCGACGTACGTCGACAGCCCGCAAACGCTCACGCGGCAAGTCGGCCTTTATCGCATGGAGCTGAAAGATCGGTTGATCGTCCCTCCGGTCGCGAAGTACGAGAGCGTGTTCGGTTCCTACAAAGACTACATCGACGTCGCCCCCAAACTGCTCGACGGCACCGAAGTGCGCACTTGGGGGAGCCGGCGGAAGATCGTCGCCGACTGGGTGACGAACGACACGAATCCGTGGTTCGCGCAAGCGATCGTCAATCGGTTGTGGGGCAAGTTGCTCGGCCGCGGCTTCGTCGAACCGATCGACGATTTCCGCCCCGGCAATCCGGCCCTGCTGCCGGCGACGCTCGACGCCCTGGCCACGGACTTTCGCGCGCACCGCTACGACCTGCGGCATCTCTTGCGCGCGATCTGTCTCACCGAGGCCTACGGGCGGGCCTGCGTCGATCTCGAGCTTTCCGCCGGGGCGCCGTCCTACTGGGCCGCGTACCCCGTGAAGGCGCTCGACGTCGAAGAGTTGTTCGACGCCGTCACGCAAGCGACCGACGGCGAAGCGGCGCTCAATCGCATCTCGAAAAACAACTACGAGCTGATCCGGGGAGCCTTCGTGCAGGAACTCGTCACGCAGATGGGGACCGACGATATGGCCGAAGTGACCGAACTCGACGAGACGATCCCGCGGTCGCTGCTGCTGATTAACGGCGCCCTCGTTTGCGGCACGACGCGGCATTCGCTCCCCGATCAAGGCCTCGCGCCGCTGTTGGCTCAAGGCGACGAACAGGCGATCGAGCAGCTTTATCTGCGCACGCTTTCCCGCCGGCCGACGGCGGCGGAGCTATCGCGCTGGTTGGAGTTTACGGCGAAGCCGCGCACGGTCGTCGTCACGAAGCCGCCCGTCAAAGCGTCGCCGCCGCTGATCGGCGTGACCAAGGAAATCGCCGAAGCGGCCGAAGGAACCGACTTCACCGAACTCTTGAAGCATGCCCAGACCGCGGCCGATTTCGCGGCTCTCCGCGGCAAGATGGAAAACAACGCCGACGCGGCGCTGTACGCCAAAGCTTTCCGCACCTACGTCGCCGAGACGCCGTTCAACATCTTGGCCGCGCTGCCGGGGGGCAAGACCGCGAAGCAACAAGCGTTCGAAGACTTGTATTGGGCGCTCTTGAACTCGACCGAGTTTCTCACCAACCACTAAGTTTCTCACCAACCACTGAGCGATGTCGATTGACTGGGCGGGTGCCTGGGGCCGGAGCCGCAGGCGAAGCCCCAGTTTGCCGGGGCAGCACTTCGTTTTGCCCCGGCTCCTTTGATGCGGCAATAACTCACTTCCACTTTTCATTGGACCGCCGGACCATGTCGTACGAACATCATCACGAACAAGCCGAACGCCGCTGCACCGGTCCGCTCGCCCCGAGTCGCCGGGCGTTTCTCGGCGGAGGGCTCGGCGGATTGTTGAGCCTGGCGATTCCCCAATGGCAAGCGCGGGCCGCGCTCGCGGCCGCCGCGGGTGATCCTCAAGCGAAGCCCAAGTCGTGCATTCTGCTGTGGATGAACGGCGGGCCAAGCCAGCTCGATACGTTCGACCCCAAGCCGGGTTCCGCGAACGGCGGGCCGTTTAAGTCGATCAAGACTTCGGCAAGCGGCGTGCGGATTTGCGAGCATCTGCCGCAAGTTGCCGAGCAGGCGAAGCATCTGGCGATCGTGCGTTCGATGACGAGCAAAGAAGGCAACCACGATCGCGGGCAGTACCTCATGCACACCGGCTACGCGCCGAGCGGAACGCTGAAGCATCCGAGCCTCGGCGCTTGGGTGAGCCGCGAACTCGGCGATCCGCAGTTCGACTTGCCCAACTTCGTGAGCATCCGCGGGCCGTCGGTCGGCGCGAGCTTTCTCGGCGTCGAGCACAATCCGTTCACCGTGCAGAATCCGAGCCAAGGCGTGCGCAATCTGGCGTACCCGAAAGACGTCGATCGCACACGGTTCGCCGCGCGGCTCGAGGCGTTGAAGATGCTTCAACAAGACTTTCGCACGGCGACGCGGACCGCGGCGGCGACCAATCACGACGAGGTTTATCAGAAGGCCGCGCGGATGATGCATTCGCCGCTCGTCAAAGCGTTCGAAACGGCCGACGAACCGGAGGCGGTGCAAAAAGCGTACGGCGACAGCGATTTCGGCCGCGGCTGCTTGATGGCGCGTCGCCTCATCGAAGCGGGCGTGCGGTTCGTCGAGGTCACGCTCGACGGCTGGGACACGCACATCGACAACTTCACGAAGACGAAGCTCTTGATGAACGATCTCGATCCGGCGCTGGCGACGCTCCTGCGCGAGCTGACCGAGCGCGATCGGCTCGACGATACGCTCGTCGTCTGGATGGGAGAGTTCGGACGGACGCCGAAGATCGGCGCCGCCGACGGCCGCGATCACTTTCCCACGGCCTGGACGACGGTGCTCGCCGGCGGCGGCGTGCGCGGCGGGCAAGCCTATGGAGCGACCGACGACGACGGGCTCAAGGTCGCGCGCGACCCGGTGACCGTGCCGGATTACTTCGCGACCTTGGCGACGGCGCTGGGGATGGACCCGACGAAAGAAGCGATGAGCCCCGTCGGCCGGCCGATCGCGATCTCGGAAAACGGCGCGCCAGTCGCGGGATTGTTACGTTGAACCGAACGGGTTGATCCCCGCCGTCCGGATTCGCTCAGACGGCGGGGATAAACCCCGGCCGCTCGCAAGACCTTCCAAGAGCTTCGCAGCGTCGTCGAGCGATGAGCGGTCGGTGAGTTTCGCGGCGACCGTGCGGCACGACTCGGCAACTTGCGGCGACGACAGCAACTGCCGCAACGCCGCGGCCAGACGGCGGCCGGTGAACTTTCTCGGCGGCAGGCCGCGGCCGACGCCGAGCTTTTCCAAGCGCTCGACGTTGTCGTGCTGATCGTGGGCCATAGGCATGACGACTTGCGGCAGGCCGGCGGCCAAGGCTTGCGACATCGTTCCCATGCCGCCGTGGTGCACAAGCGCGGCGCAGTGCGGCAGGAGCTTCGTGAACGGCACATAAGCGAAGTGCCGCACGGTCGGCGGCAGCGATTTCGGCAACTGTTCCGGGTGACGCGTGAGCAAGATGCCGCGGCGGCCGAGTTGTTCGCAGGCCGCGACGGCCGCGCGGAAGAACTCTTGGCCGAACGTCATCGCCGAGCCCGGCGTGAAGGCGATCGGCGGCGTGCCCGCCGCGAGGAACTCCGTCACGGCGGCGTCGAGCGGCGTCACATCGTGTTCGTCGTAGAGCGGAAAGCCGGTGAGCCGCACCTGCGGCGGCCAGTCGGCTTGCGGCGGCGCGAACCAGTCGGGGAACAATCCGATCGTCAACTGCGGCGCGTGCAGCCGATCGCCGAACACGCGCGTCACCGGCGGCAGCCCCAGCTCGCGGCGAAACGCATTGAGCTCCGGTCCGATCAGGCGATCGATGACCAAACGGTCGGCCAGCCAATACTGGGCGGCGATCACGGAGCGCGGCAGCCAAGCGGCCGTGGCCATTCCGGCGAGCTTGGGCGGTTTCGCGAGGCTGCGGATCATCACCGGCTGCAGGTGAATGGTCGCCGTCGGAATGCCGAGTTTTTCCTGCGCGACGAGCGCTCCCAGCGACAATGTCGACGCGCCGACGATCGTGCGTCCCGCCTCGTGCAATTCGGCGATCTTGGCGTAGGCCCGTCGAATCATCGGCGCGATGCCGAGTTGCATGACTTTCGCCGGCCCGCGAAACGAGTGCCAAATATCCGGGTCGTTGAGCATCCGCACATAGTCTTCGGCGGGAAACAGCTCGGCGAACTCGAGCCCGGCGGCGCGGACGAGCGGTTCGAAATAGCCGCCGGTGACGAGCGTGACGCGGTGCCCGCGACGAAGGAGCGCCTGGCCGAGGCCGACGAACGGATGCACGTCGCCGGAGCTGCCGATCGTCAGCAAGAGCACATGGAGCGGAGCGGGCACGGTCGAGGTCATCGTGCGGCTACTCTCCGTTGAGGGCCCGCCGCACCAAGTCGCGATCGAAGTAGTTCGTCTCCATGCCGGCATCGACGACGATCGTCTGCGCGTTGATTCCCGACGAGCGGGGGCTCAAGAGGAAGGCCGCGGTGTTCGCCACTTCCGTCGTTTGCACGGCCTGCTTGCGAAGCGTGGCCTGCTCGGCGAAGAGATAGGCGTCGACGTAGCCGGGAATGCCGGCCGAGGCCGAGGTTTTCAACAGGCCTGCGCCGACGGCGTTGAACCGCACGCGCGAGAACTTGCTGAAAGACTTGGCGAGAAACGCCAGCGACGAATCGAGCGCCGCCTTCACCGGGGCCATGAAGCCGTAGCTTTCCGCGGCCATGCGGGTCGTCGAAATCGAAATGGTGCAGACCGACGCGTCGGTTGCGAAAACTTTCTCGAAGGCCCCGGCCAGAGCGATGAACGAGAAGCAGGAGACGTCGACCGAGCGGAGAAACGCCGCGCGTCCCGTCTTGTGAAACGGCTGCGGCTCATCCGCGTAGTCGGCGAAGGCGATCGAGTGGAGCAAGCCGTGCAGCACGGGATGCTTGGCGGCGACGTCGTCGCGGAGGCGATCGATGTCGGCCTGCTGCTCGACGTCGCAGACGAAGATGTCGCAGCCGGGAACGAGCGGCGCGAGCTGTTCGCGGCGGGCTTCGGTGCGAACGGCGTACACAACGGTCGCGCCGGCCTCGTGCAACACGCGGGCCGTGTGCCAGGCGACGCTCTTCTTGTTGGCGACCCCGCACACGAGGATCGTCTTGCCGGCGAGTTGCAGGAAGTCGGCGACCATGGCGGGTTAGGTTTGGGGCTCCGCCAGCGTGCAGGCGAATTCGAAGCGGGCGGCGACTTGTCCGCCGCAGGAAACTTTCGCTTTCATAAAGAACGCGTCGGCCAGGCGTTCGACGAGTTCGACTTCGATGTCGATCACGTCGCCGGGGCGGACCATGCGCTTGAAGCGGACGGAGTCGATCCGCGTGGCGACCGGAACTTTGCCGGGCGTCGCCGCCGTTTGCTTCGAGAGCAGCACCGCGCCGGCTTGCATGCCGGCTTCGCAGAGCAGCACGCCGGGCGTGATGGGGTAGGCGGGGTAGTGGCCGCGATAGAAGTATTCGTCGCCGGTAAACGTCTTGCGGCAATGAATCGTACGCTCGTCTTGGGCGACGATCTCGTCGACGAGCAGAAAAGGATCGCGATGCGGGATCGCGGCTTGAACGGCTTCGAGCGACATGGCGATGCGTCCGCGTTGAGAGGCTACGAGGCGAACGACTCGACCGAGGCCGGGCGACCGCCCGAGAGATAGGCGTCGACGTCGTTGGCGACGATCACACCGTAGTTCACCGCGCCGAGCCAGCCCGACATGATGATGCCGACGCTGCCGGCGTGGTACAAACCGCTCACCTGCTGGGGAATCGCGCGACTGACGGCGAGCCCTTCGAACTTGGTGCCGAAGCTCGCCCCTTCGATGTGGCGCGTGTAGTGTTCGAACGTCTTCGGAGTCGAAGCTTCGACGTACTGAATGCGCGAACGAACGTCGGGGATGTACGCCTCGAGCGCCGCGAGCGTCGTCTCGATGAGGTCGTTCTTTTCGGCGGCGTATTCTTCGTCCGACATGCCGGCCCAGTCGGAGTAGTTGGCGTTGGTGCTCGACACGATCATCGAGCGGTCGCTGCCGGGCCGCGTGCGCGGATAGTAGAAGGAATACGTGCGGCTGGTGACGTCGCGACTCAGGAGCGCTTCGGTGCGGAAGAGCGGGGCGGTGCTGCTAAACAGCAAGTCGCCGTTCGATTCGTCGAGATGGTCGCCGGGCTTGAGCGCGATGTAGACCTGACAGCTCGAGTTGTTGAGGCGGACGGCGCGGGCTTCGTCGATGAACGAGCGGTCGAAATGCTCTTCGCCGACGAGCTTGAAGATCGTCGACTTGAGATTGGCGTTGGAAACGACGCAGCCGCACTTGATCGTGCGGCCGTTGATCACGGCCGCTTCGATTTTGCCGTTGCGGACGTGCAGCTTTTCGACGTCGGAGCGAATGCGGACGTCGACGCCGTTGCGGGCGAGCTCGTCTTTCATCAGGCCGATCAGGCGATCGGTGCCCCCTTCGAACGTGAAGACCCCCTTCGACATGAAGTTGGAGAAGACGATGCCGTAGCTCACGGCCGGGTCTTCGAGGGTCGAGCCGTTGGCGTAGGTGATCGGCTCCATGAGGAGGCGGATCACGTCTTCGCGGCCGGGAAAGAACTTTTGGAAGAACTCGCCCGTGGTTTGGTTTTGGTCGTCGTAGAAGTTGAGGGCGCGGGCGGCGTCGAAAAAGGCGACGACCTGCTCCTGCGGCACGTGGAATTTCTCGACCAGTTGCCGGGTGAAATCGTCGCGGTCGAACGTGGTGCTCAGCGAGAACATCGGGTTGTCGAAGCGGATGTTCTTGAGCTGGACGATCGAGTCGGCGATCTCGCGGGTCCAATAGCGGCGGCAGCTTTTGATCATGCCGACCGGGAAGCCGTGGAGCGAGATGTCGAAGATGTGGCCGCCGGCGCGCTTGAACCAGGTGGCCATGCCGCCGAGCTGGTAGTGCTGCTCGAGCAAGAGCACGCTGCGGCCTTGCTTAGCGAGCGCGTTGGCGGCGGTGAGGCCGGCCAAGCCGCTGCCGATGACGACGACGTCGTAGTAGTCTTGCGCGCCTTTAAGAAAGTCTTTCGCCATCGCCGCTCGAAGTCGATCCGCGGGCCCTAGACGGGAGCGGCCTGCAACACGTGCCGGTTGGCCATGGCGATGCCGCTGACGAGCGAGCCGATGACGCCGACGTAGCCTTGATCCGTGCCGCAAAGGAACAAATTGGATAAGAAGGTGCCGCCATCGTACCGCTTTTTGGGAGCGCCGTAAATCGCCCCGTTTTCGTGGCCGGTGTAGCGCACGACGGTCGTCGGCGTGAACATATCGGTGTCGACGACGTGCTTGCGGAAGTCGGGAACGAAGCGGACGGCGACTTCGGCGAGCTTGTCGAACCAGGTTTGCTTCGCGGCGCGATAGTCGGGTTCGGCGAGCGCGCGCCAGCGATCGAAATCGGCCAGCGCCGTGACGCGCACGAGATCGCTTTCGGCGTCGGCCGGGAAATCGAAGTTGCCCGGCACGCAGATGACGCCGCTCCGCAGATCGACGAAGTCGGCGGGGCGCTCCCAGGTGAATTGGTCTTCGGTGTTGAAGAAGACGATCGTGCGATCGCAGCCGAGTTCGCGGGGCGGGCGATCGAGGACCGACATGGTTTCGACGAACGCCAGCCGGCCGGCTTCGTCGCGCGTCGCGGAATCGGTGCGGTCGCAGAGCTTCATCGTCTCGACGTAGCCTGCGCTGGACAGCACGTGGCGACACTCGAGCTGCGTGCCGTCGTCGAGCTCGACGCCGATCGCTTTGCCGGAGTCGTGCACGATGCGGCGCACGCCGGCGCGGAGCTTGAGCTCGCCGCCGAGCTCCTTGAAGCGGCGGACGAGGAGCTTCAAGATCGGACGAATGCCGGCGGCGGGGCGCGCGAACCCTTCGCAGAAAATGCTGCGAAACATGATGAAAAACTGGGCGAGATCCATATCGCCCTCGCGGGCGCTGCCGTAGTACATCAGCGGGCAGAAGATCATTTCGACCAAGAGCGGATCGGCGATGTGCGCGGCGACGAACTCGCGGGCCGAAGCGTCGGCCGTTTCCGGGGCGATATCGTCGTAGTCGGGGACGGCGGCGACGAGGCGGTCGAAGCCGTCGACGGAGTCGGGGAAGGCGCGGGCGACCTCGGAGCGGAGGAGTTCGAAGTCGTTCGAGAAATCGAGCCGCTCACGCAAGAAGTCGACGCGCGAGCCGAGCTGCGGCTTCAAGGCCAGATCGTCCCACGAGAAGCGGAGTTGGCGGAGCAGCCGGGCCAAGGGGCCGCGCTTCGCACCCTTCGGGGTGAAGTTCGTAACGGCGTGCAGTCCGACGTCGTAGTTGCGACCGTTAAGCCGGTAGAACGAATTGAGGCCGCCGATCGTGGTGTGGCGCTCGAGGATGCAGACTTTGCGTTCGTAGTGCGCGAGACGAATCCCCGCGGCCAAGCCCGACATGCCTGCGCCGATGATGATCGCGTCGTACATGGCGGGCGGTTCGGCCGGCGAGGCTAAGAACGATGAACGCCGCCGGACGCTGCCGACGGCGGCACAAGGGGCGAAGTCGGCGAGTTAGGCCTTTTGCAGGTCGCGCATCCGCGGTTCGAGGTAGGCCACGGTGGAACTCATGCTGCGCAAGTGCAGGTAGTCTTCCTCCGGGATCTGTACGCGGTAGCGCTTGCGGAGTTCCATGACGATGTCGAGGAAGTCCATGCTGTCGAGCTGGAGTTGTTCGCGGAAGGGAACGTCGTCGCGCAGGGCGCCGAGATCGTCGTCGGGAGCGATGTCCGAGAGAATGTCGAGAATCGTTTCCTTGATCTCTTCGTTGGTCATTTCGTGCAGATTCCTAATCGCGGCGAAAAACGGAGACGTGACGATGAAAGCGGCGGTCCGGACTTAGATTCGTTGGACGATCACGGCGGAGTTGATTCCCAACATGCCGAAGGAATTATTGAGAATCACATTGATTTGAACACCCTCTTGCGGCTGATTGCGGACGATTCCGGAGAGCGCGCATTCGGGGTCGACGTCGTCGAGATTGAGCGTGGCGTGGCAGCAGCGGTCGGTGAAGCTCGGCAGATTGCCGGCCAGTTCCAGAGCCCCGGCCGCGCCCATGGCGTGGCCGATGAAGCTCTGGGTGTTGTTGAACTTGGTGCGCGGATTGTCGCGGAACACGCTGCGCAAAGCCGCGGCTTCTTGGACGTCGCCGCCGGCCGTGCCCGTCGCGTGCGTGCTCACGACGTCGATCTGCTCGGGCGTCAGGTCGGCGCTGCGCACCGCCTTGGCGATGCACTCGGCCTGGCGCTCGGCGCTGGGCATGACGAAATCGCCGGCGTCGCTGTTCATGGCGTAGCCGACGAGCTCGCCGTAGATCTTCGCGCCGCGGCGCTTGGCTTCATCGTAGCGCTCGAGCACGTAGACGCAGCCCCCTTCGGCGACGACGATGCCGTTGCGGGCCTTATCGAACGGGCGCGAGGCCTTGGTCGGGTCGTCGTGCTCGGCCAGCGCCCCTTGGCTCTTAAAGCTGGCGAAGATGCCGAAGGTGTGCGTGCTTTCGGACACTCCGCCGCAGAGGGCGACGTCGACCTCGCCGAGCCGCAGCATTTGCGCACCTTGAATCAGCCCGGCATTCCCCGCGGCGCAGGCGGCGCCGATCGTGTAGTGCGGGCCGGTGATTCCCATGTTGATCGTGACCTCGCCGGCCGGGTTGTTGGCGACCGTGCGTGGGTTGTGGTGGTGCGACCAGAACTTGACGTCGTACTGGAATTGGCTCAGTTCGTAGACTTCGTTCTCGGTTTCGACGTTGCCGTGTTCGGTGATGCCCAGATAGACGCCGACGCGCGACTTATCGATGTTCTTCCAATCCAAACCGGCGTCGACGACCGCTTCGTTCGTGCAGTAAATGCCGACGCTTCCCGCGCGTGTGCCGCGCCGCCGGTCTTTCTTGCTTTGATACCTGGCTTCGTCGAACCGGCAAACGCCCGCCAGCGTCTGCCCGATGTAGCGAATTTCATAACGGGTGACGCCGCTGCGACCGGCCAAGAGCGCCGCCCGGTATTCGGCCAGATTGTTGCCGTTGGGCGAGGTCAGGCCGATCCCGGTGATCACAATCCGTTGATTGTCGGGGCGACCGACCGGCATGGGCGAAGTCTCTGCGTAACCTGTTAAACTGGAAAGATTAACGTCTCGCTGCGTGGTTGGCAAGGAGCCCGCAACGGCGGCGGGAATCCTTCGATAAGCGGGGCAAAATCGGTCGCCGTTTCGCTCCTGAAGCGAGTCAAAACGACTCAGGCTCGGGAGCTAAGCGAGCGCTGGGATGCCCCGGCCAGCCAAGCTTTGAGTCGATGCATTCCTTGCGCCGTGGTGACGCGCGGCTGGTAGCCGAAGTCGGTGCGAGCCCGCGTGATATCGAAATAGTGATGTTTGGCGAGCTGTGCGGCCAAAAACCGTGTCATCGGCGGCTCGTCGCGGCGGCGCAGCGCCCGCCATACGACTTCGAGCGCGGCCCCAACGGAGTAGGCCGCGTTGTAACCGACGCTCCTTCGCACGGGGGGCAATCCCGCCAATTCGAGAATCGCATTGATCCAATCCCAGCAATTCACCGGTTCGCCCTGCGAGAGAAAGTAGGCCCGTCCGCCGACCGGGCCGGCGGCGGCGAGGGCGTCGAGCGTTTGGAGATGGGCCTCGGCCGCATTCTCGACGTAAGTGATATCGATCAGATTTGATCCGTCGCCGACACGCTTCAATTTGCCCGATTTCGCGCGCTCGAGCAGCCGGGGAATCAGGTGCCGATCGCGCGGGCCCCAGATCAGGTGCGGGCGGAGCGAGCAGGTGTGCAGACGATTCGCCCCATGGGCCGCGAGCACCTCTTGTTCGGCTGCGGCTTTCGTCTGCGGATAGAAACAGAGCCACTGGTTCGGATAGCCGACGGACTCAGCGACGTTTTCTTGCGGCGAGCCGTCGAAGGTGACGCTCGGGCTGCTGGTGTAAACGAGGCGCGGCACACCGTGCGTGCGACAGCCTTCGACGACGTAGCGCGTGCCGAGCGTGTTGGTTTCGTAAAACAGTTCCCACGGACCCCAAATGCCGGCCACGGCCGCGGTGTGAATCACCGCGTCGACTCCGCGGCAGGCGGCGACGACCGCTGCTCGGTCGCGAATGTCGCCTGTGACGACTTCGACGTTGGGCAACTGCAAAGCGGGAGACGGGGTGCGACACAACGCGCGCACGCGATCGCCGCGCGCGGCGAGTTGTTCGACGATGTAAAGCCCGAGGAACCCGGCGGCGCCCGTCACGAGAACATTCATGGCGAGTCCTTTACGACGCCGCGGCGTCGACCTTCAGCTTCCGCGCCGCCCACACGGCCAACTGCTCGCGGAAGATCTTGGAGTTGTGGCGAATGTCGACCGGCAGCGAGCGGTGAAACAGCACGGTCTTAATCGCCGCGGTCGTTTCGTGGTCGGAGGCGAGTTGCAGGAGTTCGCGTTCGACGGCGGCGTTGCGCGCCATGTCGCGGGCGTCCGGCTGGAGCTCGACGACGAGCACCGGCGTCTGTCGCTTCGGCTTGCCCACTCCGACCAGCGCGGAGCGATAGACGGCCGGGTGCTGATTAAAAATGCCTTCCACAGGATCGGTGTAGAGCGTGCCTTCGGCGGTGCGCACGCGATGGCCGACGCGGCCGCAAAACCAAAACCGATCTTGGCCGTCGAGATAGCCGGCGTCTCCCATGCGGTGCCAAACCCCTTCGCCGTCGGCGATCTTCGCCGCGGCGTTGGCTTCCACGCGCGTGACGTAGCGCTCGGTGACGACCGGCCCGCGCACGATGAGTTCGCCGATTTCGCCGAGCGGCGCCGGTTCGGCGTCGTCGATCTTCGTGAGCGGCCCGTCGTAGATGCGGACGACGCGCCATTCAATGCCCGGAAAGCGGCGACCGACGCAGGTTCCCTTGCCTTGGGCGTAGCCGAACCGGGTGTCTTCGAGAATCTCCGGCGAGGCGATCGTCGCGACTGGAAGAGCCTCCGTGGCTCCGTACGGCGTGTGGAGGCGTCCGCCGGCGCTCATCGCGGCGACGGTCCGCTCAATGACCGGCGGCGGCACGGGAGCGCCGGCCGAGTAAGCTTCGCGCAGCGTCGGCATTCGAGCGCCGGTCCGCGCGCAATACTCGCCGACACGGTGCCAGACCGCGGGCGAAGCGAACGATTGCGTCGCCCTCCAATCGGCCACCGCCTCGACGATATAGGCCGGATTCACGCGCGCGGGGCGCGAAGCGTCCATGTCGGGGACGATCGTCGTCACGCCCATCGCCGCGTTGAACAAGCCGAACAGCGGAAAGCAGGCGAGATTGACTTCGCCCGGAGCGATGGCGAAGCCGGCGCGGATCTCGTCGACTTGGCGATCGAAGTTGCCGTGCTGATAGAGCACGCCCTTCGGCGGCCCGGTGCTGCCGGTGGTGAAGATGATCGCGGCCGGATCGCCGGCCGATTTCGGAGCGCAATCGGGAAACGAGTCGGCCGGGAATGTTTGGGGCGCTGCGACGGCGAGCGCTTCCAGTTCGGCGAGCGTGAGTCCGTCCCAGAGGCGGCGCGGCCCCACGGTGACGTTCCATTTCGCCCGCGGAAAACGACTGCGGAACATTCGCCGCACCGCTTGGGCCGCGGGGATCGCGACGAACCCTTCCGGTTCGGATTCCGCCAAGCAACGGAGCATGTTCTTGCGCCCCATGCCGGGATCAATGAGCGTCATGACGACGCCCGCCTTGAGCAACGCAAAGACGAGCGTGACGAACTCGACGCTCGGCTTCACGAGCAGCGCCAGCCGAGCGCCGTCCGCAACGCCCCAGCGGCGCAGTCCGCGCGCGATGCGCGAACTCCGTGATTCCAATTCCGCGAAGCTCGCGGTTTCATAGCGCGCCTTGCGGCCCCAGAGTCGATGCCGCTGCACCACGACGGCATAGGCTTCGGGCCTTTCCGCGGCAAAGTGCGCGAGACGGCGGGCGACGTTTGAGGACGGGCCTCGAGCGGGAGTCGTCATCGGGAAGACTCCTCCCCGCCGCCGTCGCCGGCCGCGCGGCGTGCGGCCGCTAAGTGAGCGGCGTGTTCGAGCACGAGTGCGGCGACGTCGGTTTGCAGCGCGGCCGCCGTGGCTTTCCAACCGGGAACGGCGTTGACCTCGATCGCGTAGAGCTTGCCGTCGCATGCCGGCAGGAAATCGACGCCGGCGATCGACGCGCCGACGGCGGCCGCGGCGCGGCGGGCGTCGGCGGCGAGCGAGTCGGGCAAGTCGAACGGCTCCGCGACCGCGCCGCGCGAGCAATTCGTCCGCCAATCAAAAGGGTTGCGTCGTCGCACGCCCAGCACGCGTTCGCCGACGACCAGCAAGCGCATGTCGTAGCCTTCGTGAGCGACGAACTCTTGCAGATAGAAGACGGCGCCGAGTTGTTCGAGCATGCGAAAGGCCCGTACGGCCAAGGCTTCGTCTTGCAGTCGCGTGATGCCGCGCCCTTCGGAGCCGAAGATCGGCTTCAGAACGACGTCGCCGCCGAGTTCGGCGAAGGCGGCGAGCGCATCGTGCGACGTTTGACATACGATCGTGCGCGGCGTCGCGAAGCCGGCTTCGTGCAGCAGCGCCGACGTGAGATACTTATCGACCGCGATTTCGACGGCCCGCGGCGAATTGACGATCGTCACGCCGGCCGCGGCCAGACGATGCAACGCGTCCATGCGGAACACGACCTGCTCAAGCGATCCCGGAGGCATCGTGCGCACGAGCACGGCGTCGAACGAGCGCAGGTCGTGCTCGGCGGCGCGGAGGGAAACGGCGGCCAGGCCGCGCTGCGACGGCGTCAGCGAGGCGCGCAGTTCGGTGAAGGGGACGGCGATCGCTTCCGCGCCGAGGTGCTGCGCGGCGCGCGCCAAATCGTGAAAGTACCAGCTCTCGCCGGTTCCCAAGACGGCGAAACGCAGGCCTGCTGATCCACCGCGCGAACTCACGCCGAGAAGCTCTTCACGAGGACGTCGCGATTCAACGCTCCGAAGCGGAACGAGCGGCCCGTTTCCAAATTGTGGAACGTCACGACCGCCGGGCTGAACAACAGCTTGTCGATCTTATAAAAATCTTGCCCGTAGTTTTCAAACGTTTGGGCAAACGGGAGCCCGTAGTCGATCGACGAATTGCTCGGCACCTGCGGGCCGACCGCCTCGATCGTCGCGTCGTCGGTGCGAACCCAAAGCGTGACGTCGCCGCCGTAGAGAATCGCGTCGTTCGTCCAGCCGACGGCCGTGAGATCGTGCTTGGCGACGGGGGGCAGGGGAGCGGCGCCGAACGCGGAGACGATCGTACGGACGTCGAACTGCAATTCATGCAGCTTATGCAACGCCGTTTCGACGCTGCGGGCCACGACCTGCACGGTGCCGGCTTGCGACGACGTGGGAGCCGTAAGCAAGCGGACGCCGCTCGGCGGAATCCAGCAACACTCGGCGATCTCGGCGACGATGTCCTTCGGCGGCAGCGCCCGGCTTTCGAGCACGCCGACCACGACGCCGGACGTTTCGCGCAGGCCGAGTTGCTCGAACAGCGGCTCGCGCGCGGCGACGGCCCGCATCGGCCCGGAGCCCATCGCGTAGTATTTGCCTTTGGCAAGCTGCCAGCCGGCGTATTGCGAGCCGAGGCAGGCCCGCACGGGATGATCCGTGCGTACGGTCACCGTCGGCCAAGGCCCGACGCTTTCGACCGAGGGAGCGAATTGCACCTGACCGAGTCCGGCCATGCAGATTTCCGCCAAGCGGCGGCCGGCTTCGAGCCCGCCTTCTTCGGCGAGTCCGCAATCGACGATCACGGCCCCGCCGGCGGCGCTTTGATGGAGACCGACGCGCAAGTCTTCGGCGTCGGCGACGAATTTCTCGACGAGTGCGGCCGCTCGCGCATTGAGCGTCGACTTCTCCTCTTCGGCCGCGTCCATTCTACGTCGACTTTCCAAATTTCTCGCGGAAGCGGCCGATCACCGCCTCGTCAATGAGTTGTCCGTCGCAGTGCAAGACTCCAGCATCGTAGCCGATTTCGGTGAGCTTGCGGAAGTGGCGGAGGCTTTCCTCGAGCGGAGCGAGACCGATCGTCGCCGTCAGATCCGGATTCTTCAGCGTTAGCACGCTCGACAGAATGCAGCCGGTGATGTGCGCCGGATGGGCTTGGCCGAGCAATTTCACCGGATCGGCGTCCATCATTTGCTTGACCATCGGCGAAACGTAGGCGACCTGCGGGATCTTTGCGGGAGCCATGAGCACGCCCCCTTCGGTGAAGAGAATGTCGCCCGCGCGCTCCAGGCGAGCGAACGCGTCTTCGGTGCGGAAGCAGTGCGGCGCGGAATCGTCGATGAGAATCGTGCCCGGGCGGAGGCGATCGACGTCGAGCAGGTCGGTGACGTTGGTCGCGCCGACGATGGTGCCGGCTTGGTAGAGCTCGGCCGGAGCTTCCTTGCGCGATTCGAGAATCCGCACGTTGCCGCGGTAGTTGAGCGTCGTGCGAATTTCCGCGACCAGCGCTTCAAGCCGGCTGCGCTGCGAGTAGATGTCGCACAGCAACAGCTCGGCCGGGTGCGGCAACGCGGCCAGCATGAGACGGAGCGTCGAGACGCCGATCGAGCCGAGGCCGAGGAACCCGACGGTTTCGCGGGTCAAATCGCGGCCCGCGAGACCAAGCGTGCGGCGAATCGTCAGCACCACGGTGGCGGTGGTCGTGGCATGGCCGGTCGTCATCTTCGGCAGATCGAGCCCGGCGGCGGCCGCTTCGAGCTTGCGACCGTAGTCGGTGGCCGAGGGGAGCAGGCCGGTGAGCGAAACGGTCTTCGCACCGAGATGCTTGGCGATGCGGAGCGCGTCGAGCGTTTCTTCGACGAGTTTCGGTTGATCGTCGTAGAGCTGGAAGTCGAACCGCGGCAGCAAAATCGCCGCGATACGGCCCAGCGAGGTGTCGGAGATTTGCGCCACGGTCGGCATGCCTTGGCAGCCGAGTTCGATGGCCGTCTCCGGCGGCAGACCGGTGTGGCGAAGGAGATTCGACGTGAGATAAGCGAGCGCCGCGGCTTCGACCGGCGCGGTTTTGCCCGCCGCGAACAAGGCCAACGGCGGCCGCGTTTCGACGACGACGTGCTCGAACGACGCGCGGTCGACGGGGACGCGGTCGACCGAAGTCAGGAAGTTCAAATAAGTGTCGAGCAGGCGCTCGTCGGCCGGGGCGCACTGGATGTCGTGCCCGGCCAGCAGGGTTTCGACGTTCTTGGCGTCGTAGCGCGGTTGCAGCACGGCGAAGCGCAAGTCGTCGGTCGTCGGTTTGCCGCCGCCTGCGGCGATGAACATTTCCTTCAACGCCTGCAATTCCGGGACGGGGTGGGCGTCGGTGGCGTCGATCAACCGCTGGTACCATTCGTCGAAAGGAATCAGCGGCAAGGCGATGCCCTTCGACTGCGTGAAATTGGAGAGCGCGGCGATCGAAGTCGGCCGCGGATTCACGAGGTGGAAGTTTTTGCCGATCGCTTCCGGTTTGAAGACGAGGGCGGCGATGGCCCGGCTGACGTAGTCGATCGGCGTCATGTCGATCGGGTCGTCGAACTGCGGCGCGGCGCCGATTTTCAGGCAGCCGGCGATCATGGCGTTGAGGACGTCGGCCGTGTTGGCGTTGCCCGTGTCGCTGTGGCCGGAGATGCGGCCGGGGCGATAAATCGCCACGGGGAGCCCGCGGCGCTCCGCTTCACGCACCAGGCGTTCGCCGACCCACTTCGAGCGATGGTAGCCGCCCATGAGCGACGCGGCGGCGGGGAGCGGATCGTGCTCGAACACTTCCGGCGTGTGCAAGTGTTCGCGGGAATGGAGCACGGAGAACGTCGACACGAAATGCAGCGGCTTCGGCCGCACGGCGCACGCCAGGCGAATTGCTTCGCGGGTGCCGCCGACGTTGACGTCGCGGAGCATTTCGTACGGGAAGACCAAGTTGACCGAGGCGCCGTTGTGGACGACGACGTCGACTTGCGCGGCGAGCTCTTGGAAGGCTTCCGGCGCGAGTCCGAAGCGGGGCGACTTGAGATCGCCGAGAACCGGCACGACGCGCTCGCGGAGATTCACGGTGGAGCGGCCGTAGTCGGCGAAGCTCTTTTCGAGCTTGCGGAACGCCTGTTCGGCGTCGTCGGCGCGGACCAGGCAGTAGACGGTCGTGCCGCTGCGCCGCAGCATTTCCTCAAGCATGGCCGAGCCGAGGAACCCGGTGGCGCCGGTGAGGAAGATGCGGTTGAGCCGAGTCCAATCGACTTGCGCGCCGGCGGGCGGAGCGATGTCGGCGTCGAGCTTGGCTTCTTGTTCGAAATCGATCTTGGCCGACGCGGCGCCCTCGGCCGACGGGCGGATCAATTCGGCGATGCCGGCGATCGTCGGGTTTTCGAACAGGCTGCGGAGCGGGACTTCGACGTCGTACTTATTGCGCAGCTTCCAGGCCATCTGCGCGGCGAGCAGCGAGTGGCCGCCGAGCTCGAAGAAGTTGTCGTCGACGCCGATCTGTTCGACGTGCAGGACTTGTCGCCAGACTTCGACGAGTTCGCGTTCCAGGTCGGTGCGCGGAGCGACGTAGGCCGTGGAGCGGCTCGAGGCTTCCGGCGCCGGGAGCGCTTTGCGGTCGATCTTGCCGTTGGGGGTGCGCGGCAATTCGGGGAGGAACACGAAGGCCGACGGGATCATATATTCCGGCAGCTTCTTGCGGAGCTCGGCCTGCAATTCGCCGACGGTGGGCTCCGTGCCGTGCGGCACGACATAGCCGACGAGTTGCACGTCGCCGCCGCGGTCGAACGTGTGGACGACGCCGACTTTGACGGACGCGTGGCCGGCCAGCGCCGCTTCGATTTCACCGAGCTCGATGCGGAAGCCGCGAATCTTCACCTGGTGATCGACGCGGCCGAGATGTTCGAGCCGGCCGTCGGGCAAGTGCTTGGCGACGTCGCCGGTGCGATAGATTTTCGCGCCGATTTCGTTGCGGAACTCGTCGCGCACGAAGCGTTCTTCGGTTAGGTCTTCGCGGCCGCGGTAGCCGCGCGCGACGCCGTCGCCGCCGATCCACAATTCGCCGGGCGTGCCGGGCGGCACCGGGTTGTTCAGATCGTCGAGAATGTAAATCTGCGTGTTGTCGATCGGCCGGCCGATCGAGATCGGACCGTCGAGCGAGGTGATTTGCTCGGCCGTCGACCAGACGGTGGTTTCCGTCGGGCCGTAGACGTTCCACAGTTCACGACCGGCGGCGAGCAGCGTTTGAGCGAGGTCGCGCGGGAGCGGTTCGCCGCCGCACAGCAGCTTCAGGTTTTGACCGCCCTTCCAGCCGGCGGCGAGCAAGAGGCGATATGTGGCCGGCGTGGCTTGCACGACCGTGACGCCGTGGGCCGCGATGTTTTGCGCGAGCCAGGTGCCGTCGCCCGCTTGCGAACGCGACGCCAAGACGATCTTCGCGCCCACGGTGAGCGGCAAGTAGAGCTCGAGCACCGAGATGTCGAACGAGAGCGTGGTGATCGCCAGCACGACGTCGCACCCCTTCACGCCGGGCTTTTTCGCCATCGACGCGAGGAAGTTGACGACGGCCCGCTGCGGAATCTCGACTCCCTTCGGCAAGCCGGTCGAGCCGGAGGTGTAGAGCACGTAGGCGAGGTTTTCGGCGTCGGCCGTGCGGGGCGGCGCTGCCGGTTTTTCTTGCTCGATCGCGGCCCAATCGTCGTCGAGCAGCAGCGTTCGGCCGTGGAACTCGGGGAGGATGCCGCGCACGCTTTGTTGAGTGATGAGCACGCCGGCCTGCGAGCTTTCGAGCATGTAGGCCAAGCGCTGGGCGGGGAAGTTGGGATCGAGCGGCACATACGCGCCGCCGGCCTTCCAGATGCCGAGCAGGGCGGCGAGCATCCGCGGAGTGCGCTCCGTGCTGACGGCGACCAGCGACTCCGGCCCGACGCCGAGCTTCACCAATCGCTGGGCGATTTGATTCGCCGCGCGATCGAGTTCGGCGTAGGTCATTTTTTCCGAATCGGTCTCGACGGCGACGGCATCGGGCGTGCGGGCCGCTTGCTCGGCGAACAGTTGATCGACGGTCGCCTCGCGCGGGTAGTCGGCCGCGGTGGCGTTCCACTCGACGGTGACGCGCTCGACTTCCGCGTCGGACATGACCTGCAGCCGCGAGACCGGACGATCGGGCCCGGCGACGATCGAATCGAGCAGGGTGACGAACCGCTCGGCCATACGGCGGACCGTGTCGCGGTCGAACAGATCGGTGTTGTATTGGAACTGGCAATTGATCGTGTCGCCCGCCTCGACGGCGGTGAGCAGGACGTCGAACTGGGCGTCGTGTTGATCGATCTCCAGGGCTTCGACTTCGATGCCGGAGAACGACATCGCCCCTTCGCCTTGGCCGGTCATGAACGATTGCAGCCCGCGATCGCCGCCCGCCTGGGCGCGCTGCAAGATGAACATCGTCTGATAGATCGGGTTGCGGCTCGGGTCGCGGGCCGGGGCGAGTTTTTCGACCAAGAGCGGCAGCGGGAAGTCTTGGTTGTCGAACGCGCCGAGGATTTTTCTGCGGATCTGGGCGAGGAAGGCGTTGAACGTCGGGTTGCCGGAGACGTCGCCGCGGATGACGACCGGGTTGACGAAGTCGCCGACCAAGTTCATGAACTCGCGACGGCTGCGGCCGGCCGTGGCCGTGCCGACAAGCAAGTCTTCCTGCCGCGAATGGCGATAGAGCCACACGTGGTAGGCGGCCATCAGCGTCATGAACATCGTGCTGCGCTGCTGCTTGCTAAGTTCGCGCAGCTTGGCCGTCGTCTCCGGGCCGACGGTCACATATTCCAAATCGCCGCGGAACGTCTGCATCGGCGGCCGCGGGCGGTCCGTCGGCAAGTCCAGCGAGGGGAGATTGCCTGCGAGTTCGTTCTTCCAGTAGTTCCAGAGACGGTCGCCCGTCTTGCCGGTCGTCTGTTCCAACTGCCATTGAACGAAATCGGCGTAGTCCGTCTTGAGCGGCGTGAGCGACGACGGGCCGCCTTCGAGTTCGCTCTTATAGAGCGCGGTAAACTCGGCGACGCAAATCAAGAGCGACCACATGTCGGACACGATGTGGTGGAGCACGAACGTGAGCACGTGCTCCGTATCGGACAAGCGGAAAAGGAGCACGCGGAAGACCGGCCCGCGTTCCAGATCGAACTTGCGGTGAACTTCCTCGTAGAGCCGGTCGCGCCATTGCTGTTCGGCCCAGCCCTGGGCGTCGAGCACTTCGAAATCCACCTCGCCCCCTTCGTGGATGCGCTGCACAGGGCGCCCGTCGACGGTGTGGAACGTCACACGGAGTTGCGGGTGGCGATCGTAGAGCTTTTGCAATGCGCGGCGCATCACGTCGAGATCGAGCCGGCCGCGCATGCGGACGGAATCGGCGACGTTGTAGGCCGTGCTGTTGGGATCGAGCTGGTACACAAACCACATCGCCTGCTGCCCATGCGACAGCGGGAACTCGCGCACGACTTCGCCGCCCGTGGGGTTCAATTCGCCGGCGGCCGCCGGAGTCGTCGCGGCGACGGACGCAGCGGCCGGAGCGGCGACGGCGAGCGATTTGAGGGCCGGCTCGTCGACGTTCACCGCGTCGTGCGGTTCCGGCAGCCCGACCGGTCGGTCGTGCGAAGCCATCGCGGGGAGCGGCTGCGCGACGCCGGTCTCCGCCGAGAGCGTCGCTTCGGCGGGCGACGCGTCCGTCGTTGCGGCCGGAGCGGACGTCGTTGCGGCCGGAGCGGACGTCGTCGCGGCGATCGCGCTCAGGTCGCCCATCGATTCGAGCGCGTAGCCGGCGAGTTGCGTGAGGCTCGGTCCTTCGAGGAAGCGCGACATCGGCAGCGTGATGTCGAGGCTCGACTCGATCACGTTCTTTAATTCGATCACCATCAGCGAGTCGATGCCGAGCGCGCTGAGCGGCTGCTCGACGTCGATCTTCTCGGCGTCGAGTTCCATGACGCGGGCCAACTGGTCGCGGAAGTAGCGCACCAGGATCGGTTGGCGACCTTCGGCCGCGGCGGCGGCGATTTCATTGCGCAGCTTGTTGTCGGCCTTGCTTTCGGTCTTGCGCGCGCCGACCAATTCGAGCAAGTACGACGGCACGGTGCCGACGTACGTTGCACCCATTTTCTCCCAGTCGACGTCCATCACGCCGACGTTCACCGCCGTGGAACCCATCAGGGCTTCGAGCGTGCGCATCGCCGGTTGCGGCGGCAGCAGGCCCATGCCCATCGCGGCGAGGCGGGATTCGTCGGCGTTGCGGGCGGCCATGCCGCTTTCGGCCCAAGGTCCCCAATTGATCGAGAGCACCGGCAGCTTGCGGCTCGCGCGATATTGGGCCAACCCGTCGAGGAAGGCGTTGCCGGCGGCGTAGTTGCCCTGGCCCGGCGAGCCGAGGATCGCGGCGATCGACGAGAACAAGACGAAGTGATCGAGCGGCTGCGTCTGCGTCGCGCGATGCAGATTCCAACCGCCGGCGACCTTGGGCGCCATGACGCGGTACAACTTTTCGCGGTTGAGTTGCAGCAAGGCGGCGTCGTCGAGCAAGCCGGCCGCATGGAACACGCCGCGCAGCGGCACTCCGCCGGCAAGCGCTTCGTCGAGCGCGCGACGAAGTTGCGGCTCCTCGGCCACGTCGGCTTTCAGCAGGCGCACGTTCACGCCTTGCCCGCGTAGTTGAGCGAGCACGTCGACGGCCGCGCCCTTCGGCTCGCTGCGACCCATCAGCCAGAGGTGTTTCGCGCCTTGCCGCGCGAACCATTGCGCCAGTTCCAAGCCGAGAGCGCCCAGGCCGCCGGTGATGAGATACGCCCCGTCGGCCCGCACGAGCGGCTTGGCGTTCGCCGTCGGCTGATCGCCGTCGCCGGAAGTCTTCGCGACCGAGACGATGACCTTGCCGGTGTTCCGGCGCCCCTGCATGTAGCGATAAGCGCCGACCACTTCGTCCATCGCAAACGTAGTCTTCGGCAGCGGCGTGTAGCGTTTGGCTTTGAAGTCTTCGATCAACTCGAGGAACATTCGCTGCACGACTTGCGGCTTCTGCCGCAGCATGCGGTCGAGGTCGATCGCGAAGAACGAGAGATTGTTGTGGAACGGATACATGCCGAGCGAGCGGTTCATGTAGATATCGGTCTTGCCGATTTCCAGGAACCGTCCGTAGGCGCGGAGCACGCCGAAGCTGGTCGGAATAGCCTCGCCGGGAAGCGAGTTGAGAACGACGTCGATCCCTTCGCCGTTCGTCGCCGCCATGATTTGTTCGCCGAACGCCAGCGTCCGTGAATCGAACACGTGCTTGACGCCGAGCGAGCGGAGGAAATCGCGTTTTGAGTCGCTGCCCGCCGTGGCGAAGATTTCCGCGCCGTAGCGTTGGCAAATCTGCACGGCCGCGAGCCCGACGCCGCCTGCGCCGGCATGAATGAGCACGCGCTCGCCCGGCTGAATCCGCGCGAGTTCCACCAAGCCGTAGTAGGCCGTGAGGAAGGCGATCGGCACGGTCGCCGCTTCTTCGTCGGTGAGATGGACCGGCTTCGGCACCACGGCGCGAACGTTCGTCAGCGCGTGCGAGGCGAAACAGAAGGGCGCGATGGCGATGACGGGGTCGCCGACTTTGAACTGCGTGACGCCCGGCCCGACGGCCGAAACCTTGCCGCCGCACTCGATGCCCATCGGCACGACGCCGCCGCTGAGGCCCGGATAGAGCCCCATCACTTTGAGGACGTCGCTGAAGTTCAGGCCGGTCGCGCCGACTTCGATTTCGACTTCGTCTTGTCCCGGCGGCGTGCGCGTGAACGTGCGCAGTTGCAGTCGATCGAGATTGCCGGTCGACGAGAACTCCAGCCGGAACGGCTCGCCGCGGGGCACGCTGAGCTTGCTCCCCTTCTTGGCGTCGCCGCTGGAGAGAAGTTCCGGTTTCGCATGCACCAAGCGCGGCACGTATCGGTTGCCGCCGCGATAGGCGACTTGTTGTTCGGCCTGCTTCGCGCCGATTTCCGCTAAGAGCTGCACGACATTGGCGTCGTCGCCGCGTTCGCCGGTTTGGGCGGCGTCGAGATCAACGAGCGTCGCTCCGAATTCCGGCGCCTCGACGCCGACGACGCGGCCCAAGCCCCAGGCGATCGATTGGCCGACGTTAACCGCAGGCTGCGCCGCGGGGTCGCCCACGGCTTGTCCGCCGCGCGTCGCGATGTGCAACTTCGGCTGTTCGGCCCAACGCAACCGTCCGGCCGCCTGCACCAAATACATCAGGCTCTCGCCGCACAACGCTTCGGCTTGCTTCAGGCCGTCGGCGGTGAGCGTGTCGGATTCGGCGGCGTCGAGCGGCCAAAGATAAACGATGCCGCGGCATTGCGGCCGTTCGCCGGGAAACTTCGCCGCGAGCACGCGGGCCAGCGCTTGCGAATCGCCGGCCGGGGCCATGTCCGGCGTGACGACGATCGGCTTCTGGCCGAGCAGCGTCAGGCGTTCGGCCAAGCGCCGGCCGAGCCCGCGCGTGTCGCTGAGAATGAGCCAATCGCCGCCGCGGGTTTGAATGTTCTTCAGCGCATCGGCCTGCGAGAGCGGCAATTCCGCCGCGCGCCAGGCGGTTTCGTAGAGCCAGGCCGCGGACCCGCCGGCTTCTTCGGCCCGCCGGCCGACTTTGCGCAGCCGGAGTCCGACGACTTCGAGGATCACGTCGCCTTGTTCGTTGACGAGCACCACGTCGCCCGCGACATTTTCATGTCGCGGATCGTCGCGCCCCTCGGTCATGCGGGCGTAGGCGTGCAGCGCACCCTCGATCGGGCCGAACACCCGAATCGAATCCGCGCCCATGGGGAGATAGCTTTCGCCGCTGCCGGCCGGAGCCCAATCGTCGGGCACCGTCGCGCCGACGACATGAAAGCAGGCGTCGAGCAGCGCCGGATGCGCTTGATAGGAGGCCAACTCGGAGCGAATGTCTGCGGGCACGGCCATCTCGGCGACGGCGACTCCGAGCGAACGCCAGACGTTCTTCAGCGCTTGAAATGTCGGACCGTATTCGAGGCTCCGCGCCTTGAGCCGGCGGTAACATTCCGTTTGGTCGAGGTGCTCGTCGAGCGAAGCGGCGAGCTCCTTCAGCGGCTTCGGCGGTCGGAGCGGGCCGGGAGCATTGGCGGCGACGCGGCGCATCGTTCCGCCGGCGTGCAAGGTCCAACCGGAGCGGGGATCTGCGCCCGGCGGCAGTTGGAAAACCTGGAACGAGGCGCTCCCGGCGACTTCCGGCGAGACGACGACCTGCAACGCGTGCGACTTGGTTTCCGACAAGAAGAGAGCTTGCTGGAAGCTCATTTTCTCAACCGTGTGTGCGCCGGGGCCGAACAGCTCTTGCGCGGTTTCCAGACCGAGTTCCAAATAGCCGGCGCCCGGAAACACGAGCGAGCCCTGGATGACATGGTCTTTGAGATACGGATAGCGTTTGGTGTTCAGTTCGGCGAGGAACTGCGTCATCGCGACGGCCGACGGCACGCGATTGCCCAACAGCGGCTGCTTCGATTCCGCGCCCTTGGGAGCGAAGACGGCGACGGACGACGAGTCGGCCTGCGCTTCGCCTTCGCCCGCTTCCACTTCCATCCAGTAGCGCTTGCGCTCGAACGGATAAGTCGGCAGAAACACGCGCGAACGGCGGTAGTCGCGATCGAAGCCGCGCCAATCGATTTGCACGCCGCGCGTATGCAAGGCGGCCAACGCACCGAGAATCGTTTTCCAATCGTCTTGGCCGCGACGGAGCGAGGGGAGCCACAATCCCTTGTTGTCGGGAAGGCACTTGCGACCCATGCCGGTGAGAATCGGCGCAGGCCCGACTTCGATGAAGATTTCGCAGCCGGTCTCGGCCATCGCCTTCACGCCGGCCGCGAAGCGAACGCTGCCGCGGACATGATCGCGCCAGTAGCGGGCATTCGGCTTCTCGCCCGCGGCGAACGCCTTGCCGGTGACGTTGGAAATCAGCCCGATCTGCGGCACGTGGTAGACGATGCCTTGGGCGAACTTCTCGAAGCCGGCGAGCATCGGGTTGAGATGCGCCGAGTGGAAGGCGTGCGACACGGTGAGCTGCTGGCACATAACGCCGTCGGACTGGAACCGCGTCATGACTTCGTGCACGGCGTCTTCGTCGCCGGAAATCACGATCTGTTCGGGCGCGTTGACGGCGGCGATATCCAGACGTTCGCCGTAAGGTTCGATCGCTTCGCGTACGCGCTCTTCCGTCGTGATGATCGCCGCCATGGCGCCGCGCGACGGGAGCGCTTGGATGCGCTTGCCGCGTTCGGCGATCAGCTTCAAACCGTCTTCGAGCGACATGACGCCCGCGATGACCGCGGCCGGGAACTCGCCGACGCTGTGCCCCATCACGACGTCGGGTCGCAGACCCCACGATTCCCACAAGCGCGCCGTGGCGTATTCGATCGAGAACAGCGCGGGCTGCGTGTAAGCGGTTTGATCGATCGTCGACGGATCGACGGCGACGTCGTACAGCACCGAGGTCAACGGCCGCGGCAGCAGCGGACGCAGGAGCTGGTCGCAGTCGTCGAGCGCTTGGCGAAAGACCGGTTGCGTTTCGTAGAGGGAGCGGCCCATGCCGGCATATTGCGAACCTTGGCCGGTGAACAAATAGCCGATCTTCGGCCGCACGCCGCGCCGCGCGGTGCCGAGCGAAGCGCCCGCGAGCTTGCCCGTGTCGGCGAATTGCTTGAGCTGTTCGGCGAGCTTTGCGGTCGAATCGGCGACGACGGCCAGGCGTTCGCCGAGGTGCGAGCGGCCGAGCGTGAGCGTGTGGCAGACGTCGGCGATCGGCAGTTCCGGATGGCGACTTAAATGCTCCGATTGCATGCCGGCGAGCGTCTTCAACGCTTGCGCACTGTTGGCCGAGAGCACGGCGAGCTGTTGCGGACGCTCGAACGTCGGCTTGCCGTCGGCGGCGCGTTGCGGCCAGCCTTCGACGATCGCATGGGCGTTGGTGCCGCCGAACCCGAAACCGCTGATGCCGGCGATGCGCGGACGATCGCCGATCTCCCAGGGCGTGAGTTCGGTGGGAATCTTGAGATTGAGCCCGTTGGCTTGGATGTTCGGGTTGAGTTCTTTGAAGTTGCGCTGCGGCGGAATTTGGCCATGCTGCAGCATCAACACGACCTTGATCAAGCTGGCCGCGCCGGAGGCGGTTTCCAGGTGGCCGATGTTGCCTTTAACCGACGCCATGTGGCAGGGGGGCGCGTCGTCGGCGCGGTTGCCGAGCACGCCGTTCAAGGCCGAAACCTCGATCGGGTCGCCCAACGGGGTGCCGGTGCCGTGCGCTTCGACGTAGGTGACCTGGTCGGGTTTGACGCGCGCTTGCGCGAGCGCCTTACGCACGCACTCCATCTGCGACGGACCGTTGGGCGCGGTCATGCCCGAGGTCTTGCCGTCTTGGTTGCAGGCCGTGGCGCGGATGACGCCGAGGATGTTGTCGCCGTCGTTGATCGCGTCGCTGAGCCGCTTCAGCACCACGACGCCGCACCCTTCGCCGCGCACGTAGCCGTTGGCCGAAGCGTCGAAAGGCTTGCAGCGTCCGTCGGGGGACAGCATGCGGGCCTTCGAAAAGGCGACCGTGGTTTCCGGGGAGAGGATGACGTTGACGCCGCCCATGAGCGCCATATCGCAATCGCGGCTGCGCAGGCTTTGCACCGCGTAGTGCAGGGCGACGAGGGCCGACGAGCAGGCCGTGTCGATCGACAGGCTGGGACCGTGGAAGTCGAAGATGTACGACAACCGATTGGCCGCGATGCTCAGGGCGTTGCCCGTCCCGCAGTAGGCGTCGATGTGCTGCAGGTAGTTGTCGAAGCTCCGATAGAGCTGCATGTAGTCGGTGCCGCCGATGCCGACGAACACGCCGGTCTTCGAACCGGCGGCCCGCTCGGGGGCGATGCCGGCGTGCTCAAGTGCTTCCCAGGAGCATTCGAGCAACAAACGCTGCTGCGGGTCCATGCGCGAGGCTTCGCGCGGGGTGATGCCGAAGGCGCGGGGATCGAATTGATCGATGTCGTCGAGAAAGCCGCCGCGGCGCGTGACGATCTTGCCCGGAGCGTCGACGTTCGGATCGTAGAATTGCTCGACATCCCAGCGGTCGGCCGGGATTTCGCGCACGCCTTCGCGACCCTCGGCGATGAGGCTCCAGTATTCGTCGAGGTTCTTCGCCCCCGGAAATCGGCAACCCATGCCGATCACCGCGATCGGCTCCGATTCGAGCGTGCGCTCGAATTCCACTTCTTCGACGGCGCCGTCGGAATCGGTCGCTAAATACTTGGCGAGCGCTTCGGTGGTCGGGTAGTCCCAAGCGAGCGTCGGCTGGAGCGAGCGGCCGAGGAATTCCTCGAGGTCGCCGATCAGGCTCACCATCTGCACGGAGTCGAGCCCGTAGCTCGTGAACGGCTGACGGACGTCGAAATCGGACGGCAGGATTTTCAGCTTCGCCGACAGTTCTTCGGCGAGCCAGCGTTCGATTTCTTCGGCCGAGCGTTTGATGGGGCGGACGCCCGGGCGCGCGAGCGAGTCGCGATTGGTGGAAACTTCGGTGTCGTCTTGCTCATGATCGAGATCGCCGAGGCTGACGATCGCCGCGGCGTCGGGGTTGAGCACCTTTTGCAGCGAGAGTTGCAGCAGATCGACGTAGCCGTTTTGCACGCTTCGGAGCGTGGCGTCGAAATAGCGTTGGTACTTTTCGAAGACGTCGTGGCCGTACTTGCGCGTGATCAGGTCTTTGTTGTTGCGCAGGTTGGCGAGCCAGGCGGTGAGCGTTTTCTGGTAGTCGGCGCCGGCGGAGCGCCATTCGGCGACGTCGTAGAGCCCCTTGGCGGCGTCGAGCACGTCGTCTTGAAACGGCAGCGACGAGCCCGGGAACATCTTGGCGATGAACGCCATGTCGGCCTGGGTTTGGATCGTGTCGGCCCGCTTCACCGCGACCACGGTTTGGATGCCGAGAAACGCGGAATCGGTGCTGATCTCGTAGCACTTCTGGATGAAGCGGCGATAGACCTCTTTGTGCTTCCCTTGGGCCCGCATGGCCAGCGGCACGAAATGTTCGAGGGCGTCGATGCAGACGACGGCGTCGACCTTTTGTTCGGGCAGATACTCGCGCCAACTCGCGAGCCGCACCTTTTCTTTGGCCCCGGCGCGCTTGGTCACGAAATCGTATTGCGCGCGGCTCGTGGTGAGGCCGGTGATTTCGGCGATGTTGAGGTTCCAGCCGGCGAAGTGGAGCATGCCGCCCCAGCCGCAGCCGATGTCGACGACCTTGTCGCCCCGCTCGATGCGGGCCAATTGGGCCAAGCGGCGGAGCTTGTTTTCCTGGGCCTGCTGCAGGTTTTCCGCGCGGTCCCAACTGGCGGCGCTGTCGGCGAGATACTCGCCGTCGAGCACGAGGCGGAAGAAGCCTTCATCGAGCTCGGCTTCCACGTCGGCCCGGGCGGCGGAGCGTTGCCCGCCGACGAAGCGCGCGCCGGCCTGGTCCGGCTTGGCGGCTTCGGCTTTCGGCGCGGAGCCGTTGGTGCCGGCGTGTTCGCCGTTGACCGCGGCTGCGGCCGGTGCGGCGGCGGGCGGCGGCGTAAACTCGTCGGCCTCGTCTTCCTTGGCGTTGATCGTCGCCCCGTAGCGGTAGGCCGCCATGACGCCGGTCAGCTTGCCTTCCATGTAGAGCGCTTTGGCGGCGCGGCGCTGGATCTTGCCGCTCGACGTTTTCGGGATCTGACCCGGCTTGAGCAGCACGATCGAGTCGAGCTGCAGTTCGTGATCTTCCGCCACGGCGTTGCGCATGGCCTGAAAGATCTCGTCGGCGTTCTCGCAGTGCCGAACGTTGAGTTCGTGCACGATAACGAGCTTCTCCGTCTCGTTTTGTTCCAGCGAAAAAGCCGCTCCGGCCCCCAGCGCGAGCACGGCGCTCGCCTTCTGCACCGAGTGCTCGATGTCTTGCGGGTAGTGATTGCTGCCGCGAATGATGATCAGGTCTTTGATACGGCCGGTGACGAACAACTCGCCGTCGAAGAAAAAGCCGAGATCGCCCGTGCGCAGGAAGGGACCTTCGCCGGTCGCGAGATACGCACCGAACGTTTCCCGCGTTTGTTCCGCCATTTTCCAATAGCCGGCGGCGACGCTCGGGCCTTGCACCCAAACTTCGCCGATGGCGTCGGGCGCGGCGATCTGGTGGGTGTCGGGGTCGACGATGTGAACCGTTTGTCCGCCGGCGACGCCGCCGCAGCCGACCAGCGGTCGCGCATCCGGGTCGTCGTTGGCGACCGGCACCACGCGGTTGCGCTCGAGCGCTTCGGCCTGGAAGCTGACGTGAACCGGCGGGCGACCCGGCCGGCCGCCGGTGACCATGAGCGTGCTTTCGGCCAAGCCGTAGCAGGGATAGAAAGCCGAGCGGCGGAAGCCGCAGCCGCCGAACGCGTCGGTGAAGCGTTCCAGCGTCTCGTGCCGCACCGGCTCCGCGCCGCAGAAAGCGACTTCCCAGCAACTCAGGTCGAGCGTCGCCCGCTGCTCGGGGCTGATCCGCTCGACGCAAAGATCGTAGGCGAAATTGGGGCCGCCGCTCACGGTGGCGCGATACTTCGAAATGGCCTGCAACCAGCGCATCGGGCGTTGGATGAAGGCGACGGGGGTCATGACGATGGCCGTCGAATCGGCGTAGATCGGCTGGATGATGCCGCCGATCAGTCCCATATCGTGATAGGGGGGCAGCCAGATGACGCCGCTGGAATGCGGCCCGTTGCCGAAAAATTGCTTGATCGCTTCCGAGTTATGTAGCAGGTTGCGATGGGTGACCATCACGCCTTTGGGCGCCTGCGTCGAACCGGACGTATATTGCAGAAAGGCGAGGCTATCGCCGGTCAGGCTCGGCTTGGCCCAGGAGTTTTCGATGCCGGGCTCGAGATTATCGGTCGCCATCCATTGCAGCGACAGCAGTTCGGGAGTGCCGGCCAAACGCTTGGTGACGTCGGAGAGGATGCGCCGGGTCGTGAGAACCAGCGACGGCTTGGCATCGGCGACAATCGACAGCAATCGCGACGTCAGGCGATTCATGCGCGGCAAATAGGCCGGCACGGCGATCACTCCGGCATACAAGCAGCCGAAGAACGCGGTGATGTACTCGAGGCCGGGGGGATAGATCAGGATCGCGCGATCGCCGGCGTTTTGCGTGCGCTGCAGCCAAGCGGCGATGGCGCGCGCTTGCCGATCGAGTTCGGCATAGGAAAGATTGATCTCTTCAGATTCGCCGTCGGCCAAGAACCGAAATGGGGTATGACTCGCCCGCTGAGCACGCCGGCGCTCGAGCAATTCGACGAACGTTTCCACATCTGCAGGTGCCGATTCCAATGGCGAATTTGCCATCTGGTAGCCTTCCAATCGATTCGAATATGCGGTCGTGCCTTCGTTCTTTCCTACGTGCGCAGTCCGGCTAACCGGTCGCACGACGGCGAACTTGAAAGCGAGGGGCGTAGCGTCATGTTACTCACGGGTGCGCGGTACGACGGAAACCGATGACCGCGATTCCCTAATCGGCACTCTTTGCGCGGTCCTTTGGGTCTCCCAAAGTTGGTCGACTCAATCGGGTTGCACCGAAAAACGGAGCGCAGGGCCCGCGTCGTGCGAGCGGCCGACGGCGAATGATCAACGGCGTCCCAAAGTTCTGCCGGGTAATGCCTTGCGACATCTGGGCTCGCGAGCCGACGGTCGGCTCGGGCGAACGCTAGGAGTAATCGTTAACCTCAATCCAAAATTCGCATCCCCGTTACACTAACAGAGCGCCCCTAAGCGTCAACCCAGACACAACCCATTTAACCCATTCGGTTTAGCTTCGCAGCGGCCTCGATCGACGTGGGTCGACTATCTCCGAAACCCGCCAATTGATTGACGGTGGCGGCAAGATCAAGCAAATTATTGACTTACGCAAATCCGCGTCGTCTGATTCCCGCCTTTCCTCGCCTCCCGGGTGTGCAATGCCGTTTTCTTCCGTGTTTCCCCGCCCACTGCGCCTGCGGGCGTTGGTTCTTGCGTCGATCTCTTGTGCAATATCGCCGACCCAGGCCGAAAACTGGCCTCAGTGGCGCGGACCCCGCAACGACGGCGTGAGCCTTGAAACCGGGCTGCCGACCACTTGGAGTGCGACCGAGAACGTCGTTTGGAAGACATCGCTGCCGGGGCCGGCCGGGGCGACGCCCGTTGTTTGGGGCGATCGTATTTTCCTGACCTCGGCCAAAGGAAACGAACTCGTCCTGATTAGCCTCAACACGGACGGCAAGATTCTGTGGGAGCGGAAACTCGGCGACGGCGACCAAGTGGTTCGCGGCGACGAGGGGAATTCTGCCAGCCCGTCGCCCTCGACCGATGGGAAACACGTCTGGGCCATGCTGGGCACCGGCGAGTTGGCCTGCTTCGATTTCGACGGCAACGAGATCTGGAAGTTCAACTTGCAAGATCGCTACGGCAAGTTCGACATCCAGTTCGGCATGACGTCGACCCCGGTGCTCGACGGCGATCGGCTTTACGTGCAACTCCTGCATACCGGCTACTATCTGCTCGCCGCGCTGAATAAAAACACCGGCGAAGACATTTGGAAGCATGAGCGACAAAGCGATGCGAAAGCGGAATGCGAGCATTCGTACGCCTCGCCCGTGCTCTATCGCGACGGCGACAACGAGTTTCTGCTCGTCCACGGGGCCGACTACGTGACCGCGCATAGCTTGAAAGACGGTTCCGAAATCTTCCGGTGCGGCGGCCTCAATCCGGAAGGCAAATACAACATGACGCTCCGCTTCGTCGCCTCGCCGGTCGCCGCCGAAGGCTTGGTCGTCGTACCGTCGGCGAAGAACGGCCCGGTTCTCGGTTTGAGCGTCCATGCCAAAGGCGACATCACGAAATCGGCCGAGGGGCACATCTGGCGTCGCGATGAAAACACGCCCGACGTCCCGAGCCCGCTCGTCTACGACGGCCTCGTTTATCTGTGCCGCGAAAACGGCATCTTGATCTGCTTGGATGCGAAGACCGGCAAGGAATACTACATGGAGCGCACGCATTCGCAGCGGCATCGGGCGTCGCCGGTTTACGCCGACGGCAAGATTTATCTGATGGCCCGCGACGGCGTGTCGACCGTCGTGAAGGCCGGCAAGAAGTTCGAGGTGTTGGCGACGAACGACATCGGCGAAGCGGTCTCGGCCTCGCCCGTGATTTCAAACGGGCGGATTTATCTTCGCACCTACGATTCGCTGGTGGCGATCGGCAAGAAGTAACGATCGCTACGCAACAAGAGGATCCATCTGATGATGAACCGCATCGTCGCTTCGCTGATCGTCGCCTGTTGGGCGGTGACGGCGCCGGCCGCCGAGATTCCGCTGGAAACGCAGGAAATTGCGACCGATCTCGGCGTCGGTTATGCCGTGAACATCGTCGACATGAACGGCGACAAAAAGCCGGACATCGTCGTCGTGGATCAAACGCGCGTCGTCTGGTACGAGAATCCGACGTGGCAAGTTCACACGCTGATTCAGGATCAGACGAAGAAGGACAACGTCTGTCTCGCTCCCTACGATCTCGACGGCGACGGTCGTACCGAGTTCGCTCTCGGCGCAGATTGGCGGCCGTTCGATTCGACGACCGGCGGTACGATTCAATGGTTGTCGGCGCCGGCGGCGGGGAGCGATGAGCATTGGATCGTGCGGCAAATCGCCGAGGAACCGACGACGCACCGCTGCCGCTGGGCCGATCTCGACGGCGACGGCCGCGGCGAGCTGATCGTAGTGCCGCTGATGGGGCGCGGTACGACCAAACCGCACTTCCAAGAAGCGGGCGTTCGGGTCTTGGCGTTTTCGATTCCCCAAGATCCGGTCCGTGACCGCTGGCCGATGCGCGTGCTGAACGACGAGATGCACGTCACACATAACTTTCAAATGGTCGACGTCGACGGCGACCGCGACCTCGACATGCTTTGCACGAGCTTCGAGGGAGTGAACCTGTTGACGAACGACGGCCGCGGCAACTTCGCGCGGAAACTAATCGGGGCCGGCAATCAAGAGACCTCGCCCAATAAAGGCGCCAGCGAAATCAAGCTCGGCAAGCTCGCCGGCGGCGGTCGCTACATCGCCACGATCGAGCCTTGGCACGGCCATCAAGTCGTCGTCTACACCGAGCCGGCGGATCCGGCGACGGGCCTATGGCGACGCCATGTGGTCGACGATCAGTTGAAGTGGGGACACGCCGTGTGGTGCGCGAACCTCGACGACGACGCCGATCAAGAGTTGGTGATCGGCGTTCGCGACGATCTCGACGAGAAAGACCCGACGAAGCGGCGAGGCTTGCGGTTGTATCAGCCCGTCGATGCGGCGGCCGGAAAGTGGAGTCGGCAAGACGTCGATGCCGGAGCCGTCGCGATTGAAGACCTCGCGACGGCCGATTTCGACGGCGACGGGCGAGAAGACGTCGTCGCCGTGGGTCGGCAAACGCATAATGCGCGGATATATTGGAACCGCCCCAAATAACGGTTCTTTCACGTCCGAAGAGCGAGCGATGGCGACGATGGTATGTCGAGGTGTCCGCGGAGCGACGACGGTCGAGCACGACACGCGCGAAGAAATTCTGATCGCGACGCGACAGTTGCTGGCGCTGATGATCCGCTTGAACGGCATCGAGCCGGCCGACGTCGCCAGCGTCATCTTCTCGACGACGACCGATTTGAACGCCGAATTCCCGGCCGTGGCCGCGCGGCAGTTGGGGTGGATCGACACGGCGCTGCTCTGTACGCACGAACTCGACGTGCCCGGCTCGCTGCGTAAGTGCATTCGCGTGCTGGTGCATTGGAACACGACGAAGCCGGCTTGTGAAATTCAGCACGTCTACGTTCGCGAAGCGGTGCGGCTGCGTCCGGACCTGTCGCGCCTGCCGCCGGTCGATTTCGACGAACTCGAAAAATGGATCGAGCAAGCCGTGGCGGCACACGCCGCCGGCCGGCAGCGCTAGCACTGCCGCGCTTTTCTCTCGCCGGCAATACCCTCCGTTGTGACGTTGCGGCCGGCCGTCGGTTTCCGCTACTCATACCGCGCCGAATCGACGCCGGCATCGGCCCTCGCATTATGCGTCGTCCTTGGTCGTCTCCCTGCCGTGTTCGATTTGCCCCACAAAGACTCGACGTTCGTCGTCAGAGGCACGCGCGCTGCGCGCCGCGCGCTGGCGCGCTGCCTCGTGGGGCTCTGCTTCGCAACGAGTGCGGCCCAAGTCGACGCTCAGTCGTCGGGCGGGGTCAAACTGAATACTCCGCCGACCTCTCTCGGCGGAGCGGCCGCCGTGAGATCGCCGGCACTCTCCTCGGCTGCCTCCGTCACGAACGCGTCGAACGGCGCAAGCCGGTCGATTCCGCCCGCCGGTCTGTCGGTCCAAGAGCCGCCGCGACAACTGCTCACCTCGCAGCCGCCGCTGAGTTTCGATCCCTACTCGGCCCCTGCGCCGCAGCCGGTGTTGCAGGATCCCACGCGTTCCTGGCTGGTGGGCGCGCGCGAACCGATACCGGATGAAACCATCTGGGACGACGCTTACGGCGTTTACGATCGCGAAGCGTATCACGATTGGTCGCTCCAATTGATGCCCGCCGGTTTGGTCTACAAGTCGTATCTGGCGGGCGTCAAAGAATCGCGTATGGCCACGGTCTTCAACTACGACAAAAACCAAAAATGGATCTGGGACATCACGCTCGGCGGCCGCGTCGCGCTCTTGCGTTACGGCACGACGAACGCCGTGCGTCCCGAAGGCTTTGAAATCGACTTAGAAGGAGCCGCGATGCCGCGGCTCAATTTGATGGAGGAAGAAGACCTTGACGCGGTCGACTTTCGCGCCGGTTTACCCGTCACTTACGGCATCGGCCGGTGGCAAACCAAGGTCGCCTACTATCACCTCAGCGCCCACGCCGGCGATGAGTTTCTGGAACGCAATCCCGGGTTTCAACGCGTGAACTACGTGCGCGAAATGTTCGTCGTCGGGCAGTCGTACTACATCACCGACGACGTGCGGCTATACGGCGAAGCCGGCTACGGGTTCTACACCGACGTGGCGGAACCGTGGGAGTTTCAGTTCGGCGCCGACTACAGCCCGTTGTGCGCGCCGGGAGCCCGCGGGGCTCCGTTCGCGGCCATCAACGGCTACCTGCGGGAAGAAGTCAATTTCGGCGGCAACGTCGTCGTTCAGGCCGGCTGGCAGTGGCGACCGCGGAACCGTGGGCAAACGGTGCGCATCGGCTTGCAGTATTACAACGGGAAGAGCGAGCAGTTCGAGTTCTACAACCAGAATGAGAACAAAGTCGGCATCGGCATCTGGTACGACTACTAAGCTACGGCATTGTGACGGCGCAACCGGAAAATCGCGGTGCCGATCGCTGCGACGGCGCAGTGGGAGTGCCGTCGTAGTCGAGCCATTGCCGATTCGTGAAGTCGTAAAGCCGACACGTCTTCCAGAGCCGCCACAGGAACGCGGGCGTCAGGCGTTCCACCAGCACGTCGTCCGGATAGGCCGTTTCGAGCGCTTCTTGCGCCCTCGAGAGTTCGTAGAGCGGAACCCGCGGATCGACGTGATGAGCCGCGTGTTCGAGAATGTGATGCCACAATCCATTGAGATGCAGGGGGAGCACAATGTGCGTGGAACTGCGCAGGTTCGCCGTGACGTAGTCCCACTCCTCGATCGAGCCGAACCAGACGGAACGCGGGTGGGTGTGCTGAACGAAGTCGACGAACCCAATGAGGAATGACCACATTAGATAAGGAACGACGAGCGCCCAAATCAGAGTTTCAACGGCCGAACTTGGGCGGGGCCAACTCCACGCGGCGTGTTCGACCGCGCGCCCCAGAGCGAACATCGCTCCAAACACAAAAAACGCGTAAGCGGCGACGCAGGCGCGGTCGACTTGAAACTGTTTCCATTCCGATCGGAGTCGACTCCGATCGGCCAAGAGAAACCGCGGTAGCCAGTTGTGAACCGTCCAATAGAACGGTAGGCCGAGAGGCGTACGCAAAAGTCGGTAGTAGGCGCGCTGCCAGCGCGGGGCCGCCCAATACTCTTCATACGACCAGGGCTGCCAAACGACGTCTTCGCCGCGAACTCGCAGGAAGCGATGGTGCCGCACGTTGTGGTTGTAACGCCAAGACGCGAGCGGCACGTAAGCCGGGAGGAACGCCAGTCGGGCCAGAATCCGGTTGCCGCGCCGCGACGGCACGAAACTCGAGTGCGCCGCATCGTGGCCGATGATGAAGAGGCCGCCGATCGAAAACGCGGCGACGACGGCGAAAATCATGCGCCCGATCCAAGTCGGAGCCAGGCAGGCGCCGGCCGTTCCGAGAAACACCCCTAAGTAGTCGATGCCGAACATCGCCAGCGCAGGCAGATAGCGCCGCCGCCGTGTACGCTCGGGAATGGCGCGCAAGACATTGGCCGTCGTGGTCCGACCTACAGTCGATGATTCGGCGACTGTGTGCATCTGGTTCGCTTGTCCGTGGGTTCGGGAACGCGCCAAGGCGGCCCGTCGGACGGCGTACGAATGCGAATCACATGCCGATGAGCGGTAATTCGGCGTAAGGAATCAGGCTCGATTGCTTAGGAAGCGTTGCGGCGGGCACGTCCGTCGCGCCAAGCCCGATACGTTTTCGTGAGCAGCGGCAAGATCGAGAGAAAAACGACCAAAATGACGACTTTGTCGACGTGCTTGGCGATTTCGAACTGCGGTCCGAAAAACTGCTTCAAGAGCGGGTCGAGCATGTAACCGATGAACAACATGCTCACGATCCAGGCGATGCCGCCGAAGACGTTGAACGACAGAAACGATTTGTATTCCATCTTCGCCGCCCCGGCCACGACGGGGACAAACGTCCGAATCAGCGGTATGAAGCGGGCGATGATGATCGTCTTGCCGCCGTGCAGTTCGTAGTAGGACTTGGCCGCGAGTAGGTGATCGCGTTTGAAAAGTCGACTCTCCGGGCGATTGAAAATCGCCGGGCCCGCTTTGGCGCCGATCGCATAGCCGATCGTGTCGCCGATGATGGCCGCGGCGCACAGCGACAGCCCCAGCGGCAAGATCGGCCATTCGGCGCTCCGGGCCACGATGCCCGTCACGACGAGCAGCGAATCGCCGGGGAGCAAGAACCCGATCAGCAACCCGGTCTCGGTAAAGATGATGAGGTTGACCGAGACGAACGCGGCCCACATCACGCCCGGCTGCTTGAGCGCTTCGATATAGCGTTCCGGATGCTGCAAATTGCGCGGATCGGCGAAGGTGACGATTAGATTGCCGATCTGGCTGAAAAAGTCTTCCATAGGGGGCGTTGCTGCGGCTCTCTCGGCGAGGGAATCGGAGGCGGGGAACTCGGCGGAAGTCTAGCCGGAACTAAGCCCTACGGGTAGTGCGACGGTCGTCGGCTCTCGATAGAATGATCGCCGCTTCGGGCAATTGCCAATCGACATCGTGAGAAGATTGTGAACGAAATCGCCTCGACGCGTCGCGGTTTGCCGCTGCACACGAAGATTCTGATCGGGCTGGTCGTCGGTGCGGTGAGCGGATTGATCGCCAACGTCGTCGCCGCACGTTCGCCCGCCGTCGCCGACGCGGTCGGGTTCGCCGCCTCGAATATCGCCGAGCCGATCGGCAAAGTGTTTCTCCGCCTCGTCATCATGGTCGTCGTGCCGTTGGTGTTCTCGGCGCTCGCGCTGGGCGTGCTCGAACTGGGCGACGTGCGCCGGCTGGGCCGAGTCGGTTTGCGCACGCTGGGGTTTACGCTCATTTTGTCGTTCTCGAGCGTCGCGATCGGGATCGGTTTGGTCAATTTGTTCAAACCGGGCGCGGCCTTGCCGCCGGAGAAACGCGCCGACCTGAATGCGCGCTACGCGGACGTCGCTACGGGCGCGGAGAAGAAAGCGGCGCAAAGCAAGAGCGTGCGCGATACCTTGCTCGATTTGCTTCCGGAGAATCCGCTGCAAGAAATGGTGGGCGCCGTCGACGGCACGAGCAAGGGGAACGGCATGCTCGCCGTGATGGTGTTCTCGTTGATCGTCGGCGTCGCGCTGACCGTGACGCCGGACCGCACTCAGGCGCTCGTGCAAGTCTTGCAAGGCATTTTCGACGTGACGATGACGATCATCGGCTTCGCGATGAGGCTCGCGCCGTACGCCGTCGCTTGTTTGCTGTTCGCGGTCACCGCGCAATTGGGGTTCGACATCTTGTTGACGCTGCTGCGTTTCGTCGGCACGGTGCTGCTCGGCCTAGGACTGCAAATGTTCGTCGTCTACCCGCTGCTGCTGGTCTTCGCGGCGCGAATACGGCCGGTCGAGTTCTTTCGCAAGGTCTCCGAAGCGATTTTTACCGCGTTCGGCACCAGCAGTTCGAACGCCACGCTGCCGACTTCGCTGCGTGTGGCTCGCGACGAATTGAAACTCAAGCCCGAGGTGTCGCAGTTCGTGCTGACCGTCGGAGCGACGGCCAATCAGAACGGCACGGCGCTCTTTGAAGGCGTGGTGGTCCTCTTTCTCGCCCAGGTGTTCGGCGTCGCCCTGTCGGTCGGACAGCAAGTCACCGTGGTGCTGATGGCCGTATTGGCCGGGGTCGGCACGGCGGGCGTGCCCGGCGGTTCGATTCCGCTGATCGTCATCGTGTTGAAGACCGTTCAGGTTCCCGCCGAAGGCATTGCGATCATCATCGGCGTCGACCGCTTGCTCGACATGTGCCGCACGACGCTCAACGTCACCGGCGACTTGGTGTTGGCCGCTTGCGTGTCGCGCGTGGAAGATCGCGAGCCGGGAGCGCCCATTCCGGATTCTGTTCAGGGCTGAGTTCGCGGCCGACTCCGGAGCGAAGGCGACGCCGCGCTTAATGCTTGTCGGACTGCGTCGCGGCGATGCCCGCTTCCGGATTCGCGTGGTAGCGCTCGACGGCCTTCTTCACTTCGTCCGTCGCCGCCCGCGCGACGTCCCAACCCTGCGGTTCGATGTGAATGCCTTCGAGTTGCTTGTAGGTCGCGAAGAAGTGTTCGACTTCGCGAAGATAGTGCGAAGCGACGTCGTGCAGGTCTTTGTACTCGGCAAAGAGCGGGTCGGTGTCTGGGACGCCGAGCACCTTGAAGTCGTTGGCGCCGCGATCCTTCATGCGAAACAAACCGACCACGCGGGCTTGAATCAGGCAGCCGCTGAACGTCGGCTCGTTGACCATGACCAGAATGTCGAGGGCGTCGCCGTCTTCGGCGAGCGTCTGCGGAATGAATCCATAATCGCCCGGATAGTGACTCGACGAATACAAGAAGCGATCAAGCCGAATCAGGCCGGTGTTCTTGTCGATTTCGAACTTGCTGCGCCGCCCCTTCGGGATCTCGACGATGGCGTTGACGACCGACGGAATATCGGTCCCGGGCGGCACCGACATGTATTGATTGCGAAACGACATGAATGGCGTTCTAGCTGCGGAGAGTGCTCTGCCCACGGATGTTGTCGAGCGACGAAGCCGGTGAGCGCGGTCGAAGCCGAGGCGACGGTCTTGGGATTTCGTGCGAAACGTTCCGAGACGGCGTTCCGTGAAGGTAAATCGATCGCTCGTTCTTGCCAACCCTTAACGAGGATTTGACGACGACGAGATTTGGCGTCCGGCCTTTAAAAAGGCCAAACAAACGGTGCCAGCGCCACGGTGATAATCCCGATCAGGATGTCGAGCGGCACGCCGATTTTGACATAATCGCTGAAGCGATACCCGCCGGGGCCGTAAACCATCAGATTTGTCTGATACCCGATCGGGGTGGCAAAACCGTTCGAAGCGGCCATCATCACGGCGATGACGAACGGAAAGTGATTCACGCCCAATCTTGACGCCGCTTCGATGCTGAGCGGAAACATCAACGCCGCCGCGGCGTTGTTCGTCACCGCTTCGGTGACGATGATCGTGCCGATGTACACCATGGCAAGCGTGGCCCAAGGAGATCCGGCGGCCAGCGAGGTCATGGCTTCGGCGATGGCGCGGGCCGCGCCGGTGTCTTCCAAAGCTTTGCTGATGGCGAACGAGGCCGCGATCGCCAGTAAGACGTCGGAATTCAGGCCGCGCTTGGCTTGATCGACCGTGGCGCAACGCGAAATAAGAATCAACGCCGCGGCCAAAACGGCCGCTTGCAGCATCGGTAAGATTTCCAAGCCGGCGAGGGCGATCATGCCGAGGAGAATCGCCAAGGCGATCCCCGCTTTATCGTGCCGCGGCGGATGCGAGTCTTGGAGTTGGCTAACCAGGAAAAAGTCGCGACTGTTGCGATGCTGATTGACGAACGACGGGTGGGCTTCCAAGAGGAGCGTATCGCCGGTCGTCACTTCAATGTCGCCGATCTTTCCGGTCAGCCGTTGGCCGTTGCGAGCGACGGCCAGCACGACGGCGTTGTAATTCGAACGGAAGCGGGCGTCGCGAATCGTTTGGCCGACGAGTTGGCACGTGTTGGACACCACCGCCTCGATCAGGCATCGTTCCGATCGCGGTGAGTTGAGTTTGAAGACTTGATCGGTCGCCGGCTTGAGGCCGCGAGTTCGCTGCAAATCGACGACCGATTCGACGACGCCGACGAAGACGAGTCGGTCGTTGCCGCGGAGCCGCTCTTCCGGCGCCACGGCAGGCAACACCATGCCGTCGCGATCGATCTCCGCCAAATAAACGCCGGGCAAATGTCGAAGGCCTGCTTCTTCGATCGTTTTGCCGATCAGCGGGCTGGCCCCGTCGACGAGCATTTCGATCGTGTATTGTCGCGGATCTTCCAAGTGGCTGAGCGCAGGCCGTCGGTCGGGCAGGAGTCGCTTGCTTGCCAGCACGACGAAGGTGACGCCCACGATGGCCGCAGGGATGCCGACCCAAGAAATATCGAACATTCCGATCGACTGACCGGGGAACTGCTCTTTGTAAAGTCCGCTGACGACCAGATTCGTGCTGGTACCGATAAGCGAGCAGGTGCCGCCGAGGATCGAGGCGTAGCTCAGCGGAATCATGAGCTTGGAAACGGCGACGCGATTTTTCTTCGCCCAATCGTTGACGATCGGGATCAACATCGCGACCAAAGGGGTATTGTTGATAAACGCCGAGATCGTTGCCGTGGGAACCATGAGTCGGGCGACGGCCGCCGTCGGCGATTTCGGGTTGCCCAGGACTCGTTGGGCGATGAAGTCGATCGCGCCGGTCTCGGTGACGCCGGCACCGACGATGTAGAGCACGGCGACGGTAACCATGCCCTCATTCGACAGCCCGCCGAGGGCGTCTTTGACTCCAAGAACGCCGGCACCGTAGAGCGCGGCCACGGCTCCCCACATGATTGCCGCCGGCGAGGTCTTGCCCCAAGCGAGCAAGCACAGCGTTAAACAGAGAATTGCGATCGTGTACCAGGCTTGCCAGTCCATGCCGTGCTTCCGTCGTCGTCGACTAGATGCTTGAGCTTCAGTCCTCCGGTGGATTGATCGTCAAATCGCAATCTACCGCTTGTGCAAAGATTACCGATTTTGACATCTCTGCGACAGCAATCGGACAGGACACTTCTGAAACGGGAAAAACCGGCTGCCTAAGTTCTGAGCAGTTACCCGGCTGACCCGTGTTAGGCACGACTGCCTGCTTTCAATGCAAGCGATGCTTGTTGCTGTAAGTGCTATCACCGCAGGGACTTTCGCTACTGGTATTGACGGCAAAATACATTTCCGTCAAACAGTAGCCCGCGTGGCCGCTGGAAAAGGAATTCACCGCCCGTTCACGAAAGAAAAACAAGGAGAAGTCGGTCATGGGAGAGAAGGAAACCCAAGTTATTAAGGTCGCTCAAGAACTCTTCACCCAACAACCGGATTGGGTCACGTTCTTCCGCGAAGTGCTGGGCGTCGGCGGAATCGTCCGCGAAGCGTTCCCGGCTCCCGAATCGCTGGCTCAGTTCGAGCAGAGCGAGGAGTACGCCGAGATTCAGCAGATGGTCGCTAAGCTCCGTGAGCGTGGTGACGACGTCGCCAATAGCCGCGAGCCGACGCGGGTCATCACCGTCCGTCTGCCGGCAAGCTTGCATGAATCGCTCCGGGCCGAAGCCCATGATCGTCACACCAGCATGAACAAGCTCTGCATCACGAAGCTGCTGCAGATGGTCGAAAGCGAACTGGTGCCGACCGATTCGAAGCTCCCGGTCGCCGCTCGCGCCTAAGCTTGCCCGCTCGGAAGTTCGACGTCGAAAAGCTCAAAGCCCCGGGACGGCCGTCCCGGGGCTTTTTGCGTTGATCGGACGCGCGCGCCGTTCTAGAGGCCGTAAAAAAATGCGTTCAAAGCGAGCCTATAAGCCGGGTTCTGTCCGCCGCGGACTTGCGAACGCGGCGCGACGATCATTTTTCTAGGCCGACGATTGCTCGTCGGCTCAAGCAGCCTACCCGGAAGTGAGCGGATCGAGCCGATCCGCGTCGCCGACCTGCCTTGCGGCGGCGAACTCCTTCCTGTTTGGCCTTGCTCCCCGTGGGGTTTACCTAGCCGGCCGGTCGCCCGAACCGCTGGTGAGCTCTTACCTCACCGTTTCACCCTTACCTCGAACGACTTGCGTCGCCCGATCGGCGGTTTGCTTTCTGTTGCACTGTTCCCGGACCTTGCGGTCGGTGGGCGTTACCCACCACGGTGCGCTGCGGAGCCCGGACTTTCCTCCCGCCGCGCCGCCCTGAACCCTTGCGGGATCGAGGTAGCCGACCGGCCGACGATCGTCCAGCTCGCTCTGAACACTGGACATCTTAGTAGGGTGGGGCGAGCGCAGCGAGGCCCACCCCACCCAATTGCACGCGGCCCTACGCCAAACGGCCCTGATACGTGCTGCGGCGGGTGAACTCAGCTTCGAGCGCAGCCCGCAGCGCGGGTTTATCGAGGCACCAGGCAGGGCCGACGTGATAGTTCGGCGGCGATTCGCCGCTGACGCGTTCGACGATCATCGTCGGCGGCAGGATCTCAAGAATATCGACGACCGTGCGGACGTAATCGTCGAGTTCCATTAGCTGCACCCGGCCGGCGGCGACTTGATCGGCCAGCGGCGTGTCTTTTACGGCGTAAAGATTGTGGAGCTTCACGGCATCGACGTTGAGTCGCGCCAACTCGCGGGCCGTCGCCAACATGTCGTCGTGCGATTCACCCGGGACGCCCAGAATCAGATGCGCGCAGATCTCAAAGCCGCGGCCTCGACTGCGCGCCACCGCGTCGAGGAACGACGCGTGGCGGTGTCCGCGGTTCATCCAATCAAGCGACCGGTCGTGCATCGTCTGCATGCCGTATTCGAGCGAGACATAAGTCCGCTCGGCCAATTCGCTCACCAAGTCGAGCACATCGGCCGGCACGCAGTCCGGGCGCGTGCCGACGGCCAGACCGACGACCTTCGGCGCCGCCAGGGCTTCTTCATAGAGTCGGCGAAGCTTGGTAACCGGAGCGTAGGTGTTCGTCGCCGGCTGAAAATACGCGATAAAGTCGTCGACTTTGTAGCGCGTCTTGATCCGCTTGATGCCTTCTTCGATTTGCCCGGCAATCGAGGTGCGCGGGAGCCGCCGACTCGGGCTGAAACTGCGATTGTCGCAGAACACGCACCCGCCGGTCGTCACCGTGCCGTCGACGTTTGGGCAAGTGAAGCCGGCGTCGATGCTCACTTTGTGTATGCGGCGGCCGTAGAGCTTGCGCAGGTAGTAGTTGTAGCTGAAGTAACGTAATCCCGCGGCTCGCCAAGTCGGGGCGTTGCGAATGGCGGCGGCGTGCGTATGCAGAGCGGCGACGTTCATCCGCTCGATCTTACCTTGGCGGGCGTGCTGTAGGGAACGCCCTCCGAGGCGTTCCGCATAGCCAGTTCAATTCCCGGCCGGTTTCGCCGACGGAAACGTCCACTGCGCGAGCGGTTTCTTTGGGTCGCGGCCGTAAATGCCGAGGGCGTCGATGTCGACCGGCGTCTTTTCGGCGGGTAGATAGAGCCGCAAGTGCACCAAAGTGCCTTCGACCGGAAGCTTGAGTTCGGCGTCTTGAATCTGGTCGCTCGCGGGCACTTCGACGGAGACGATCTGCCCTTCGGCCGGGAACGTATCTTGGTCAGCCGTGCGCCATTGAGCTTGGAATGCGCCGCCGACGGGAGCGCGGACGCGCATCAATACACGAGTCGGTCCAGTCGATCTGACTCGGGTCGTGCCGAGGAACGGCTTCCGGCCGGTTCCTTCGACTCGCAACGCGCCGTTGTGATCGTCGCTTCCGACGATAGACGCCTTGCACTGCTTCGGCGCGAGCCCTTCGATCATCGGCGGCGCATTGGGGTCGGCCGGTTTGCGCGGCGCCAAGGCCGCCGTTGGCTTGAAAGCCGGGTTCGGACGCGGGTAGGTCGCCCCGGTATCCTTAAGAAATGTATCGATCATCGCATCCAGTTCGGCGACGCGTGCCGGCTCGGCAGAGGCCAAGTTTTCCGATTCGCCGAGGTCTTGAGCGAGATTGTACAGCTCGTGGCGTACCGCTTCGTCGACCGCGCCGAACCAGCGAATGAGTTTCCAGTCGCCCGAGCGAACCCATACGCCGCCGGCCTTACCGGGGCTGCGGCCGTGCGGAAAGTAGTTGAAGAAGGCTTGACGATTTAAGTCGCCCTCGCCTGAGAGAACTCTGACGAGGCTGACGCCGTCGAGCTGTTGTTGCTTCGGTCGGTCGGCTCCGACGAGTTCGAGCACGGTCGGATAAATGTCGATGTGCCCGACGACGGCATTGCTGGTCGTGTTCGGCTTGATGCGGCCGGTCCAGGCCCACATCATCGGCACCCGCGTGCCCCCTTCGTAGAGCGTGCCTTTGCCGTCGCGGAGCGGCGCGTTGTTCGTCGGCGGACGGTCGCCGGCCCACTTGCGCCAGTCGGCGATGAAGGCTTCGTTTTGCTTCGCGGCACGCATGAACTTGGGATCGTCGGGGACGTTGCTGTGGGTGTTGCCCCCGTTGTCGGAGTAGAACACGACGATCGTGTTCTCCGCCAAGCCGAGCCGATCGATCGTGTCGACGATCGTGCCGAAGCACTCGTCGACGCTCCGCAACATCGACGCCATGATCGGATTACCCTGCGCGCCGCGCGGATCGGTCGTTTTCGCGAACTCTTCCGTATATTCTTTCTTGTGGCCCCAAGGTCCGTGAACGCCGTAGCACCACAGATTCAGAAAGAACGGGCGATCCTTGTTCGCTTCAATGAATCGCCGAGCTTCTTGAGCTTGGCGATCGACGATGTATTCACCGGCCGGACCGTCGGTGATCGTGCCGACTCGGTGTTGGGCGCTCGGCTTGCCGTCGCGCGACACACCGTAGGGCGAGAAGTATTCGCCGGGCGGACCGGGATCGGGATGGCAATGAAACGCTTCATCGAAACCTTGCTGTTCCGGCCAGTGCGGCTCGGTGAGGCCGAGATGCCATTTGCCGATGTGGGCCGTGCGGTACCCAAGGTCGTGCAGCGCTTCGGCCAGCGTGTATTCGCTCGGGTCGAGGTAGTTTTTGCTTTCCGGAGTGAGGAGCGGCTGCGTCGGGCCCGCGCGGTCGGGAAGGTAAGCAAAATCGGTCGGCCGCGGCGGTTGGTGCCCGGTGGCGCTTGTGATTCCGTGCCGTGCGGAATACTTGCCGCTCAAGATCGAGGCCCGCGTCGGAGAGCAGAGCGGCTGAGCGTAGGCGTCGGTGAAGCGCATCGCTCGTTCCGCGAAGCGATCGATGTTCGGCGTTTGGTAATACTTCGAGCCGTTGACGCCGCAATCCATGAAGCCCATGTCGTCGACGAGGAACAGGACGACGTTGGGACGACGCGGGCCTTCGCCCGCGGCAGCGGCCGCCGATGAATCAAAACAGGCGGCGAGCAGCCAGAGCCCAGCGAACAGCGCGGCCATGAGTTTGGTTCCGATCAGGCGTAACATGGATCTTTACTCCTCCCGCGGCGATTCGGTCGTCGTGTCGTGCGCATCTATTCAGGAGATCGTTGCGCACCGCTATTGTCTTACTTGAATGTGCGCAACTATCCGGAGAATAGATGCGCACTTTGCGTATTTATCGTCGACGTAAGTTGAGAAACCGGCACTGGTCGCCGCGTTACGCGCCAACCCGCACATATCCGCGGGCGCGGCCAAAAACAATCAACGGAAAGTCGGCTACTGCACCGGAATCTGCAGGGCGATTTCCTTTTCGCCGCGGCGGATCTTGGCCGGAATCTTATCGCCCGGTTTGTAGTCGGCCAGCGAGTGGGCGAGCATTTGTGTTTCCGTGAGCGGAGCGGTCGAGCCGGCGAATTCGGTGACGACGTCCCCTTTCACCCAGCCGGCCTGCTTCGCTTTGGCGTGGTCGCCGTATTGTCCGACGTGCTTCACGCGCAGCGCCAACCGATCGGGGGCGATGCCGAGCTTGCTGCGCTCGTCGTCGGGGAGCGGTTCCAAGGCCATGCCGCCGAAAGCCGCACGGCGCAGGTCCCAAGTCGTCGCCCGCCAAGAAATGTCGGACTTCGTGCGCCAGCCGGCAGGCAGCGTCAGTTCGGCCGTCGTCGATCGGCCTCCGCGAACGAGTTCAGCCTTGAGGACGCCGCTTGCGGGAAACTGATGCAGCACGTGCTGTATGTCGGCGATGGAAAGTATCGGACTCCCATTGAGCTTCGCAATGTGATCGCCGGCTCGAAGGCCGGCCTCGGCCGCGATCGAACCTTCGGCCACGGTTTTCACTTCGGCCGCCTCCAGCGGGTTCATGGCGAGGCCGATCACTTTCGGCAGCGGGTGCGGATAAAGCACTTGCTCGGGGATCGTTTTGCCCGCTTCTCGGTAGAAGCGCCGTTCGGCCTCGCGCACTTGGTGGCAGTGAATGCAGCTTTGAACGACGTTGCCTTCGTAGTTGAGCTCCGACGTGTATTTGCCGGAGAGCATCGGATAGTCCTCCGGTTGTCCGACCGGCGGCGCGTAGCCGGTCTTGCCTGCGAATTGCGCCTGATTGTTGGGATAACCTTTGTGCCAAGCGAGCGCTTGCTCGAGCGCGCGAGCGAAGCCTTGCATCGTCATGTCTTGAGTTTCGTCTTTGCTCTCGCTGCGCGTGCCGAAGCGGCCGTAGATCGTGCCGTCGGCGTTCACGAGAAACGCATGAAACGATTGATCGTAGTCGAACTGGAACTTGCCGATGTCGAGCCCGTTGGCCTTGACGATGCGCACGCAAACGAATTGATCCATCAGCGCACGAACGGTTTCGTTGCGGCGCACGACTTCGTCGTCGAATTTACTGCAAGCTTCGCAAGGAATGCAGCGAAACACCACCAACAGCGGCTTGCCGCTCGACTTCGCCGCGGCGACGGCCCCTTCGTAATCGTTGTAGAGCCACGAGTCGTCTTGCTCGAGGCGGGCTTTGTCGGCCCGCACTTTTTGCTCGCGCTCGCCGGGAGGTGCGGCGTGAGTCACAACCGCGAGTGAAAGCACGACGACGGCGAGCGAGATTGCCGCGACGCAACGTGAAATCGAGGGCAAACGGTTCATGTTCGACTCCGGTGTGGTTGGGCCGCCGATGCGGAAGTCGTGTCGATTCGGTCGGGCGTCGTTCCTTCGTCTATTTGGCTTTCGCCAGCCAGCGATCGAGTTGGTTGGCGAATTCCTGTCGGTTGCGCGGCGTGTAGTTCGCCGGGCCGCCGAGAACGTGCCCTTCGCCGCGCAATCCGTCGAGCATGTTCCGCACGGAGAGGCGTTCATGCACGTTGTTCTCCGTGTAAAGTTCACCGCGCGGGTCCAAGGCCGTGGCTCCCTTGGCGACGACGTCGGCCGCCAACGGAATGTCGGCCGTTATCACGAGATCGCCGGGTTCCACGACTTCGACAATCTTGCGATCGGCGATGTTCATGCCCGAGGGGACGAGGATCGCGGTAACGAACTCCGAACGGGGCAGCCGCATCGATTGGTTGGCGACGAGCGTGACTTTGATTCTACGGCGCTCCGCGGCCCGAAACAGCAACTCCTTCGCGGTCCCCGGGCAGGCGTCGGCATCGACCCAGATTTGCATGGTGATTGCGTGTTTCGGCGGGGCTGCCGGAGTTATTCGATGGTCACGTCGGCGACCCAGATCGAATTCTCGCCGTGGCCGCGGCCGTAGTAGAAGTAAAGCTGCCAGCGGCCTGCACCGCTGGGAAGCAGCCAAACGTAGCCGAGATCGGTGTTTGGATTGTCCGCCGATTTGGGAAACTCGATGAGCGCTCGCTCCTGCTTCCAAGCAAGTTTGTCGAGACTGCCGCGCCACAGCTGAATCTTGCTCGGCGTCTCCAGTTGACTGCCGACACGTTCGGTCGTCAGCACGAGCACCTCATTCTTACTTGCGGGATTTACGACGGCAAACGGCGCCGCGAGGCGATGTTGGGGAGGCGGGGCGAGCGCTGAGATCGATGTCGTCCAAGTTGTTCCGGCGTCGTCGGAGACCGATACATACTGTCGGCCGCTCCCTTTGCTGCGAAGAAACGCCAGCCAACGCTTTTCGGTGACGAGCAAGAGCGGCTCGGCCGCGTCGACGTCGGTGATTTGCCGGGGCTTACCCCAGGTGCGCCCGTCGTCGTTCGACATCGCAAGCCAAATTCCCTTCGCCGGCTGCGACGGAGCCCGATAGTGGCCGAGCACGGCGAGCTTGCCGTCGGACGTCGGGCAGATGTTGCCGAACACGGAGCCGGTGATGTTCGGGCCGAGAGCGGAAGTGTCGGTCGGCGTCCAGCTTCGACCGTCGGTCGAGCGCCAGCCGTAAATGTGGTTGCCGACGCCGGCCGTGCCGACGATCCCTTTGCCCGTGCCGGTGTATGCCATGGCCAACAGGACGAATGCGCCGTCGGGTGCGATGCCGAGCGCCAGGTTGCCGCTTTGCGTGTAGTCTTCTTCCGGGCCGAAACGCCGCAAGACTTGCGGCGACGTGAACGTTTTTCCTTCGTCGGTCGAAACGCTCACGGCCGGAGAGCCGCCGCCGTGGTCGCCGTGAAAGACGCCGGCGATGTAGGCCAGAACGATCGTACCGTCGTCGCGACGAACGACTTTCGGCCAGGAAAGATGAGCGAAGCGTTTATCGCGCGGCGCCTCGACGGCGATCCGCGCCGTGCCGCCGCCGACGATCCGCGGTCGATACTCTTGAGGAACTTCATGGGCGCGGGCGAGAGCGGCGCACTGCGCGAGGCCGGCGAACGCGGCGACGATTAGGGTTACGGCGAGTGGCGGCTGGAACATGAGGGGAGGTTCTCAAGACGGAAAACAAGGAGATTGCAACGATATTCGAGCCGCCGAACGGGCCGGGACGACATCATTGCAAGACGGTGGAAACTTGGGAAGGAGCGGCCGCGACGAATTCGCCGCCGCGCATGAATTGGAGAATCTCACGAATTCGGCCGTGCCGCGGCAGCGGCGAACCTTTTCAAATCGTCGCAATTCTTAATAATGCTTGCATCCGCCGCGTCGCCGCGACTTGCGCGACGCCGTTTGTCGCCTCCGTGAACGGATTGCACGGCGAAGTTGAGGCGACAAGTTCTCGAGGTCTCACTTAGGTTGTCTACCGACTCCGCGCCCGCCGCCGAATCGACCGCCGATCTTTCGAACGCCGCGCTCACAAAGAGGATGCTCGCGCTGGCGTGGTCGCACCGCCGGGGCTGTCTTCAAATTATCGCGCTGCAAGGCGTCCTGCTCGCGTTGAGCGTCGCCGGACTGACGCTGTTGGGCACGGCGATCGACGTGATTCGCCAAGCGGCCGTGCCGGGAAGCCCCCCGGCCGTGTTTCCGCTCGGATGGCGCCCGCCGGCGGAGTGGACGCCTTGGCGGATCGCCATGTCGGCCGCGCTCGGCGTGCTCGTCGTCGGCTTGGTGCGGGCGTTGTTCGCCTATTTGCTGGCCGTCGTCGTGGCGCGCGTCGTACAAATGGGGATCGTCGTGCAGCTGCGGTCGCGCGTGTACGACAAGCTGCAGCGGCTCGGCTTTCGCTTCTTCGACAATCATACGACCGGCTCGATCATCAATCGCGTGACGGGCGATGTGCAAGCCGTGCGGTCGTTCGTCGACGGCGTCGTGATTCCCGTGATCATGGTCTTGCTCTCGCTGACGCTCTATTTCGTGTACATGGTGCGATTGCACGTAGGGCTCACGCTGGCGTGCCTCTTGACGATGCCGCTCACATGGTATTTGTCGATGCGTTTTTCGCGCAAGGTGCGTCCGGCCTACGAGCGCAATCGCGATCTCGTCGACAAGATGGTGCTCACGCTGACGGAGAACGTCCGCGGAGTTCACGTCGTCAAAGGATTCGGCCGCGAGCCGGAGGAAATCGCCAAGTTTGAGCGAGCGAGCGGCGCGGTGCGCACGCAGCAACATTGGATCTTCAGCCAAGTCAGCCTGTTCACGCCGACGGTGGAAATGCTCTCGGCGCTCAATCAAGGAGTGTTGCTCGGCTACGGCGGTTGGCTGGTGATTCAGGGAGAATTGCCGCTCGGAAGCGGTTTGATTGTCTTCAGCGGCTTGTTGCAGCAGTTTTCCGCGCAGGTGACGCGCGTGGCCGGCATCATCAACAGCGTGCAGCAAAGCCTGACCGGCGCGCGGCGCGTCTTCGAAATCATGGACGCGCCGTTGGAGATCGCCTCGCCCGTCGACGCGGTGCGGCTCGAGCGCGCCAAAGGAGAGCTTCGCTTCGAGCACGTGTCGTTCGGCTACGATGCGGCGAAGCCGGTGCTGCACGATCTATCGCTCACGATCGAACCCGGGCAAGTCGTCGCGCTGGTCGGTGCGACGGGAGCCGGCAAGACGTCGCTCTTGAGCCTGATTCCCCGCTTCTACGATCCGACTTCGGGTCGCATCAAGCTCGACGGCGTCGATTTGAAACGTTACGACCTCGACGACCTCAGACGCAACGTCGGCGTCGTGTTTCAAGAAAGTTTTCTGTTCAGCGACACGATCGCCGCGAACATCGCCTTCGGACGGCCCGACGCCACGCCGGAGCAGATCAAGCGGGCCGCGAAGATCGCAGCCGCCGACGAGTTCATTCGCGAGTACCCCGAAGGGTATCAAACGATGCTCCGCGAGGGAGGTTCGAACCTCTCGGGCGGACAGCGCCAACGGTTGTCGCTGGCGCGGGCTCTGCTTGCGGAGCCGCCGATTCTGTTAATGGACGACCCGACGGCGGCCGTCGATCCGCGCACCGAGCATGAGATCCTCGATGCCATGGAATCGGCGATGGCCGGCCGGACGACGATCGTCGTCGCCCATCGGTTGAGCATGTTGCGGCGGGCCGACTTGATCGTCGTCCTGCAAGACGGGGCGATTGTCGACGTCGGCACGCACGAGGAGCTCATGCGGCGGCCGGGGCCCTATCGGCATGCGGCTCGAATTCAAGTCGACTTCAGCGCTCCCGATGAGCGACTGGGGGTGTCGGCATGAGCCCGATCCCGGCAAAACTCGCGGATCTCAGGTCGCCGGAAGAGAAAGAGGCCCACGCGAAGCCGCTGGAGTGGTCGCTCATCAGCTGGCTCTACGGTTTCACGACGCCGCATCGGCGGCAACGCAACAAGTTGTTCGTGTTCGTCGTTCTGCGTTCGCTGCAATTGCCGCTCTTGGCCTGGGCGATCGGCAAGGTGATCGAGGGCCCGATCTCGCACGGCTCGGTGAGCGGGCTCGCTTGGGGTACGGCGGGTTATTTGGCTCTGGCCGCGCTGACGAACGTCACGCTGCACTTTCGTCAGCGACTCGCGCTGGAACTCGGCGAATCGGTCGTGCAGGATTTGCGCAACGCGATCTTCACGCATTTGCAGTCGCTGCGGATGAGCTTCTTCAATCGTACGAAGCTCGGACGCATCATCAGCCGCACGACGAGCGACGTGGAAGCGGTGCGAGCCGGCATTCAAGACGTTTTTTTCGTCAGCATCGTCGGCGGGGGACAGATTCTCGGCGCGGCGGCGTTGATGGCCTGGTACGACTGGGTGTTGTTTTGCGTCGTTGCCGTGTTGGCCCCGGTGCTGTGGTGCATCAACCTCGTCTTTCGCAAGCGACTGAGCCAAGTGCATCGGGAAGTGCATGAGAGCTTCAGCCGCATCACGGCGTCGCTGGCCGAAAGCGTCAACGGCATCGAAGTGACGCAAAGTTTCGTGCGGCAAGACGTCAATGCCGAGCGCTTCGGCGACTTGATCGCCGATCATTCGCAATACAACCTAAAAGCGGCTCGCACGGCCGGCTGCTTCCTGCCGCTGTTGGAATTCAACAATCAGATTTTTCTGGCACTGTTGTTGGGAGTGGGCGGCTATCGGGTGCTCAACCCGGACATCGCGATGCCGGTCGGCAATCTGATTCAGTTTTTCTTTCTGGCGAACATTCTGTTCCAGCCGATTCAGGCACTCGGCGAACAATACAACGCCGCGCTCACGGCCATGGCCGGAGCCGAGCGGATTCGCGAACTGTTGAACACGGAGCCCGACTGGGACGACGCCGCCGACGCAGTCGCGCCGCAAGGGGCGGCCGGCCGAGTCGAGTTTCGCGACGTCGAGTTTGAGTACGAGCCGAACGTGCCGGTGTTGCACGGGATTTCGTTCGCCGCCGAGCCGGGGCAAACGGTGGCGCTCGTCGGCCACACGGGGAGCGGCAAGACCTCGATCATCAATCTCATCGCGAAGTTCTATTTGCCGAAGGCCGGCGAGATCAGGATCGACGGCATCGACGTGCGGCGCTGGAACACCGACGCCCTGCATCATCGGCTCGGCATCGTGCTGCAACAGAACTTCTTATTCGCCGGCACGGTTCGCGACAATATCCGTGTCGGCAAGCCGGCGGCGAGCGACGACGAGGTGCGGGAAGCGCTCGCTAAGCTCGATTGCGTCGATCTGATCGAGACGCTTCCGGCGGGCATGGCGACCGAAGTCGGCGAAAACGGTTGCAACCTCTCGCTCGGCCAGCGCCAGATCATTTGCTTCGCGCGGGCCATGCTCGCCGATCCGCAGATCCTCATTCTCGACGAAGCGACGAGTTCGATCGATATTCTCACCGAAGCGCGACTGCAGCACGCCCTAGCGAAGCTCTTGTCGGGCCGCACGTCGTTTGTGATCGCGCATCGCCTGAGCACCATCCGCCATGCGGATTTGGTGTTGGTGCTGGAAGGGGGGCGGATCGTCGAACGCGGCACGCACGCCACGCTCGTGCAAAGGCCCGGTCTTTATCGCGAACTCTATCGGCAGTTCGTTCAGGCTACGGCGGCGTAGGCTACGAAGCAGCCTTGAAGGGGCCGGCGAGAGCGACGCCGCCTGTTCCACCGAGCGGGTCGGGTCTCGCGGCATTCCGCAGCGGCGAATTCCGCGGAAAACCATGGGTCGCGGTATAAAGTTTCGTGAAGATTTGTCGACATTCGGGAAAGTCGCCTAGAATAGGGTAGCGCCGCGCAGGAGTTCCGCGGCGACTCCCTTGCGGCTTCGGGTGCGCTATGTCGGCGTGGCAGTGGATCATTCCTTGTGTCGTGCTTTTCGTAATCGCGGTGACGGGGATTTTTGCGCGACGTAAACGGCCGAATCGCGAAGAACGCGCGGCCGATGAATTCGAGCGCGCCCGTCGCGCCTTCCATCGCGAACGCGAGCGGGCCGAAGCCAAGTTCTTTGAACTCGCGGCCGGCAGCGGCAAACCTCGCGGATTGCGGTGGAGAGATTGTGAATTCGACGACGGGGTCGCCTATGCCCGCGATAAGAAGACGGGTGAGTTGCGGGCGTTTGTCGCGGTGACCGTTTCATTCGAGGCGGTCGAAGGGGGCGGCATGGAAGACGTGGAAGCCGTGAGCAATCTCCGCGCGGCCACGGCCGTGTTCCGGCGGAAAGACCAGCACTGGACCAGCGACGGTCGGGTGATCTTCAATCTCAATCCGACGCAAGCCATCGCTCACTTCCAAGACAGCTTAGTGCTGGTCGGCGAAGAAGTCTGAGCTTCACCGAACTGGTGGAGCATCGCTCGCTTTCGAAATGGACGTCCATCGCGCGCGATTCGATGCGGTCGGCGGCGGTGACGCGACCGTGCGGACCGGGCCATCCCGCATTTCGATGATGTTCGCGGCGGCTTACCCGACGCGTAGCCTCGCTCAAAGGTGGTGAGCGAGTTCTCCCTCGGGTTCGCGACCGGGCGACCGACGTGCCGTGTTTTCGCGATTAAGCGATGCGGCGCGAACGTGACAATTACGCCGTATCTGCCTGTCGCGTCGGATCTGCGGCGTAGGTGGTATCGATGGTAGCGGCGACGAACGGCATACAAGCACCGGTTGGTGTCGCGCCGCCGTCGGATCCGGCACGATCGGCAAGATTCACCTTTTCGGCCCGCACGGCAATGTTTCCGCCGGCGGCGTGCGCGCCAAATCTTGAACATCTCCACCAAATTTCTTGACGCTTGAGATTTTTCCAAGTCGCCGACGATGACCACTTTGCCCACGTTGCCTTGGTGTCAGAGTCCTTGGCGCGGCGGGAGTGGTGACGACGGCGGGACGACCGCGTGATGTTCGCGGCGATTGTTCCCTGACGGGCGGCCTCCAAGACCTGTTCCTTCCTGTTTCCTGTTGGGAGTTTGATTGCCATGCGTTCTCTCATTGCCAGTGTGGCGGCCGTCTGTTTGATGGCCGTCGGCGCTTCCACGTCGGAAGCCGCTTGTTGTAAGAAGTCGTGCTGCCCGAAGCCGGTCTGCTGCAAGCCCGCTTGCAAGCCGGCCTGCTGCCCGAAGCCGAAGTGCTGCAAGCCGAAGTGCTCGCTGTTCTCGAAATGCGGCAAGTCGAAATGCTGCAAGCCCGCCTGCAAGCCGGTTTGCTGCCCGAAGCCGAAATGCTGCAAGCCGTCGTGCTGCCAGCCGAAGTGCAAGAAGAGCTGCTGCTTGAAAGACCTCTTCAACCGCTGCAAGCCGAAGTGCAAGCCCAGCTGCTGCAAGCCGGCCTGCGAACCGACCTGCTGCGCGAAGCCCGCTTGCAAGCCGGCCTGCTGCGAAAAGAAGTGCTGCCAGCCGAAGTGCAAGAAGAGCTGCTGCTTGAAGGGTCTCTTCAACCGCTGCAAGAAGAGCTGCTGCAAGCCTTCGTGCTGCGAAAAGAGCTGCTGCGAAGCGACCTGCGCCGCCGCTGAGCCGACCTGCGGTTGCGCCGCTCCGGCTGCCGCCGCTCCGGCCGCTCCGGTTCCCCCGGCTCCGAAGGCCGCCCCGGCTGCTCCGAAGGCTAAGCCGGCCAAGGCCGCTTAGTTCGCCGCCCGATCAAGCGGTTCCCACGCTCGCATGAGGCGAGTGCCGAACCCCGATCCAGCGCAGACCGGGCCGAAGCTCACGAGCTTCGGCCCGGTTTCTTTATTTTGCGGTCGCCGCATTGGTAAGCGGCGAATGTGCGGCTTCGTCGCGCCGGCTTCTTCCACGAAGGCTCGCTGCTACGATAACCCCGCCGGACTCTCCTTCGCCTTTTTCCTCTTCGCTCTCGCACCATGACGCGTATCGCCGCAGTCGGACAGAGTTCTCCGCCGGGAGCGACGCCGCTCGACGGCGGCGTGAATTTCAGTTTGTATTCTCGCACCGCCGCGTCGGTCGAGTTGCTGCTGTTCGACCGCGCCGACGATTTGCGTCCGGCGCAGGTCGTGGCGTTCGATCCGGTGGAAAACCGTAACTATTATTACTGGCACGCGTTCGTGCCGGGGCTCGGTCCCGGACAACTCTACGCCTATCGCGTCGACGGACCGCCCTGCGCCGCCGCTCCGCGCTTTGATCCGGCTCGCGCGCTGCTCGATCCTTATGGGCGCAGCGTCGTCGTGCCGCATGGCTACGATCGGCGGGCCGCTTCGGTCGCCGGGAGCGAGGCGCCGTCGATGAAAAACGTCGTCGTCGATGTTTCGGCCTACGACTGGGAAGGAGACCGTCCGCTGCAGCGCCCTTCGTCGCGCACGACCATTTACGAACTTCACGTGCGCGGTTTCACCCGCCATCCGAACTCCGGTCTCGAGGACTCGCTGCGCGGAACCTACGCCGGCTTAGTCGCGAAAATTCCCTACCTGCAACGTGTGGGCGTGACGGCCGTCGAACTGTTGCCCGTATTTCATTTCGATGAGCAGGACTGTCCGCCCGGAAAAACGAATTATTGGGGATATGCGCCGATTTCCTTCTTCGCGCCGCACCCGGCGTACAGTTCGCGCCGTGACCCGCTCGGCGCCGTGGACGAGTTTCGCGACATGGTGAAGGCGCTGCATCGCGCGGGCATCGAAGTGATTCTCGACGTCGTCTACAACCACACGGCCGAAGGCGATCAGCGCGGCCCGACGCTCTCGTTTCGCGGCATCGACGATTCCACCTATTACATGCTCGAGCAAAACGGCGAGCGCTACGCCGACTACACGGGTTGCGGCAACACGTTCAACGCCAACCATCCGATCGTCCGCCGTTTGATCGTCGACAGCCTCCGCTATTGGGTCGAAGAGATGCACGTCGACGGTTTTCGCTTCGATTTGGCGTCGATTCTCTCGCGCGATCCTTCCGGGCGGCCGCTGCCCAATCCGCCGGTGCTCTGGGACATTGAGTCCGATCCCGTGCTCGCGGGAACGAAGCTATTGGCCGAAGCGTGGGACGCGGCCGGTCTGTATCAGGTCGGCAGTTTCGTGGGCGACGCCTGGAAGGAATGGAACGGCCGGTTTCGCGACGACGTTCGCGATTTCTTCCGGGGCGAAGGAGGGGCGGTCCGTCGTTTGGCCGACCGGATGATCGGCAGCCCTGAGATCTACGGGCACAAGCGGCGCGAGGCGGAACAGAGCGTCAACTTCGTCACGTGCCACGACGGCTTCACGTTGAACGATCTGGTGTCGTACGACCGCAAGCACAACGAAGCGAACGGCGAGGACAACCGCGACGGCGCGGACGACAACCGAAGCTGGAATTGCGGATTCGAAGGCCCTACGGACGACCCCCCGATCGAGGCGCTGCGCAATCGGCAAGTGAAGAATTTCTTGGCCGCGACGATCCTGTCGCTCGGCGTGCCGATGCTGACGATGGGCGACGAAGTCCGCCGTACGCAGCGCGGCAACAACAACGCCTACTGCCAAGACAATGAACTCAGTTGGTTCGACTGGTCGCTGGTCGAGAAGCACGCCGACGTGCTGCGATTCGTGAGTTTGCTCTGCGCACGTCGGGCGATGCGCACCGTCGAGCATGAGCGGCGGCGCACGAGCGTCAGTGAATTGCTGGAGCGCGCGACGCTCACTTGGCACGGCGTACGGTGCCGAGAGCCCGACTGGGGCGACGCTTCCCGGAGCATGGCCCTGCAGGCGTCGCTGGTGTCCGAAGGTTTGCAGATTTATTTGGTATTCAATGCCTACCACGAACCGCTCGACTTCGTCTTGCCGCAGCTATCCGGCGGAACGTGGCGTCGCTGGTTCGATACGTCGCTCCCTCCGCCGGCCGACATCGTTCCCTGGAGCGAATCCGTTGCGGTGGCGAGCACGAGTTATCGTGTCGCCGATCGCGCCGTCGCCATGCTCATCGCGGAAATCGAGCGAACTGCCTAACCTCGGTCCGCTCGACAACCGCTTCTGAGAACCGCAGCCGACGGCTATAATCACCACCGACGGCGTTCCCGCCGCAAGCCCCCGTAGCTCAGTGGATAGAGCAACGGTTTCCTAAACCGTAGGTCGTTGGTTCGATCCCAATCGGGGGTACTCAATTTCGACCGCGAGTCGACGAGCTGCGGCGGTCGGCTCTGACTCGGCAATTCTCGGCGGCTGTTCCAGCCGCATCCTTTGGCCCATAGCGACGGCGACACGCGACTCGCTTGTGCGAAAGTCAATCAGGCGTCGTGGTACATTCTTTGCCGCCTTTCTTGCAAGCCTGCGGCGACGTGTCACCAGAGCCGCGCTTCATTCCTGAAGCCTCCCACTGGAGTGCCGCGGCGCGGGGCAAGCCGAGGGGCGTTCGTTGAACCGTATCACGAAGGAACGTCGTATGAAATCCGTCTTATTCCAGCGTTCACTACTCACTTTGGCCGCCGTTGCCGCCGCATGTGGGGCCGTAGCGAGGGCTCAGCCCCCATTGCCGACGGGCAACACGATTGAGTCGCGCGCCGAGAATCCGCGAGCCGCGGCGGCTTCTCCCTATGGGCAAAATGTGAGCTTGGGCACGGTGTCGCCGGCAGTCACCGCTCCGAACGCCCCGAGCGGTCTGAGCAATTCGAGCACTCGCAATATGAGCGGCACGGCCGTTCCGGAGGGGGCAGGCAGCGTTCCCGGAGCCGCGCCGCAGCACGATGGGTCGGGCGTTCGCGATCGTTCGGTGGGGCTACTCCCCGTGGCGCCGTCGTTTTCCAACCCCGCCG
>JAEUIN010000083.1 GCA_016793115.1 Planctomycetaceae bacterium
ACCGAAACGGGGTCGACGCCGGAAGCTCGGCTCACCGCTTGGACGAGCGTTTGCCAAGCGTTGTTCGCTTCGGCCGAGTTTCGTTACATACAATGAGTCCATGATGCGCGACTTGACCATGCTCGCCGCCGGTTCGCACTCTCGCCGTGAATGGCTGCGCCGCACGGCGGTCGGTTTTGGGGCGGGTTTTGGATCATTGGCCTTCTCGGCCTGGGCCGGATTGCAAACGCTTGGAACGTCGCGAGCCGCGACGGCCGGCGCCCCGCGGCATTTCACGCCGCGGGCTAAGCGGGTCGTCTTTCTCTATATGCGCGGCGGGCCGTCGCAAATGGAGACGTTCGACTACAAGCCCCGTCTCCAGGCCGACGACGGCAAGCCCTCGCCGACCGGCAAAAACATGAAGTTGCTCGGGTCGCAATGGAAATTTGCGCAACATGGCGCGAGCGGTCAGTGGGTCTCCGAACTCTTCTCCCACACAGCGCGCCACGCCGACGAGTTGTGCGTGCTCAAAGCCGTGACGACCGACCACACGAACCATCCCGAGGCGAGCGACCAACTGCACACCGGAAGTTTTCAATTCGAGCGGCCGTCGCTGGGATCGTGGGTCGTCTATGGATTAGGAAGCGAGAATGATAACCTGCCGGGCTTCGTCTCGCTGAAGCCTCCGGTGCAGTGGGGCGGCGCTCGTTATTACGGCTGCGGTTTCTTGCCCGCCGCCAATCAAGGGTTGCCCGTCGGCACGATGACCGAACCGATGGCGAAAGCGAGTCTCTCAAATACCGCTCATCCGTCGCTCACGCGCGACGCCCAGCGTCGCCTACTTGATCTCTTGGCCGCGAACAATCGCGAGTTTGCGGCCCGCGCAGGAGACGCCGACGGCGCGATCGACGGCGTGCTGAATTCGTACGAGGCTGCGTTTCGGATGCAGGCCGACTTGCCGCGACTGCTCGACGTGCAATCCGACGAAACGGCCGCGACCCTGGCGCATTACGGCGTCGGGCAAAGCCACACCGACGATTTCGGTCGACAATGTCTTGCGGCGCGGCGATTACTCGAGGCGGGCGTGCGGTTCGTCGAACTCACGCACGACAACTGGGATCATCACGCCGGCGTGGCGACGAATATGCCGCTCCGCTCGCGGCAAGTCGACCGGCCGATCGCCGCGTTATTGGACGATTTGAAACGTCGCGGCTTGCTCGACGACACGCTGGTCGTCTGGGGTGGCGAATTCGGCCGGACGCCCGACGACCCCACCAACGACGGCCGAGGTCACAACAAAGACGGCTTCACGATGTGGCTGGCCGGCGGCGGCGTGCGTGGCGGACTATCTTACGGCACGACCGACGAATACGGTTTCCGCGCCGTCGACGGAGCCGTCCACATGCACGATCTGCACGCGTCGATCCTCCATCTGCTGGGGCTTGACCACGAAAAACTAACGTACCGCTACGGCGGTCGCGATTTTCGCCTGACCGACGTCCACGGTCGCGTGGTGAAGGAGCTTTTCAAGTAGACTAGCGGCCTTCCGCAAACAAGCGATTTCGTGCGGCTTCCGAGATGGCGACGACGGCGGGATGCTGCAGCCGACGTTCGACGGAAATAGCGTAGAAACGCTCGCGAACTTCCGGCAGTTCGCCCAGCGTCGTCACTTCGTAATGCTTGCAGATCCGATCGGCCACGACGCTGGGGGCGACAAACAGCCCGTGACCATGCTGCCCGAGCACTTGCAACATGGCCATGTCTTCCACCTCGCCCGTAACGTGCGGGCGAGTGCCGTGAGCGTCGAACCACTGTTCGAGATTCTGGCGGAGCGTCGTGTTGCGTGTCTGCAACAGAAACGGCGCTCCGTTCAACGATTTTGGGAAACCTTTCCGGTAGCGCTCGGCAAGATCCTTTGCGCCGAAGACGTTGACGCCGCATTCGCCGAGCAAATGATTGTAGGCGCGGACGCTGACGTTATGGGTCAACGGCGCGTCGGTCAAAACCAGATCGAGATGATGCACGGCCAAATCGGCAAGCAGTCGTTCGGCTTTGTCGATTCGCACGAAAAGTCGCAGCGAATCGCGAAATCGCAGGGCGGGCTCCAGTAATCGATACGTCGTGAGTTTGGGGAGCGAATCGGCGATACCGACCGCAAAACGCGCGTGTCGTCCGGCCCCGGCTTCGCCGCGCATCGCCGCGCCCAGTTCCCGCCCGAGCGCGAGAATTTCTTCGGCATATCGAAACACGGCATGCCCGGATTCCGTGAGCGATAAGTGGCGCCCTCGGCGCACAAACAACTTATGACCCAGCGCATGCTCCAGCGATCGCAGTTGAGCGCTGATCGTCGGCTGGGCCAAGTGCAATTCCTCGGCCGCGCGACTCACGCTGCCGAGGCGCGCCGTCGTCCAAAAGTACAGCAGATGATGATAGTTCAACCAGTCCATCGCGAAGCAAGTCGATCCAAGTTGTCGGACGCCCGCAGTTTCCACGCCGTGCGGTTCAAGCGTCAGGTGCCGTCGAGGGAGACCGGCGTTACCCGACCGGTCGCCAGATCGTAAACGCCGCCGGCGACGATCAGGTTGCCGCAGCGAATTCTCTCGGCCAGCACCGGCGACGCCTCCGCCAACGTTTGGGCCTGCAGTCGCACATTTTGCGCGACGGCCGCGTCGAGATCGTTCCCCACGGACCGCACGGCGGGGCGGATGAACTGAAACAGCGAACTGATCTGTCCGGGGACCGGCTCGCGTTTCATCGTGGCGGCGACGGCGCCGCAGTTCGTGTGCCCTAAGACGTACAGCACTTTCGCCCCCAGAACCTGAGTGCCGAATTCAAGACTGCCGATATTCTCGCTGGTGGCCACATTGCCGGCGATTCGCGTGACGAAGAGATCGCCGAACCCTTGATCGAAGATGATTTCGATCGGCACTCGGGAATCGGCGCAACCGAGAAAGGCGGCGAACGGCGTTTGTCGATCGGCGATTTCCTTCAAGCGCGAAAGATTGCGATGCGGCTCAATCGTCTCGCCGGCGACAAATCGTCGATTGCCTTGGTAGAGCAACTCCAAAGCTTGCGACGGATTGAGTTCGGCGGCGTCGATCTGCGGCGGCGCGGCCTGATCCTACGAGAGCGCCGGCGGCACCGATAACGCTGCGGCGCCGCAAACGCCGACGCCCAAAAACTCGCGCCGGGCGAGGACACGGCCGGTGGACTTTTCCGGGATTTCGTACATGGCGTTGAATCCTCGAATCTTGTCAATCACGAAAACATTGTGTCGAGATAGCGAAGAATTAGGCCAGCGTCGCCAACGCGTGGTAGAAAGGTATGCCCGCCACGAGATTGAACGGGAACGTAATCGCCAGCGCGGCGGTGAGCGAATAGGTCGGATTGGCGTCAGGCAGCGTGAGCCGAACGGCCGGCGGCGCGGCGATGTAAGAAGCGCTGGCGGCCTTCGTGCCGAGAACCGTCGCGCCGCCGACGCTTAATCCGGCCCAGCCAACTATCGTGTTTTCTCAGCTCGACGACTAATAGATATTGAGCGCGCATCCATAGAAAAAACCGATCGATCGACGGGCCAGTTTTCAAAAATAGCCTTCCCGTTTTTTCTGCTCCATCGAGCCCGCTTCGTCGTGATCGATCAACCGACCATGTCGCTCGCTCGTGCGGGCCAGAAGCATTTCTTGAATGACCTCCGGCACCGTTTCAGCGGTCGATTCGTGCGCACCCGTAAGCGGGTAATCTCCCATCGTGCGGAAGCGGACGACTTTGCGTTGCGGAATCTCGCCCGGGGCCAACGGGAAACGCTCGTCGTCGACCATAATCCACGCGTCGCCGCGGCGAACCACGGGACGTTCGGCGGCAAAGTACAAATCGACCAACGGAATGTTCTCGCGCTGGATGTATTGCCACACTTCCAGTTCGGTCCAATTCGAAAGCGGGAACACGCGAATGCTCTCGCCGCGGTTGTGCTTGCCGTTGTAGAGATTCCAAAGTTCGGGACGTTGGTTCTTCGGATCCCATTGATGGTGCTTGTCGCGAAACGAGTAAACTCGCTCTTTCGCACGGCTCTTCTCTTCGTCGCGCCGGCCGCCGCCGAACGCCGCGTCGAATGCGTACAAGCTCAGCGCCTCGATCAGCGCGTGAGTGTTCATCGTGGTCGTGTAGATCTGCGTGCCGTAATCAAACGGATTGACCCCTTCGGCCAACGCCTTTTCATTTTTATGGACGAGCAATCGCAAGCCGTGCCGAGCGCAGTAGGCATCGCGAAACTCGATCATTTCGCGAAAGTTCCAAGTCGTATCGATATGCAACAATGGAAAGGGTAACGGCGCAGGAAAGAACGCTTTGCGGGCGACGTGCAACATGCACATCGAGTCTTTTCCGATGGAGTACAGCAGCACCGGATTCTCGAACTCGGCGGCCACTTCTCGGATGATATGGATCGCTTCGGCTTCGAGCTGATCCAGATGCGAAAGGTTGTATCCGGGCATGTGCAGATCGGCGTATGGGGATGGCTTCATCGGCGATCGTCGGCGACACGAGCGAAGGACCCGGCGTTTGCGAACGGCACCTCGCGGCACAAGCTCATCGACTCGCCGAGAATAACTGGGACTTGTCGGGCCGTGATCGCTTATGACGACGCAGCAAGGATTGAGATCGAGTCGCGATCCGCGCCCGTCGCCGCGGATGAATCAAGCAACGGTGATTGAACACTGCGGAAAACTTTTAAGAAATGAGATCGTACAAATAGATCTGGAAGAACTCGACGTGGACCATCTATTCCGACCGTGGTCCTCAGATTCAGCGAGCCGCGTAATGGACTAGGCCCCCGAGGCCGACTGTCGACCGAAGCGTTCTTGCGCCCAGCCCAGCTTGCGACCGATCAAGCGGCCGAGCCGGTCCGTCGTACGATCGATCAACGGCAGCAGTTCCGCATCGTCGTCTTGGACCACCAATCGGCCGATCCCGGCCACTTTGGCGACGATCCGACAGCGTTTGTCGACGCCGCCCGCCGTCTCACCGTTCACGTCGATCAAACCTGCGTCGATGCTTTGAATCTTGAGCGCAAACCGGCTTACGGCGAACAAGAGACGACGTTCCAAGTACGTCTTCAGTTCTTCCGTGAGCTCCATGCGATGACTGAACATGCAGATTTTCATTTTCAACTCCCGTCGTCACCCGGTGATTGATTGATTCGCAGACCTATGTTGATCCTTATACGGCTATTTCGTACGATCGACGCATCGGAAGACTACGCACGAAACATCGATTTATTCGATGCTAGATCGGAACCATGAGATCCCTCGATTACGGACAACTACACACTTTCTGGATCGTCGCCAAAGAAGGCGGCGTCACGAAAGCCGCAGGCAAATTATTCCTGGCCCAACCGACGATCAGCGGGCAATTGCGCGCCTTGGAACGGTCCGTCGGCGAACCGCTCGTCACGCGCGCCGGGCGCGGAATCATGTTGACCGACTGCGGTCGACACGTGTTTCAGTATGCGGAGGAAATCTTTGCGCTTGGCCGCGAGATGATCGACGGCCTGCGAGGTCGAGCGCAGGGAAGGATTCCACGCGTGATCGTCGGAATCGCCGACGTCGTCCCCAAAATGATCGCCAGTCGGCTGCTGGAGCCGCTCATCTGCGGTTCGGAAAGGGTGCATGTCATCTGCCGAGAAGGCAAGCCGGACGATCTGCTCGCGGATCTGGCCATGCATCGGCTCGATTTAGTCGTCAGCGACGGGCCGGTTCCCCCCGGCGGCAAGATTCGCGCGTACAGCCGGCTGATCGGCGATTCCGGAGTCACGTTCCTCGGTGCGGCGGCGCTGGCGAAGCGATTTCGCAGTCGTTTCCCCAAGTCGCTCGGCGGTGCGCCGCTCTTGCTGCCGACGGAGAATACGATGCTGCGGCGCGCACTGGACGATTGGTTCGCGGCCGCGGAAATCCGTCCGTCGATCATCGGGGAATTCGAAGACAGTGCGCTGCTCAAGTTCGCCGGTCGCGAAGGGACGGGCATTTTTGCTTGTCCGACGAGCGTCGAACTCGACGTCCGCCGTTTGTTCACCGCTCGCGTGGTCGGTCGAACCGAACAAGTCCGCGAGCGCTTTTATGCGATTTCGGTAGAACGACGGCTGCG
>JAEUIN010000102.1 GCA_016793115.1 Planctomycetaceae bacterium
GGTCAAGAAAGCGGCCGCGAAAGTCGCCGCACAACTCCCGTCGGCGCAGACGGTGAAGGCGACGGCGAAGCAGGCCGTGACGAAGCTGGCTGCGGCGACGAAGTCGGCCCCTGTGAAGAAAGCCGCGCAAAAGGCGACCGGCAAGCCGGCCAAGAAGACCGCGAAAAAAGCCCCGGTTCCGGTTTCGAAGCCGGCGAAGAAGTCGGCCAAGAAAAAGAAGAAGTAGCCGCTCCGGCCGTTGTGGCGCGGAAGATCGACACTCGCACCCAGGCGTCGCGTCTCGGTGCGAGTTTTTTTGTTTCTTTCGATTCCGCCGCGAGCGCAACTCGCACCACGCAATCTCGATCGGATCGGCACTCAGTTTGCTTCTCGTGTGCGTCTCTCGAATGCCCGCACACTTCCGGAGACGCGACTGCCATGGCCAAAAAGCCCGAACGACCTGCCGACCTCTCGTTCGTTCAGAAACCCGGCGCGGCCGGCGAGACGCACCAACAGGCTCGCGACGAAGCGGGTTGGATGACCACCGACCAGGGCATTCCGATCTCCGACAATCAGAACTCCCTCACCGTCGGCCCGCGCGGCCCGGTGTTGCTTGAAGACTTCGTGCTTCGCGAGAAGATCACGAACTTCGATCACGAGCGAATTCCCGAGCGCGTCGTGCATGCTCGCGGAACCGGTGCGCACGGCTATTTCCAGTCGTACAAGTCGCACGCGAAGTTGACTAAAGCCGCCTTCTTGCAAGACCCGAGCGTCAAGACGCGCGTGTTCGTCCGCTTCTCGACGGTGGCGGGCAGCGAAGGCTCGCCCGATTTGGCCCGCGACGTCCGCGGCTTCGCCGTGAAGTTCTATACGTCGGAAGGCAACTACGATCTGGTCGGCAACAACATTCCGGTCTTCTTCATTCAAGACGCGATCAAGTTTCCCGACTTGATTCACGCCGTGAAGCCCGAGCCCGACCGCGCATTCCCGCAAGCGGCCAGCGCCCACGACACGTTCTGGGACTTCGCTTCGCTCACGCCGGAAAGCACCCACATGTTGATGTGGGCTATGTCGGATCGCGCGATCCCGCGTTCCTATCGCATGATGGAAGGATTCGGCGTACATACGTTTCGCCTGGTCAACGCCAAGGGGAAGGGGACGTTCGTCAAGTTTCATTGGCGGCCGAAGCTCGGCACGTTCAGCGTGATCTGGGACGAGGCCGTGAAGATTAACGGCGCGGATATCGATTTCCATCGTCGCGACTTGTGGGACGCCGTCACGGCGGGCGACTATCCCGAATATGAACTCTCGGTGCAGGCCTTTAGCGAAGAGGAGGCGGCGGAGTTCGATTTCGACGTACTCGACCCGACGAAGATCATTCCCGAGGAAATCGTGCCGCTCACGCCGCTCGGCAAGCTGGTGCTCGATCGGATGCCCGACAACTTCTTCGCCGAAACCGAACAAGTCGCGTTTTGTCCGGCGAACTTGGTGCCGGGCATCGAGTTTTCCAACGATCCGCTGCTGCAAGGCCGGTTGTTTTCGTATCTCGACACGCAGTTGAGCCGGCTCGGAAGCCCGAACTTCCATGAGTTGCCGATCAATCGCCCGCATGTCGACGTGCGTAACTTTCAGCGCGACGGCCACATGCGGACCACGATTCCGACGGGCCGCGCCGCCTACGAGCCGAACAGCTTCAACGGCGCGCCGCGCGAAACGCCCGCCGGCGGCTTCACGAGCTTCCCCGCCGCGGAATCCGGCGAAAAGTTGCGCATTCGTCCGGAGAGCTTCGCCGATCACTACTCGCAGGCCCGCCAGTTTTATCATTCGCTGACGGAGCCGGAGCAGCGGCACGTCGCGGCCGCGTTCGCGTTCGAACTCGGCAAGGTGGAGACTGCGGCGATCCGCAAGCGAATGCTGGGCCGGCTGCTGCTCGTCGACGAAGAGTTGGCCGACGAAGTGGCCGACCGGCTCGGCATGCCGGGCCAAGCCGAAAAACTCAAGCCCGCCGCGCCGGTACGCGACCTGCCGCCGTCGCCGGCGCTGAGTCAATACTTGAAGGCTCCGCAATCGATTCAGGGAAAGAAGTTCGCCGTGCTCGCGACCGACGGAAGCGACGAAAAGCTCGTCGCCGAACTACAGAAGCGGCTCGAAGCCGAAGGAGCGCTGCTGCAGATCGTCGCGCCGAAGGTCGGCGGAGCGAAACTCGCGAACGGTAAAATGCTGGAGGCGCACCACGCGCTGGCCGGCGCGCCGAGTTGTTTATTCGACGGAGTCGTCGCGGCGCCGTCGGCCGCTGGCGCGGCAATGTTGCTCAAGCACGCCGCCGCGGTGGATTGGATTCGCGACGCCTTCGCCCATTTGAAAGTGATCGGGTTCACGGGCGACGCGGAGCCGCTCCTCGCCGCAGCCGGCGTGAAGCCCGACGCCGACGAAGGCTTGGTGCGTTTCGGCAAAGACGGCGCGGCGAAGTTCGTCGACGCGGCGAAGAAGCATCGCCTTTGGAACCGCGAACCGGAGGTGCGCTAGTCGGTTGTTTTCGACCCTTACCTCCTAGCGCCCGCCCATCCGATGGACCTCAAATCGTCGCACCCCTATTGGCCGATTAAGAACGGCTTGGTCGCGACCTACCCGCCGCTGGAGAACGACGAAGAGTGCGACGTGCTCGTGCTCGGCGGCGGCATCACCGGCGCGATCTTCGCCGATCGACTGACGAAGGAAGGGTTCGACGTGGTCGTCGTCGATCGCCGCGACATCGGCCACGGCAGCACCTCGGCCAGCACCGCGATGTTGCAGTACGAAATCGATACGCACTTGATCGACCTCCTCGACATGATCGGCCCCGAGCAAGCCGAGCGGGCCTATCGACTTTCGGTCGATTCCCTGGCGACGCTCGCGCAGCTGGCCGCCGAGTGCCCGCTCGATTGCGGCTTTACGAAGAAGCGGAGCGTGTACGCGGCCTCGACGGAAGCGGACGTCGAATCGCTGCGGCGGGAGGCGCTCGCTCGGCAGCGGATTGGAATCGAAGCGGAGTTCGTGGCGGGGCCGGAAGTGCGCGAGCGTTACGCCCTGCCCCACCCCGCCGCGATCGTCTCCGCGGAGGCGGCGACGGCCGACCCCTATTTGTTCGCGCATGGGCTGCTGAAGCAGGCCGTGCGGCGCGGGGCGCGCGTTTACGATCGGACCGAGGCGACGAAGTTCGATCCGGCGTTCTTAGGTCGGCATGAGATCGAAACCGACCGCGGGCCGAAGATCCGCGCGGACGACATCGTGTTCGCGACCGGCTACGAGTCGCAGCAATACACGGGCGAGAAAGTCTGTCGCTTTAAGAGCACCTACGCGCTGGTGACGCAGCCGCTCGCAAGCGTTGCGCCGTGGAACGAGCATCATCTGTTTTGGGAATCCGCCCGCCCCTATCTCTACTTCCGCACGACCGACGATCGCCGGCTCGTGGCCGGCGGCGCCGATCTCGACTTTCGCAGCGCGCTCAAGCGCGATGCCTTGATAGAGCGGCAAACGGCGCACGTATTTAACGGCATCAAGGAACTGTTTCCGCAGTTGGCGCCGGAAATCGAATACGCCTGGGCGGGCACGTTCGCCGAAACGAAAGACGGGTTGGCCTACATCGGCCGGCCCGCCGCGTTGCCGCACGCCTATTTCGCACTCGGCTTCGGCGGCAACGGCATCACGTATAGCACGATCGCGGCCGACATCGTCGCCGACCAACTGAAGGGCCGCCCCAACACGGACGCCGAAATCTTCCGCTTCGGCCGGTAGAGTCGGTCGAGCAACGCGAGGCCCGCACGGAATCGGCGCACTGACCGCGTGGGCCTCACTCCGTTCGACCCACCCTACGAAAAAAGCTGCGCGGTCGAATCGCTCGACCGCGCAGCTTTGGGTTTCAATCGTTGTCGGAGAACGTGTCGCGACTTAACGCGACAGCAATTCGATGACCGCGCCGATGTTCACCGGCAGGCTCACTTCGTCGGCCAGCGGCGTGCGATCGACGTGGATCGTCAAACGCTGCGGGTCGAACCGGAGAAAGTTCGGCAGCACGCCTTCGGCCGCGCCGACCATGTTGCCGTACAGATTCTGCAGCGGTTGCAGCGGCTTGACGTGAACCATGTCGCCGGGGCGCAGCATGCGCGAGGCGACCGTGCACTTGCGCCAGTTCACCATGAAGTGGCCGTGGCCGACGCCTTGGCGAGCTTGCGGGCGCGAAATCGTCATGCCGGCGCGGCGAATGATGTTGTCGAGCCGCATTTCGCACATGCTCAACAAGTTCTCGCCCGTGTTGCCCGGACGGCGAGCCGCTTCCTTATACAGACGACGAAGCTGGCGCTCGCTGAGGCCGTAGTAGTATTTGATCTTTTGCTTTTCCAACATGGCCTTGCCGTAGTCGGAAAGCTTGCCGCGGCGCTGGTGCATGCCCGGCATGCTGTCGTCGCGCCGTTGGAACGCCTTGCGGGCGCCGGCGTTCTCGAAAATCATCGTGCCGAGCCGGCGATTGATGCGGCCCTTCGGTCCGGTGTAGTGACCCATGCTCTCGAATCATCCTTTCAAAACGTGCTTCGCCGTCCGAAACGCATGTTGCAAGGTCCGACGGACGAAGCCGCGGGCCGTGAACTCAGTCGACTCTTGAACGCAAAACGGCGTTCAACCACTATCGGACTTTAGGTCTGCGGAAGGGAGTCGACGGCGTCGGCGAGACCCCTTCACCCCGCGAACGGAGCGAACGGGTCGTCGCGCAAATCACCCAGGGCCGACCACCGACTAGGTCGGCGAGTTGGCCGCGTGGGGAACGTACCACGATAGGAAAATCGCGGGCGGAACGCGAGCCCTTTTATCGCCCGGACGAGGGCCGGAACGACAATAAATCCCACCCCCATCGCGGCGGCGATGGCGAAGTGGACCAGGATAAGGCGGAGAATCTCCATAATTTACCCTGCTTCTCGCAGCGTTTCCGCAGTCGTCGGCCTTGAAGAAGCTGCGGTGCCGCGGCTTGTCTCGATCGCCAACACCTTGTCGTGACACGCTTTAACCCGCGCTTTGTCGCCGAAGTTGCGGCATACCTGCGCCATGGCGTCGAGGCAGCGAACGCAAGCGATTTGCTCGACGTTGAGCCCGCGGAACAGGTCGTACGCTTCCCGCATGAGTCCGTTGCGGGCACAAGCGACGGCGAGCCCCAACCGGTAGATCGGCCGATGCGGCTCCAGAGCAAAGGCCCGCCGCAAGAGCGGCAGCACCGTCTCCGGCGGGTAGCCGAGCTTGCTCATGTAGAACGCCATGCCGTAGACGGCTTCGTCGCTCTCCGCGTCGCGAAGCGAGGCCTCGCGACACATCTCCAGCGCGAGTTGATACTCACCGACCCGTCCCAGGCCGACGCAAAGCTGCGGGAGCAGCGGGGTCGGCAAGTCGGTCCGTGTCGCCAAGTAGCGGAGGATGGTCTGCGCCTCGGTTTTGCGGCCGATTCGCAGGTACGAGTGAGCTTGGACCATTTGAACCGAAATCGTGAGCGGCACCAGCAAAGCCGCGGTTTCCAAGGCGCGAACGGCCGCGGTGAAGTCGCCCGAGGCGTGCCAAACTAAGCCTTGGCGTTCGATGAGCCGGCCGTCTTCGGGAAACTGAAGCAAAGCGACGCGTAGTTGCTCGCCGGCTTCGGTGAAGCGGCCGGCCTCGTAGGCTTCGCCGATTTGGGCGAGCATCAAGTCGTAAAGCGACTCGGACATGGCGAAACTCCGTGAAATTTGGTGAAAGCGAGTCGCTTACTTCTGAAGAATGAGCCGGTTCTGCATCGTGATCCGCAGCCGGTAGAGGGCTCCGCGATGGGCAATGCAGACTTCCCGCGAGCCGCTGAAGATGTCGTCGGAATTGAGCATCCGCACCGCGGTCGGGGCGGGCACCGGAACCGTTTCCGGCGGAACGGCGGTGATGGGATGGCCGGGGCCGGCAGATTCCAGCGGCTCGGGAGAAACGAGGGACGCAGCGGACAGGTGAAGGGTCGACATAGCCGGAACTCGGAGTGGAGTGAGGATTCAAAACGTGAGCCACACGGTCCGCGGCGGCGACCGATCACTGAGGGAGTAAGACGCTGCTCGTGGGCGAAGCTGCCTGACAAGCTCGATTCTTGATGATAATGAGTCTCAGTAGCGATTAGGATACTGGTTTCGCTTGGAATCGTCAAGCAGTTTTCTTCCCTCAGGCCGCCTTCCCTGGGGCCGCCTTTCCACTCAGTTCTTTCGACGATCGAAACGAACCTCGGCACTCGCCGTTGGGCTAGGCCAGTCGCGCCCGGATTTCTTGTGGGATCGGCAAAAGTTCCCTCATCGCTACGGTCGATACAGCTTGCCGACGTCCCTGTTGCATCCTCCCCCAGGTATGGCGCAGGAGACGATCGTGTGGACGCCGGCAACCGCAGCGTTGCCTGCGGTCGTGGTCTGCCCCCCGTTTTTTGAACTCGCAACCTTGGCGTCTGCGGCCCCGCGCCGCAGCGATGACCTATGGTCCCGTCTCCGCATCTTTCCGCGGCTCCGTTACCGCTACGCGCCGATCGGCGCTGGCGCGTCGCGCTGTTGGTCGCCGGCTTGATCGGTGCCGTGGCTCGCTACGCCTTGCAGTCGCCGGATGACGACCTGCCGTCGCGGGCGACGTCTCCCCTGTCGGCCGCCGGGGCTCTTGCCGACGACGCCCTCTGTGCCGCGCAAGCCGAACCGTCGTACGCACTGAAGTAATCGCCGCGCTTCCCCGCGAACCACCCCCTCAATCCTCCACCGTGTCGTCGAACCGCACCGCATGAAACTTCGCCTCCACTGGCTCCGACGCATCGCCCTGGCCTTGGGCTACTGCGCGCCGTGGTGTTTCCTGACCGGTTGCGCGCTGCCGACCGGCGAGTTTTCGCTCGCCGCTCTCTCGTCTTCGCCGCGCTCCTCCGCCCGGCCGGCCGCGGACGATTCGCCGGCCGACTCCGTCGCCGAGAGCCTTGCCACCGCGCGCGAAATGGAAGCGCACGGCGACGACCTCGCGGCCATCGAACAGTACGAGCGCGTGCGGGCCCAAGCGCCCAAGCGCCAAGGCATCGCCGCCCGTCTCGCCGCGCTTTATGATCGACAAGGTCAGCAGGAACGCGCCGCCACGGAATATCGCCGCGCGCTCGACGAAGCCGAAGACGACGCCGAACTCTGGAACGACTATTCATACTTCTTGTTTCAGCGCGGCGCGTTCGACGAGGCGGAGACGGCGGCCCGCCGCGCGCTGAAGATCGAACCGCAGCACAAGCGCTCTTGGGTCAATCTCGGCCTGATCCTCGCCCAGCGCGAGCGCTACGACGAAGCCTACGAGTCGTTCGCGCGCGCCGTGGGCGAAGCGACGGCGCACAACAATCTCGGCATCATTCTCGCTCGCCAAGGCAAGCTCGACGAAGCCCGCCGCGAACTCGCGCTCGCGCAGCAACTCGATCCGACGCTCAAGCAACCGGCGACGGTCTTAAAGCGATTGTCCGACGAATACGCCGAAGCCGTGCGGGAAGCCGATGCGCACGACTCGCGCGCCGCCGGCCGTGCGCCGTCGCACGGCGCAACTTCGGCGGAGCGGCGCGCGCCGCGCGCGCAACTCGTCGCGGAATCTCGCCAGGTTTTTGTGAACGAATCCGGCGCAAACGTCGATCTGAATCCTCGCCGAAACGTCCGCGACGATGAGTCGCGGCCGATCGTCGTGAGCGACGACGCGAGTTCTTCGCGGGTCCCGTCGGCGAACGACGATCACGATCGCGCGGCAACCGCTCGCAGCGCGCCCACAAGACAACACAGGACGAGCAAAGACGACGGAAGCTGATGAGCTTCCCGCACAATTCATTCGCGAGCCGGGGGGCACGCGTCGGGGCGGCGTCGGGGGACGTCCGCCCCGTTTTTTTTTGCGCCGCGCGAGACTACCGCGGCTTGCCGCCCGCGGCCGCCGTGCGACGACGCGGCCCCGTCGGCTCCGGCGGCGCGCTCTTCACCGCCGGTTCGGCCGCGGCGAGTCGGGGCAGTTCGAAGTCGTCGGCTTCGGCCACGGCCTGCAGAAGCGCACCGAGCGCCGCATCGCGCGACGGCGGCAACGCTTCCTCACCCGACATCCGCCGCCGCAACCGGTCCAGCAGCGCCCCCTCGTGCAGCGTCAGCGTTACGACGATCGGGCGCTCGTGGCGAGGCCCGCCGTCGTCGGGCACGTCGAGCGCTTGCTGGTAGCGGCGGCGGACGTCGGCCTCGTTCGGCGCTTCCACCGTGAGGCGCACATAGTCGGGCCCGATCTCCGAAACGGTAACCGTGACCCCTTCGGCGATGACGAGCGACTGACCGACCTTGCGCGATAACACGAGCATGTGCCAAGCTCCTCGCAGCATACCGAAACCCCTCACGCCGCCTGCGCATGAACGCGGTCAAGTATACCGGTCGCTGCGCGCGTGTCACACATTTTGGAAACGCGGCGAAAGTTCGGGAGGCGTGGAAACGCTCTAAGTCGCGTCTCGTGATCGACGACCTAGCGGCAACCGCAGACGCGCCCCACCAGGGCAAGAAATCGTAGGAAACGCCGGTGGATGAGCCGCCCGTGAAGATATAGGAAGCCGGGGCTCCCGGCGGGATACATTTCGGGGTGTTCAACGTCCCGAGTATCCCGGCGCAGGAACCCCGACATGAGCGTTCATTTTATCGCGTTCGACGTGCATTGCGAGTTTTGTGAGATGGCGGCTTTGTCCGCGACCGGCCGCGTCGTGAAGCGCGTTCGCTGCGACACGAACGTGCCCGCCTTGGTCGCCGCGTTGGAGAGCGTGTCGGGGCCGCGAACGTTGACGTTCGAGGAAGGGCCGTTGGCCGATTGGTTGGCGCGCAGCCTGCGGCCGCACGTCGAACGCTTGATCGTCTGCGAGCCGCGGCGCAACGCTTACATCGCCAAGGACGGCGACAAGGACGATCCGCTCGACGCCGAGCGACTCGCGCAGCTCTTGCGCGGCGGCTACTTGAAAGAAGTCCACCAGACCGGTTCGCTCGACCGGGCCGTGCTCAAGCAGCACGTCGGGTTCTATCACGATCGGGTTCGCGAGCGGGTGCGGCAAGGCCATCAACTCACGGCCTTGCTGCGCCGTCACGGCGTCTTCGTTTCCATCGACGACGTGCGCGAGGCGCCCGAGTGGACGCGAATCCTCAAGGCGTTACCGGCGCGGAAGACGCTCCGCGACGACTTGGAGGCGGTTCGCGAAGTCTACGAACTCTTGCGGACGCAAGAAGAGCGGCTGCGGGCGGAACTCGTGCGGTTGGCGCGGCGCGAAGAGCCGGTCCGTCGCTTCGAGCAGTTGCCCGGCTTCGGCTGGGTTCGCTCGCTGACGTTTTACGTCTACGTCGACACGCCGCAACGGTTCCCGAGCAAGTCGGCGCTGTGGCGCTACTGCGGTCTCGGTCTGGAGCGGCGCCATAGCGGCGGCGGACCGACGAAGGTTCGGCTCACGCACCGCGGCAACCGCCGCTTGAAGGATCTGTTGATCGGCGCGGCGAAGTCGGCCGTCGCCCAAGCCTCGAGCCCTTTCGCCGACAAGTACCGTTATTGGACCCGGGAGGAAGGACTGCATCCGTCGGCCGCGCGGCGCAACGTGGCCCGCTGCCTGGCGACGACGTTATGGAGTTTATGGAAGACCGGCGAACGCTACGATCCCGCGCGGGTGCGCGGCGTCGGACGGCCGTCGGCGTCGAACGAAGTCGAACTCGCATGAGCTTATGCGGCGGAGTTCCTCGGGTGGCCCTGAGCCGCGCACGCTTCGTGTGCGAGTTCCGGTCCGTGACTGAACCCGCCGCCTTACGAACGCACGCTCCGATCTCCGCATGGACCGCGCGCAAGCGACGAGTCCCCGATAGGTGCCTGGGCGACGTCTTTGACGATCTTCCCGACGTTCCCGCGGAACGCACGCGAAAACACGACTTCCCATCGACGCGACCGAACCGGAACTCCGCGCGAAGTTGCCGAACCGAAACGAATCAAAAGGCCCCTCTCCCGACAAAGAGAGAAAAATCCGGGCCTCCGCCCGAAGTGCATCTTGACCGGGAGCTTCCTATAGGTGCCTCCCGGGAAGCCTTGATATCGGCGGCCGTGTCCGTCGGACGCAGACGGCGGGGGTCAACTCCGCCGCTCGCCCGGCCGATTCAAGGCTGAACATCGTCGCCGCTTATCCTTCGCTCGTGAAACGCCCGCGGAAGTAGCCGCTGTCGGCCGGGGCGCGGTAGCTAATATCGAGCAGTTCGCTTTGCTGGGGCGCGCCGCCGGCTTTGAGCGAGTGCATCGCGAAATCGAGTACGGTGCTCGTGAGCAACGTCCGCTCGACCGGATACGGCGGCCGGCCGGCGCGGAGGAACCGTTCGATGTTCCAAGTGAGCGCGTCGAAAAACTTGGCCGCCGGCGGTTGCGGCAGCACGAACCAGGTCGAGATCGAATCGTCGCGCTCTGCGACGCGGCCGGCGAACGAGAACTCGGAAACTTGTTCGACGAGATTCAGCGCGACGCCGCGCGTGCCGTCGGCGTAGTCGACGAGGATCGCCTGCGGCTTCGTCACGTTGTCGCGCACGTCGCCGACGTTGTTCGTCGGGTTGCGCCGCAAGGCCGTCGCGAGCAGGTCCCACGACCAGAGCCCTTCGTCGGCCGCTTTCCAAACGGCCGGCCCCTCGAGCATGCGCACGCGCTTCACGCCCGTCTCGCCGCCGCTGCGCCGCTCCATGAGGCATTGCAGCGTTTCCAGGGCGTGGAAGAAGTAGACCTCGGACGTCATCCGATCGTAGCCGAACGCGACGAGCCCTTCCTTCAAGGGCGTGTCGAGCGGCGGCTCCAACTCGGGCCGACGCCAGGTGACCGGCAACGACGAGCCGGCCATGAGCCCGAACTTGAGCCGGCGCGAAGCGTCGAACATCGCGCGGGCCTTGGTCGCGTCGTACGACAGATGCTTATCGACGAAGACCGGCACGGCGCGGCCGACCGACTCGAACACTTTGACGATCTCTTGGAACAGCTCGTAGCGTGGATAGAGAATCTGATCGAACTCGTTCGTCCGGTAGTCGCCGTGTTCGACGACGAGGAGCACGGCGTCGACGTCGAGCTTGCCGGCCGGCCCGAGCGCCGCGGCCGGCGTGTCGACGACTTCGTAGCCGAGCCGCTTGCTTTCGGCCCGCGAGAGGTCGTCGGCCGGGTACTGATGGTTGTACATCCGCACGAGCTCGACGTTGGGCTGATGATGAAAGCCTTCGATGTCGTAGCCGTGCAGGAGCCGGCCGCCGATATGGTAGGCGTGCGAGCGAAAGCGGTAGATCGAGTTGATCATCGCGACGCGCAGCCGGCGGCGAGTCGACTTGGCCGGCTCGGCGGCAAGCGAGGCCGCACCGCAAATGGCCGGCCCAGCGACCGCGGCGGCGGCGAGAAACGAACGGCGATCGTAGCGGGGGAAATCGTTTCGCATGACCAGAGACCTGAATGCTGAATGCTGAATGCTGAGTGCCGAATGTCTCTTCCTGGTGCCTGGCGGCCGGCGCCTGACTACTGACGACTATTTCCGTTCCGCTTCGTGCAGCATCATTTCCGTCGCCAGCATCAGCGCCATCGCGCCGCCCCGATCGTCGCGGCCGAGAATGGCGGGCCGGTCGTAGTAGTCGCGAAGGCTCTGTTGTTTGCCGGTGCCGGTGCAAACGTCGACGAGCGTGCCGTCGTCGGCGATGCGGCGGCGGACGGCGTCCCAACCGCGGCGGATCGCGTCGGCGTATTTCGCTTCGTCGAGCCGGCCGAGGCGCACCCCGCGGGCCATCGCATAGGTGATCATCGCCGTGCAGGTGAACTCGGCGTAGCTCTCCGGCTTGTCGATCACCTGATGCCACGAGCCTTGATAGTCTTGATGCGGGAGCAGAGCGGCGAGGTGCCGCTCGAGCGCGGCGGCGACTTCGGCGCGGCCGGCGAACGACTCGGGCAAGTAGTCGAGCGACCAGGTGAGGCCAAGCGCGGGGAAGCCGTTGCCGCGCCCCCAAGCGGCTTCGTCGAGCGGCGAGTGGCGATAGAGGCCGTCGTCGCGGAGGCAGAGCTTTTGAACAAAGCGAATGTTGCGGAGGCAGGCGTCGTCATACTTGGCGTCGCCCGTGAGCTTGCCGGCCGCGGCGAGGATCGGTGAGCCCATGAAGGCGGCGTCGCTCATTTCGTTGTGGGCGGGCATCGCTTCGCGGGGCGAGCCGTCGGGGTGGAAGGCGCGATCGGCCGCGGCTTTGACGAGCGCAACGTACTTGGCGTCGCCGGTCCGGTCGGCGAGTTCGGCGAAGATCAAATGGCCGGAGAAGGTGGAACCATTGGCCTTGGCATCGAGGGCGGGCTTCGAACCGGTGAGGTACGGCTCTGTGATTTTGAGGATAATAGGTGGAATGGGCGATTTGCCGCGGGCTGCGGCATAGTTGCTCGCTCGGAGTCGGCCTACGAGCGAAAGGGCGGGGATGTATTGCACCTGCGGGAGCTCTCGACCGTAGGTTTCCAGCAGTTTTTGGGCAATTTCGGAGGGGGTCCGGTTCGATCGGAGTCGCAGCGTCGTTTTTGCCGTAGAGTCTCCGATCGAAAAATCGCCGAGGGATTTGCCGAGCGTGGCGAGGTAATCGTCGGAGTTGGCGGCGACCCGCACGGCCGGGATCGAGCCGACGCCGCAGGGCGCGTTGGTGGAGAGTTGCGAGATCAGGGAGTCGGCGTCGTTCTCCGCCTGAACGCTGGGCAGCGACTTGGCGAGAGCCGTTAAGAGGGGCGACTCGGCGGCCGGCACAAACCAGGACTGCTGCTCACCAGGGACGACTTCGACGACCAAGTCCGGTGCATGCATGCCGATCCAACGCCACAGATAACGGGATTCAGGGTCGGCTGGGTCGTCGTAGTAGCCGCCTGCGGGCGGAAACGAGGTTGCCGACGGCGGCCCGGCCCAAACAATGGACGTCGAGAAACGCTCATAGACCGGGCAGGGGAGCGGCGCGCCGTCTGGGGCGCGACGACGATCGACGATCAGGACGCGCGGCGTTGCGGAGTCGTAGCCGGCCGCGAGGTCGATCGCCGCGGCGATGGGAGTACCGTCGCGACGCACGCCGATCGAAGTCGCATGCCACTTAGCGGTTTTCGTCTTGGTCGCCGTCAGATCGACCGCTTCGGCGCACAGGGCGCCGGAGAAGACCGCCGGCAGGAGCAGCAACAAAGCTCGCATACGCATGAACCAAACCTCGCAAGCTGGGAAAACTTTGACGCCGTCGCGGCGATTATAGTCGCCGTTCGAGCGGTGAGCATCGCCCGCGGGGCGTCAAAATGCAGGGGAAAGTCGCTGCGACACGAAGCTGTCGACGATGCCGATTTTCTGAATTGGCGCTGTTGTGCGGTCCGATAAGCCAATAGAGGGCGACGCGATTCCCGCAGATCGCAAAGCCGCCGCGCGGCATCGTCGCCCGTTGCGAAACAAAATCGTGTCCGGCCCCTCCGGACTCAATCACAGGGAAGGCCCAGCATGAAACGAATTCTCTTGGCCCTATGCACGCTGGCGTTGGTGGCCGGCGAGGCCGTTACGGCGCAAGCCGATTGCAACAATCCCAATTGCCGGGCCTGTGTCGCACGTCGCCACACGGCGGCGGCCGCTTGCCCGCCGAATCGTGGAATCTGCGGCGGCCTCTTCGGAAGCGGCGGCCTGTTCGGCAACGGGGCGGGCAACGGCGCAGGATACGGTATGATGCCGCCGCCGTCGCCGACGGTCGTCTACCCCTACTACACAACCCGCGCTCCGCGGGACTTTCTCTCGGCCAACCCTCGCGGGATCGGCCCGTAAGCCGATCGATGGCAAGCTAAGCTGAACCCGGCCCGCCGCGAGCACAAAGGCTATGGCGGGCCGTCGTTATTTGGTCGCAGCGGGCTTGTAGGAGAGCGGGCAACCGAAGACCGGCGTTTCTGCGTTGGGCGGCGTTTTTCCTGCCACGATCGCCTCCACAGCGTCAATGAGATCCTGCGTACGCGGAACGTCGCGGCGGCGGCCGTCCGGCGACCAGCGGTCGTCGATGCGCCCGCGATAGAGGATCGCTCCGGAGGGGGCGACGACGACGAACGTCGGTACGCGCTTAACTCCCGCTTGGGCGGCGAGTTGCTGATTGGTGTCGAGGAGCCGCGGGAACTTCAACCCATACTCGTCGCCGTGCTTGGCGGCGGCGTCGCGAGTCGCGCCGCGCTCGCTGTAAACGCCGACCCAAGCGACATCCTGCTGAACGAAACGATCGGCCAGCCGCTGCATCTGCGGCGCGTAAGCGTTTGCGACGGGGCATTCGAGCCCGAGAAACGCAAAGACCACGGCCTTTCGCGACCTGAATTGCGACGTCGTTACCTTGTTTCCGGCGACGTCAAGCAATTCCACCTCGGGAATCGTACCAAGCGGTTCCGCGGCCTGTACGCTTCCCGACGCCGAATTGCCGACTAGTGCCAAGAGGACGACGACGTATCCAAATCGATTCCGCATGTTGACCTGCCTTCCGCTCGGTGCGACGTGCGATTTGCAGCGCGGCTAGCCGGTTCCGCCGCGAGTGAACCGGCCCAGCTTAAGCATAGCCAAACCACCGGTGGTCTTGTACACTACGAAACCCATCCCATCCGCGGCGTCTTCAGTCCGCCAAGCGTTCGTCGCGCACCCGTAGCTCAATTGGATAGAGTGTCGGCCTCCGAAGCCGAAGGTTACTGGTTCGAGCCCAGTCGGGTGTACTATTCCATTGCGTCCGCAATCGCAGTGGTATCTTGGTCGGGGCTCGGCTTCGCTTCGTCGAATTCGCTGTATTTGCCTTTATTCGCCGGTGGACCGCTCAGGTCGGCGGAACCGGATGCGGCGTCAAAGCGCCCGCTGGTTAGGCCTGCCGGCGGCCTCGCAATCAACGCGCCGAACCGGCAGGAGGCGATTGTTTCGCCGTCGCGGCGAGGGTTTGGACACAATGAGGTGCGGCTTGTAACGATTGAACCGGCTGTGCGAGCGCGACACATTCGCCATGATCGCTCCCTTCCTCATGACCGATGGTTACCGCAGAGCCGGGAATGCCGCTCAGTGCGGCGCAGCGAATCGTTCCGGCCGCTAACGCTCACCCACGGCCGCCGGGACATGAAGTCCTGCCAAGCCCCAGGAACGCGACCAACGTCACGTCGATTTGGGAGCAGGAGTGCATGAACAGTTCATGGTGCGTACGGTTGCGTCGGCGACTATTTTCAACGTTTACAGTCGGCGCTTTGGCCACCTGCGCCTGGATTGCGACAGGAGCCCACTCCGTGAGTGGGGCGGAGTCGCCCGCCGCCCCCGCCGTGCCGACGATTGAATTGCCGACGGAAGAACTCGGACAGCCGAAAACCGCGGTCGATCCCATCGCCGAGAGCAGTGAACAAGAAGAGAAGACCATTGAGGATTCGGCCGGCGAAGAACTCGCCGCCCTTCAGCCGGCCCCCCCCGCCGGTTCGTCCGGGCCGACCGTGCTGCCCGATGTCGACGTCGTCGTCGAGGAACCGCAAGCGCCGAACCTGACGCCGCAAATGCCGTCTCCCGTCAACGTGTTCGCCGACACAATCTACGACTCCCCCTTCTTTGCCGCCCCCGTTGAGGGCTACGCACCGGGGAGCAGCACGACGGCCGCGAAGATTAATGTCGGCATCGTCGAGTTTCCCGGAATCGTGAATACCGTAACTCAAGACCTGATCCGCGATCGCCAATCGATCACGTTCGAGCAGGCGATGCGCACGGTCCCCAACGTGTCGCCCCGCTCCGGCGCGGGCTTCCGCAGCGACGAGTTTTACATTCGCGGCTTCAACGTCGGCTTCGGAGGCAACGACTTTCGCAAAGACGGCTTCCGCGACTCGAGTTGGGTGCAGCGCGAAGTGCAGAACATCGAACGCATCGAGGTGCTGAAAGGGCCGGCCTCGGCCATTTACGGCACCGCTTCGCAACCGGCCGGGTTGATCAACGTCATCACGAAGAAACCCATTCAAGAGAACTTTGCCGACGTCAACACCCAGTTCGGCAGCTTCGATTTGTTTCGCACGACGGGCGACATCAATCAGCAGATGTTCGGCAATGAAAACGCATTGATGCGTTTGAACTTCGCCGTGCAAGACTCCGACAGCTTCCGCGACTTCGTATTCGTCGACCGCCAATTCCTGGCGCCGGCGTTTTCTTTCGTCGTTGATCCCGACACGATACTGTCCGTGCAAGGCGAATGGTTGCACGATTCGCGCATCGTCGATCGCGGCTTGGTGTTCATCCCCAACACGCCGACCGGAAACCCCTTCGCCGCGCCGATCAATACGTTCTACGGTCAGCCGACCGACCGCAGCAACTACGAGGACGGTCAGTTCAACATCTTTCTCACGCGGGAGGTGTTCGACGGATTGAATGCGCGGCTCGGCTACGTCTCCAACTGGTCGGGAGAGCAGCGAAACAATTACGACACGCGCGGCGTCGTCGGCAACAACGTGACGCGGCAGTTCGTCTTGCAACGCTCGATCGCCCAAGATCATTACTTCATCGGCGACGTCACGGCCGAATGGGGCAACGACCTAGTCAATCACCGCGCGCTCGTCGGGACCGAACTCGGCACCACAATCACCGACGTTTTCTCCCGCAACAGCGTCGTGACGGGCTTTCCGCTCAACGCCTTTAATCCGTTCACCACGCCTGGGGCGAATTACAGCCTCTATCCGCAACAGCCGACGTTGGCCGCTCCGCTCACAAGCGGCAGCCAGCAAGATCAATACGCAGTTTATGCTCAAGACCTGATTCAGATCACCCCTTACTTCAAGGCGCTGCTCGGCGTTCGCGGCAACTGGGTCGACCAAAAGAGTTTTAGCAACGCAACGCGTTCCGAGCAAAGTTTTAACGACGTCACGGCCCGCTACGGCTTGGTGTTCGAACCGGTGCCGGAAGACTTGTCGTTCTATGTCTCGTATGCCGACACGTTTAACGTCGTCAATGGTTTCCGCGTCGGCGCCACGCCGGCCGATCGCGTTCCGCTCGACCCGGAATCCGGCTGGGGCTTCGACGTCGGCACGAAAGCGCGACTTCGCGACAACTTGTATCTGACCGTGGGTTACTTCGATATTGAGCGGCAAAACGTGGCCCAGGCCACGATTCCGCCGGTCGCCCCGCCGGCGTTCGTGCAGTTCGGCATGGTTCGCTCGACCGGCATGGAAGTCGAACTGATGGGACAGATCACCGAGCGATGGAGCGTTATCACAGGATACGGCATGGCCGACGCCCGCATCGAGCGCGACGTCAACCCGGCAAACATCGGCAAGCACCTGACGAACTCGCCGTATTGGCAAGGAAGCCTGTGGAGCCGCTACAATTTCATTCAGAACGAGCGCCATGTCGCCGGCATCGGCGTCGGCATGTACTACAGCGACTTCTGGCACATCTCGGCGGACAATCTCTACACCTTACCGAGCTACCAACGCTACGACATGGGCTTCTTTCACGACTTCGGCCGCTGGCGCACGGCGCTATTCATTGAAAACTTGACCGATGAACGGTATGCGTCCGGGGCCAACGGCAGCACGACCGTTGTCCCGGGTGCGCCGATCAACGCCCGCGGAACGATCGGAGTGAGCTTCTAGTCGGCCGGAGACCGGCAATGATGCCGAAAAGCGTCGCAGCGAACGTCCCAGAGCCTTAGGCCGCGCCGCGATGTCGGGCCGCTCGTTGCACGATCAGGTCGCCGACGACGATCACGAGGATCGAAAAGCCGACCGCAGGCAGAACCACGCCTAAGCCGAAAATCATCGCCGAAAGCCAAATTGGCGCACGCTCGTAATTCGAGGGGGGCAATCCCCAAGTGTTTTGCGGACGCTTGCGCCACCACATCCAAATGCCCGTTACCGCCAGAAGAGTCAAAGCTAAACAAGTGAGCAGAGCAAGAATCTTCGTCGGCAGCCCGAAGATTTCGCCGGTGTGAATCGGGTAGACGCTGAGCCGCACTTGGTGAGCGAGCGGAGCATCACCCCAACCGGTCGTGTGAACGACGCGACTGGAGTAGGCGTCGACGAACACGGTCGTCTTCCAAGTGGGATTCGACCAATCGATGCGCGTTACGCGAAACGTTTCGTGAGGCGTGCCGGGAAATTGCACGCGCCGCGGACCATAGCCCGGCAAGTGCGCTTCAGCGACTTCCAAGGCTTTCTCGCAGCGAATGCGCGGGCGTCCGGTCGCGGCTTCGGAAAACGGCTTCACGGAGAACGCGCCGGGGGGAGTTTCGCCGCCGTGATTCGAGAGCCGCTTGTAAGCGTTGCCGAAGACCTGCGTGAAGAACAGACCGGTGAGCAACACGAAGCCGGCGGTGACGAGCGCATAGAACCCGACGACGGCATGCCAGTCGCGCAGCATCGGCAAGAACGGCCCGCGGAAGCGCGGGAACCAAACGCCGACGACGGGCGACCGCGGCCGACCCAATCGCCGCGGCCACCAAAGATAGAGCCCGGTAAGCAGTAGAATAAGCCCCCAGGCCGCCGTCAGTTCGACGAGCATCCGCCCAATCGATCCGGCGAGCAGGCGGCGGTGTAAGGCGAGCACGATTCCGAAAAACGAATTCGGTTCGTCGTAGAGCCCCTTCACCTCGAAGTCGACAGGATCGACGAAAGCTGTGCGAAAACCTTCCGGCAAGTTGAGCGTCACCGTCGCATTGCGACCCGGCTCCCGCGGCTCGGCGGCGGCGACGACTTTCGCTTGGGGGTATGCCTCGATAGCCGCAGCGACGGCGTCGTCTAAAATGGCCGCTCGCCGGCCAAGAGGACCATCGTACGGATTCTCGGCAACCTTGCTGAGGAACAGCTCCGGATGAATGACCGGTTGAAGTTCGTGAATAAAGACGTAGATCGCGCCGGTGAGCGACGCGATGATCAGTACCGGGGCGGTAAGCAAGCCGGCATAAAAATGCCAACGCCACAGCAGGCGATAGAGGTGCGCCCGCGACGACCGATGCCGCGGCTCCAAGCCGCGAGCCGACCGAGCCGGTCCGAAACCGGACCGGAGTTCCGCGTTAGCTTCGTTTTCGGTAGCGGACATGACGCTATCGTAGCCTACTTCGGCAGGGAATGGGCGACGTTGACGTTGGATGCGCCCGCCTGCTTAGCGGCCTCCAATGCATGCACGAATCGGCCCAGCGGTACGCTTTCATGGCCGCGAATCGTAACCACCTTGTCTTTGTGCGTCGCCAAGCGTTCGCTAAGCCGTTGCCGCAACTGGGCGGGATCGACCCGGTCTTTGTTGACGTACGTTTCGTCGTCGGCGCCGAGCGTTACCATGAGAAACTGATCGGGGGCATTATCGACCGCCGCCGCGGTAGGAAGCGTCAGCTTTATGGCCGGCGTAAGAAACGTCGAACTCAGCATGAAGAAAATCAGCAACTGAAAGATGCAATCGATCAGCGGGCTCATGTCGATCGACACTGGCTTACGCCGACGGCGAGGAATCTGAAGCGGCATAGTCGGAGATCGTCCAAGGGAACCGCGGAATAGGACTGCTGCGAAAGGATTAACCACCGCCGACCGACGTGAGCTTTTCGTCGGGTTGCGTTTCCGGCGAATCCGCGGTCACGGCATGCGTCGCCGGACGAATTCGCAACCATTGATTCAAATAGCTCACGATCCACTGCGATTGAAGAAGAAGAGTGTTGACGCGATTTTCGAGGAAGTGATAGACGGCCAGGGCGGGAAGCGCGACGACCAAGCCGAACACGGTGGTGAGCAAAGCCGCCCAAATTCCTGCCGCGAGATCTTTGGGTTGTACTTGGCCGCCGGCACGTTCAATGTCGTTAAATGCCTCCACTAAGCCCGCCACGGTGCCGAGCAAACCGAGCATCGGAGCCAATACTCCGATGATGGAGAGCCAGTGCAAGCGGTTTTCGAGCACGGCGACGCTTTCCGACACCGTGCGGCCGACAATGTCTTCGCGGGCCTCCGCCGTTAGATCAAGGTGCTCCAGATAGGATTGCGCAGTGCGCGCCAACGGCCCGCGGCGCGCGGCAGCAACCCGCTTTGCCGCCTGCAGGTCTTCATGCTCGATTCCGGTCTGCAGCATATGCCGCAGGCCGCGATATGAGGTTCTATAGAAGAGGAACGTGAGCATGCGTTCGACGGCGATGGCCGACGCCACCACGGAGCAAAGAAGGATAGGCCACATGACCTCGCCTCCCTTGACGAACAGTTCCTTCCAGGAGTAGTCCCACATCCCTTCCCAAAATTCCATGTCGCTAACCTTCCCAGCCAAGCGTGTGATGGGGGCGGCACAAAAATTGCCCTAATACTGGATCGCTCACGTCGCAAGAAGCCGCTTGAAGTTGCGGCTATCAAACGCAAATGAGATTCGATATCATTAGCAAGTGGCAACTATTGTCAAGGCTCTCTCGGCAATCCGCGTACCACGGCCGCGCATGAACACGTTTGGAAATTGGATCCAAGATCATGCGCTCGTTGTCGCCCTCCTGGCCGCCAGCGCGGCCGGGCATCTTTGTTTGGGGCTCGAATCGCCGCAAGTAATCGTTCGGCGTTGGACGCAGGAGCGCGAGATTGGACGCACTTCGGTAGCCGTTACGTTGGTCGCGTCGTCGCAAGAATCGGAGACGACGGAACAGAAAATCTTCGAAGTTACAAAGGAGCCGGCTGAGACTCCGGTCGCCGACGCGATTCCGGAAACGATCGACGCGCCGGTCGAAACGACGGCCAAACCGATCGAACCGATTCTCGTCGCCGATGTCCCTGGGGTGAGTGAGTTTGAAGCGCCGCTCCTGAAATCGCCGGAGATTAAGCGGGCAGAGGAAGAGCCGGAAGAAACTCCGCCGGAAACTACGCGTAAACCGAAGAAGAAGCTCATCGCGGCCAAGCCGGAAGCCGAGCTTGTCGAAGCCAACGCCGAAGTCAATTACATAACGCAGCAATCGGCCGGCGTCGACGTGCCTCCGTCGGCTCGTTCGCGACCCGATCCGAACTACCCGGCACGACTCCTTCCCTATCGGATACAAGCGTCGGTTCAGTTGTTGGTGCTGATAGGAGCCGACGGCCGCGTAAAGAAGGTCACCGTCGTCAAAAGTTCCGGGTATGAGGATATGGATCAGTCGGCCGTAGAGACGATTCGCGATTTGTGGACCTTTGATCCGGCCCTGAAAGGAGATCAGGCCGTCGAACATGAGGTGACTTTCCCCGTGAACTTTAGCGTCAGAAATCGCCGCAGCGGTTAGTCGCAGCGGTGCTCGCGACCGGAAAATCGCCGCATCCGACGAAAAAAACGCCTTCGCCGTTCCGGTTAGAATACGGTTACCGAAGCTGAACTCTTTTTTGTTGATCGCGTGCATGCCTAATCTGTCGACACTCGTGATCATCACTGCGTCGGCCCTTGGTGCCGTTGACGACGACGCCGAAAAGTGGGCCGAGCAAATCGATCAACGATTGGCGGCGCGGCAGGAATCGCTTGGAATCCGACCCGCGCCGTTGGTCGACGAGGCAACGTATCTCCGTCGAGTCACCCTCGACCTGATCGGACGCATTCCGACGGTCGCGGAGACGCGCGAATATCTCGACGATCGCGATTGCGACAAAGCGCGGCGACTCGTCCGCCGGCTCATCGCTTCACCGCTGTTTGCGCGGCACTGGGCCGTCGTTTGGCGGAGAGCTTGGATTCCACAGGCCGACGCGCCGCAGTTTTCTTTCTTGGCTCCCGAGGTCGAACCCTGGCTGACCGAGCAATTGCAGCGGCGCACGCCTCATGATCGCATCGTGCGGCAACTGCTCGAAGTCGTGCCGTCGGAAACTGCCGCCGCGACGGCCGGCAGGCGTACGCCGCATGTGTTCCTCACAGCCGGCGAATTAAAACCTGAGAATTTGGCCGCTAATTCCGCCCGCGCGTTCCTCGGAGTGAATCTGGATTGCGCCCAGTGCCACGATCATCCGTTCGCCCGCTGGACGCGTGATGAGTTTTGGGAGACTGCGGCTTTCTTCGTATCGCCGGCCCAGCAGTCCGGCTCCGCAAAAGCGCCGGAGATTCAAATCCCGGAAACCGAACGTGTCGTCGCAGCCCGCCTGCTCGACGGCCGTACGATTGCCTGGCCGGAACAGTTACGGCCGGAAACCGGTCGGATCGTGTTTTCACGGTGGCTCTCGGCTCGCGACAATCCCTACTTTGCACGCCACGCAGTGAACACGGTATGGGTGGGGCTCTTCGGCGTGGGCCTCGTGGAACCGCTTGACGATCTGGCGCGCGACGATCCCGCGGGCGACCCGGAGCATTTGAGAATTCTGGCCGACGAGGCCGTTGCGGCCCAACTCGACTTAGCCAAGTTGATCGAGGCCTGCGTTCTGACGGAGGCGTATCGGCGCGATACGCGCGGCCTGAGGACCGGCCCTGAGCGATCGGTATCGCCGACCGATGAACGCTACGCCTTCGCGCAAATGCCGGTCCGCGCGCTCGACGGCGAGCAACTCTTCGACAGCCTGCGCACGGCCGCCGGCTTGCCGGCGGTGCGCGACGATTTGACTCGTCACGACGCCGAATCGCCGCGACGGGCGTTTGCCGCCACATTTCGAATCGACCGCGCGGAAACTGCATCCCGCAGCGTGCTTCAATCGCTGGCCCTAATGAACGGCCCGGAAACTTCCGCCGCGGTCGACAATTCGATCGGACCATTGGTCGTCGCCGTAACGGAAGGGCCGTTTACAACGAGTGCGGAGCGAGTCGACGTCTTGTTCCTCGCGGCGTTTGCGCGTCTACCCTCGGCGGACGAGCGCGACCTTGTCCTCGGTTACCTTGAGGGCGCCCCGGCGGGGAAGCTCCGACGTCGGGTGGCCGATGTGTTTTGGGCGCTCGTGAATACCGCGGAATTCGGCACGAACCACTAGCGCCGCAAGATTCGGAAGAGCGACATGCGGAACATGAACCTCACCCGCCTCGACATGGCCGTCGCCGTGAGTGTGGTGTTGATCGCGGCAAGGCTCCTTTTGCCGAGCTTGCAAGCGGCCCGCGAGGCCACGGCGGAGCAAGTTTGCGCCGACCGATTGCGCACGCTCGGCGGCGCCGTCGATCGCTACGAAAGCGCGCACGGCTTTTATCCCGACGCATGGTATTTTCCGAGCGACGCCAACGGCTCAACCGCCTACGGCGGCTGGTGCACGCAACTGTTGCCGTACCTCGGACGCATGTCGCTTGCCGAGAAGTACCGCTTCGACAAAAGCTTCTGGGACGACGAGAACCAACCTGTGGTGCGAGAGCGCATCGCAGCGTTTGAATGTCCCGCCTCGGGCGACGACCATCTCCGCCGCGGGCTACGCAAGGTCGGCGGTCCAGAAGAGTTCGCCGATCGTGAAATGGCGATCGGCGACTACATTATTTTGCGCGGCTACATCGACGACTTCTCGTCGCCGCCCCCCGTCGATTCGCGCGTGCCGGGCATCCTCATGGGAATGACGGACCCGGGAACTCGAGAAACGGCGGTGAATGTCCGCCCGCGCCGCGAAATGGTCGCCGATGGCCTCGCGAATACGATCATGATCGGTGAACGGTCCGGACGTCCCGGCATGTGGGTGAATCGCAAGAAGGTATCGGACACGAATACGCTATTCGTACACGACGGCGGCTGGGCGAGCTACCAATCGATCTGGCCACGCACGTTCGAAGCCGACGGTCAAACGATCGCCGTGACGAACGTCGGCCCGCGCGCGATCAATTGCAACAATGGATTCGGCGTCTACGCGTTTCACCAAGGAGGCGCGAATACATTGTTCGGCGACGGCGCCGTCCGATTCATGAATGAGAAGCTCGATTCCTACGTCTATTTGGCGCTGCTCAGTCGGCAGCGTGGCGAAGTATTTCAACCGGGCGACTATTGATATGGCGAGCGCGGTACACCACTCACGTCGACGATTCTTGCGTAACGCTCTACCAAGCGGCGCAGCACTGTCGTGCTGCGGTTCGCTATCCGGTTGGCTGCCGTCGCTGGCGCACGCGGCCGCCGCCTCGAAGGGCCCCGCGACATCGGTCGTGCTGCTCTGGCTCAATGGTGGACCGTCGACGATCGATCTCTGGGATATGAAACCAGGCCACGAGAACGGCGGGCCGTTTAAGTCTATTGCGACCGCGGCCTCGGGCATACGCATCTGTGAGCATTTGCCGAGTTGGGCAAGGTGGATGAAACATGCTGCGATCATTCGCTCCGTCACGTCGAAAGAAGGGGACCACACGCGCGCCGTTCACTTGGCCCGCACCGGATATGTTCCGCAAGGTGCCATTCGCTTCCCTGCTTTGGGGTCGCTAATTTGCCGTGAAACTGCGACTCCCGGACAGACCGAGAACCTCGTCGACGGAGTTCCCGGGTTCGTCAGCATCGCTCCCTCGCGGTATGCCGCCGAAATTGGCGCAGGTTTTCTAGGACCTGCCTATACGCCGCTCAATGTCGGGCTCTATGCCAATCGCCCGGAAGATCTCAAAGTTCCGAACCTTGCGGGCTCAGCCGATATCGATGACGCGGAGCGACGGAAACGCTTAGAACTATTGTCAAACCTCGACGATCGATTCCGCGACCGATCGACGAACTCCGTCGTGGCGGGTATCCACGCCGCCAACGAAGCCGCGATTCGGCTCATGCGACCCGACGCCGCAGGCGCGATTCTCCTCGACGACGAACCGAACGACGTGCGCGATCGTTACGGCCGTAGCGTTTTCGGCCAAGGCTGCCTGTTGGCGCGACGTTTGGTCGAGCGCGGCGTGCGGTTCGTCGAAGTTTCGCTCGACGGCTGGGACACGCATTCCGACAACTTCACCGCAGTCGAAGGGCTCTCCGCCACGCTGGACGGCGCAGCCGGCGCCTTGCTCGACGACTTACAATGCCGCGGGTTGCTCGAGTCCACGCTCGTCATTTGCATGGGCGAATTCGGACGCACGCCTAAGATCAATGCCGGAGGCGGCCGCGACCATTGGCCGCACGCTTGGTCGGCCGTGTTGGCGGGCGGCGGCGTTCGCGGCGGACAAGTCGTCGGCGCTACGAACGACGCCGGCACCGAAGTTTCGCGCGACCCGGTTTACATACCCGACTTGCTTGCGACGATTTGCCGACTCGTGGGCGTCGATGTCACCAAACAAAACGACTCCAACGTAGGCAGGCCGATTCGTGTCGCCGATGCCACGGCTAAAGTCGTCGAAGGGCTGATCGGATGATGCCACCACGTCATTTGTCATGCTCGTTGGGGATTCTCATTTATTTCGCGGCGATCGTGTTCGCGGAAAAGCCCGCAAATTCGACATACCGATTGACTTGTCGCGACGGTGCTTTCGTCGCGAGCGTCGATTTCGACTTCAGCGTCGGCGGTCGGTTGATAGAAACACGCTGGGACGACGTGTTCGATCAACTTTTTACCTTCTACGACCACGATGATGACGCTCAACTCAGCGCCGCGGAAGTCGCCCGCCTGCCGACTGCGTACGCGCTCCGACAATTGTTGTGGGGTAACTTCTCGTTGACTGCGAACAGCTCGGTGACTTTAGAAGAACTCGATTTCGACGATAGCGGCCGCGTTACCTGCGACGAACTTGCGGCTTACTACCGCGCTCGCGGAATTGGCGACTTACAAGTCGCTCAGGCCCAAGTCCCGGCCGCCCGAGTATTGCAGGCCGCGCTAGTGCGGCAGCTGGATATCAACGCCGACGACCAGTTGGAAGCGGATGAGTTGAACGACATTTACGAGCGTTTGGAACCGCTCGACGACAACGCCGACGAACTGATCGGCCCGGGCGAGCTTTCGACTGATGTCTCCGCTTATCCCGGAGTGACCGCGTCAGTTCTCGTAAACCTCGAATCACCTGAGAATTTACAAACTTCGCATTTCGCGTTTTCCGGCGGAGCTACGTCTTCCCACGATGCGATCAGTATGGAACTCACCTCGGCATCTAAGGCGTCTTCGGCAGTATGGAGGACTCGGAAGACCGGGAATGTCGATTGGTTTGTCCGCAGCGACCCGGGACGTTTACCGACGCAAACCGATATAGCCATAAAAAACTCCGAAGCATGGTTCAATCGATTGGATCGTGATCGAGATCATTTCGTCGATAGTTCAGAAGTCGCGGGAGACGATCGACGCCGGTTCGACTCTTGGAAAACACTATTGGATCGCGACGATGACGGCCGAATTTCGACCACGGAAACCGCGAAAGGCCTCGCGCTCCAGCGGACGATTGCCGAAGCACATTGGTTAATTACCGTGCTGGACTTCGAACGCGGGCTCTTCGAGTATTTTGACGTCAATCATGACGGCGGGCTGTCGCGTAATGAATTGCGCGACGTATCGGCCCGCCTGTCGCGCGAAGGGCGACTATCAGACGGCAGGCTCAACTTGGCACAGTTGCCGGTGCAAATTCTGTGCATCGTCGCCAATGGCCACCCCCGCGAGCCTTTACTACAACAGGCACGTTCGAATTGGTTTCAGGCCATGGATCGCAATGGCGACGGAACCGTTTCGCGTTCGGAGTTTTTAGGGACTGCGCAAACCTTTGCAGCACTTGATTCCGACCATGATGGAGCGCTGTCCGCTGCGGAATGCGATCCTTACAGACATTAAGAACGAACAGACATGGGCCTCTTTCGCAAGGCGGTAATCCAATAGTTGGTTTGCAGCCATAAGGGCCTAGAATTGCGGTCGCGAAAGTTTCCGGAACCTTATCAAGATGATTTACGGAAGCGGCGGCCGCCTTAGAACGTTGCGCCGAGATGGAAGCGGAAGTTGACCGGTGCGCCCGTGCGGACTCGGTACTGATCGATACGCCGGGGCCTTTCAAGATGTCGACGCGTACGACGTTCGCGAATTCGCGCGGCGTGTACGTCGGGTCCAGAACGCCGTTCTTGCGGAAGTTGTACGACGTCATCTCCAAGCCGCGCAAAAAGAACTGATCGGGACGGAGGTTGTCGCCGTTCGTTTGCACCGCACCGCCGATATCGCGCAGGATGTCGCTGAAGCTCAAAGCTTGCTGATCGCGAATCATGTCTTCCGTCACCGTGTTCACGGTTCCGGGGAAGCGCAAGAGCCTGCTGAGCCGAGGCCGGCGACGGCAGCGCCGTGAACACCGGCGCGCCTGCGAGGACGAACGTGCGCAACGACATTGTCATGCCCCAAGGAAAGCGCCGGCTATGTACCCGCGCTTGTGCTACTGTGAACGTGGTCACCCGCAGATTTCGGCCACACTGTTTGTTCTGGCGTTTGTAAGAATATCTTTCACTATCGGTCGTGCTACTATCGCCGGCAACCTCGTCCGAACCGTACCGATGAGCGTGTCGCATTTCTCCGCGACCATTGCGTGACGACCGATTCCAGAGTTACCCTAGCTCGGCGACGACACCCGCATTTTTATTGAGACACGACCATGCAGTTCGATCGAGCATCAGGAGGGTCCGTCGTCGCGGGCCGTATCGAGCCGCGTTCAGATCTCGCCGGTGCCACCACGTGCCGAAAACGCATTCGGCATCATAGCACGGCGGCGCTCGCGTTTATGTTTGTCGTCTTTTTTGAATGGAATACCGCGATGGCCACCGCCGCCGACACTTCCGCAAATCCTCTCCTTGCTCCCTGGAAGGGCCCTTGGGGCGGCGTGCCGCCTTTCGACGTCGTCACCACGGCGGACATCGAGCCAGCGCTGGAAGCCGGCATGCGTGAGCAACTCGGTGCGGTGGCACAGATTGCGGCTGATCCGGCCCCGGCGTCTTTTGAGAACACCATCGCCGCTTTCGAACGTTCCGGGCGAACTTTGGCCCGCGTGCAATCTGTCTACTCCACCTTAACCGGTTGCAAGAGCGACGAGCCGTTGCGAGCCGTCGAGAAAAAAATGTCGCCGAAATTGGCGGCATTCGAAGACGGCATCTACCAAAACGACAAACTATTTGCGCGAATTGCCTTGGTATATGCGGTCCGGGAGTCGTCCGGCCTAACCCCGGAACAACAGCGCCTGACGTGGCTCGCCTATACCAACTTCGTCCGAGCGGGAGCGAAGCTCGATGCCGCCGCCAAACAAGAACTCTCGGCGATCAATCAGAAGCTGGCCGAACTCACGACGACGTTCAGTCAGAACCTGCTCAAGTGCGAGACGGACGAGTTTATTCTTCTGAACGATGAGACTGAAACCGCCGGCTTGGCGGACGACGTGAAGGCCGCCTCGGCGGAAGCGGCGACCGCGCTCGGAAAACCGGGAAAGTGGGCGATTCAAAACACGCGCTCGAGCGTTGATCCGTTTCTGGCCCAATCATCGCGTCGCGACTTAAGGGAAAAGGTTTGGCGAATGTTCGTCGGTCGCGGCGACGGCGGTGTCGCCGACAACAACCAGATCATCACCGAAACGCTCACCCTACGGGCTCGCCGCGCGAAGCTCCTCGGTTACCCCACGCACGCGCACTGGCGAGTCGAGCATGCCATGGCAAAGACGCCCGAGCGTGCCCTGGGCTTGCTGGAAGCCGTGTGGAAGCCGGCTGTCGCGCGCGTACGTATGGAAGTCGCCGACATGCAAGCCGTCGCCGATCGTGAGGGCGCGGGTATTACAATTGAACCTTGGGATTACCGATACTACGCGGAAAAGGTGCGAGCGGCGAAATATGATCTCGATAAGAGCGCGGTCGTACCATATCTGCAGCTTGAAAAACTACGAGAGGGGATGTTTTATACGGCCCGCGAACTGTTCGGTCTTGAATTCCGTCCGCTAGAACCCGGCCGAGTGCCCGTCTACCACCCCGACGTCCGCGTTTGGGAAGTCGTCGACGGCGCCGGATCACACGTCGGCCTATGGTACTTCGACCCGTTTGCCCGCACCGGTAAGCGGTCGGGCGCTTGGATGAGCGATTACCGCGCTCAGGAGCGATTCGACGGGGCAGTATCGCCGATTGTATCGAACAACTGCAACTTCATGCGCGGCCGGCCGGGTGAACCGGTGCTCATCAGTTGGGACGATGCCACGACTTTGTTTCATGAATTCGGGCATGCCTTGCACGGACTTCTCTCGAACGTCAACTATCCGTCTCTGGCAGGTACCAATGTCGCCCGCGACTACGTGGAGTTTCCGTCGCAGTTGCTGGAACACTGGCTCTCGACGCCCGAGGTTCTGGAGAAATACGCTTTGCATCATGAAAGCGGCCGCCCGATTCCGAAGGAACTCGTGACTCGCATTGAGCGGGCGGCGACGTTCAATGAAGGGTTCCGCACCGTCGAATTCCTGGCAAGCGCACTGGTGGATATGAAAGTGCACCTAGCCGGCGAGACGCCCATCGATCCTGCACAATTCGAACGGGAAACGCTCGCCGATCTCGGCATGCCGAGAGAAATCGTGATGCGGCATCGGCTTCCGCAATTCTTGCACATCTTCGGCGGCGACGGCTACTCGGCGGCCTACTATAGCTACTTGTGGGCGGACACTCTTACGGCCGATGCCTGGGAGGCGTTCACGGAGGCGGGCGGCCCTTGGGACAAAGACGTAGCGCGTCGGTTGCGCGACCGCATCTTCTCCGTCGGAAACACGATCGATCCCGCCGATAGCTATCGAGCCTTTCGCGGTCGCGATGCCGGCGTCGACGCCTTAATGAGAAAACGCGGCTTCGTTAAGCATTGATGTTCTGAGAAAGACCGTACCGTGGCTTAGCGGAGTTCGCGGCCCGCGGCGTCGGTCGGCGCGTCGAGTTCCACTTTTCCGGGAATTAACGGCAACAGATCCGGCAAGTCGTAATTTTGAAGTGCGCCGTGGACCACATTCACCCATTGGTCGTACGTCTCCGTCGCCCCGACAATCTCCTCCCATGAACGAATCATGCCGCGCGAACTGACGAGCCCGTAGACATTTGGCTCTAAAGCGGCGGCATGCAGAGCCGGTATGGCCGCTTCGCCGATCGCGACCAGATCCACTTTCGAGAATTCCCGATCTGCAATCCGACCTTCACGCAAGCATTGCGCCCAAGCGGAGACATCGCCGGTGCGCATCCCCACGTAGCTCTTTCCAAGCAAATAGGCCAGAAAGATCTCCAAATTATCACGTCCGAAGCGTCCTTTGCCGAACTCGGACTTACCTCGCCCCGTATCGGTTTCGCCAATCCCGCGCAACTCCGCGGCCAAGACAAGGTGGCCGTTGCGAACAAGTTTGAGGATCGGCCCGGATTCGCCGGCATCCGCGGCCATACTTTCATTGTGGAGGTAGAGAGTAACCGAGCGTGCCGTGTCTTTCGGAATGAATGCGAGTGCCGGGAGTTGCAATCCATCTTCGACAGTTAGCGCCAACTTCTGAATTCTGTAATGCCCGCGATCGATTGTTTCCAAGGTTTGCAGGCTTCGCGCGATCGGATCGGCCGGAGGGCGAACGTCGATCACGTCGCCCACCACACGGCGTTTGCCGGCGTCATCGAGTCGTCGCCATGCGTCGGTTCGGCGGTCACGTAAGTCGCGGGCTAGATCGGCATTAATTTGAAACGCCGATCTTTCTTGGGGCATTAGTAGCACTTGGCCTTGCGGAGTGCACTGTAACTGCTGCGGCGTCCAATCCGGTTCGTTGTACGATCGCAGTTGTTCGTCGGTCAAACTGTCCGGTAACTCATCGACTTCTCGAATAAGCTTGTCGCCGCCGATCAGCCAGCGATGCATGAATCTTGCCGTCGCTTCTCGAAGCGGCAGCGTAAATCCGTGAGGTGCGTCGGGGGCGGCGATCTCCATTCGCTCGGGTACGCCAACCCGAGAGTAAAACCGCTTGGCGTCAAGAAATAGATTCCAAGTGCCGCGGAAATCAAACGTCGCATCGCGAGTGCCTGCGCCGATCAACGTCGGCCGCGGAGCGCGGAGTATGCAATAGTCCGCCTCATCCATGCCGAACGCAATTTGACCGAAGATGTTTTGCTCGCCGTCTTGCGGCCCCTTCGTATCGATCAGTCGGCGGAACGTCGTAAGGTAACAGCCGGGCGCGGCTGCCGTAATCCGATCATCGAGCGCCATGAGGTAGGCGGTTTCCGTTCCTCCTCCCGAGTTGCCCGTGCAACCGATTCTGTCGGCGCGAATATCCGGGCGACTCTGCAAATAGTCGATCACACGCATTCCGTCCCAGATTCGATATTGAGCGACGTTGGCTCCGATCAACGCGCTCGAAACGGCGATCATCGTATGCTCCGTCGTGCACATATAGCGCACATTCGGATGCGGAGTGGGTACATGGGGTGCATCTTCAAACGCGGTGCGCGAACGAGAAAGGTCGAGCATCTGATAGCGCTCGCCTTGGCCAATCGGGTCATAACACATGGCCGCCATGCCGTTGCGAGCCAGCAAAATGCAAACTCGCTGATATTGGCCGACGGCTTTCCCTTCGTGGCTATGCCCACACGGCACCAAAACGGCGGGCCACGGCGGGGGCGATTCGGGAAGATACAAGTTCGCCGTGATATGAAAGCCGGGACGGCTCTCCAGTATGAGTTTTTCGACTCGGTAACCACGGCCGGATAGTTTCCCGACGACCAGCGGATGGAGCGGCGTGCGTTCGGGCAAGCCGCCGATTTGCTCAAGAAAAAAACGACGCCGATCGGCTTGCCACTCGCGGCATGCCGATTTGCTCTTAAGCATCTTTTCAAACGCCGCACTACGTGCATCAATATGCTTGTAACACTCGCGCTTCAACCACAACTCCAACTGCTTTTCCGTCGCGATGCCGTCGGCCGTCGTCTGAAGAACTTTCAAAAGCTCATCGGCCGGCGCGTATGCCGCGCTATGGATAGCAGTGCTGACGACAAGAATTCGCAACCAATTCATTCGTAAGGCTCGGCAGCAATAGACGAACTCGGAATAGACTGCCCCAACGATTCCGGCAATCGCGAGGCACTCTACCATACATCTACTCATCAAGCGAAACTCGGCAAATTGCGGCTATAGCATGGTGCCGGCGATGAAATCTATTGTCGATAATCTTCAATTAATTGCGGCTAGGACGAAGCGGGCTAGACTAATCGTTTAAGGAACATAGCCGGTGCTCAATTCGGTTCGATGCCGATGCGGAGAATGGAATCGCGGAAACGAACTTGCGACGCATGGAAGACCGAATCGTGCGGATTTGACTCATTGAGCCGAACTTAGAACCGTGGATTGTCGTGAACTGTCTGGCGATCAACAGCGGTGTCGGCTAAACAACACTCTTGCGTAAACTCCACCCTTTCCAGATGAGGAAAAGACGACATGACGACCAAACACACCGGGACCGTCGCACTGCTGCTTGTTTCGGCGCTCGCGGCTTGTCTTCAGGCGGCCGATCCGGCTCCCGCCGCAAAATCCAACACGTTGATGGAAAGGAAATTGGAGTATTCCGAGGGCTTACTTAAATCATTGGTCCGCGGCGACTTTGACGAAGCGCGTCGAAACGCCAAATTGATGAAGACTTTCACGCGGCTCGAACAGTTGTATCAAGGCAAGAACCCGGAATATGCCGTGCAACTCAAGGAATTCCAGGCGACAAATGCGGCGTTGTCGCAGGCGATTGAAGATAAGAAACTGAACGAAGCCTCGAAGGCCTATGGTGCGATGATCGAGAGTTGCATCAAGTGCCACGCCGTTATTCGCGACGAATCCTAACAACACGTAGGGCCTGCGAACCGTGCGCATCGCCATCGGCGGCATTCTTCACGAAACTGCGACGTTCATCGATCGTCGCACTTCGCTCGCCGATTTTGAGCGTGGCCTGGGTCTGTTTCGCGGCGACGAGATCATCAAGCGTTTTACCGGGGCTAATATGTGCCCCGGCGGCTTTATCGCCGCGGCGCGGCGGCATGGATTCGATATCGCGCCGCTGCTCTGGACGTTCGCCTACCCATCGGGCCTTATCGACCGCACCGCTTATGCGACGCTTAAAGCCGAGTTTCTCGACCGGCTAAGGCAGGCCGAAGCTGACGGCGGACCAGTCGACGGAGTCCTACTCGATTTGCACGGTGCTATGGTCGTCGACGGAATCGACGACGCCGACGGCGACATGATCGCATCGGTACGCGCCGCCCTCGGCCCGAATCGGCCGTTGCTTGTGACCACCGACTTGCACGGCAATCATACGCCGCTCCGCGTCGCCAACGCCGACGCCATTATCGGGTACGACACCTACCCGCACATCGACATGGCGGAACGAGGAGAAGAAGCGGGGAATTTATTGGTGCGTATGCTCCGCGACGGCGTGCGCCCTCGTTCGGCGCTGCGGCAATTCCCTCTATTCTGGAGCGTGAAGGGACAGGTCACGGCTCATCCGCCGATGAACGAAGTGCTTAGTCGAGCCCATGAAATTGAGCGTCGCCCCGGTATCCTCAGCGTCACCGTCGCCACGGGATTTCCGTGGGCCGACGTGCCCGATGTCGGCGCTTCGGTGATTGCCGTCGCCGATGGCAATGTCTCACAGGCCCAAGCCGCGGCGGACGAACTTGGTGCTTGGATCTGGCAACACCGTGAACGCTGGCGCGCACCGCCCCTAGGCGTGCGCGAAGCCATCGCCGCGGGGGAAGCTGCGGGAAAATACCCGATCGTGCTGGCGGATCACGCCGACAACACCGGCGGCGGCGCGCCGGGCGATTCAACGGAAATCCTACGCACGTTCGTCGAACTTCAGTTGCAAGACGCTCTACTGCTGTACCTGGTGGATGCCGACGCTGCGCTCGCCGCTCACACCGCCGGCGCAGGAGCTTGCATCCGAGTTTCGCTTGGCGGTAAGTCGTCGCCGGTTCAAGGTCCGCCGCTGGACGTCGAGGCCGAGGTCGTCGCGGTGACCGACGGCGCGTTTGCATACGACGGCCCCATGTACGCTGGACTGACCGGCAACATGGGCCGTTCCGCTTGGCTGCGGTTCGGTGGCGTTTCAGTAGTCGTCGTCACCGTTCGCGAACAACCGTTCGATCCGGCTTTCGCGCGGACGCTCGGTATTCGTTGCGACGCGATGAAGTATATCGCCGTGAAATCTGCGGCGCATTTCCGCTCCGGTTTCGAACGGATAGCCGGTTCAATTTACAACGTCGATGCCCGGGCCATTCTCACGCACAATTGGGGAAGCCTGCCGTATCGACGACGGACGCGCGCCGTATTCCCGGTAGAAATCCGCGAGTGATCCAATACCGTCGGCAGCCGTCGCGAAGGCGACATTTTACATGCCGACGTTCGGCTGCGCATTAAGACCACCCAAGAAAAAATTGGCCTGCAGTTCGGCACGGCTGCTCACTTGAAAATGGGAGTGGATTTGCTTCGCATAGTCATTGACCGTGTGTTGGCTGATTCCCATTCGTTCAGCGATTTCTTTGTGGCTATGGCCGGCCAACAAATAGATCAACGTCTGCCGTTCGCGCGGTGATAGGCGCAAGGTCGTTTCACGGACGGATTCGTTCAGGCCGTATTGATGGAGCCAACCGGCACGCTGAAAAACGCAGTGCAAAACGGCCTTGTCACGGCGGCTAAACGGCTGTTTGTCGCAACGACGATGAAATCCGATGTTGCTCGAGTTGTAGCGGTCAAGTGGATGCACAGAAAGCAGAAACCACTCGAAACCGGTCGCACGCCAAGCGGCACTTAGTTCTTCGGAGTATTCCGGTGGAAACACCTCGCCGTTGCCGAATGTGACTCGACGCCCCTCCGCCATCGCCGAAAAGACCGACCGCATCCCGCGTGCGTTGAAGTCCGGCGAGGTTAGCACCGACAACACTCGTTGGCGCTCGCCGTTGGAACTCCAGCCACGCTCTTGCAAACAGGTCGTCATTACGTCATTCGGCACGTCTTGGCTGCTAATCGTGCTCGACCACATCCAGACGTCGGCTCCGATTAATTCCGCAATTCCTGAAGCGAAGTTCAACCTTCGATCGGCCAGATTGAGTCCGCTTGTCGGATCCGTCGCTGGGGCGATCAAATCGATCATTCGCTCGACATCGCTTTGCTCAAATGTCGTCATAGCTCGGCATACGGTGTGCGAAAGCTGAATGGGGATGTAAGTGCGATGGCAAACCATATCACAAATCCGAGTTGGGCAGAGATACTTTTCGCTTGCCGCGCGAGCTTCCATAGCGACAATGTCCGCTGACCGATCGCGACCGTCGTCGTGCGCCGGACATCGGCCGGTTCTCGCGCTCGGCTTGCTCATTCGAGATGCTCATGCGCATCACCGACGTTAAAGCCGTCTTGCTGACGGGGCCTTACAGCAACGATCCTTATATCTGCGCTTTGCGACCGCGTCGCAGCGCGGCATTTGTTGAGATCGCGACGGATACGGAACACATCGGCTGGGGCGAGACTTACGCCGGCTACTTTTTTCCGGAAGCGGTTCCGGAAATCGTCGAATTTTTTAAGCCGATTCTCATCGGCCAATCGCCCGACGACGTACACCTGCTTTGGAACCGTATGTACCAATGCGGCAACTATTGGAACCGCGTCGGCCTTGGGACTGCCGTTATCAACGGTATTGAAGCCGCACTTTGGGATCTCCGAGGAAAGGCGCACGGTCTCCCCGTTTATGAGTTGCTCGGCGGGCGCAAACACGATCGGCTGCCGTGCTATGCCTCAGGCGGCCCCAGCAATTATCCGCAGTCGGAGCTAGCCAAAAAGCTCGACTTTTATCTCAGTCTCGGCTTCACCGGCGTCAAACTCGGGGCCGGAAGCTATTCGCGAGAGCAGGGGCGATTCACCCCGCGTTCGGCGATGGAGGCCGCCGACTTCGAAGGCGACAAAGTCGCTTTTGCTCGTCGACATGTCGGCCCCAACGTTCGCCTCATGCTCGATGGTCACATGGGTAACAATTCGCGAACGACCTGGGATCTCGGCACGGCGCAAGCCGTGATGAAAGCCGTCGAACCGGCCGGGCTATTCTTTTTTGAAGAACCGCTGCACTACACCGATCCTTGGGGCTATTCCGAATTGTGCCGAAGCTCGGCGGTGCCGATTGCCGGCGGTGAGTGCCTGACGGCGCTGTACGAATGGCGAGTCTTCGCCGAACGCGACTGTTTCGACATCGGCCAACCGGACGCGGCCTGGACGGGCGGGATCGGCGAATTCATGCGAGTTGCGGCATTGCTCGAAGGCCGCGGTCGCAAGATCGCGACGCATGCCGCCGGCGCCGGCGGAGCACTCATGCAAAATATCCACTGCGCGTTCGCCTGCGGCAACACGTTGATTTGCGAAGTCCTTCCCGCCCTCGGCGGAATCCATCTCGACATGCTGCTCGACGACGCCTTCCGCTTCGAAAGCGGCGACGTCTTGCCGCCGCTCGCGCCCGGTCTTGGCCTGAACCTCACGGACGACATCAAGAATCGCTATCCGTTTGTTCGCGGGAGCGGCGAGTTCAACAGCGTTCCGGGTAAAGTCCTCGTCGACTAGGTTTCAGCCCGACGCGCCGTAATGATTCGCATACGAATCGGTCAGTTTCAACTCACCCAATTTTCGCTCTTCGGCTCATGTCTATCGTCGTCGACGTTCGCCTTCGGCCCGACTCCATTCGACGTCTCGAATCCGTAAGCGGCAGAATGGTGCATGTCTTTGAGCCGCAAGCGCTCATGTCGCCGCCCCGCGCTCTCCCTTCGGAAATCGCGCGCGAAGCTGAAGTCCTTCTCTGCCTGCTTCCGCCGACGAATCACGCCGAGATGACCTCGTTGCGGTTCATCCAAGTTTCTTCGGTCGGATACGCGCAGCTTTACGATAAGAATCTTGTCGAGCGCGGCGTACGCGCGGCCAATGCGCGCGGCGTCTATGACACGGCCATTGCGGAATGGAACGTGGCGATGATGATCAATCTCGGTCGTGACTTGCGAACGATGATCCGCAATCAGGAGGCGGCTAAATGGGACACCAGCGGACGTTTTCAGCACGAGATTCGGGGAAGCGTCGTCGGCATTTGGGGCTATGGGGGGATTGGCCGAGAGACGGCGCGCCTCGCCAAAGCGCTTGGCTTAACGGTTCACGTGTTGACTCGCCGCGAAGTCGGGCCGCGCGGAGACGTCTTCTCAGTGCCTGGAACCGGCGATCCCGAAGGCATCTTGCCCGACCGAAAATTCAAGGCCGGGCAGGAGCTTGACTTTCTTAGCGGCCTCGACTTTCTCATATTGGCGATGCCGATCACTTCGGCGAGTCGCGGTATTGTCGGCAACCGGGAGCTACGAGCGCTTAAACAATCCGCGTTCTTGCTGAATCCGGCCCGCGGCCCGCTCGTTCAGGAAGAGTCCCTGCTCCAAGCGCTCCGCGAAGGATGGCTTGCCGGAGCCGCGCTCGACACCCACTTCCAATACCCGCTTCCTCCTGAGCATTCCCTCTGGGCAATGCCGAACGTGATCCTCACGCCCCACATTTCCGGCTCTGACAAAGGTCCGCACTTCCTTGACCGATTTTGGGATATCGCGATTCACAACGTGGAGCAATTCTACCAGGGCAGGCCACTTTGGAATGAATTGACGCCGTCGGAGCTAAACGGCAACTAGAAGGGCGTCAGATGGGCTTGGGCCGCCGTAAACAAATCATAGGTAATCTGACTCATCGATGCTTCATTCGATCACTTGGCAGTGGCCAAGACATACTTGACGGCGTCTCGAACCGTCGGATCGGGGTCGTCGCTCATTTTTTCGAGCGCGGCCCGCGCCGTCGTGCCCGCCGAGCCGCTCGCGCCGATCGCTTCAACGGCCGCGAGCCGTACGTCGGAACTCTTGTCCGCCAACGCCGCGGTCAACGTCGCTTGAACTTCCGCGTTTTGAGGAGCGATCATGGCGAGTGATTGGAGCGTCACGATCCGGATGCGGTGATCCGAATCGTTGGCCAGCGGCAGCAGACTCGATACGGAATCGGCCGCAGCGGGGCCCAAGCGGCCGAGCGTCGCCACGGCATAGCCGCGCAGCTTCGGTCGCTCTAGCGCTTTGATCAGTCGCGGCACCGCGTCGGCCTTCATCTCGGCCAAAGCCTGACGTACCACGCCGGCCACCGCTTCATCAGCCATTGCGTCGACCAAGGCCTCGGCTACGCGGAGATCGCCCGTTTTGAGATCGACGAGTGAACGAGCCGCGACGGCGCGTAAGCGAGGATTTTCACCTTGGAGTGCAGCCAGAAAGAGTTCGACCGCGGCCGCACGCCCTGCGGCGTCGTCGGGTTGGTGTTTCGTCACAGCCCAGGCGGCGACGAGCCGCACTAGCTCGTCGGAGTCGGCGGTAAGCGGCTTCGCCGCGACGACGATATCCGCGGCGGGAGCGCCGCTCATAACTAACGTCCAAATCGCCGCAGCGCGAGTGCCGGCGTCGGCGTCTTTGGTGAGCGAAGCAATTTTGGCTGCGGCGGGTGCGGACGCGGCTCCAATGTGCCCCAAAGCAAGCACCGCTTCGCGGCGCGTTTCCGGACGTTCGTCCGCCAGCGCTTCGGTCAAAGCCGGCACGGCATCAGCCGCGTCGGGACCAATCTCGGCCAAGATGCGGCATATCCAGTAGCGGGCTTCCGGATGCTTCATCCCTTCGATCAGACGCGGCACGCCGGCCTTGCCGACTTCGGCCAAGGAATGCAGCGCGGGAAGAACTTCCGCTGCGGAATGAGTCGATTCGAGAACGTGTAAGAAGAGCGGCAAAGCTTGATCAACCGGGAGGTGCAGACGGCGGATCGCTTTCACGGCCTCCCGGCGAACGACCGCGTCGGGGTCCGTGATTCGCGCGACGACTGCGGAAGACGCGGACTGAGCCGGCTCGCCGATCATGCCGATGGCGTAAAGCGCGTAAGCCTTCACGCGCGGCGAAGAATCTTCGGTCGCCTTGACCAGTGCGGGGAGGGCGGAAACGGCCGCGGGACCGATCGCACCGAGCGCGCGGGCGGCGTGAATGCGGGTCTCTTCATCCGCATCAGAAACCAGCGCGGCTAAGGGAGCAATCGCTGAGGCCGCCTCCGCTCCGGAATCACCGAGTGCATCGATCAGCGGCAGACGATCGGCGCCGGCCGCCGCCAGCAACTTCTGAACTTTCGCGGCGACGTCCGCCGTCGGAGCGGGCGGAGGGCCCGGAGGCAGCGGCGGCTGCGCCATGACCGACGGAACACAAAGTGCGAGAACGCCGGAAAAAACCGTTAAATAGGATGCGCCGCGCATCGAGCAACTCCCTCACTTCGCTGCCGAACAAGGTTGACTGTTTTACACGGGGTGCGATTCGGCTTATTGTACTTCGCCGTTCCGCATGTCATCATCGTAACTCGACGGTTTATCGGAATCTGCGCCTGATCGAGAATTGAGTGCGGAGTTTGCTCCATGAGTTCGCATCGTTGCATCCTGCTTTTCCTTCTGTCGGCGACTACGAGCGTTTTAGCTCAGCCGTATCCCTATCGCCCCTGGGGCGCGGGTTACTACGGCGGCGGCGGTTATGGCTACGGATGGGGCGGTGGCGCGACGCCCGCCGGCGCGACGGCCACCGGCTACGGTAATTTGATCGCCGCTCAAGGCGCCTACAACCAAATGACGGCCGCAGCGATGAAGGACGTGCAGGCAGCGAAGTCGATGGCGCTCGACAACAAACTCAAGAGCGCACAAACCTACGACGAAATGCGTCAGATCAATCAGCGGTGGGTCGACGACAAGAAAGCCCGCGAAGCCGCTGCTTACGCCTCAAATGTTCCGCCGCCGAAGCGTCCGCGGCTAACTCCCTCGCAACTCGATCCGGTTACCGGGCACATCAATTGGTTGCCGCTGCTCATGAATCCGGCGTTCGCTCAATTTCGAGCCGAAATTCAAGTGCTCTTTACGCAACGTGCTCATGATCCGTCGAGCGTATCCTATTCGGCCGTTCGGCAGCTTACCGATCCGATGCGCGACTTGCTCGACACGATGCACGGGCAGGTGGAAACGAATGAATTCTTCGCGGCGCGTCACTTCATCGATGCCGTCGCCGAAGAAGCCCGTCATAGCGGCTTTGAAGATCACGCCGCGGTTTCGGTAAACTAGCCGCCTCGCTTCGAGGTCGCAGAACGGGTCTGATCGCAGCGACAAGAACGATATACGTAGCCGAGTTTCGCCCTTCAGCGGAACTCGGCTACTTTGTTTTTGAGACCGCGAAAATCGAGTCGATCGCTCGCTTCGCATCCAGACGCCGGAAAGTAAGCCGGCTTTCCGGGTCGACGACGGAAACCCCGGTGCGCTGTAGGATTGCGAGCATCGCTTCGGGCAAGTTCTTACCGTCGCGGCGCCAGTCATAACCTGACTTCTCAATCGCTTCGCGCAGCAGCATAACCGTGCCGCAGACGATCGCGTTGGAACTGCTCGTCGCACGGGCCGGTACAACGAGATCGATCTTCGCATGCCGGTCTAGGTAAACAACGTCCGCATCCGGCTTCACCGCACCGATCGCGAAGCAATTGGGTTGGCAAGCAGGCCAGGAAATACCGTCGGTAAACTTATGATTGCCTGCCGGTGCGCTGACCCACACGCCCAACTCGCGCAGCTTGGCTAGCGGCTCATCGATCTCGGTGGACACGGGCTCACCGTGAGCCAGATCGTCGACCGGGGCAAGATTTACCGTGGTAATGTTGAAGCGTTCATGGTTCTCAACGACCCATCTCAGAGCGCGCGCTAGAGACTTTGAGTCGGCGACTTTGCAGTGACAACATTCCAAACCGCGCACGATGGCGACCTGATTGTTGAACGCCACACCGCGGCGACCATCGAAATTAAGCGAAGAGGGAAAGCCGATCGTCGAGCCGTGATAACCACGGCCCTCATGCTTTGTGTCGTCGTCGCCGTCGACGGCGTCGAAACGCACGGTCACCTTCGGGCGGCCGTCGGTCACGACGGACCACTCCGGCATATCGGGCTTGCACCCGTCGTCGACAAGAGCAAGCGTTTGGTTAAGCCCAAAACTCATCTGATGGGTATAAGCCGACCAGACGTCGATGATTCCAGCACGGCGAAACTCCGTCGATTGGACCGGCTCAAAAGCCGAAACGGTTGTCGTCAAGGCGAGGCTCAGAGCCCCGACTAGAGAGAAGTTGCGCAAGACAAATCCTCGCTATCGATCAATGTCGCTAATAGGGATTTCGACCGGTATTTGATGCGTCTCGCCATGCACGGCGAGCAACGCTAAGAGCAACGCATCGGCGCCGGTCATCGCTTCGTATTGATCGCGCAGCAAACTCGCTTTCGGCAGCGGACTTTCGTCGGGCCAAAACTCCCGCTTGGCCTCGGCGGCTAAACGCTGAGCCGCCTCCAAATAGCTCGCTTCCCCCGTCTCACGAAATGCGGCGACCTCAAGCAGAATCGCCGCCCCCGGTTCGACGGCCCAAACGTCAGTCTGTTTCTCAGAAGCCATCGGCAGCGATGTTCCTGCCACGGCTCGAGCCGCTTCAAGAAACAGACGGCCATAAGCGTCGCGCACGTCACCCGCGGGAAGCTGCTTCATACGGTGATAACAATGGAGTGCGATCATCGCCGTGGTTTGCTTTCCGTAGCCGAAGCCCCACATCACGGAATAGCCGCCCGGGCCGGCCCCTTCGCGGTCGCGGGGCTCGCCGGTATCGGTAAAGCTTGTCGCGATGAAACCTCGCCGCTGATCGCCGGGGGCATGATTCACCGCCAAAAAGCCGCGATCAATCGACTCCGCGAGGTCTCGGAGGAGCTTCGCCGTCGGATCATCAGGGAAAGCGGCGGAGGAGAATCGGGCTGCGGCTTCATGGCATTCCAGAGCCAACGTGACGTTGTGGCCGTTGTTGCAATAATTTGGGCGCGAAGAATCGTAGTCGAGCAAATAGCGTGAGTTCAGCTTGTTGCGGTAACGAGTCGCCAACACCTCCACCGGCCGCCGAAAGTAGCCGTCTCTCGTCACCGCAAAAGTCCGCGACCAAATGTCGATCATGTAGCCGGCTTCTTTGGTGAAGTCGAAGCCTGTGCGCGGATCGTGTTTATCCCACTTTGCGTGCCGGCTAAAGTCGCCGGATTTTTGGTCACCGATCGCATGGTCCCAAAGTCCGCGGGCATAGCGGATCGTCCGATCCGGTTCGCGCTCCAACAAATAGCCGAAGAAGTGCGGAGCCTTTTTAATCTCATGAATAAGAGTCTGAGTCGTGTTCTTCGTCGCGTTCGTCGATACACGATCTTCCTTCAAGTCGTAAAATAAGTGTTCGCCCCAGCCAAGCAGACCCGTTGCCGGCGATTGCGTACGGCGGACGAAGTCGATGAGGGCCGCTTCCGCGGCTTCCGCATAACGATGTTCTCCGGTGATGTCGCTCAAGAGAAACATCGTGCGATAAAGATTCTGCTGCATATTGGCATTGCTACCGTAGACATTGCTACGGTCGCTTTCGCGGGCACCGGCCGCGGCCTTCGGCAACTTTTTGAACGGCTCCAAAGTCTTCCGGTCGAGAATAGAGATGATCATCGCCGTTTCTTCCGGCCCCCACCGGTCGACGCCGTGGGTCAGCAGGGCGTCGATGGTCGCCCGCACGACCGGCAAGTGATCTTCAGTCTGGTTTTCAGCGGCGACCGATGGGCAAACGGATAAACACACCGAGGCGATCGACAACAGAGGGATCAGAAAGTCGCGCTTTCGGGCGTTACGGGAAACCATTGGAAGACCTTGAAATCGGGCAGCGGCCGGGGCGGGATCGACAATATAGCAGGTTGATTTCGCGGTGCCGCCGGTTGCGCTAAATCTTTCTTAACGTCCGCCGGAAGTTCTTGCCGTACGTCCGAATCATCCATAATGGAAAAGGTCGCACTCAAACCCGACTTCGCCGTGGACTTATGGGTCTTAACGCTTCGCCGGCTCCCGTTAATTTTCTAGGCATTGAGTTTCAGCTTCGGCGGCGCCCCCACCATTTGCAGGCCTATATCTGGGCCACTCTCATTTCGATCGTCTGCCTCGTTCTGAGTTGGGGGTTACAGCGCACATTCGCACTCCACAACTCGTTTCTCTTGTTCCTGCTCGGCGTGAGCATCGTGGCGGTGCTCTACGGCACATGGCCAAGCATCTACGCTTCATGCGTAAGTACGGCGATGCTCGCCTATTTTTTTATGCCGCCGATCTTCAGCCTCGCGGTCTCGGACATTCAGCACGTCTTCACGCTCATCGTCATGGCGACGATCGGCATTGTGATTAGCGGCCTCACCACTCAAGTGCTGTATCAGGCCGAAGCGGCCCGGCAGAGCGCCCAACGGTTTGAGGCGTTTTATCGATTGAGTCGCGATTTGGCCGACATGGCAGGCAGCGAGCAATTGGCCCGCGCCGCGGTGAAACATATTCAAGACGTAGTGGGCGGGCGCGCGGTGGTACTGCTGCGCGACGATAAACGCGGCTTTCGTCGTATTCCGCCGACGCCGCTGGCGGAGGCGTTCCGTGCCCGTGACTGGGCGGCGGCCGAAGCGGCTTTTGAGACGGGGAATATTACCGGGTTAGGAACCCATACTTCGGCGCACTCCGTCGCCATTTTTCTCCCGCTCACGGCAGGCGAGACGCCAATCGGCGTACTCGCCGCACAGCCGGCCGAAGGCCTCAATCAATATTCCGACGATCAGCGACAAATCTTAGCGACGCTTGCCGGCCAATTGACGGGGGCCTTGGAGCGAGATCGTCTGACGAATGAAGTCGTCAACGCCCAAACCGAAGCTGAAAGCGAACGTATGAGCGCGGCGTTGCTGAGTTCGGTATCGCACGACTTGCGCACGCCACTGGCGGCGATCGCAGGTTCCAGTAGCAGCATGCTCGATGAAGATGCGGAAATATCGCCTGAGCAACGTCGCGAACTCTGTCAGGCGATTTACGAGAATGCTGATCGATTGTCGCGGATCGTCGAAAACCTGCTGAACATGACTCGTCTGGAGTCGGGCAAGTTCCGAGTCGTAAAACAGCCGCATGTGCTCGAAGAGGTCATTGGATCAACCCTGCGGCAAATGCGCGACGAGTTGTGTGGGCGGCATGTGGAGACGCGAATCCCGGCTGACTTGCCGCTGGTGCCGATAGACGACGTCCTGTTCCAACAAGTGCTCTACAACTTGTTTGACAACGCCGTGAAGTACGACCCCGGCGGTCGCGTACTCGAAATTTCGGCTCGGTTGATCGGCGCCGATCGCTTGGAAATCGAAGTCGGAGATCGGGGCCGGGGATTGAAGTTGGGAGAAGAAGAGTTGGTGTTCGAAAAGTTCTTCCGCGGTACCGACACCGAAGGGGCCGCGCGCGGCAGCGGACTGGGCCTAACGATCTGCCGTGCGATCGTCGCCGCCCACGGCGGACGAATCACCGCAGGGAATCGCCCGGGCGGCGGGGCGATTTTCCGTGTTGTCTTGCCGATTGCTCCAAGTCCGCAAGTCGTCGCCGTGAATTCCAGCCATGCTCGTGATGAGGCAAGAGTATGATCGACGCTCCTAAGCGCATTCTCGTCGTTGAAGACGAGGAACCGATTCGGCGCTTTCTGCGAACCTCGCTGACCAGCCGCGGCTATCAACTCGAAGAAGCCTGCGGCGGGCGTGAAGCGTACGATCGGCTCGCGTCGCAGCAAATCAACTTAGTCATCCTCGATCTAGGGCTTCCCGACTGCGACGGCATGCAGGTGCTGGCGCAGCTGCGCTCGCGAGCCGCGACTCCGGTCGTCGTGCTTTCGGCGCGCGGTCGGGAATCCGAGAAAGTCGCGGCCTTCGAGGCCGGCGCCGACGATTACTTAACGAAACCGTTCGGGGTGCAAGAACTTGCGGCGCGGCTCCATGCCGTGTTGCGGCGCAGCGCCCAGAGCGATATGGCGCCGCCGCCGCTGCGCTACGCCCGCGGCGAATTGGTCGTCGACATGGTCGCACGACGAGTTCTACTGCGTGATCAAGAAGTCCATGTCACGCCGATCGAATTCAAACTCTTGTCGTTACTGGCGAAGCACGCCGGCAAGGTCCTAACGCACCGCCAGTTGTTGCAGGAGGTTTGGGGTGCCGAACACGCTGACGAAGTGAACTACCTGCGCGTGTTCATGGCAGGTTTGCGCCGCAAGCTGGAAGTCAATTCGGCGCAGCCGCGATACCTGCTCACGGAGCAGGGGATCGGCTATCGTCTGGCCGACGAGTAGCACGATAAACTCGGCTTGTGCCGCGCACCGCCGGGCTGAGTCGGCGGCGCAAAAAAAGCCGGAGCGGGTTCGCGAGGAATCCGCTCCGGCATCCGTTGTTGCTTGGGGAAGCTTTCGCTCCGCAGCGTCCGACTTCGCGGAGTCGCTTAGTAGCGACCGCGACCGCCGCCGCCGTAACCACCGCCGCCGCCGCCGTAGCCGCCGCGACCACCGCCGCCGCCGCCGTAGCCGCCGCGACCGCCGCCGCCACCGCCGCCTTCACGCGGCTTGGCTTCGTTGACCGTCAGAGGACGACCTTCGATTTCCTTGTCGTGCAGGCCGTTGATGGCCTGTTGGGCCGCGTTGTCGTCGGCCATTTCCACGAACCCGAAGCCCTTGCTGCGGCCCGTGTCGCGATCTTGAATCACTTGCGCGCTCACGACCGTGCCGAACTGCGCGAACAGCTGTTCCAGGCTCTCGTTGGTCATGCTGTAGGCCAAGTTGCCTGCGTAAAGTCTCTTACCCACCGTACTCACTCCGAATAGAACGAACCTGCGCCCCAAAACCGTTACTCTCGGGGGCGCGACGAAAGGGGCCAACTTATGGAGGCCCGAGCCAGGTGGGAAGACCGAGAGGCGGCGAACAGCTCTCTTGCAGACGCAGGCGCCGGAACATCGACATACCAACCAACGCGGAGTCTAGCAGATTCCGCCCCGAAATAGCTAGTGATCTTTTGGCCATTCTGGAAGCAGCGCCGGCGGACAACCGGCGGAGCCGAACTCGCCGCCGTTTCGGCCGGCCGGTGCTACTTGCCGCCGATGCAATACAAATGCTCAAAAGTCCGTAAAAAAATCCGGCCGTCGGAAAGCGCCGGCGTCGAGTTCGACTGCTCACCCAGGTCATTGCGGGCCACGAATTCGAACTTCTCCGGATTCGGCCGAAATACCACGGTCGCCCCTTCCTGGTTGGTCACATAAGCCCGCCCTTCGGCCACGACGATCGAGCCCCAGTGGTTGCCGCCGGAAGCTCGGTCGGTCCATACTTCCTTGCCGCTCTTGGCTTCCAGGCAGCGGATTGTGCCTGGTCCGGCGTCGGGCACGTAAAGGTAGCCGTCGATAATGACTCCCGTGCCGATCGATTGCGGATTACGCGGCTTATACCACATGCGAGCCGCTTCCGTGATGTCGCCTTTGCCGCCGGGCTTGAAGGCGGAGGCACCGCCGCTGTAACCGCCGAGCATTACGCAAACGCCGTCGCCGAACACGGGCGACGAGTAGGCCAAGTCTCCCTTTTCGTTCTTCGTGCGGAAGAACCAAATCGTTTCGCCATTCGACGGCCGATACGCGATCACCCGGCTGGGCTGCGCGACGACGACCTGCTCCTCGCCGTCGAGCGTCACGATTTGCGGTGTCGACCAACTCCCCATGGGCGCGCCGTCGGTGCGCTTTTGACCGTCGCCGTCGGCCGGTTCATCAACCGTCCAAAGCCGTTGCCCGTTCTTCAAATCGAGGCAGGCCATAAACGTTTTTGCGCCCGGCCCGCAATTCAAATAGATGCGGCCTTTGTGGATGATCGGCGAGGAGCCTTCGCCCCACATGTGGCGAAATTCACCGAGGTTGACATTCCAAATCGGCTTACCGCCTTTGAGGTCGTAGCAATAGAGGCCGGCGGAGCCATGCCATACGACTACGACCTTACCGTCGGTCGCCGGCGTGCCCGCGCTGAACGGGTTCGTCTTATGCGTCGGCAATTCTTGCGAGAAGTCGACGACTTGCTTCCAGTGCAGCTTGCCGTCGGCCCGCCCGAAGCAATACACGCCCCGCTTGTGTCCGTCGTCTTCAGCCGCGGTCACAAGCACGCTTTCGCCGCTGACGATCGGACTGCTGTTGCCCGGCGCGGGGAGCGGCGCTTTCCAGAGGATGTTTTTCTCTTCTCCTTTCGCCGCCGACCACTCGGTCGGCAAACCGGTTTCGTCGGAAAAACCGTTGTTGTGCGGACCACGGAACGCCGGCCAGTCCGCGGCCGACGACGATGAACCAAGCGACCCAACGACAAGCGACATGGTCATTGCAATGACGACGCGATGCATATTCGAGCCTCCTCTAAGTCCCGGTTCCGCCTCGATCGGTGCGCATCTATCGGGGCGTTTGTTGCGCACCTCTATTGTCTTACTTAAATGTGCGCATCTATCGGCGAAATAGATGCGCAGTTTGCGCACCTAATCTGCGGAAGTTTTGCTCCATTCCGTCCTGCAAACTTGGTATTCGCGGCCGAAAGAAAAACAATCTCTCACCCGGCAACCTAACGCAATCGCCGGCCAAGTTCCAGCAACTTTTTTGGCCGGCCATCGAATGAAACAGCCCCCGGCGTTTGACGCCGGGGGCCGAAAATCTACGTCCTGAGTCGCGGAGCCGTCTGGTTAGATCTCGCTCGCCTTCGGCAGCGTGAACGGGGCGCGGTATTCGCGGCCCAACATCGCGTTGGCCGCGTCGTTGTTCTTGAACTTCTCGCCGGCCGAGTCGATCGCAAGATGTTCGCCGAACGTGAGCGGCGTCTTTTCAAGGTCGACGTCGTTCTCCTTCACGTGCTCCAGCAGCCGAGCGAACGTCGCGCGGACTTCGTCGCCGTAGTCGGCAGCGCTCAGCGCGCTTTGAATGTCGGCAACCGGGGTCGGTTTGCCGAGGCGATGCGAGATGTTCGCCACATGGCAGAGGCCCGTCGAAACGTGTCCCTTTTCGATTTCGGCGTTGAGTTCGTCGCGGTTGCGGCTGCGCACCGCCTGGATGAAGTTGTCGAAGTGGTTCGCGCCGTTCTTGCTCTCGAACTTCTCGACTAATTCTCCTTCCGGATCGAAGCGGGCTCCTTCGGCGATGAACCCTTCGGTGCCGTAGATCACGTAGCCGCTCTTGAACTTATCGCTGAACGGCGCCGACTTGAGTCCGCGAACTTCTTGTATGATCGTCGTCGGTCCGAAGCGATGGACGGTGATTTGCGTGTTGGGCGTTTCACCGCAATCGGGTTCGCCGAGCCGGCCGCCGAGGCTGACGACCGAATCGCCCAGGCCTTCCAGGCCGAGCAGCCAACGACTGATGTCGACCATGTGGATGTTATTGTTGCCGAGTTCTCCGTTGCCGGTGTCCCAGAACCAGTGCCAGTCGTAGTGCATGTTCTTACGCGTGAGCGGCTGCTGCGTCGCCGGGCCGAGCCAGAGATTGAAATCGCACTTTGGCGGGATCTCGCACGTGGTCTTCGGCCCGATCGAGCCGCGACGGCCGTAGATGATCGTGCGGGCGAGTTTCACGTCGCCAAGCTTACCGGCCTTGATGTATTCGGCAGCCGTCATCAGTGCGCCGAGCGAGCGGTTCTGAGTCCCGCCCTGGCAAATCTTGTTCAGCTTGCGAGCCGCGTCGACCATCCGCCGGCCTTCGACGATGTTGTGGCACACGGGCTTTTCGACATACACGTCTTTGCCGGCCTGCATCGCCCAGATCGCGGAGAGGGCGTGCCAGTGGTTGGGAGAAGCGACCGAGACGGTGTCGACCGATTTGTCGTCGAAAATCCTGCGTAGATCTTGCACGACCTGCGGCTTGCGCCCGGTCTTCGTCTCGACGACGGCGGCGAGTTCTTCGGCGAGTTGGAGATCAGGATCGCAGACGTAGGCGACATTCACGCCGGGAATCTTGCCGAATTCGGCGACGTGGACTTTGCCTCGTATGCGGCAGCCGAGCACGGCGTGTTGGAGTTCGTCGATGGCCGAGGTCGTCTTAGGTTCGTCGGCAAACAACGTGCGAGGGCCGATCGACGTGGCCGCCGCGGCGGCTCCGGCGGCGATGAGCGACTCGGCGAAGAATTTGCGTCGGGTAACGTCGTGCATGGAGATATCCTCAATTTTCAGTTGGTTATCAATTGTTGGGCGGCACGGGTGGATTGTCCGCCAGTGCTTGTTGAGCCTCATCTCGCACCGGTGTACGAGCCGCTAGTGCCGATTGAAGTCGTTACCTGGCTTCGATCGTCGCGAGTTTGCTTGCAGCCTCCTCGCGGGCTTTGGCGAGAATGTCGGCCACGGCGACCGGCTTGCCCCCTTGACGCTTGCTTTCATCGGCCGCTTCCATGAACGCGAAGATTTCGATCGTCGTCGCCGCATCGACCGGCGGCTTGCCGGTGCGGAAGAAGCGACCGATTTGATGGCAGAGGTCTTTGTAGGTCGCGGGCGTCTTCAGCGGAGCGATGCTCTTGCTGCCGAACGCTACGGCCCCGAAGCCGGCCGAACCCTTGCGGATGCCGCGAAACGTGCCGATCCGATCGCCGGTCCAAGTGCCGACGACGACGTCGCCCCGCGCCGTCTGGGTACGAGCCACGGTCGTGCAGCCGCCGCCCATGAGGGTGAAGAGCGTTTCGACGCCGTGGATGCCGTAGAAACAGAGATCGGGGGTGCCGGCCTGATAGTCGCAAGGCCCCCAACTTTCGGCGCCGACGATCTCGCCGAGCGTCTCGCTCGCGAGCGCCGCTTGCACCTCGGCTCCGAACCGGAGCGACGAACTGCTAAAGACCGGTACATTGTGCTTCTTGGCCAATTCGAAAATCACGATCGCGTCGACAAGCGAAGCGGCGATCGGCTTATCGATAAAGACGGGCTTGCCGGCGAGGATGACGGGGATCGCTTCCTCGAGATGGATACGGCCGTCGACGCTTTCAAGCAGCACGACGTCGCACTTTTCCAAGAGCTGCGGGATCGTCTCGACGATTTCGACTCCGGCGTCGCGCATGCCTTGCGTGAATTTGGCGACGCGGTCCTTGCTCGGGCCGTAGTCGGTGCCGCCCGGATAGCCGACGACGACGCGGATGCCGGCGACGTCGCCTCCGGCGTCGGAAGCATTAAAGATTTTCGTGAAGGCCGGGACGTGCGAAGTGTCGAGCCCGATCATGCCCGCGCGTAGCGGTTGCAGCGTTGTGCCGCGATTTGGGTCGTCGGCGAATGAGACATCCGTCGTGATGAAGAGAAGAGAAGCGAGCGCAAACAGCGCACAACGCGGCATAGAATGAGACCTCGAGTAGGCGGCGGGGCGGAGAAGGGACGGCGCGACAACGGGATTGCGCAACGTCGACCGGGCAGGCGTGGGTTAGTCAATCTTACCCGACCGCGTGCATGCGCCTACGGAAATATCAAATGCGACGGCGGCGCGAACCGTTCGCAATTAGAAGTCGTTCTCATGGTTGACACAACGCAACCACGGCGTGGGCCTCGCTGCGCTCGCCCCTTCCGACGAGTCGGACCTATGAGCCGTTGCTGCGCGGGCTGGATTTGATTTTATCGAGGAGGGCCTTCAACTCGGCGAACTTCTGCGGATGCTCGGCCGCGAGGTCGTGTTGCTCCGACAGATCGTCACCTACGTTGTAGAGCTGAGTCTTCGTGCCGAAGCGATCGCGCGGCGCCGACTTGCCCGGCTCCGGCTTGACGTTTGGCTTGTATTGCGGGCCTTTGCCCCCTTCGACGAGTTTCCAATCGCCGGCTCTCAAGGCGAAAGGGCCTTTCGTGCCTCCGATATGCGCGACGAAATGCGGTCGCGAGGGGGCAAGCATCGGTTGGCCGAGCAGATCGGGGAGGACGTTGAAACTGTCGCCCGCGCCGTCGTCGGGCATCTTCTGCTCGGTGAGTGCGGCGAACGTCGCGAAAAAGTCGAGCCCGGTGACGAGCGAAGCGCACTCGCTGCCGGCAGGCACATGGCCGGGCCAACGAGCCAAGAGCGGCACGCGATGGCCGCCCTCGTAGAGCGAGCCTTTGGTGCCGCGGAGCGGCGCGTTCGGCGAATAGTCGAAACTGCCGACGTCTTCGTAGCCGTCGTCCATAACGCCGCCGTTGTCGCTTGTGAAAAGCACCAGAGTGTCGTCCGCAAGTTGCAGCTTATCGAGCGCGCCAAGCACTTGGCCGACCGTGTCGTCGAGTTCATGAATCGCATCGCCGCGGGTACCGACGGGGCTCGTTCCCTTGAAGCGCGGATGCGGTACGCGCGGCACATGGATGCCGTGCGTGGTGAGCAGCAAGAAAAACGGCGACGCCCTATTCTTTTCGATGAAGGCGACGCTCTTTTGCGCGAACGTGTCGGCCATGTCTTCGTCGCGCCAGCGGGCGCTCTTGCCGCCGGTCATCCAGCCGATGCGGCCGACGCCGTTGACGATCGTCATATCGTGGCCGTGCGTGTGCTTGAGCTTCAGCAATTCCGGATTCTCGCTACCCGTCGGTTCGTCGCCGATTTTTTGCTTGTAGCTGACGGCGATCGGATCGCTCGGATCGAGCCCGACGACGCGATCATTTTCGACGTAGACGGTCGGCACGCGATCACCCGTCGCCGGCATGAGGAATTCGTAGTCGAAGCCGATCTCGCGCGGCCCGGGCTTGATTTCACCGTTCCACTGCGGACCGGATTCGTCGCCCAACCCCAAGTGCCACTTTCCGACGATGCCGGTCGTATAGCCGGCGCGTTTGAGCAAACTCGCGACGGTTGGCGTGCCGGGAGGAATCGAGAGCGGCATGTCGCCGGGGGCGATGCTCGATCCAGGAACCTGTCGCCAGGAATAGCTGCCCGTGAGAAGCGCACGCCGTGTGGGCGTGCAGGTCGCGGCGGGAGAATGAGCGTCGGTGAACCGACGCCCCTCATTCGCCAACCGATCCAAATTCGGCGTCTTCGCATGCTTCGCTCCATAGCACGACAAATCGCCGTAGCCGATATCGTCGGCAAGAATCAAGACGATATTGGGAGATTTCGACTTTGCGGATTCCTCGGCCGCATGCGCATCGGAGCGGAAGTGAGAAACCGCGATGACAAAAACCGCGACGATGGTGAAAGCGCTTCGGCGCGAGACGAAATAGCTTTGATTGTGGAGCATGGTTACGGCAGTAGGCGTCGACATCGGCGATCTCAAGTGGCTGGGGCGTCGGAAGACCGAGGAACTAGACGATCGGCAGGTTCACAATATCGGCGGAAATCTTCGCACGGTCAAACTTCACAAAGCTGAAGTTCGATAACCGGCACTCAACGACCGGCAACTGGAGATCATTCCGAGTAGGGATCGGTCGTCGTCGAAAATGCTACTTCGGTCGTCGCCAAGGGCTTGTCGGCCAAAGAATCGCCGCGCCGTCGGCGCCGGCCGAGAGAATCGTGCGGCCGCTCGGCGAGAAACGGACGACGTTCACGGCAGCACTGTGCCCCTTGAGCGACAGCAACTCTTTGCCGACGGTCGCATCCCATAGTTTTACTCCCGCATCGCGCGAGCCGGTGACGACGCGCGAGCCGTCGGCGGAAAACGATGCCGATTGGATCGGCGCGGTGTGACCGGTCAGCGTCGAAAGAAGTTTGCCGTCGGCGGCGTTCCAAAGGCGAGCCGTATCGTCCGCGGCCGCGGTGACGACATTCTTGCCGTCGCGGGAGAACTCAGCCCATAGCACGGCACGGTCGTGTCCCACGAGTTCGTGTAGCACCGCGCTCGTCGCGACATCCCAGATGCGCGCCGTACCGTCGGCGGACGCCGTGACGATTCGTTTGCCGTCGTTGGAGAGTGCGGCGTGCGTGACTCGTCCTTTATGTCCTGTGAACTGCTTGATCTGCTCGCCGGTCGCGGCATCCCAAAGCCTCGCGGTGCGGTCATCGCCGGCCGTGAGAAGTCGCCGGCCGTCGGTCGAATAAACCACGCCGTTGACGGAGCCGACGTGCCCCCCCGCGAGTTTCCGTTCGGCCCGTCCGGTCGCGGTGTTCCAGATCTTGACCGCGCCGTCCCAGCCCGCGGTCGCAACGTGGCGCCCGTCCGGCGAGTACGCCACGCCGGCGATCGCTCCGTGTCGGCGAAACGTCCGGCGGCGTTCGCCCGTCGCACGATCCCATAGCAGCGCCTCGTCGCCGCCTACCGTCAGCACGCTTTCGCCGTCGGGCGTGAACGCGGCCGACCAGACGAGGGCATCATGAGCTCCGCCGTCGAGCCAAGGTGTCTTGCCTTGGGGAGCTTCAACGCCGCCCCGGCCGGCGACTTCTCGCTCGGCCTGCCGATCGTAAAGCCTGACACGGCGCGCCTGAGCGTCGACCGCGACAACGTAGCGGCCGTCGGGCGATGCGGCAACGGCGCCGTACTTGGCTTCCGGCAGCAATAGCACGGCGGCGGGAGCGGGTGAATCGAGTTGCCAGATGCGAATGCGGCCGTCTTCGCAAGCGGTTGCGGCCTGCTTAGAGCCGACCGGCGCGAGCGACAACACGCCGGCGGGGTGCTTCCAAATGAGCGACGGAAGTTCGACGCCGTCCACCGTGCGGAAGCGACCGACCGTGTCGTCGAGCGAAGCGGTGAGGAGTTGGCGCCCGTCGGCGGTGAACAATAAGGCGGTGATGCGGCGCGAATGGCGTAATTCGCTCCAAACAGGCGCTGCGTCCGCCGTGCGGTAGGCATTGACGCGCCCGCCCGCCTCGCCGGTGCAAAGCGTCGTGCCGTCGGGCGAAAAGGCCACGGCGGAGATCTCCGTCCGATGCGCCGGCAGCGTACGCAGGAGTTTGCCGTCGGCAAGACTCCACAGCCGAGCGCCTCGCGCCGAATCTCCGGTAAGTGCGAGTTTGCCGTCGGGAGAAAGCGCCAACACGGCAGCCCGCCCCGTCCCCGAAAGCACGGCTCGTTCGACGCCGCTCGCCAGATCCCAAACACGCGTGGTGCCGTCGACTGCCGCGGTCACGAGAGTTCGGCCGTCGGGCGTTACCGCGGCGGCAGAGGCCAGATACTCGTGTCCTTCGGTCAGCACCTGCGACACGGCGTCGGACGAAGTGCCGACGAGCGTCACCGCGGTGATCCGAGCGGTACGATCTCGCCCTGCGGTGACGATCGCCTTTTCATCCGGCGCGAAATCGGCGGAGAGCACGGCGTCGGCATGTCCGGCGATGATGCTCGGCTTCACGGCGAGCGTTTCGTTGTAGTCGTCGACGTCCCAAATCTTTAATGTGCCGTCGTACCCGACGGAGACCACGGTGCGATTGTCGGCAAGGAATCGCACGGCGCGAACTTGACCGGCGTGACCGCGCAGTGTTTTCAACAATTTGCCCTCCGCGACGTCCCAGACCAGCACGGCGTTGTCGACGCCGCAGCTCGCAAGGCGCAAACCGTCGGGTGCAAAGGCGAGGGAAGTGACCGCTGCTCGATGCCCCAGCAGTTCGCGAACCTGCGGTGGAGCGGGGGGATTCTCCGAAAACACGTCGGCGAGCCGATACGGGCGAACATCCGCCGCCTTCCATAGGAGCACGCGGCCGTCGTCGCCGGCGGACCCGACTGTGCTCCCGTCGGGCGCAAAAGCGACGGCGTGAACCGGACCGCGATGTGCGAGCATCGCCCGAACTTCGACCGGCGTACCGGCTCGAAGTTCTTCGTCGAGCGGCCAGACGATGACGGTGCCGTCGGCTCCCGCCGTTACCACGGTTCGCTCATCGGGCGAAAATGCCACCGACGCGACCGCGGCGGAGTGGCCATGAAAGACTTGCAACTCGCGCCCGCCGGCGACATCCCACAACCGAGCCGTGCCGTCGGCGGAGCCGGAAAGAAGTTTGTCGCCGGAACGTGCGAAAGCCAGCGACAGGACCGGTTTCGCGTGCCCTGACAGACTACGCGGTTTGGCGCCTGGCGCGTCATCATAGAGTGCGAGATACGCCGACGCGTCGTCGCCGCCGACCGCGACGGTCCCGGTGTACGGTGCGACGGCGACGGCGTTGATCATTCCGTCGTACGGCCGGCACGACGACGATTCCCCGTCAGCAGGATCGACGACGCGAAGCACGCCGTTCCATCCTCCGGCCAAGTGATGTCCCGTCTTGGAATCGACTGCCACGGCATTGAGCGGCGCGCCGATGTCGACGGAGAGCTTACTCCGCTCACACAGGTATTTCAGTCGTCCCCATTCCCAATCGCGGAGTTCGGGCGGGCAGGTGTCCAGCAACTCCGCCGCGCCGGCGAAGGCGTTTTCGTCGATACGCGCTGCGGCTAATCCGATGCGCGCGCCGTAGGCCGCATAAGCCTCGGCCGCCTTAGAGCGTTCGGCCTCGTCCCGGGCGACGACGGCTTTTTCCTCCTCGACACGGGCCCGATCCGCTTCGCTGACCGCCCGGTCCTCCGCGGCTCGAGCGCGTTCCGCCTCGACGTCCGCGAGTCGCTTCGCATCGACAGCCTTATCGCGTTCTATGCGGGCGAGCTCCTCAGCGTCGAGGGCGCGATCGCGCTGCGCACGTATGCCGACGTAAGCCGCGCCCGCGATAACGAAGACCGCCGCAGCAAGCAGTGCGACGAACCGTTTCGCGCGGCGCAATCGCATCTTCCGCGCCTCACGTTCGATTTGCGCCAGGCGGATCCGCTCCCCGAGAGCGACATGCTCCGGAAGCGCGCGATCGAGCAAACCGGCCGCGAGATCGAAGTCTCCCTTTTCGAACGCCGCGGCGGCATAGGCAAGCCGCGCGGAATGAATCCCGTCGCGCGCTCGTTCGTTCTGCTCCCAGAGCGCGAAGGCCTCCTCGAAGCCGAACAAGGCGCGAGAATAGTTTTGGTAGTCGCCGACCTCGCGGGCTTTAGTAAGTTCTTGTTCGGCGCGGTGAGCCAACGACAGGCTTTCCGAGTGAGCCAAGCACTCGCGAATCGCGGCTTGGAATTCGGCGACCGTGCGATAGCGAGCGAGCGGCTGCGTCGACATCGCCCGACGAGCGACTTCGACGAGCTCGCCGGTCTTGTCGGTCGGCACAATTTCGTTGCGGGCCGCCGCCATGAGGCATTTTGTGACGTTGCCGCCGGAGTGCGGCGGCCGGCCGGTGAGGATTTCGTAAAGAATCGCCCCGAGGAGGTAGATGTCGCTCGCGAAGGTGATTCGATCGATCGGACCGGTCGCCATTTCCGGCGCCATGTACGCCGGGCTGCCTCCCATGCTCGACGTTTGCGTGATGCTGGCCGATTTGCGAAATGCGGCCGTCGAGTACGCCAAGCCCCAATCCATGACGAGCACTTCGCCGAACTCGCCGAGCATAATGTTCTCGGGCTTGAGATCGCGATGGATCACGCCGCGCGAGTGAGCGAACGCGACGGCGTCGGCCGCTTTGAGTAATATCTCGACGTTCTCCGTTTGCGACTTAGCGGCGATCACTTTGTGCCAAGGAGTCCCTTGCACACGCTTCATCGCGTAAAACAAGTCTCCCGCTTCGTTCTTGCCGAGGTCGTACATCGGAACGATGTTCGGGTGATCTAGATCACCCGTCACGACCGCTTCGGCCAGAAACTTCTGCTGCAGGTCGCGGTTCTTCGAATGGCCCGGCTTAAGCATCTTGACCGCGACGGTGCGATCGATCGACGCCTGACGGGCCGTGTAGACCACGCCCATTCCGCCTTCGCCGAGCAAGCTGATCAGTTCATAATCCGCCAAGCTCGGAGCCGCATTATTCGAAATGCCCGCCTGCTTCGGCGACTCACGCACGGCGCGGGAGTTGATGACGAGCGTTTGGTCGTTGCGGGTGCGGGCGATCTCCTTGCCTTTAATCGTGACGTGCGGCGCGACCGAATCGTCGACTTCTTCACCCCAAGCGATTGAGAGCTGGTCGACGAGGCTCGAACCAATTTGGTCGGAGTCGAATGTCTGAGCTAGTTTCACTTCGGCGGCCGTTCCGGGAGCCGGCGTCAGCGGTTGCGGCGAAGGTGGAGACTGCGGCGACTCGTCATCCGCAAAGACGGCGTCGAACTCGGCCGTCTTAAGTCCGTGAACTTCGTGAACCGTTCCCGGCTTTTCCTCCTCCTCCGCCGCCGACTCGGACTCAACGTCGCTGTCGGGAAATACGGCATCGAATTCCGCCGTCTGCAAGCCGTGAACTTCATGCACCGTGCCCGGCTTAGCTTCGGCCGTCGGCGCAGAAGCGTTTTCACGGCCGGCGAAAACAGCGTCGAACTCCGCGGTTTGCAGACCATGCACTTCGTGCACCGTGCCGGGATTCGGCGATTCGGGCGTCGCCGGCGACGGTTCATCGGCGGCGACGGGCGGCGTTCCGAAATCGTACGTTTGATCAATCCGCACGTCGGCCAAGGTCGAAGGCTTTTCGGCGGATAGTTCTTTGCCGCAGCGCGTGCAGCGAGCGTTCTCCTCATCGGCGTCGGTCAGCGTTCGGTTGCAGCGAGGACAGCGCATTTTCAACAAAGTGGCTAGCGCGGAAATCGGCGCCGCGGGTTCGGCGGCGGACGGAGTCGCGAATATTTACGAAAGCGGGCCAACGCGGCATCGGCACGGCTCGAACATTTGCCGTCGCCGATCACGGCCAATCCGACTGCCAAGGCGGCGGTTGTCGCCGGTAAAACGCCGTCGGGCGTTCCGTCTTCCGACTCGATTTGGATCGCCGCCGCATCGAAATCCTCCGGCGGAGCCGAAACGGCTTGGTCGCCCGCGTCAGGCATCGACTCTTCGACCGACGTCGGTGCGGCCGGCTTACCTTCTCGAACATCGACTTCGAGCACGAGTCGCTGTGTCTGCGTCTCGGGCTCAAATAGATAGACGCGATAGCGACCGTTGCGAAGTTTCTTGAACAACGCCGGTAGGTCGTCGAGCGCGTTCTGCGGAAAACGGACGGAACTACCTTCACGGCCGTCGGGGAGCACTTCCCGAAGGATCACGACGCGCTCCGCGGTAGCGGTCGTTTGCTGCGCGGAATTACCGGAACCGTAAACATTAGAACGGCCCTGGGCCGGCGCAACTTGCGGTGCATCGATCGTAAGGCGTTGCGGCTGGTCGGCCGTAAGATGGCGAACTTGCACCGTCGTGTCGATCCGAACGTTGCGGACGCCGTCGCCCGGAAAGGTAAGCAAAATCTGTAGAGTCGACGTTTCGTAGCCCGTGAACCGGATCAGCGAATCGCTCCGCAGCACCACGGAGACCGGAATCGGCGCGGCCGGATCGGCGACGTTTGGATTGCCCGTGTAGTTGTGCGCCGCAGTCGTCGTGCCGGGGGCGCTGAGAATCAGCGTGTCGACGACGCCGTCGGACCAATCAACGACGGCGGTGAAGTTGAACTCCAGCAAGCGACCGTAGTCGAACGTCAGCGAGGCGTCGCCCGAGTTGGCGATCTGCGGGCCGGTGAGGTTCTGCAATAGCGGCGGGATTCCCGTAATCGCGCCGGTGAGACTGCGAATGAGCACATCGGGCCCGAGCAGAACCTCGCGACCGGCGCCGCCGACGATGCTGCCGGAACCGAAGTTTCGTATGTCGTCGGCGGCGCCGGTGTCGTTCACGAGCAGATCCGTGCTCGCGGCGAAGCTGATGTCGCCTCCGCCGGACGGCCCGAGTATGATCGGGGCGTCGACCGTGAGGTCGTCGTCGTTTCCGCCGTCAGCGATCGTGGAGAGCGTAATGCCGCCGCCGGCGTCGAGGATCGGTTGCGCGATTCGCAGCGCCCCCACATGACTTAGCACGCTGCCGTCGAGTCCGAAATTGGCGATTCCCGACGTGCTGAACGACGGACCGACGACCGTGCCGACGGTAAGAAGCGCGCCGGAGACGTCGTCGACGCGGATGCCGCCGGAACCGGCGTTAACGGCGGCAAAAATGCCGATTTGGGTTCGCAGGGCTTGGGTAACTCCGATACCGCCGTCGGCACGGAGCGCCAACTCCGCAGCTTGGACTTTGACGCCGACGGAGCCGACGTCGTCGATCGCTCCGTGATCGGAAACCAAAATCACCTGCGCGTTGCCGACGATCACGGCGTTTTGCAGCGAAAGAGTTTGGCCCGCGAACAGCATGACCGCGTCGTCGGTCGTCGTGACGCCGACGGTCGCCGGACCGAACGTTTGAACCGTCCCGACACGGAGATCGTCACCGTCGGCAAAGTCTAGCACGTCATTAAGATCGGCGGCCAAGACATCGATGTCGTTGATCTGTAAGTCCAACACCGCTGAGCCGCCGAGAAGTTGCAGACCTGCGGCGGCGATGCTGCCGAAGAGTCCTTGAGTGATTTGTGTCGGCGTCCGCAGGGTCACGTCTCCCGACGTCGCGATGCCGCCCACGCCGTCGACGTCGTCGAGTCGGAAATCGTTTGCGTCGCAATACGAAATATCGCTGCCGACGCCGATCGTGTGAATCGCGAGCAGGACGACGTCGTTGGCGGCGTTGTCGAGTCGAACATCGCCGACCGCTTCGACGCCGAGATTCGTTGCAGTGACTGAGCCCGGGCCGGAAACACCGCCGCTGGTGATCCAATGGAAGTTCGTAACGCCCGGCACGGTGCCGACCGGCGCAGTCAGATGCAAATCGCCGGCAGCGGCGTCGCCGAAGCGGAGCGTGCGGGCAGTGAGCAGCGCCAGTTCGCCGGCGTCGAGCGCCAAGCGACTGACGGCGTTGCCGCCGAGTTCCAATTCGCGTCCTGCCGTACGCTCGACAATCGTCATTAGTCGGCCGCCGACGCCGTTTACGGCGAGCGGGGCGGCCACTTGAAGATTGTCGACGGTTAACTCGACTGTGCCGCCTGCGGTGTTGATCGCCGCGTTCACATCGATCGTCGGCGTGTCGATCGTAAGTGCCGTCGCGGCCGCCTCCGAAAGCGTGACGACGCCGTCGACGGTCGTCGTGCCGGTGCCCGCCGCATGCGTAAGCGATCGCGCCGAGAAGTCTCGATTGATCGAAAGGTCGTGCGCCGAAGTGAGGACGACATCGATCAGGGCCGTGAGCGGTGACGCGCCGCCGACGACGCCGTCGAAACGAACGTTCCCCGTGCCGGCGTTAATCGTGAAATTGTATGGGCCGTCTAGAGTTGCGGCTAAGCCGGAGAAGGCGATATCGCCGCCGGCTGAAGTCAGCGTGTTCGCGTCGGCGAGCGTCGTCGCGGTTTCAATTGTGATGCCGCCGCCGGCCGTGGTGATGTCCGCAGCCGTCGAAGTTGATCCGGCACCGTCGATGAGGACGTCGCCGCCGGCGGCGATGTTTCCCAAGTCGGCGATCGTCAGCGACTTGCCGACATGCAGCGTCACGTCGCCGACGGTGCCGGCCGTCGTGTCGATCGGCGCATTCACGGCGATCGTTTCCGCGGTCATGTTAAGATTACCGTTTGAAAGCACGCTGCCGAGGTTAAGCGCTGCGTCGACGGTAACGGTGTCGTCGCAGCCTTGGCCGTCGATATAGACGGCGGCATGAAACGCGGAGTCGACGGCCGCGATCGTCACCTGATCGTCGCCGCCCCCCATATTGAGCGTGAACGTTTTCGTCGGATTGGTCGCCGCCGGCGCATGCTGGGAATCGACGACGGTCAACTGATCGCGACCGTCGCCGGCGTTGATCGTGAGATGGGCGAAGTTCGCGTAGTCGAGACGACCGCCGACGCCGAAGAAGTTTTCACTGCGAGCGAACTCGAGGCGGCGAAGACCGTCGGACGTGAGCGGCGGCTCGACGACCCAACCGAGCGTCGTGTCGCGAGTGTCGAAGCCGCTGCCCGCGACTTCACCGTCGATCGTGCGCAAATGATAGCGAAGATAGTCGCCGGCCGTCGGGTCGAACGCCGTGACGCCGTCGTCAATCGCCGCCAGCGGGATTCGGAATTCATAGCGAACGACGTCGTCGCCGGCCGGCAACACGGTGGACGCCGCGACGTTGTTGACCGGGACGAGCACCGAGGCATCGAGCCGCGCGGCGAGCGTACTGCGTCCGTTGATGTAGAGATCCAGTTCCAGATTGTCGAACGGTCCATTCGAATCGTCGGCCCCGGCGGGGTACGACTCGATGAGTCCGTACAAGTAGTTGCCATCCCAAGTAAAGCGGCCTTTCGCGCCGGCGAGATCGAACGAACCTGAGTTCGGCGCGCCGGTCCGATAGACGCTTTGCACCTCGGAAGCCCGCAGCGCGGAACCGTAAACGGCAAGGTCGGCTATCGAACCGGTGAAACCATGCGCCTGCGTTTTGCCGTCGGCTCCGAAGATCCAATCGCCGGTATCGCCTGCCGCTTGAGTCCACACGGCTCCGCTCGTCGTGTTGTTGACGATCGTCGCGTCAAGCGCGCCGTTAATATAGATCAAGGCGGAATGCGTCGCGTAGTCCCACGTCACGGTCACGTGGGTCCATTGTCCGGGAGTCAGCCTCGTGTTGCTGACGACGATGTTTTGGTTTGCGCCCGGAGTATTTTGGTACGGCGAAAACACGAGGCGATTATAGAAATCGGCGTTGCCGAGCGCCGCTCCGGCGTCTTGTTGATAAGAAATACCGACGAAGATTTGTTGCTTCGTATCTTCCACGAGCGCCGCGTAACCGGTCGCTAAATTGTTGTCGACGGCATGGGCCTGCGGATTCACCCAGAAGGAGATCGTTCCCTTGTTTTTGTCGAAGTCGAGGCTGGAACTATCGGCGACGCGAATGAAATCGCCGTTGCCGTCGAACACGCCGGCATTGAGCTTCGTGCCGCTTCCGGGCAGCACTGGGCCGCCGACGGCGTCGAATGCGACCCCTTCGGGCATAGGAGGCACGTTGAGACGTAGCGTGATATTCGTTCCGCCGTTGCCCGCCACGACCGTGGTTCCGAGCGGATTATCGAAGTTCCAATATGCCAACAAGCGACCGTTCGCCGCGTTGACGGCCTTGGCGTCGAAGAAGGCGTCGTGTCCGACCGTGGCTTGAATGCCGTCGACGCTACTCGTCTGCAGCGCCGCGCGCTGCGAAGCGGAAAGCACGCGATCGAACCAGGCGACGTCGTCGACTTTGGCGTCGAGCCAGCGATCGGGCGTCGTCGCTCCTTGGTCGCCGCCCATTTTGATCAGACCGTCGACGGTGCTGACGACGTTATTCCAACCGGTGACGGTCGTGTTGTTCGATGTGTAAGCGACTTCGACGCCGTCGATATAGATATGAATCTCGCCGGCGGTCGCCGACGTACGCTGCCAAGTATAGATGACGTTGTGCCAAGCACCGACATTGTTGCGGGAATTGCCCGATTGGATCGTCGGGTCGTCGGAGTTGCCCGTCGCGCGACTGACGTAGCCGTAGAACTGGCCGCTTGAATTGTCGCGATATTGGAATTCGAACCCGGAATTGTTCGGGCCTTCGAAAAGTTCATTGCGGCGCAGGCCGTCGCGCATGTAGAGCCAGAGGCTGACCGAGCCTTGGGAGGATATATCGAACGTCGGATCTTGGAACGTGGCGAACGATTCGGCATTCGTGAAATCGAGGGCTCCGCCGAACTTGCCGCCCGTCGGCAGGAATTGGGCTTCGGCACCGGACGGGGTGGTATGCAGCGCAACGGTCGTTCCGCCGTCGCCTGCGGCGACGCTCGTGCCGACGGCGTCGTCCATGCTCCAATAGGCGACCAGCCGGCCGCTCGCCGGGTTCGCCGCTTTGGCGTCGAACACCTGATCGTGCCCAAGCGTCGCTTGGATTTGCTCAATGCTGTGCACGACCGGCACGGCTCCCGCCTGATAAACGGCGGCCCGCTGTGTTGCGTTCAGCGCGACGTCGAACCATGCGACGTCGTCCATCATGCCGTCAAAATAGCGTGCGGCGCCGGACTGCGTGGGGCTAAGAGAGGGATCACGACCGACGGTGACGAACGCCTGCGCCGTGGCGGCTACGGTCGACCAATTCGTAATCGTAAAATCGCTTCCGGCGAGGTACGTCACCTCGCTGCCGTTGACGTACAAGTGCATTGCGCCGGTCGTCGCGCCGGTTTTTTGCCACGTGTATGTGACGTTGGCCCACGTGCCGGCCAGCGCGGCGGCGCCGCCGCTCAAGATAGCGAAGTCGTCGGCGTTGCCGATCATCGCGTGGTTGGGCGAACCGTAAAACTGACCCTTGCTCGCTCCGGAGCCGGTTTCGCGATATTGAAACTCCAGTCCCAGATTGCCAGGGCCCTCGAAAAACTGGTTGCGACGATTGACGTCGTCCATCTTCACCCAGAACGAGAGCGTTCCTTGCGCGCCGACGTTGAACGACGCATCTTGAAACCAAGCGTAGTCGGTCGTGCCGTTGAACTCGAGCGCGCCGCCGAATTGTCCGGCGTTCGGCCGGAATTGAGGACCCGTCGGCGTGACCAAGAGGCCGTCGTTGCCGTTCGAAGTCGTGTCCGCGGTCGTCGCGCCGGAGCCTTCCGCGAAAGTGAAATGCAGAATAGATTGCTGATTCGCGGCCGGACGAGGACCGCTGTCGAAAGCATACGGAACTTGGTCCCATTCCGTGCCGTCGATCACGCCGTTGACGTTCGGCGCTCCGGCGGGCGTCGCGACGGCGGCTCCGAGCGGAACTGCGCCGCCGCCGATTTGCACGTTGCTCACCGTGTAGGTCTTATCGCGCGTCGAACCGGTGTCGTCGATCGTGAGGCGATCTTCTTCCTGACCGCCGCCGTCAATCGTCAGCGGAAACGTCAGCCAATCGACGCTGCCGCCCGCGGTGGCGCGGCCGTTGTCGTCGAGCGCAATGTCGTCATTTCCCGCGCCGCCGCGAATCGTCACACTTGCGGCGAACGTAGCATCAAGCCGGCCGAGCGTTACGACATCGTCGTTCGGGCCGGCATCGAGCAGGAGCGCGCCTGTGGGATTCTGAAAGTTGGTCGGCGCGCCGTGGTCGCCGGAAATCCGTGAACGACCGGCCGACGAGGTATCGTCACCGAGCTCGATCGCGTTGGCGGTTGCAAGGTACACAAACTGCCGATTGGCGGACGTGAGATCGTCGACGATCCCTTCCAGCCCCGTGTACTCGACGACTTCGCCGTCGATTGACGTGCGCCCGTCGATCGCATTGTCAAATGTTTGCACGACCGTCGTGACCGTGCCGCCGGTATAGCGGAGCGAATCATCGCCGCCGACGCCTGCCGCGAACTCCAAGCCGGTCGCGGGAATCGGACTTCCGCCGGCAAAATCGACCGTGAGCTGATCGTCGGCCGCGTCCGATCCAACGATCTCAAGCTTCTCGATCGCCTCCCGATCGACGCGAAGCACGATCTGCCCGTTGACGCCGATCTCGTTGCTCGCTCCGTTGCGCACGATTCCAAACGTGTCGACGCTGCCGGCCGTGGAATGCGCCGCTTCCGAAACGGCGACGTCCATCCGCGAAGTCGCACCGAGCGAATCGATTCCTTCGATCGTCACGTTGGCGCGGTTGCCGGAGGAAAACGCCCCCGCTCCGATACCAATTGACGTGAAGAGCGGCGTCGCGACTCCCGCCAGCTCCAACACCAGCCGGTCGCCCGGATTGACGCCGATGCCCGGCGCGTCGGCGCGAACAGTGATCGCGGTGTCGGCGCTCGGGGTTACGCGAATCGAATCCGCCCCGCCGCCGGTGTCGACGGTGACGTCGACGAGCCCGCTATGGCCGATCGCTAAATAGCCGGCGACGTCGACCGAGTCCGAATCGACGGCGACGACGTCGTTGCCCGACGACACGGAGTCGAGGGCATGGACCGCGCCGAAGTAGAGCAAGTCGGGATCGAAGCCACCCGCGCCGAACGGCGCGTTCGACGGATCGAGCGGCTGGAATGTTCCGGCGCCTCCGCCGATGACGACCACGCCTTCGCCGGATGCGTTCACGACACGATCCGCCGCCGTCAGGTTGGCGATGCGAATCGCATTGACAGCCCCGGTGATTCCAAAATTGGCGGCCAAATCGAACGACGTGGCAAAGGCAACCGCGCCGCCGTAATTGGCTGAAGCGCTCGCTTTGAGATAGACCCACTGACTCCAGACGCCGGTGTCGGCGTTGCGCACCTGCACCATGTACGCGTCGGGGCCGCCGCCGTCTGCGCCTGATTCGTAGACTACAAAGTCCGTCCCTAAGCCATTGCTCAGAGTGCGTCCCTCGCCCCAACCCAGAGCAAGGCCTGCACGAGCCGCAGTGCCGTCGTTTGAGCCGTCGGGCAAATTGACGAATCGCGCCGTGGCCGAAGTCGCCCGTTCCCAAAGGGCTCCCAACGAAAGCGAACCGTCGAAGTCGACCGTTGAATCTGGAAAACCGGTGATCGCGCCCGACGACGGGCCGGAAGACAGCGGCCGCGTCGTGATCGCCGCGCCGTAACCGCCGTCGAGCGGCCCCGAACCAAGTTCGGACAACAGGTTCGGCGTCGACGCTTGGTTGAACGTCACGCCTGCGAACGCAAAGTTCTGCGCCGCCGTCGCGAGCGAGTCCGGAAACTCGGCGTCGACAAAGAGTCGGTCTTGATCAGCGGCACCGCCGCCGACGACCCGCAACTTTGGCGCGCCGCCGGAAAGAGCAAACGAACGATCAAGCGACACCGTGTCGCCGGTTCCAGCCGCCGAAAGGTCGATCGTCAGCGACTCCACGCCGGCGGTTCGCAGCGTGGTTCCGCCGACGATGATAGAATCGCCGGCGAGCGCGAAGCCTTGCGCGCCGGTCGTGCCGCGAACCGTGAGCGAATCCTGCGAGGTTGGACTTCCGGCGTCGACACGCAGCGTCGCCGGCAGTCCGGCCGACACATCGATCGTAATCTGATCGACGCTGTCGTGCGTATTGATTTCGAGCGCCGCAAATGACGAATAACCGATCGTCGGCGCGCCGGTACCGTTGCGCGACGCGGTGATCGTCGAATGGGTCACGCCGACGATGTCCGCGCTGTCGGAGCCGCCCGCAGTCGCAAGCTGGTGCAGTGCGCCGAAGTAGAGCGGATCGGGGTCGAACGTCGCGTTACCGTAATAGGCAAACGATGCGAAAGAGCCGGGGTCGGGCAAGACGATGCTTGTCGCGCCGTTGTCGCCGGGAATCACGAAGCCGGACGCGACATACACGCCGTCGCCGGAAACGCGCTCGACGCCGGATCCTTCCATGCGATCAGCCGCGGTCATGTTCACATACCGTATCGCGTCGATCGATTGGCCGGCCGCGAGCCCGAAGTCGGCGAGATCAAACGAAGTTGCGAACGCGCCCGCTCCGCCCGAGCCGCCGTACGCGGCGCGCGAATCGGGAGCTTCGTAGCGCCATTTCGTCCATCCGACGCCGACGATATGGACCTGGATCATCGCCGCATCGGGGCCGTTGGCGCTGGTCGACGATTCGTAGATCACAAAATCATCGCCGTCCTGCTCGGTGAGCTCGCGCCCGCCGCTCCAAGAGACGACCACGCCGCTTCGCACGGCGGAGCCGACGTTTGATGAAGGAAGGTTCACGCCCAGCGTTCCGGTCGAGAGCGACGGATTCAGCAGCCGGCCTAGCGAAAGGGCCGTATCGAAGCCTGCGGCGGCGTCGGGGAAGCCGCTGATATTTATTAACGAACCGGGCAACGCACTCATTACGACGCCGTATCCGCCGTCGAGCGAGCCGGTCAGCGCAGCCGCCTGATCGGGTGTCGCCGTTTGCTGGAAGTCGAAGCCGGCAAATGTGAACGACGGGGCCGTCGGAGCGGCGTCGAGTTGATCGACGACGAGCGTATTCGTGCCTGCCTGCCCGTCGACGGCGAGGCTAAACGCACCGCTCAACGGCGCAATGATGATCTTATCGTCGCCGTCGCCGGTGAGCAGTGTGAGCGACGTGGTGGGCGCGGCGAACGTCGTCGTTTCGAACGTCGGCACGGGGTCGGTGCTGCGTAGCCTTAGCGTGCCGGCGGCGACCTCTTCCAGCACGACGTTGTCGTTCCCGGGGCCGAGCGCGAAAACGAGGTTCGCCGCAGTGCCGGTATTCACGAGCGGTTCTAGATTGCGGTACTCAATCGCGCCGGTCGCGCCCCCGTCAGTGACGACGATACCGCCGTTGTGGCCGTCGTCGTAGCGATACCGCGCGGTGTCAATCTCGCCGCAGAAGATTAGTGCGTCAACTGTTCCGGTCGGCTGGGAGAGGCCGTCATAATAAACACCGCCGGCCGGAATCGGATTGCCGCCGGTAAAGTCGATCGTGAGCGTATCGGCCGACGATGAGCCGACAATCGTGAGCGAGGTTACGTCCTCGCGGCCGGCGGTCCAAATGGTCGACCCGGCGTCGCTTGTCAACGAAAGTTCTGGTCCGCAGGCGCTCAATGTCGCCGCACCGCCGAAGTTCGCCACGGCCGGACCCGAAATGTCGGCAAGCGCGACCGTCACGGTCGCGACATCGCCCTGCGTCGGGTCGTCGGTCGCGAATGCCTCGATCGTAAGCTGCCAATTCGGATGCGTTTCAAAATCCAATTGCGACGAATTCGCGACTCGGATCTCGCCCGACACGGGATTGATGAGAAACGCGTTTGACTCATTGCCGGCCGTAATCGAATAGGTCAACGGCCGGGCCAATTCGTCTTGGATGACGACCGGAGTTCCTACGACCGTATTCGCGGGCGAGTTTTCCGCGACAGAAAGGGTTTGGCCGCTGACGACGTCGACGCTCAGCACACGACGCTCTTCTAAACGGCGCATTTCGAACCGCGGCGTTTGAAAACTGCGGCGGCGACGAGAGTCAGCTCGAGTTGGAGCTGTGCTAAGCCGGCCGATGAGCCAAGAAATCCAGCGTTGGCGCATAGTGGCGATATCGGTGCGCTTGCGCGCCGCAACCCGGCGAAACTAGCCCTGTTTCGCCGCGGCGAGGATGGGGAGTATCGAAACCTGCTAATGGCCGGCGGAACGGTATCGCCGGCCGGACGCTGCGCCGCCCGTGAAACGCCATTGTTTCCAGCCTTTACGGGGGTGTCAATCTTTAGTGATTGTCGCGGGTCAATACGAAGGGCGTTACAAAACGTCGGACCACAACACCTGTTTTCACCCCAAGTGAGTTGTCACAGTTCGGTCACATTCGCGTGAAGCGCGCAATATGCTGATTGTACAAATTGCACACGTCCTATCGGTTGTCCGCAGCATCGCACGTTTATTCGTTGCAACAATTCTGCGGAGTCGATACCACGCTCAGGCAATCGCTAAGGAGAGACGAAGCGTCTTCGTCAGCGCCTGTAGCAGGTGGTGTATGAATCAACTTCATCCGACCGCGTCATTCCACGTCTCACACCTCCAAGTCCTGCGACTGGGAGCGCTCACTACTATCGCAGCTCTCTGGACGTCGGTACTCTGCGGCGAACATTCGGGGTCGGAGCTTGCAGTTTCTGCCGCACAGCCGACGATCGAGGTCGTGCCGCAACAAGAATCGCTCGGCCCGGGGTTAGAGTCCGCGAATTCGGAACCGGATACTTATTCGGTGAAGCCGCTGCGCGAGATCGCGCTCGACATTCGGGTAACAGGGGAGACTCCGCCGATGGTCGTCGCTCCGCAATATGCCGGTGTCGCTGTCGTCGGCGGTCGCGAAACCCAACGCGGCTTCGGCGAGACGGTCTATTTCTGGCAAGCGTCGAATCTAGTGCATCATCCGCTTTACTTCGAGCAGCGATATGTCGAGCGCTATGGAGCAAACTTCGGTACGCTGCAGCCCGTCGCTTCGGGCGTGCAGATGGCCGCCGACACTGCGCTCTTACCGTTAAAGATGTTGCGGCATTCGCCGCGCGAATGCGTCTATTCGCTCGGGTACGGTCGTCCGGGAGACACCGGAACGCGCTGCCCGCGCAACTAGCAGGCGGCGACTATTGCATCGCACCCGCCGAGCGGAATGTTTCGGTGAATACGCGCCACCCTCGGGCAAGAAGAGATCGTCCCGCGGCATCGATACGCACCTCGCCGACCGCTCCGATCGGCAACGCTTGCGCGTCTTCTTCGATGACGACGCGTACGAGGAAATACCTGTCGACCGGGCGTCGCGATCCGTCGGCAGAGGATTCAAGCGCGAGTTGTCCGGCGGCAACCAATTCCGGCGGCGCATCAGCCGCCCGCATCACCGTCGATTCGACGACACGGCCGCGCCACACGCGCGTTCCGGTCGCATCGAAACGGCATCGGGCCGCGGCGTCGGGACGTACTAATTCGATATCGCGTTGATCGACGACTAACACGGCTTCACGCCGCGCGGCGTCCCCCACGGTGCAAAGAGGCGTCCCAGCGACGAGAAACCGTCCTCGATTCTCCGACTCCAGCGGCGACGAACTCAGTTGCTGCCGATGCGTGGGTTCGGTGCCGGCGAGCGAATGGGCCAAAGATTGCGGCAACGGCAATAGCTTGCCGCCGATCGGCGCAGTGATGCGCAAACGCGCGAACTCCATTTGGCACAATCGCAATCGTTCGTCGGCGGATTGCGACGCCTTGCGGGCCGCAGGTAGTTCGTCGCCTGCGGTCGGGTCTTCGATACGACGGCGCTCTAGGTGCCCGACCTCGGCCCGCTTTCGCTCCGCATCGCTTTGCAATCGCGCAACCTCAAGATCCAAATCGACGTTCGATAACCGGGCCACCAGCTCGCCGGGCCCTACGACGTCGCCCAGTTGTTTACAGGATTCGATCACCCCCGGCGCGGCGACGAACAAATGACGTCCGCCCTGCACATAAGCCACAGCCGGCGCAGCGACCTGATTCGGCCACGGCCACAGCAATAATGCCATCGCGACGAGCAGAGTCGCGCCACCGCGCAGACTCAATCGACGACCGTCCACTTGGCCGTTACCGAGACCGTCGCGGACGGAGCCGAGCATCCGCTTCACCGGCCAAACGACCATGCCAAAAAGCGTGAGCAACAGTACGGCATCGGCCGAAAATGTTAAACCAAACGGCATCAGCGCCTTACGTAAGAACCACCACACGGCCAGCGTTAGTACGAGGCGATAGGCCCACGAGCAAAGCGCATAGGCGGCCCAAATATCGGACCGGCGCATCCTTGAGTCGACGTTGTGGATAACGTACTCATCTCCGCAGTACCATCGCCCCAGTAACATGCGGAGCGCCGCGTCGGAACGCTCCGCGAGATTCGTAATGCCCACCAAGTCAGTAAGAACAAAGTAGCCGTCGTAACGCAGCAGTGGATTGCCGTTGAAGAGCACCGTCGCCACCGAGCAGACGACGGCGAGTTGCAGACATAAGTCGTGAAACAAACCGGGGGCGCTCGCATTCCAAAGCACAACTGCCCCGGCCGCGAGCAGCAATTCGACGAGAATCCCGGCCGCCCCGACGAGCATCCGCTTCCGGCGTTCGGGAATCATCCAAATCGACGTGACGTCGCAATAGAGGCAGGGCATTCCGACCAACAGCAAGACGCCGATCTCGCGACAATTTCCGCCGAATTTGCGACAGACCAGCGCGTGGGCGAGTTCGTGCACCACCTTGGCCGCGACGGTGACGGCCGCGAGTGAGAATAGCATGTTGGGGTTGAATCGGTGCGCCGCGGTGCGAAGCTCCGCGATGAGAGCGTCTCCGCGCATCATTGCGATTCCCAGGGCGATCGCGCATAGCAAGAGCGCGGCTCCCAAGAACTTGCGAGAAAACACGCCATCGCACCATGGCATGAGGCGCGACAAGATGGGCCCCGGATCGAAACCCGTCAGACGTATTGCCAGCGGATTGCCCCATGCACGAAGTCGACGTGCTCCCGCACTCATGAGGGCCCGCCGACGAAGTACCTCGGCTTGGCCGGGTGCCGTCGAGATTAACAATCCCCAGTGATGCAGTCGCGCAGCGAATCTGCCTAGTTGCTCCTCCTGAAGTCGGCGGGGGGCGAACGCGCGATCGTATCGATCGCATATCTCGGCCGGAGAGGTTCGGCCGTCGAATTGCCGAAGCAGAAAAAGCTCGTCGGCCGAAAGTTCGTAATAGCGAGATGCCGCCGGATCTTCGACGAGCCAAGTCGACGAGTCGCCCCCGGGGCACGATTTCAAATCGAGCCGTCGCGCGAGCGGAAATCGCGACTTCTGAGCGCGCGCGATTCGCGATACCATCAGCGCTGTCCGTCCCGGAGTTGGCGGAAGTCGGCTGCAGGCAGTTCGAGAGTTCCTTGGAGACCAGGACGCAGCGATCCGTCGTGATTTGGAAATTCGGCCCAAACGCGAACTTGGCCGTTCACAGGATCGATTTCCGGACTGACGAACGAAAGTTTGCCGACAATTCGGCCGCCTGACTCCTCGCCGGTCGTCGAATGAAAGGAAACCTCGCAGCCGGAACGAACCGCCAGGGCGTCCGTTGCCGACAGAAACCCTTCGACACGAATGGGATTCATACGCACGATTCGTAGCACCGGCACGCCGGGTTCCACCCACTCACCCACGTGTCTTCGCACTTCCACGACGACGCCTTCGGACGGAGCGATTATGCCGTGCAATTCCAGCGCACGACGTGCAGAGTCGAGTTCGTTCTGTTTGATCCGTACGGCGAGCTCGGCCTGGCGTCGCTCGTGTTCCGCTTGGCGATGCTCAAACATTCCCTTATCGACCTGCAGTCTCAATCGATCGAGTTCCGACTTCGAAACGCTCTTGGCGTATTTCTCCGACGACTCGAGCGCACGTTGGAGTTCGGCTTTCGCGGCGGCGGCCGCACTTTCCGCCGCCAACACCTTCAGGTCGTTGGCGGCTTCCGCCTTGGCGCTTGCCAGCGCCGTCTCGGCTTTGGACGCCGCCAGTCGAGCATCGATGTCGTCGATAGCACCCGCTAGCTGGCCCGACTTCACCACGTCACCTTCGCGCACTCGAAGCGTCGCCAACGCTCCGGCGCTGCGTGCGGGCACTTCGAGCTGCTCGCTGAGGGTAACGATCGCATCGGATACTCGCACGCGGCGAGGATCGTCGGCGCGGACGGGAGAAACGTCGACGCCGCTCGCTGCAAGCGTGAAGGCCAAGCATCGGACGAAGTCAATTAGCCGAATGCGGAGCGAGCGCATCATCAAAACCACCAACGGGTTCGAAGATAATAGATGAAATCACGCGACAACATCGTGCCGAGCGAACTAGGCCCGCAATCGATGCGGGCCGACACGGAAGTGCCTGAACGACGAATTCCCTCGGCGACGTCGTCGCGCTCGAAGTCGACGACCGCGCCCATGCGAGTTCCCTCGTCGGTCACGGTTTCCGCGGCATCCGCCAAGCAAACCAGACGCCCCGTGTGCGTGTCTTCCGGGCGAGTGGCGACGAGAAACTCGACCGTAGGCGCTGTGGCCGAATTGCGCAGGGCCCGCGCAACTTCATCATAACCGCGCTGCGGGACGTTTAAGTCCAAAGTCCAGGCGCCGGTCTCGTCAGCAACATGCAACAGTTTGTCGCCGCGTGCGACCGGCCGGCCGGTCAAGAGGTGTTCCGGATCCCAAGTCGTCAGCTTTCCGGCAATCGGCGCGCGGACGACAAGTTCAGCCTGTTGCCGCCGGAGCAATTCAAGTTGCTCTTGCAAGCCGGCGATCAAATGCTTGAGTTGCTCCTCGTCGGCGGCAAGTTCCTGTCGGCGTCGGCGTTCGGCCGGATCGGTTGTCAAACTCGAAATACGGTTCGCCTTTAGAGCGGCAAACCGACGCTCGGCCGTTCGCAATTCTCCCAAAAGGCGCGCCTCGTCGAGATCAAGTTCCGGTTTGCGCAAACGCAACAAGGGAGTTCCGCTCGCAACGACGTCGCCGTGACGCACTAGAATTTCTTCGACGACTGCATCGAGCGGCGAGTAAACGTCCCGACGATCTCGCGGTTGAAGCGTACCAGATGCCTCAACCGTGAGTCGGGCCGGAACTAGAAACGTAATCCCGACGAACATAGCCGACACAAGACAGGCGATTGAGATTCTGCTCCATCGTCGGATCGTGCGCTCACGGTTTTTCGCCAACGAGCGCCAATATCGCTGAAGAGGAATTCCTTCTACCTCGAGCGCATTCGCCAAGGCCCGACCGGCATGGCGGCGTAGCGTTTCGAACCTAGCGTAACTCAGCTCGCCGTCCGGTAGATCAGAAGCGGCGGGGCCGAAGTGCTCGCGCACCAGGACACCCACAGTCGGTGATGATTCGACATCGCCCCGCTCCAACAACACGATGTCCAGCGTCCGGGGCTCCGCCTCTTCGAGATACTCGGCGAGCGCCGCCGCGACTTGCGGCGCGACCGGCGTCGTGTCCGTCGACGGATAGCGTAACGGCGAACGCTGCGCGGCGACGAGAGCCGATAATCGTTCGAGCTTGCGCACGCTTGCGGCGCGGCGATCGACCTGTTCGACGCCGGATATCGCTTCAACATGAATCTGCTGCTGATCGCCAATCAAAACACTGACCCGATCGGCAGCACACCAGCGGCGTCCTTCGTTCGCCGCAGCCGTCGCCGTGGCGCCGACATCGATCTCGGCGTTTAACGCCGTCAGCAGGGTCTCTAGATCGTCGGTTTCGGCGGCGCGGCGTAAATAGAGGATGCGCTGACGATTGCGATGATAGTCAGCCGCAATTTCCGCTACCGTCGCCAAGAATTGTAGCGCTCCTCGCCGAGCATCGGCCATTATGGCCGTTCGCCTTTCGACAACTATCGCGCCCAAGGGATGCTCATCGACCACAAATGGTTGCACCAGCACTAAGGCGTCGGACGGATTAGCCGGTGAAGATCCATCGGTCGTGTGCGAATGAGGAGGGATCTCCAAGGCTTCACAGCGATTTAGGGACCAAACGACCGCAGATCGCTGTCGCTCAAAGCACTTGTCCTCGGTGCCGGGGCAATGTTCCGGCGCGATATGGTGCCAACGGAGCGCCGCCCCGTCGCCTGCGACTTCCCAGATGCTGGCGCTTTCAGCGGCGAGAGCCTCGACTGTGCGGCTTAACAGATCGCCGTAGAACCGTTGCGGCGAAGCCGAAGAACGACTCCGCTCCACCAACTCGTCCACGAGATGGTCGAGCGCATTCCAAACGTCGGCAGTGCCGGCATGCGGTGCGAAAGGAGTCATAACTCCTCAGTATATCCAAGTCGGAAAAGGCTCCTGCATGCATTCCTAAACCGGATAAGTGTGAAGCCCCCAATAAACTTCTTTCGGTTCGGCAAACTACGGAGCTTGTTCGGGTTGTAACGGAATTCGTAGTTGCGCCGGTTATAGCATCCGATGAGTGCGTTGATGTCCGAATATCGAATCAACCAAAGGCTAACGGCGATGCTGCGTCCCTCGTGGCGATCCACTGACGGGGACAAATAGGCGAATACCTTGAACGGAACGCGCGAATACCGACGCAGGCTCATCGTCATCGGGGCGATCGTCGCCCTGTTGCCGACTGCGCTCTCGCCCGGATGTGCGCGCAACTCGCAAGCCCGCTTTACTGCAGTGCGAGTACCGAGTTTCGCCGCCGCGGCGACGCGCATCGAATACGCGGACGTGCGAACTCCGCTTAGCGATGAGTTGCCGACGACTCCGGAACCACAATCGTTGGCACACGGCGGGCCCATGGTGTATCGAGAAATATCTCTCGAACAAGCCATGCACATCGGGCTGACCAACGCCAGGGTGCTGCGCGACCTGGGCGGGCAAATGCTGCGTTCGCCGCAGCAATATCACTCGGTGTACAACCCGGCGATTCAAGAGACAGATCCACGCTTCGGTCCGGAAGCCGCTCTGAGCGCGTTCGACGCCTCATTTTCAAGTTCGGCCTTCTTCGAGAAGAACGATCGCGCACTGAACAACCAGTTCTTCGGCGGGGGCACGCGTCTCCTGCAACAAGATGCCTACGTCTTTCAGAACCAACTGACGAAGCGTGCGGCCGACGGCACGCAAGTGAGCGTCCGTAATTTCACCGACTACGACGCCAACAATGCGCCGGGCAATCAGTTCCCCAGCGCTTGGAATTCAAATATCGAAACCGAATTCCGACATCCGTTGTTACAAGGCGCCGGCGTCGACTTCAATCGAATCGCCGGACCGGGCGCAACCGCAGGAGTTTACAACGGCGTCCTCATCGCCCGCATGAACACCGACATCAGTCTCGCGGAGTTAGAAACCGGCGTACGGGGGCTCTTGAGTGAAACGGAGAACGCCTACTGGGATTTGTACTACGCCTATCGCGATCTCGACGCGAAACTCGTCGCCCGCAACACCGCACTGGAAACCTGGCGCAAGGTGCGCTCGCTGTACGACACCGGCCGCCGCGGCGGCGAAGCCGAAAAAGAGGCCCAGGCCCGTGAGCAATATTTCCGGTTCGAGGAGGAGGTGCAAAATGCGTTGGCGGGCACGCCGCTCGACGGCACGCGCATGAACAACGGTTCCAGCGGCGGCACTTTTCGCGGCACCGGCGGCGTCCAGGTTTGCGAACGACGCCTGCGATTGCTCATCGGACTCCCCATTTCCGACGGCGAACTGCTGCGTCCGCTCGACGAGCCGACGACCGCTCCGGTCCGGCTCGAGTGGCAACCTTTGGTGGCGGAAGCGCTCGCATCGCGCGTCGAGCTTCGTCGACAGCGCTGGATCGTCAAACGCCGAGAGTTGGAACTCGTGGCCGCCAAGAACTTCTTGCTGCCGCAACTCGACACCGTCGGGCGGTATCGCTGGCGGGGCTTCGGCGACGACTTGATCGGCGGCCCCGACATTCCCTTCGGCTCGGCGACCGGTACGCTTTTCGGCGGCAAATTCCAAGAGTGGCAACTCGGCGCCGAGTTAAACTTGCCGCTGGGCTTTCGCAAAGGTTACGCCGCGGTTCGCAACGCCGAATGGAGTCTGGTTCGCGAGCGATCGCTGCTCCGCGAGATGGAGCGGCAGGTCGTCCACGACTTGAGCACTGCGTCGGCCGAAGCCGATCGCACGCAGTTGGTCGTGCAAACAGCGCTTAATCGTCGCATCGCCGCTTTTCAGCAAGCCCAGGCGACGCAGGCGGCATTCGAAGCCGACCAAGCGACGCTCGATTACTTGCTGGAAGCTCAGCGTGTCGCAGCTGACGCGGATGTGCGTTTTCACCGGGCTCGGGTCGAGCACGCGCTCGCGCTAAAAAACGTGCAGTTCGAGGCCGGTTCGCTGCTGCGCTACAACGGAGTGAACATGGCCGAAGGGCCGTGGGCCGATAAAGCCTATCTCGACGCTCCGAAAAATGCCCGCTCGCTCCTCAACGTCGGTCCGATCAACTACATACTTTCGCCCGGCCGACGCGTAAGCGCTTGGCCGGCCGTCGCGTATCCCGAAGACGACGATCTTGAGCAACCCGCACCGCCGGAAGTCGTTCAACCTGTGGAATCGGCAGCAACGGGCGAGCCGGGAGGATCGGAACCGCGGCTTAACGATCCCACGAGGCCTACTGTCCTACTGCCCGACGTCGGTCGATCCGCCGGGCTCTTCGAAGCCCCGGAGCCCACCGCTTCAACAAACGTCGACGAGTTGCATTAACGAATTATCGGGCCGATTTCAGAGCTGCGCCGATCGTCGCCAGTTGCTCGGCCGCTACGCGCGCCGATTGCACTCGATCTTGCGGCGACTTCGCCATCATCTTTTGATAGAGCGTCTCCAATTCAGCCGGTACGTCGGCCCGCGCCCCGCGCAAGCTCGGAATCGGTTGATCGTGGTGTGCCATCACTTTTTGCACGGGCGTGTCACCCGGATACGGAATCCTACCGGTCAGAATGCGATACAGCGAGCAACCCAGCGCATAGATATCGGCCCGATGGTCGGCCGTATGCGTGTCGAACGATTGTTCGGGAGCCATGTAGTCCGGCGTCCCCATCACTTCGCCCTCGACCGTGAGCACGTTTTGCGTTTCGCCGGTATTCGTCGATTCATCTTCCATGATGCGCGCTAGGCCAAGGTCGAGAATTTTGGCCCGACCGTCGTGGGTGACGAGAATGTTGGCCGGTTTCACGTCGCGATGGACGACGTTTTGCTCATGGGCATACGCCAAACCTTCCGCAGCCTGCCGGATCAGATCGATTGCGCAATCGACTCCAAGCGGCGCATTGGCGTCGGCATATGAAAGCAAATCGCGCCCTTCGACGAACTCCATCACCAAGTAGTGTAGACCCTGCGATTCGCCCGAATCATAGGCCGCGACAACGTTCGGATGTGACATTCGCGCCGCGACCTGCACTTCGCGAAAGAACCGATCGATGATCTTCGGCGCGGCCGACACATGAGGCGACAACACCTTCAGCGCCACGACGCGGTTCATGCGGCGATGCTTAGCCTTATAGACCTTGCCCATCGCGCCGGCGCCGATCTTATCAAGAATCAGATAGTCTCCCAGCAGCAGGCCTTTACCGCGTCCCTGATACAGATTCACGGCCTGAAACTTCGTGAGCTTGCCGTCTTGCACCAGTTTGCGAACCAGTTTTTCAACGTCGGGCTCGGGACCGCCGACGACCGTGCACTCCTTGAGGAGCGAGGTCGCTTCACCATTCGACATCAGCCCATGTACGGTGAGGCTCTCAACGAATTGAATTGCTGTAAGACCCATCTTTCTCGATCTCAGAGACCTCACGCGATTTAAGAACCCCTTGGATCCCCCTATTATGGGCGGCGGCAAGACAGACGACAAGGCGAGTCGCCTCGCGAGCCATTTGGATCGATCGCCGGTCCGACAGAACGAAAACAAACGCACGTACATCCGATGTTGCGTCGGCCGTATGTCAAAGGCGGCGTCATCCGGTCTCGGGCAGAAAGCTCGGTAGGTTAACTCCACGGTACGGCTGCATGACGCCGCGAACTTGGCAAAAGTGCATTTCGCAAACGCGTCCGCCCCAATCGTAAATCCGCCGAACCAAACGCTCCTTCTCCACCGGCACGACCACGACCGGTGAGCGCCCAGGATATTGATTGAGTTCCCGATGAACGAGGGCCGCCGCAGCCGCTTCGCTGCGCATCACGCCGGGGCCGATCATGTTCATCGCCGAGTGACCCGACGAGATTAAGAATCCGTCGAGGCCGCCCGCGGGATTATCGACGACGGAGACATGCCAAAAGCCGCCGCGATTATCGATGCAGTAGCGATAGTCGGGTTCGCGCGTAATGCCGCTGACTTCCCACTCCAAAGCCGCCATAGCTGAAACGTCGGCGGGAGTCGCGTCGCGTACCGTCATGGCTTCGCTCAGCACCTCCGGCAGGCCGGTCGGCGGCACGCGTACGATCATGTCTTGATAGGCATAACGGGGGACGAAGCCCGCTTTGTTATAGAGCGAAAACGAATCGACGTTGATCGCGCTCTGCGTCAATCGCAATGCCTGGTAACCGCCGGCGTCGGTGTAGTCCATAATGTGCTGCAACAACGCGCGTCCAACTCCCATTCCGGCATGATTCGGATGAACGGTCATGATCCCCAAGCTGACGTGATGTTGGCGAGGGTGATAGAAGCAGGAGCCCATTAACCGGCCCGTCTCGAGATGCTCCGCAACGACGTTGCAGCCGGGGTCGAGGTCTTCGTAGACGTCGTAGAAAACTTCGGCCACTCGCGGCCCGCCTTGGAAAATCGGCGGGCAGCCGTGGGTGCGATACCAAGTGTTGATCGAACAATAGATCAACTCGCCGACTTCGTACCTGTCGGCCGAAGTCATCGAACGTAAAAGCGGTTTCAAGCCTAAGGACCTTTGTTGCGGTGACGGCCGATTGAAGCGGACGGAAAGTCTAGTCGTTCGTGTACGAACGACTGCTTCGACGACGTATCGTATCGAATTACTTCGCCCACGACACGGACGATTCGCGTATCTGCGGCGCGCACCCGCACGCGCTGCGACCATACAACTTGAAAGAATGCGGCTGGTCGCGCCGCAAGCCTTGATTCAGCAATGAGGCGTGCGAAAATCTCGCGGCCCCTGCGATTCGCCGAGGCGGCCGGCATTTTCACTCGATTGAGGAATCCTCATGCCATTTTATCGAATCGTTGTATTACTCACGGGCTTCCTTCTCACGCCGCCGATTAACGCTCTCGGCGCCGAGTGGAAAGCGGGTATCGCGAGGGCTGTGATCACTCCCGAAAAGCCGGTTTGGCTCGCCGGCTATGGATCAAAACGCGCGCCGGAGGGAAAGATTCACGATCTGTGGATGAAAGCCCTCGCGTTCGAAGACGCCGACGGTCGGCGGGTCGTGCTGGTGACCAGCGACTTTCAAGGCATTCCGAAAAGCGTTAGCGACGAGGTGTTCGCCGGACTCAAGCGACGGCTCGGTCTCGAGCGCACACAGGTCATGCTCACGTTCTCCCACAACCATTGCGGACCGAGGCTCGGCGACGACTTGATCGACTATTACCCGATCGAAGCCGAACAGACGGCCTTAGTCGACGAATACTCTCGCCGCATGATTGAACGCATGATTGCGCTTATTGAAGAGGCCGTCATGCGGCTCGCTCCGGCGCAGATCCAGTTCGGCGAAGGGAAGGCGACGTTCGCCGTCAACCGCCGTAACAATCGCGAAGCCGAGGTGCCAACACTGCTCGCGAAAGGCGAACCGCTCGCCGGCCCCGTCGATCATTCGGTACCCGTGCTTACGGTCAGGCGCGACGACGGCCAATTGGACGCCATTCTCTTCGGCTATGCTTGCCATCCGACCACGCTGAGCTTCCTTCAATGGTGCGGCGACTATCCCGGTTTCGCACAGCTCGAATTAGAGCAATCGCACCCCGGCGCGACGGCCATGTTCGTTAACACCTGCGGCGGCGATCAGAACCCGCTGCCGCGCCGAAGCGTCGACCTTTGCCGCAGCTATGGTCATCGCTTGGCCGTCGGAGTCGAAGAAGCGCTGAAGCAACCGTTGAAGCCGATTCAACCGCGTGTGAGAACGGCTTTCGAATATGTCGAACTGCCGTATTTGAAAGTCGTCGATCGTGCCGACCTGCATGCCGCCTTGCAACACTCCAGCGGCATTCGCGCACGCTGGGCGGCGCGGATGCTGGAGAAACTCGATCAAGGCGAACGGTTCGCGCCGGCCTATCCCTATCCCTTGCACGCGTGGCAACTCGGCGACGAACTGCTGCTGGTCGGCATGGGGGCCGAAACGGTCGTCGACTACGCCTTGCGTTTCAAACGTGAGTTCGGGCCGGGGGCTTGGGTTCTCGGCTATGCCGACGACATGATCGCCTACATTCCTTCTCGTCGCGTCTGGGAAGAAGGGGGCTATGAAGGAGGCTCAAACCTGTATGAATACGGCCGCCCCGCCTTTCGCTGGGCCGGTGATATCGAAGATCGCATCTCGACGACGGTGCACAAGTTGGTGCGAGAAGTGCGGCGGTGAGTTGCCGCCGAAGTTCTTCGCGCCGTGGTCTTCGCTACTCGGAAATTAGATCTGCGACTCGAGGATCTGCGCCTCAATATTCAACCCGACGCGCTCTCCCCAGGCTTGGATCATGCGGCCGAAGTGCGGCCCACGCTTGCCGTCGCCGATCGGTATGTTGTTGATTTTGGTGCAAGGTGCCATGCAATAGGGGGTGGTCGTAAGCCAAGCTTCATCGGCGTTGACAACGTCGTACGGCTGAAAGTCGCGTTCCACGAATCCAAGTCCGAGTTGAGGGGCAAGTTCTTTGATCGTCTGCAAACTCTCGCCCCAAAGAATATTACGAGTCGGCGGCGTGATGACGACGCCGTCTTTGACGATGACGAAATTGGAACCTGCGCATTCCGTCACATTCCCGTCCAGATCCAACAGCAGCGTAACGGCGCGTGGATCGACGGCCTGAGTCTGCCGATCGGCGAGAAACCAGTGCAGGCGACTACGGTTCTTCATCTTCGGTTCAACGCACTGCGGCGGCACATGACGGATCGACGGCGTCACAACGTGAACTCCGGCGAGAAACAGGTGTCGCCACAGGCTGAATCTCAGCGGGAAGGAGTGGATGCAAATTGTCGGCGCCAACGGCCCTGCCGCGCCTGCGCTCCCGGCGTAGAGTAAATTCTCGCCGGGCGTGACGAAGTGCACGATGCCCAGATCTTCGCTCGGGATAAGCAGGCGGCAATTGGCGTGCGCGAGTTCTTGTGTCTTAGCGAGCATCTGCGCGGGAGAAAGCGGAACGGCGATCCCAGCGAATTTGAGCGAGCGATACAACCGGGCGACGTGCTCCTCGGCACGGTACGGGCGATGCCGAAACGTGCGGGTCATTTCCGTAAGCGTCGCCCCCAGCACGAGCCCCAGATCGTAGATGTTCAACTTGGCCAGCGAGGCCGGGACGAATTCATTATTCAGGTAGACGAGCGGTTCGGTCATGAGTTCCACGCAGCAAATAAAGACGTTCGCACGGCAGTATGGCTCGGAGCGAGGCGAAATCGACAGGGCGCCGATCCTGAATTCAAATATCCGACTCATTGGCTCGCGGGTCAAATCGCGAAGTCGTTCGGCAACGCCGACTGAGGCAATTGGCCCTTGCTTTACGCGGCAGTTAAGGCGCGGGGGGGATGCCGCGCACATTGCATCAGCTTGCGACCTCATAAGCGGCGGACCACAATTGCGCTCGCCCCACAATGCTGCAGCGGTCGGACACTACGCACTACGGCGACTTTCGTCTCTTCAGAGAGGAACTTGATCGTGATGAACCAATTAGTAGTCTTCGTCCTCGGGTCGGCCTGCTTCGGCGGCTCGCTCGCGGGCATGGAGACTGGCACGCTGATTTTTCAAGACGACTTTCAGCGCAACGAATTGCAGGAAACCAAGGATGAGCCGGGCAACGGATGGGGAACAAACAGCAACAGCCGCGCCAAGGGACACAAGCAGGTCGATCTGCGCGACGGCGCGATGCACATCTTTACCCATGCCGAAGCGGATCATGCGGCTTCGGTCACACACCCCGCCGAGTTCAAAAACGGCGTGGTTCAAATTCGATTCCTGCTGGAGGACGCGGCGGACAGTTTGGGATTGAACTTCGCGGATCTCCAGTGCAAGGAGGTTCACGCGGGCCATTTATTCGTGGCAAAGATCGGCGTGAAAGACATCACGCTTCAGGACCTGAAGACGGGCAACATGCGTCTTGACATTCGGGAAGCACGTCTCGCCAAACGCGCGCTTTCGGCGGAACAGCAAGCGGCATTGAAGGGGAAGACCAAAACGTCGTCGCACCCGCTGCAGGTCGGTGCGTGGCACGAAGCTAAGGTGACTATCGTCGGCGAGACACTCTCGCTCGCCGTCGACGGACGACCGCTCGCGGAGTTGAACTCGGCGGGCATCGCGCATCCTACGAAAAGCCTGCTTCGCCTAGCCGTGCCAAAGAATGCCGTGGTCGACGACGTGAAAATTTGGCGAATGGAGTGAGGCCCGGAGGGTTACTGCGGCGGGTCGTCTCCCATTCTCAGTCCCGACATCGCTGATTACACGATCGAATGCGTTCCCGCCGTTTCCAATTGACGGTACGGCTGATAGGCCATCAGCCGAATTTGCCACGGGCTCTCGATCAGGTATTCGGCTTCGCGCCAGCGAACCCGATTTGTGAATGACGCGATCGTCGTAGCCACCGGCATGACAAAATGCATCGCTGCGACTCCCAGCGGCACCCACAACCAGAAATCGAGACGAAGTCGCTCGATGCGAGTTCCCTGCGCAAGGACCACACGCTGCGCCGCGACGTCGAGAATCGCGGTCAACATCGCACAGCCCACCAAATACACGGCCCCGGCCGAATAGAGCCAAGCCGCCGCGGTCGTGTCGCCCTCCATGACGGCGTAGCCCAGCGTCGCCAGGAAGGCGACCGCCAGGGCGGCCATCGACGCCGCATGGACGATGACGTTCTTGAAGCCGGAATGATAAAGCCGGGCGATCAACATTTGCCTGCTCATCCACCAGAGTGAATCGCGCGCGCCGATCTGCTCGACGTTGAGCATCAGCGCTTCCGGAACAAATTGTCCCCGGCGACCGGCACGCTTGACGACTGCGAACAGCGGACCGTCGGTCGACAACGAACGACTCCACATGCCCGGAATGTCGACTTCTTCCATAAAGCTGCGGCGCATCGCCATGCTCCCCGCCCACACGATGCCGTTCATCCAACACTGTACGAGAGCGCCCGCGGCCCATAAGTAACGCATCAACGAACCGAACTCGGAGTCCTGCGAGCGGTACCAACGCAGCCCGGTCGTCAAACCAATCTCCTCGTTTTGCAGCGGAATCGCCAGATTGCGAAGCCAATCGGCGTGCGGTCGGACGTCGCCGTCCATAAAGGCCACGACCTCAATTGATTCGTCGAGGTTGTGACAAAGCTGAATCAACGCACTATTCTTCAAACTGCAGAACGGCTGCGCGAAGGCCAATTCCTCAAATTGCAAACGTTCGCCGCCGGGTTCGTCCTGAAGCATTTCCAACACGGCCCAAGCCGCATCTTCCCGTCCGTCGACTACGGCGCGAATGTCGTAATCGGGATAGTTTTGACGCAATAGCGCCCGCAAATTGTCGGCGAGTCCGGGATCGGCCCCCCGTAGCGACAAGAGCACGGTCGCCTTCGGCAATGCGCCGCGATGCGGCGAGCGTTTGCGCCACATGCTCAGCATTTTTAAGAAGAAGCCGACACAAACGGCCTGCGCCAACCAAGCGACGGCTGCAACGGCGACGATGAGGTAGACGACGGTCATGACGCTCCCCCGAGCTGCACACAAATGATGCGAAACAAGTTGCGAATCGGCGGAAGCAGTGCCCGAGCCCCGAGGCTGAACCGCGACAGGCGACTGCGAAAGGCGTCGAAGTCGGGGCGGTCGCCCCAGCCGACGACGCGTTCGACTTTCAAACCGGGCGCCCAGCCCTCAATGTCCTTGGCGCTTCGCAAACTCCATTGCATCCGTGAGTCGCTAAGCGGATGGCGCAGATTGTTGACGGCCATCATCAGCGGCGACTGGCAATCAAATACGATGCGCGATCCGGGAAACCGCTGCGCCAGGTCGCCGAACAACGATTTCAATTCCGGTTCCGGTAAGAAATAAAAAACTCCCTCGCAGACAAATAACGGCGGAGCAGGATTGCCGGCCGCGAGCGCGTCGCGCCAACCGTCGCCGAGTAGCGATTCGGCAATCAGCCGGCGACGCGGGTGTGAGCCCACGATTTTTTGCCGCAAATCCGCGCACTCGGGCAGGTCGACCTCGAACCAATGAGCGCGCCCGTTGTCGAGCCGATCGAGTCGCGTATCCAGGCCCACTCCAAGTTCGACGACCGTGCCGTCGGGGCGCTGAGCGAGATATTCGCGGACGAAACGATCGATCAGCGAAGCTCGAATAATGAACCCAAGCTTATCGATCGACTTGTGTCGGAATTGATCGAAGTCGAAGTCCAAATGTTCGACGATCGCGACCGCCTTCGGATCGCGTAATAATGCATCGGAGCGCTGCGACTCCAGCGCGCGCGCCCACAGCGGCATTAACAGCGTCTTCGAAACGCCGGCCAAATCAAAAGCGATTCGTGGCTCGTCCGGAGGCGAGCTCCGCATGTCCTGCGTCCTCAATTGATTGCGGGCGACAGCAATGCCGGCCATCGTCGTAGCGTGAAATTATGAAAATTCGGTTGGCTAGGAGCGGACGCTTTCAGTCGTATCGATTCCCCGGCGCCTAAACGTTGAGCCGTTATTGACTGAAGGGAGGGTTATCCGTGGCTTGAGGGCGGCTACGACAACAACGCGTAGGCCGCCCCCGCAATCCACCCCCCGTCCCAATGGTGTGATTTCGGCGCACTAACCAGGAAAAGATGAGGAATTTGAGCCTGGGTGAACGCCGCGTCACCTGCCGGCGAATAGTTGTAGTACTGAGAGCCGGAGTTACCGTAAATGATGGCTCGCGGCGGTCCGTTGATAAACTCGGCCTGATGCTGATAAATCAGGTTCGTGATCCGGTAATTCGCGTCGAAATTGGCGCGAGTTCCGAGGATCCCCATATACCCATATGAGCCGCTCGGATCGCTCATCGTAATTTCGCTATCCCAGGCGACCGCTTTGTTAAAAACACCGGAGTTGCGCAGCAGAAGCGCGAGCGCGCCGTAACCCGACTTACTGAAGCCCAATAAGTAGCGACCTTCGGCGCCCGGCAGGTGATTGAACAAAGAGTCGACGAACGGAACGACGACGTCGACGAAATAGGATTCTTGCCAAATCGAGCTGTCGTTCGCGTTATCGGCGAACCAAGGCATGTCGGAGAAACTCGGTGCGACGAAAATCGCATCGTAGACGTTTTGCAGATTGTTATTGCGCGCCGTAATCAAGCCGTCGCCGTACGTGCGATCCAGGTTCGGCGTAACCGGCAACACGTAGACGACGCGATATTGCTTGGCCGGATCGAAGTTCGCCGGCAGCAAGATTCGCACGTTGGTCGTGGCGCGTTGGTACGGCGTGTTGATCGAGAACTTGAGAAAGCCGTCGGAGTCGGTTTGCGGCTGCCCGAACAGCGCATTCGGAATGCCGGCGACGGTCGGCCAGAAGGCGGAGGTCGGCGGCGTCTGGCCTGCGGCATAGATCCGCATCGCTTCGATCACGCCGTTGGCGTCGGAGCCGCCAAGATCGCGCAACCGCAACGTTAGCGCTCCGTCGACCACATTCACCACGAAGGACCGCGCTACGACTTGGCCGCCGCGCGTCGTCACCGTGTCGTAATGAGCATCTTCCAAATAGACGCCGACGTTGTCGTGTGCGTAACCGCCGACGTCGCCGAGAATCAAGTCGACGACGTAGTCGCCGTTTGGCAGGTCGATACGAAAAGTTGCGTCGCGCGTGTAAACGAAGTCGCGCGTAAGCGCGGAGTCGCCGCCGCGGTCGGCCGCTGCGACGGCGCCGCCGATCCAGCCAAATGGTTGCGTTCCATAGGTCGTGCGATCGGAAACTCGCTGATAGCCCGCCGTCAGCGGCGACGTCGTCGTGCCGAAGTCGAAAAACGCAGCAAACGGCGGAACGTCGTCGTCGATCACGCCGAGCGTCGTCGCGGAACCTGCAAAGCCGTCGGCGGCCGCATAAAGCGTTACATTCCGGCGGCCATCGGCGACCGTGTTGTCGATCGTTGTGATCTCGAAGTTCGCGGACGATGCGCCGGCCTCGATTTCGACCGTCGCCGGAACCGTAATCGCTCCTCCCAAACTGATTCCGATCGAGACCGTCAGCGGCGCTGCGGTCGATCCGGACCTCGACACCGTGCCGATCGCGGCCGTCCCGGCTCGGTCCTCATTCACCGTCGACGTCGACAAACTTAGCGATAGCGACGGAGGAACATCGTCGTTCACGATCGTGCCGACGGCCGTGCCGTCGGCGATCGTCGCGCCGGAAACCGCCGTGATTTGGAGCGTCAGCGTCTCATCGGCTTCGGTCGCTGAATCGCCGTAGCTCGTGACGTAAATCCAGCCTTGCGATTGGCCGGCGGGAATTAGCAGTGAGGAAACGACGGCCGCATAATCGCTCGGCGAGCCTGCCGTCGAGTCGAGAGTACGGTAGTTAATCGTGACGTCGTCTTGAGACGTACCGGACAACAAGACTTGAAACGCCAGTTGCTTACTGCCGTCGTCGCCTTCGGCGGCCTGTGCATCGACCACCCGAACTGACGGCACAACGGCGCCGATTCGCGTGACGCGCAGCGCCTCAATGACGGCATTGCGGTCGGAACCGCCCAAATCTCGCAGGCGCAAGGTCAACGCGCCGTCGACGACATCGACCAAATACGTCCGTTGCACGACCTGGCCGGCGGCCGTCGTCACGACGTCGAACTGAGCGTCTTCAACGAACACGCCGACCGAATCATGGGCGTAACCGCCGATGTCGCCGAGTATAACGGCAACTTCATAGCGCCCGTTGGGAGCGGCGACTTGAAATGTCGCATCCGGTGAATAAACGAAATCGCGGGTGAGCGCCGACGACGTCCCTCGGTCGGCGGCTAGACGCGAGCCGGCAGTCCAACCATACGCGCCGTTATACGCGGTGCGGTCTGTGATTTGCTGGTACCCCGGCGCCACGGGCGATGAGGCGGTGCCGAAGTCGAAGGCGGCGGCGAACGGCGGTGGTTCGTCGTCGAGGACATCGAGCAAAGCGCTCCGCGGCGCGTAGCCGTCGGCGGCGGCCGTGATTGTGTATTGCCTTCGCCCGTCGGCATCCGCGTTGTTGACGACGCCGATGTCGAACGTGGCCGCTTCTTGTCCGGCGGCGAATTCGACGGTCGACGGCAGACTCAACGTACCGCCGGCATTCGAACTCAGATTGACGACGAGGGGGGCGTCGACGGCCCCGCCGCGAGTAATGGTGCCGACGGCGGCCGTTCCGCCTTGGTTCTCATTGACCGCCGCAGTCGACAACCGCAGTGTCAATGTCGGCCCACTGTCGTCGTTGAGAATCGTGCCGATTGCCGACGGGTTGGCGACCGTCGCGTTGGCGACCGACGTCAGCGAAAGCCGGATCGTTTCGTCAGTTTCAACTGTCGAGTCGCCGTGAACGTCGACGTAAATCCAAGCCTCCGTCTGGCCGGCGGCGATAACAAGGCTATCGATCTTCGTATCGTAGTCGCTGGGACTGCCCGCCGTCGTGTCGTAGGTTCGAAAATTCACCACGACATCGGCGTTCCCCGGTTCGGAGAGCGAGATGCGGAAGGCGAGTTGCCGATCGCCCGAGTTTCCTTCCGCAACCTGCGCATCGGCGACGGACAAGGTCGGCTGGCTCGGAACACGTTGGAGTTGAAGCGATTCGATAACGGCGTTGCGATCGGATCCGCCGAGGTCGCGCAGTCTTAGCGTAAAAGCGCCGTCGACGATATCCACGGCGAACGTGCGTTGAACGACCTGGCCGGCCGCCGTCGTGACGGAATCGAATTGAACCCCTTCTAAAAATACGCCGACGTTATCGTGCCGATAACCGCCGAGGTCGCCGAGCGTCATCGACACTTGGTAGCGACCGCTGTTGACGAGCGCTTCAAAAGTGGCGTCGGGCGTGAAAACGAAATCGCGCAGCAACGCGCTATTCACCCCACGGTCGGCGGAGGCAAGAGAACCGCTCGTCCAGCCGAAACCTGAAGTCGTTGAATAGCGAGTACTCTCGCTAATCCGCACGAACCCCGCTTCCAGCGGCGAGGTATTGGTTCCGAAATCGAACGCATACGAATCAGCCGCCAACAATGTGCGCGGCTCAAGCCCTTCCGGCCCGAGCACTTCGCACGGCTTTCGATGAAATTCGCCGGCAATTGAGCGCGAACGGAGCCAGCGCGAGAGTTTCCGAAAGATGTCGTTCACGAATCGACTCGCGACGTCAGGACACTTGTTGGCGAGCAGTCCGCGATCAGCCTGCCCAAAAATCCACCCTAAGGTGTAGACAGATCACGAACAACCCATTCATCCCATCCAGCCAGGGTGATTACAGGTGTCCTATTTGCAACATTCATTCCTTTCCAAATTGCACTTTGTAGGTAGTACGCGCAGGATCCGCCGATGCGACAAAAAGTCGCGGTCAAATTATGTAAAGGGCGAGCGCCGGTGTGATTTACCGGACATGAAACCGGTCACCGCGGAAGAACCCGAAGACGACTCACTGCTGCCGCTTACAGAGCGGGTAGGGCGGGAGCGACGGCGTCCCGAGACGGCGGCCAATGTTTGTGGTCAGAATCCGACGGAAGCTACCGAGCGGCCGAGAGGCACGACCATTGGACGCTCAAAGAGTTAGAGGTCGCGACGACTTGCGACCGGTCGTCTGCGACGCCCGCCAGACGCAGGCCATTACGCCATTCATCAGGGTTCCATTGTCGCAGGCAGCTGGCGATTGCGTCCCATGTGAAACAGAGCGGCGCTACGGGAACGAGCCAGCACCAAAAGAACCGTCGCAACTTGCCCGGCTGACGGAACCTTGCGATTGGTACCCACAATCCGACGAACACCGACAACAATGCCAGGATCAAAGAGTACCAAGTACGGCGTAACGGCTCATCGACCATGATGACGGAGTCGGAGTTTTTGAACGATGCGATCACGGCCGGGCGTAATTCCAAAGGAATATGATGCATAACGCCCACGAACGAAATCAACGAATTTCGCAGTAGGGGCTGCGGTTGTGTGAGATCGATCCGATCGTAAATCGGCCGCACTTTGCCGGGATACTGGCTCTCAAGGCTGCGATACACGGCAACATTCGGGACTAAGTCGCAAGGAACCAGAGTGAGGTTGCCGGATTCCGGAGATTGGGCCAACAACCGAGTTAAAGGAGCCCGCCCGGCACCGACTTCCACAATCGTTTTCAATCCGAACTTTCGACACGTCGCCAATACGGCGTCGGAAGTTGTGCGATTAAATGAGCGAATTCCGGAATGGCAGGACTCCATCATCTCATAGAGGCACTCACGAATGCCGGTCGGTAGCCAGGTAACATCGCAGAATTCAAAGAGGTAGTACGGTCGCATAAGGAGTGCAGTCGGCCCTGTTCTTCAATTTCAATCTCGCAAAAAAGGCGGCAGGAGCATCGCCCGTTCTATCCAAGAAAACCCACTTGGGTGTATCGAGGGGGCGGCAACCTGGGAATACCAATTTGACTGAGCGAAAGTCGTCCATGCGCAGATCACATGCTTCGTCAGTCAAAATACTTGCGGGGGTGATTGCCTACGTAACGCCTCGTATCTACCCGATGTCGTCAACACGCGGCCACCCGCGGCAAGACGGTTCAACGTAGACCAACAACAGGCTTGGACGTTCTTTATTTAGCAGGGGGGGCCGAAAAGTTCATTTTGGGGCCGCTCCGTCCCGGAACGTCAAACATCGCATCCGGGCTCCCGACGTCGCGACCTGACGGCGTACGGGAAAAAGTGCGTGCCATTCTGCTCGACCCCACCCAACGGCTGGTTAGAATCGAACAAGGCTGGCCAATAGCACCCCCGAGGGAAACCTTTCGTGGCGTCAACTGCGTCTCCCCCCATCGAGAATGCCGAGATAACCCAACAGCGGTTGCGTGCCTGGCTTGAGAGTCTGCAGGCGCTGGCCGAAAGTCCGATCGACAACGATCGGTTCTACGGGGAACTATTGGCACGATTGACAAAGGCTGTCAGTGCCGACGGCGGACGATTCTGGACGCAGACTACCGACGGTGGTTGGCGCTGCAATCTGAGCTTCGGACTCGACGCGTCGGAGGAGTCGGCTGAGTCGGCCCAACAACGGCGACAACTCTTTCAAAACATCATGCAAAGCGGCCGCTCGGCCGCCGCGGTTTTGCCGGCGCCGGTCGACGCCGCAGGTCTGCCGACGAGTTCCGCCGTGTGGCAGCCGATCGCCGCCGCCGGCGTGCCGCGTGGAGTATTGGAGTTCCGTGTTCGCGTGGTGACCGAGGCCGCACAGGCGGGCGTGTTGCGATTCCTTGCGCAAGCCGCCGCCGTCGCATCGCACTTTCATCTCCTTGCCGATCGCCGCGATTACGCCGCGATGGCTTCCGTTGCGGAGGGGGAGCGCAAGTTCTATCTCAGCGCGCATCGCCACCTCGATCTCCGCAAAACCGCCCGCGTCCTTGTCGACGACGGTCGCGTGCTGCTCGGCTGCGATCGATTGACGCTCCTAGTCGGCAAGAAACGACGGCAGCGGGTCGTCGCGGTGAGCGGACAAGAGGATTTCGATCGTCGCTCTCCCACGATCGCCGCACTGCGAAAACTGGCGGTTCGCGCCGTCTCGGCGAAACGCGACCTGGTCTTTCCCGAAGGGCAATCGGATTGCGATCCGACGACGATCGAACTCTTTGAACGCTACGTCGACGAGAGCGATGTCAAGCGCATTGTCGTCCGGCCGCTGCGGGCGCCGCCCCCCGAGAAAGAAACCGTCGGCCGTGCCGAACCGCCGATCCTCGGGGTCGTCATCGTGGAATACTTTCGGCAATTGGAGGCTCCCGCAGGCGAATCGGCCCGGCTCGAACTTGTCGCTCGTTGCGCCTCGACCGCGCTGCGTAACTCGCTCGAGCACGAGTCGATTTTCTTACACGGCCTCTGGAGCATGCTCGGCCGCTGGCGCGCCGGGCTGCTGGAAAAAGGCTCTTTGCGTCGCGCGCTGCTCATCACGACGCTGATCGCTTCCGCCGTCGCCGCGGCGATTTGGGTACCCGTCGACGACACGACCTATTGCCGCGGCACGCTGCAACCGGTCGCACGACGCAACGTGTTTACACCGCTCGACGGCACCGTTCGCAAGGTGTTTGTCGCTCACGGTCGCCGCGTAAAGCGGGGCGAACCGCTCGTCGAGTTGCGCAATACGGAATTGGAGATCGCGCAGACCGACCTGGAAGGGAAGCAGCGCACGGCCGCCGAGCAACTCCTGGCCGTCGAACGCTCGCTCCTCGACAATGCTCAGAAGTTGCAGCCGCAAGAGCGGGCTCGCCTGGCCGGCGAACAAAGTGAACTCCGCGAGCAACTCGCCTCCTATAAGCGGCAAGCGGAGTTGTTCGAAGAACGCCGCCGCCAACTTATGGTCACCAGCCCGGTCGACGGTGAAGTGACCACCTGGGACGTCGAACGTTTGCTGGGCAATCGCCCCGTTCGCCAAGGACAAGTCTTGCTGACGTTGGCCGCCGTCGAAGGAAATTGGGAATTGGAACTCAACGTACCTGATGACCGCAGCGGTCGCGTCGTCAAAGCGGCGGCCACTTCCGCCGATCCGCTTCGCGTGACGTTCAGCCCGGCGCTCGATCCGGGCGCAACGTACGACGCTCAAGTGGTCGAAATCGAGAATTCCGCCGACGTGCGCGGGGAAGAGGGCAACACGGTCCTGGTACGGGCCGAGATCCCGCCCGCGGACGCTATGAAGTGGCGTCCCGGCGCCGAAGTCGCGGCTCACATCCATTGCGGCCGTGCGCCGCTCGGCTACGTCTGGACGCGCGGCTTAGCCGACTTCGTCCGAACAAAAATCCTGTTCCGCTGGTTTTAGTCGCGGGCGACGCGATGACGAACAACCGTTGCCCAATTGCGCCTGGAGAAATCCTTTGATCGTGATGCTAACGCACGCACTTTCGCGAACACTGCCGACGTGCCTATGCGCCGTAGCCCTAGTCGGCGTCGCGGCACCTGCGGCGGAGCCGAGTGCATCGGCAAGCCCGACCACGCTCACCCATTGCCTGGTTACGGCGATCAACGACGTCGAAATCCCTTCGTTGAGAACGGGTCATCTGAAATCGATCGTCGCCAAGGAAGGCATGGAGGTCGAAGTCGATCAATTGCTTGCTCAACTGGACGACGCCGAGGCGATCCACCAACTCGCCTCGGCGGAAGCCGAACGTAAGGCCGCCCACAAAAAGGCGGATTCTAAGTTGGAAGAACTTTACGCCCAGGCCACGCATGACGTCAGCCTGGCGGAGCATGAAGCGGCGCTCGCCGCCAACGATCTCGTCGCCAACAGCGTTTCCGACATCGAAGTGATGCGCCTAGAGTTGGCGACGAAGCAGGCCGCTCTGAAAATCGACCTCAGCCGCTTCAACCGCGACGTCCTCCAAGTCGAACTTGGCGTCGCCGACGCCAAGGCCGAACTTGCCAAAACGGACCTCGACCGCCGCAGGCTTCGCGCCCCGATTTCCGGGGAAATCGCGGAAGTCCATTTCCAGCCCGGCGAGTGGGTCGAAGCCGGCGAGACCGTGCTGCGCATCGTGCACGTCGAACAGCTTCGCGTGGAAGGCTTCGTCCGAGTACGCGACATCGCTCCGGTCGACGTCATCGGCAAACCGGTTCGCGTGCATGTCGAATTGGCCCGCGGCAAGCGTTACGAGTTCGAAGGCAAAGTCACCTTTGCCAGCCCGCTTATCGAAGCCGGCGGACAGTATCGCATTTGGGCCGAGGTGAAAAACCGCAAAGAAAACGGGCAGTGGATTTTGCGCCCCGGCATGCAGGCGGAAATGACGATCGCTCCCTAGCTTTTCAATTGTTCGCACCACACCGTTTGTTCGACGCGGACTTCTCCTGAATGCGCACTTCCGATCGCCCCATCGCCTTTCGCCGCCGTCCCGATCTGGAGATCATCCAGCAACGTTTCGGCATGGAGCGCCGTTGGGTCGTCAAAGACCCGCTGTCGTTGCGGTTCTGCAGACTGAACGAACGCGAATACGCCTTATTCGAATTGCTCGACGGCGAACATAGCATCGACGACTTGGTGACGTTCTACGAAGCTAAGTTTCCGCCCGATCGCTTGCGCCCCGAAGAAGTCGCTCGCTTCGTTAACATGCTCTACCGCTCGCAGCTATTGATTCCGGAGCGCGAAGGGCACGGCATCGGCATTCACGAGCGCGGCCAAAAACGTGCCCGCGGCGAACGCCTGCGACGTTGGACCAATCCGCTGGCAATCCAATTCCGCGGCATCGATCCGGCTTGGTTGTTCGACCGGCTGTATCCGTTCGTCCGTCCGCTCTTGTCGCGTCCGTTTTTTCTCGCGAGTTGCCTGTTCATCTTGGCGGCGGTCGCGACGGCGGCCGCGAACTGGCGAACGCTCATCGGCGAGATCTCCGCCTACGAAAGCTTCTTCACGCCGACGACGATGCTCGCGTTATTGGCAATCCTCGGCGGCGTGAAAATTTTGCATGAATTCGGCCACGGACTCGTCTGCAAGCACTTCGGCGGCCATTGCCACGAGTTGGGCGTGATGATCCTCGTGTTCACGCCTTGCCTCTACTGCAACGTCACCGACTCCTATCGCTTTCCCGATAAACGGCGTCGCGCCGCCGTCGGTGCGGCGGGTATCTACGTCGAACTTCTCTTGGCGTCGCTGGCGGTGTTCATCTGGCGGATGTCCGAACCCGGCCTGCTGCATCAACTGTGTCTCGGCGTGATGACCGTCTGCTCGGTCAGCACGGTCGTCTTCAACGGCAATCCGCTGATGCGCTACGACGGCTACTACATATTAAGCGATCTGGTTGAAGTGCCGAACCTCGCGGAACGCTGCAATGCGGTCGTTCGCAACGCGGTGTTAAAGCTGTTCAGCCGTGAGCAAGCCGACCGTGATCCATTGTTGCCCGTGCGTCGTCGCGGCTGGTACGCGGCTTATGCCGTCGCGTCGTTTCTCTATCGCATCTCCGTCACGTTCACAATTATTTTGATCCTCGTCGCCGTGGCTCGTCCCTACAAACTCGAACACCTCGCGCGAGCCCTCGGCATATTTTCGTTGGTCACCCTCGTCGGCGTTCCGCTCTACCGGTTGTTCGCTTTCTTGCGGGTTCCCGGCCGGCTCGAATCGATGCGGCCCGGTCGACTTACCGCGGCGAGCATCGCTCTGGCCGGTTTGGTCTCCCTCTTGTTCGCCTATCCGCTTCCGCACCGTGTGCTCGGCCCGATGGCTTTGCAACCGTATCGGCCGGAC
>JAEUIN010000113.1 GCA_016793115.1 Planctomycetaceae bacterium
GCGCTGCACCCGGCCTCGGAAACGTTGCCCGATGCCGAACGGCAGGCCTTGCGCGAAGCCGTACGGAGCCGTTGGTCGAAGGTCGTAATGGCGGCCATCGCGGTGCTGCTGGCAACGGGTTTTTTCAACTTTTTCCTGATCATCCGCACCTATAAGTTCGACGGCCCGCTCTACCACGCCTTGTTCGGCACGAAGGTGTTGCTGGCGTTCGGCGTGTTTGCGCTGGCCAGCTTTCTCGTGGGCCGAAGCGACCTGGGCAAAAAGTTGCGGGCTCAAGCCGGAAAATGGCTCACGCTGCTCGTTGGCTTGGTGCTTGTCGTGCTGCTGATTTCCAGCACGCTGAAGACCATCAACCATTTGCCGAAAGCCGGAAATGCCCCGGCTGCCGCAGGTTCGGGCGAAGGCGATGCCGGGCGCTAAGCCGCACGGCCGGTGAAAACGGTTGCCCAGCGGGCCTCGCACGCCTATTCTGATAAGGATACCGGTTACGAGGTCGCCTCGAGCGAGGGCGAGCGAGCGAATGAACGAGCGAGCGCAAGCGATTTCGGTTCTCCAGCAGGCCCGCGATATCCTCGCGGAGCGGCTCACCGAGCGAATTCTGGAAAGCCGCGAGGCGATCTTGGAAGACGCTTTGGGCCTATCATACGCCAGCGAAATCGACGCGGTGCAGGAGCAGATCGGCCTGCGGTTGAACAACGTGCAAATGTTGCTCAACAACCTACCGCCGATCGAAGACGCGCCGGTGCCGACGAACGAAGATATCGTCTCGGCGCCGCAGCAGCCGGCGCTTGGTTACGAACCGGAGCAGGTTTCCGCATCGGAATCGATAAGCGACGTCTCGGCCGACAGCACGGTGTACGCCGCCGATGGTACGGTGTACTACGCCGAAGCCTCCAGTGTCACGACGGTGACGACCGCCCCTGCCCTGCCCGCTCCGCCGGCGATCACGTTTCAATCGTTCGCAGAACGGGTGATGGCCAACGATCTTGACGGGGCCGGCATCGTCTTGGCCGGGTTACTCGACGTTTCGCATAACCGCGGACGCGAATGTGCCCGTCGGTTCCAGGAACAACTGGCCGAGCGCCCGCAGTTTTTGCAGAAGGCGATGACGCTCCGTAGCGAACTCGCGGCCGGCAGCGTCAATGGCGCTCTGCTGCTCCTTTGGGAATGCTTCGGGCTGCAAGGCTTGGAATCGATCGCGGCGCTGCAATCGCTCAAGACGCGATTGGGCGGCGAGCTGCAGAGTTCGTCGTAAGCGACGATGTCAGTGTGCCACTGGCGGGTTGCCCACCAGCGTTCCGACGCACTTGGAATCGCACTGGTGGACGAGCCACCAGTGGCACACGAAACTAACTCGGCACGCTCAGCGATTGGCCGTTGTGCTTCGACCCTATGCCGAGAATGTACGGCACAGCTTTCTTGGCCCAACGTTTCGGGTCGGGATACGCGGAGGAATCTGCACCGAACGCCATGCGCAGCATGTCGGTATCGATGATGCCGGGATTCAGCGGCACGGCGGCCATGCCCGCAGGCAACTCTTGTGCTAACGCGAGCGTCAGCCCTTCAATCGCGTACTTCGTCGCACAGTATGGCGCCACTTCTGCCGACGTCGAACGTCCCCAGCCGGAACTGAAGTTGACGATTACGCCGCTGCCGCGCGCGACCATCGGCGGAACGAAATGCCGCACGACGTTGGCCGGGCCGAGAATGTTGATTTCGACGAGCTTCCGCATCTCCGCGGCCGGCACTTCCCACAGTGGTCGAGTTTCGTTCATCACGGCGGCGTTGTTTAACACGAGATCAAACGGTTGCTCGCTCGCACCAACCGCCGCGGCCCATTTCGCGACATGCGCATCGTCGGCGACGTCGACCACGTCGAAGCGGTGCGGCGATCCCAGTCGGCTCTGCATTTCCACAACGGCTTTCGCGTCGCGACCGCAACCGACGACGGTATGCGCCAAATCCGCAAATCCCTCGGTCATGGCGCGGCCGAGCCCGCGTGTGGCGCCGGTGAGCAAGATTCTTAGGCCCATCGTTGGTTCTTGCCTTCGGCAAGCCTCTGCTGATAATCGTGTGACTTGGAGTACCCGCGGTGTTGCGGAAACGCTCAATCGCAAGCGTGCCGACGGCGCGGCTTGTCATTCGCCCGCCGTTATAACCGTTCGATTGGATCGCTTCCATGAACTCTTCTTTCGCGCGACGCGACTTCCTTCGTTTCGGAGCCGCCGCACTTACCGCCGGTGCAACGTCGACTCGTCTGCTCACGGCCGCGGAACCCGCACCGGCACGGAAGTTTCGCTTCGTCCACCTCACCGATATCCACGTGCAGCCGGAACTCGGCGCCGAGCGAGGCTTCCGCAAGTGCATCGCGCACGTCAACGAACTTCGCCCCCGTCCGGACTTTGTCATCACCGGCGGCGATTTGGTGATGGATTGCTTAAAGGTCGACAAGGCTCGAATCGATCGGCTTTGGAAGCTTTATGACCACTGCTGTCGCGATTTTGATATGCCGGTCTACAACACGATCGGCAATCACGACATCGTCGGTTGGGCCGACGACTCGCCGATCTCGCCGAGCGACATGGACTACGGCAAGAAGCTGTTCGCCGATCGTGCCGGCCGCGGCA
>JAEUIN010000115.1 GCA_016793115.1 Planctomycetaceae bacterium
CCGTCGGCTCGCAAGGGAACGAAGCCGAACCGCACGCCGCAGACGCCGTGTTGCACGACCCACGACGGCACGCCGGCCGCCCTGGCATGTGCAATAACGGTCCGTGCGAGCGGCGTCGCGTCTTCATCGAGCAGCACGTGATTGAAACGCCGTTCGGCGAAATGCCGTGCCACGGCGGACCATTGCCGCGTTTGTTTGCCGGCCTGTTGCGGAGCCCAGTGGCGATACCAGGCTTCAACCGTGGAGCGGAGGTCGACTCCTTCGTACTCGAGCTGGTTGACGGACGTTTCGCCGGCAAGCAGTTGGCGAGGAATCGATTCAGAGTCGACGGACGCACGTTCGCAGGTAAGCCAAGAAACGCCCTGCCCGATCCGCCGCAGCCAGGCCCGCGCCGGGAGTTGATCGTAAAGCCACGCGACTTCGACGCCGCGCCGTCGGGCTTCATCACAAACGCCGTCGAGCAAGCGAGGGTTACCGACGAACAGAATGCGCGGCTTGTTTGTCGTTGCCTGCGATCGGCGCTCGGAACGATCGGCAAAGGCCCGAGCGAGCCAGCGTTTCCAAGCCGGACCGGCCGGCGCCGACGGGGCGGTCGGCGAGGTCGATGTTTCGGCGGTCGACGATAGGCCGCGGATGTCGAGCCGGAAGCCGTACGCGTCGGCCGCGCGTTGCCAGAGGGCCGCGTATTCCGCGTCTTGCTCGCCGGCGACATGGAGCGTGACCGCGCAGTCGTCGGGAATTGTCGCGGGCCAGTGCCGACAATAGGCGACGATCCGCAGCCACTTCACGGCCGCATAACGGAGCTTGAGCGTGTTGACGTCGGCGAAGTTCGGCTGGTCCGCGCCGGTCGGCGCGGCGGCCGTCGCAAGTTGCTCGACGAGCCGCTGGGCCTCGCGATCGAGATACGCAAACCGCGGCGACGCGATCAAGTCGTCGAGAGCCTGCCGGTGCGGCGCATCGTCCGGCCAAGAACCTTCGACCAGCAGCGCAGGTGCCGTGGCCGAAAAGTCGGGCGGAACCAGCGTTCGACGGGCAAAAACATCCATGAAGATTGCGCACGAAAAGGGCCGTCGACCTCGGCAGCAGGTGACGGCCCGTTAACGCATTTCGCTCGAACCCAAAATCAAAGCGGAGGGCACGGGAGTCGAACCCGCAACCGGTTGCCCGGCACGACATTTCCAGTGTCGCCGCTAACCATTCGCTTACCCCCCGGGGCTTCTCTCAACCTTCTATCACAACTGACTTTGCGTTCTCCGTTTCGCTTGGTCGTTGGTTCGGATTGTGCCACTGCCATGCTCTGTGTCACAACCTTCAGCTTATCCTACTAAGACGTCACATTACGGGCAAGCTAGGATGGAACGATGTGCTTCAAACCACGGTAAAGCAATCTCAAATTCTTATAGTCGCTTTTCTCGAATGGCCCGGCGGATCACGGCGTTGAACGAGCTTGAGGCTTCTGCCTGTGCGCGAAAGGATGCCGCTGCCGCATAGCTACTCTCGGTAAAAGTAAGAATCCGAAATTTCAGTTCGTATGGAAGGGGGCGATCGTCAACTGGCCCGCTGTCGTCGCCTTCGAATTTTGCGTGGAACTGAAATACTCGCTTGGCGGCTGCTTCTGCGGGTATCCCCGCTTTTCTGAGCGTCACGTACATGACAGTACGCGCGAGTTCGTCTGCCTGCTCGATCATTACGCGTTCCAGAGCATGAAGATTGTTCCATTGTCGAATATCTTCATCCGTCGCGCCTTCCGCTCTTACCCAACTCAGCCGCGCAGCCACCTCAGGAACTGAATGTTCGATTGATAGGAGATAATCCCCAAAGTTTGGGCGGGCGTCCTGGAGACCTCTCTCTTTTACGATTTGCTTTGATTTGAGAAGTAGCTGTTCCGCCATTGTTGTTGCTTCAGCAACGGACTTTCCCTCCGCTTGAAACGTTTGCGTATAGACATCGATAAGGCCCGATTCAAGCGGAGTCCATCGAGAGAACCAACCCATATTTATGCCCAGCGATGTTGCCACGATTTAGTTCGCACAGCTTTATCATCTTAGCTACGCGCAGCGGCTTTCCACAACCGTTCCGAAAGATCATCGGCTTCGTGTGCAACATAATAACGCAGCGTGGTTTCAATGCTTTCATGTCGCATTAGTAGCTTCAATTCCGACGCCTGGACTAGCGACGACCACCGCGTACCGAACGAGCGACGCAGATCGTGGGCCGAGGCGAAGGCTTGCTCCTGATCGTTCGCGACGACTCCGGCCGCGCGGCCGATCGCTGCAACGATGCGGCTGACGCGTTTGACCGTCATCGGTCGACGCCCTGCCCGACCCACGATGCCGAACACTAGGCCGACACGTTTTGCGACCGGCGTTCGTAGCAGCCAGGCTGCAAAGTCGGGAGCTATCGGCAGCAGTCGATCTCGGCGGCCCTTCTCCGCGGCGGCCGTGATACGGAGCCGAGGAAAGCGGCCGGTGAGGTCGACCGAGATTGCGGCCGACGGTTCCCACGACAACTGCAACGCTTCTCCACATCGCAGGCCCGACCGCCAGAGGCCGATCAGAAACCGCCTCCATAGGCGGCTGTCCTTCGGACGTTCACGCGGGACGGCTCGAAGCATTCGGACGAACTCAACTCCAGAGAGCGGCCGTCCCTTCATAAGCGTTTTACCTCGCGGCATTCGCACCTTGGGAATTTCAGGCACGACGGCGAGCATGTGCATCGACGCCGCCCACGACAGGAGCGAACGCAAGTGAGCCCGAAAGCCCGAGAGCGTGGCCGGCTTCAAGCCCTCGTCCTGAAGCTTCGCGAAGGCCGCCGAGAGAGCTTGCGTGGTGAGGTCGCTTAGATACTTCGGCCGCAGCAAACGTTCTACGTGATTCAACGCGGAGCGAATCGGCCCGGCGGTTCCTTCGGCTAGGAAGGCGAAGCGTTCATCTTCGACCCGTTCCCGAAAGTCGGCCCAACCTACACGAGATACAGCGAACACGCGACCGGCGTTCAGATCCGCTTCGAGTTGCGCCGCGAGCTTTTCGGCCTCACGACGATTCGCGGTGCCCGAGGTCTTCTGCCGAATTATTCGCGTGCCCGGTTCATTCCATCGAAGCAGCAGGTGCGGTCGGCCCTTCGTGTGAATCACGTTGACCTTGCTTTTCAACATGGGCTTTGCCCTCCATGAATTCGATGAGTTGCCGACCGGAGACGTACTTGCGCGTTCCCTGCCGAATGATCGGCAAGCCCTGGCGACGCATGACCGTGTAGGCCTTGTAGCCGAGGCCGAGAATGTCCATCACGGTTTGCAGGGTGTAGAGTTCGTTCGCGTTGATGACGCCTGTCGCTTCTTTGGTTCGCTTCATGCCGATTTTCTCCGATGGCCTTTGATGAGCGGATGGTCGCTACTGAGGGATACGGCATCGCTCAGCCCGCGTTGGCTCTCGTCGAGCCGCAGAATGTCTTCCCATTGAGCAGGCGTGACTTCGTACGAGGTCGCCGGTTCATCCTCGACGCCCATCAGCCAAAGCACTTCTGCAAACGGTACCTTGGCTCGGGCAATGAAACGCGGCCGACCTTCTTTCAGCTCGCCGTCGGCGGTTGCGTGCAAAGGCACGCGGGTCAAGATCGTGGTTTGACCACAGCGAGCGGTCCGCTCCGCGATCGTCGTTCTCCGTTCGCGGCGGGCTTCACACTCACCGCAAGAGCAGTCGTCCGCGTGTTTGTCGCGTCGATCGCGTGGAGTCGCTGGCTTCCCGCTTGCCAACAGGCCACGACTCGTGGAGAAGCGTTTTATTTGAAGCTTCGCAAAGCGGACATACTCGGGGTAGCCTTTCTCCGGATGCTTCATAAGGTACTTGCACGCATAGTGGGCCGCATGAGCGGCGCCACCAGCGAAGCTCCGTTTGGAAATTCGAACGTGCCCGAACGCGGGAGCGTTGCCGAACACGGGCGGCGCCCACTTCGGCCGGTACTTGTTCCAGGCCTCCTTGAGCGCCTCGAACGGTATGAAGTCGGCGTCCACCAGAACGTGAAAGTGTGGCATTTCCGTTCCTGCCTCGTTACCTTTGCCCATTTGCCATTCCACGACGTAGAAGTAACGCCGTGAGTGCAAAAGACCTTTGTGGTGAAGCTCCGCGAGGGCCTTGGCCACGCACCGACGTTTCCGAAGAAACTGAAACGCTTCGAGCGGTGTTGGGAATAGCTTCGGGTCGACGGTGAGCGTGAGCATCAAGAGGCCCTTGAAGGTTTCAAGCACGGGCATCAGGCGACGCTTTAACGTTCGGCCCGAGGCTTTGAGGCATTGCCCGTTCTCGCAGAACCACGACTTGCAGCGGCCCCGTTTGATTTTCTCGACGAACCCGACGACCTCGCCCAGGTTCGTTGATTGGCTTTGGCACAGACTTGCCGCTGATTGTGAAATAACACAGCGGCAGGCGGCGGCTTCGCCGCCGCGACAGGCCGAAACGCCGCAGCGATCGTCTTCACGCGATCGCGCAGCACCGCTACAATTGCACGAACACTTGCCACGCATGGCTTCCTCCATGTGATGGTGACTCGCCCCGGCTGCTGCTTCCGTCGCCAAACATTGGCAGCAGCCGGGGCTTTTCGTTTTTAGTCGCTACTCGCTCCGCTCGATCTACGGTTCTGTCCTACGGCCGCAACACTTACTTCGCTGACACACTTGGAGTGTGTCGCTTCGTTCGTGCGGCCTATCTTCTCAATTTCTAACCGGTATGCCGCCGCGACCACGACGATTCGCGACGCTCAAGCCGCGTCGCTCACGTCGTTGTCGCTCGCGGCGTCTCTTCGAGCTCTTTCCCGCCGCTGAAAGTCGTCGATGGACAGCACTTCAATTCGCGGGTGTTGCCCGGTGAACTGTTCGAGCTTTCTGGCGAGGCGGTCGATGACGTCGGCCCCGCCATTTTTCGCAATTTGGTGAACGGTCATTCCCTCGACCATGCTTAACTCACGGCAGGCGGTCATCGATATGACTGTGCCCGACGACAGTACTTTCACGTTCAATTCCATTCCCATTTGAAGCCTCCTTGCTTCTTAGAGTTTGGTGCCCTTTTCAGTCTTCCTTCTTCGAACGCGGTATTTTCTTCCCGAAGACGCCTGCCACCGCCTTCGCGAATCGTGACGTAACGAGCTTTATCATCCACTCTTGATCTTCGATGGCTGCATCCACCAGCCACTGAATCATCTTCGAGTCGCTCACGTTCATGCGATCGGCCAACTCTCGCACCTTCTGCCCCGTCTCGGCGGTCAGCGTCACTTGGACGCGAACTGTTTCGCCGCTGCCGGATTTATCGGCCATGACACCCTCGCAAGTTTCAGAAGAGTTCGACGCCTTATAGAACACGTTCACACAAAGTGTGTAACATTGTTCGTCACGCGTCGCAAGGGAACTTGCAATGGTCGGCACGAAAAACGCCACATTTCGGCGTGTGCCAGAAGTGCTAGAAACGCACTGAGAGAAGAATAGGAGGCGAGCTAGTTGCGGCGTTCGGTCAGATTTCCAGTGTCGCCGCTAACCATTCGCTTACCCCCCGAGGAGCGATATTTCATGGTACCGAACGGGGCCGCCGCGAACAAGGCGGGCCGCGACGGGGTTCTCGCTGTGCCGGATCGCCAAACGGCTCCGTTATCACGCGTGGTACCACTTGTACATCGCATAGAAAGAGCCGAGTAAGATCGCCATGACCATGAAGGCGAATTTCATCCAGTCGGGCGTTTGCCCGTTGGCAAGCA
>JAEUIN010000143.1 GCA_016793115.1 Planctomycetaceae bacterium
GAACTCGGCGGTGACGATCAAGTCGGGCAACGGCTACGGCTACGTCAACATCGACAATAGTTCGAACCTAGCCGCGTCATTCAAGAGCCTGACCATCAACGGCGGCAATCACGGCGACTCGGTCTATCTCTCCGGCGTCAACGTCACCACGGCGACGACGATTTCGACCGGCTCCGATTATGACTATGTCTCTACTAATAATCTAACGACCGGAACGCTCAAAGCGCAGCTCGGCTCCGGCGACGATACGTTTTATGGGTATGGGCTGACCGTGAATGCGACGACCGGCACGACGCTCATCGATCTGTCGTCCGGAAACGACCGCGCCTATTTCAGCACCGGGTTGGCCAATCCACTGATCAAGAACTCGCTCACGATCAGCGGTGGGGCCGGGGAAAATGACACGTCCGTCTACAATACCACGGTGCAAGGCGCTCTCACCGTGACCGGCTCGAACGAGTACGACGAACTAAACGTCGGCAGTTCGACGATCAGCGGGAGTCTCACCGCGAATCTTGGAGCGGGCGACAACGAGGTCAACCTCAATTCGACGAATGTCGCGGCCAACATCGCCGTGACGACCGGCAAGGGTGATGACAACGTCTACATGGATACGACGACCGCGGCCGCGGTGAGCCTCAAGCTCGGCGCGGGCGAGAACTACGTCGAACTGACGGACGTCTACAAGGCAGGCCTCACTCAATTGACGAGCCTGCTCATCGAAACCGGCGCGGGCTTCGACGTCCTGAAACTCGACGGCGTGTTGTCGGCCAAGACCGACGTCAAAGTCGGCGACGGCGACAACACGGTCAACGTGACCGGTTCGACGCTTGGCAATCTGACGTTCGTTTCCGGCAAGGGGGTCGACAACCTGGTCGTCGACGCCTTGATCGCCGCCATCACCGACATCAAGCTCGGCGCGGGCAACGACGTTGTGAACGCGAGTAATTCGACATTCACGACCTCGTTGAAGGTCGACGGCGGCGCCGGAACCGATACTCTGACCGACGGCGGCGGCAATACGGGCGCCGGCTTCACGGGTATCGTGACCGTGAGCATTCCATAAGTCGAAGGATCGACTCGCAATCGCAAGACTCAAGTCGCCGCGGAAGAACGTTCGAGTTTGACCGCCGCGGCGCGAGTGACGATATTGAACGGCCGGACGACTCCTTTTTACGTCGTCCGGCCGTTTTTATTTTCCGTCGAATGGATATGCCGAACTTAATTCTTGATTGCCGCAACGACCGCGGGCAAGGTGCGCCGCGGAACTGGATTCGGCGGGCGGCAATGCTCGTCGTCGTGTCGGCGACGTCGCTCGCCGCGGCCTCCCGCAGCGCGGCCGAGCCGCCGAATATCGTGTTTGTCTTGGCCGACGATCTCGGCTACGGCGAACTCGGTTGCTACGGGCAGCGGATCATTCGCACGCCGCAGCTCGATCGGCTCGCCGCCGAAGGGTTGCGATTCACGCAGTTTTACGCCGGCAGCACCGTCTGCGCTCCGTCGCGAAGCGTGCTCATGACGGGGCGGCACGTCGGACACACGCGCGTGCGCGGCAATGCCGGGCGTGATAATCCGCAAGCGCAGATGCTCCGCGCGGACGACGTGACCGTGGCCGAGGTGTTGAAAGCCGCCGGTTACACGACCGGCCTCGTCGGCAAGTGGGGCCTCGGCCTGCCGGGCGACGAAGGGATTCCCGGCAAGCAAGGCTTCGACGAGTTCTACGGCTATCTCAGTCAAGTGCACGCCCACAACCACTATCCCGATTATCTCTGGCGCAATCAGCGACGCGAATCGTTGGGCAACGTCGTTACGCCCGTCGGCGACGGCGGAGGCGGCTATGCCGCGGTGCGCAAGCAGTACACCACCGATCTCTTTGCCGACGAATCGCTCGCCTTTCTCGAACGTCACAAGAACGAACATTTTTTCTTGTACCTGGCGCTGACGACCCCGCACGCCAATAACGAGCGCACGAACAAACTCCGCGACGGCGCGGAAGTGCCCGACTACGGCATCTATGCCGATGAGCCGTGGCCTGCTCCCGATCGCGGGCACGCGGCAATGATCACGCACATGGATGCGCAAGTCGGCCGCGTCGTCGACAAACTGCGCGAACTGCGGCTCGACAAAAATACGCTTGTGATGTTCTCCAGCGACAACGGCCCGCACAAAGAGTCGGGCCACGATCCGGAACGCTTCGATCCCAGCGGTCCCGTTTCCGGCTACAAGCGGAGCATGACCGACGGCGGCATTCGCGTGCCGTTCATCGCTTGGTGGCCGGGCACGATCGCGGCCGGGCGCACTTCGGATCATGTCGCCTACTTCGGCGACTTGATGGCGACCTGCGCGGAATTGAGCGAAGCGGATCTTACGTCGCTCGTCGATCCCGCGAGCCTCGACAGCGTCTCATTCGTGCCGACGTTGTTGAACAACACGGCCGAGGATGCCGGCCGACGTCCGCAAGCCGGGCATCCATTCCTTTATTGGGAATTCCACGAAGGGGGCGCATCGCAGCAGGCCGTGCGGCTCGACGATTGGAAAGGCATTCGCACTTTCGGCAAGCCGCTTAAGCTCTACGATCTGAAAACGGATCTCGCCGAGCGACACGACGTCGCCGCGGAGCATCCCGAAGTCGTGCGCCGCATCGAGCGCATCCTCGAAACGTCGCACTCCGAAAATGAGTACTGGCCGCTCAAGTCCGGCGGCGGTAAAGGCATGAAACAGAAGATCTAGAACGGCTCGCTAAGAATCTTTGGCGCTCTCCGCTATTTCCCTTCCGCCGCCCAAGCTTTCATCTGGCGGATGTTCGCTTCGGTTTCGGCGCGTTTCGGGTCGCCGGCTTTCTTCTCGCCGACATAAACCTTCATGTCGCTGTCGTACATGGCCGTCGATTCCGGCTGCGCGCCGCGATCGCCGGTCTCGCGAACCCATGTTTCCAATCGCCCTCGCATGTCGGCGAGCGTTGCGGCGTGCGCCGGATCGTCGGCCAAGTTCTTCGTCTCGAACGGGTCGGCGTCGAGATCGTAAAGCTCTTCGGCCGGCCTCGGCACTGTGAATAGCAGCTTTTCCTGGAGTGCGTCGAGCTTTCCTTCCGCGTGCAACCGGCGGATCGTCTGCACGATCGTTTTGCCGTCTTTATAGTTATTCGGCTGGAAGTGCGGCCGCTGATTGAGATAGTTGCGGATGTACTTGTACCGCTCGGTTCGCACGCTTCGAATGTGTTCGACCGTTTCGTCGCAGCGGTCGCGGGCCGCAAACACGGCGTCGCGCGGGTGGAAGTTCTCGGCGAACAAATCGCGGCTCTGCATCCCGGCCGGCCGTTCGAGGCCGGCCAGAGCCAACGACGTGGCCGCTAGGTCGAGGTGTTCGACGAGGTCTTCTCGCACCGAGCCCTGCGGAATACCCGGCCCGCGGATGACGAGCGGAACGTGGATTCCTTCGTCATAAAGAAACTGCTTGCCGCGGGCATGGCTGATGCCGTGATCGGTCATGAAGCAGACGATCGTCTCGTCGAGAATCCCTTCTTTCTCCAATCGCGCGATGACGTTCCCCACGGCCTCGTCGGTAAACCGGCAGCTATCGAGATACGCCGCCCAGTCGCGCAGCAACACCGGATCTCGCGGATAGTACGGCGGCAACGTGACGTCTTCCGGCTTCACCGCCGCGCCGTATCGCTCCGCGGCGCGCTTCGAGAGCGCGCTCGCGCTCGCATCGGTACCGCCGCGCTGCTTGCCGCCGGAGAGTTGTACCTGCATGAAAAACGGCTGACCTGCGGCGCGGCCCGACCAATCGGCTCCGTCGTACATCGTCGGATCGTACTCGAAGTTGTAGTCGGTCTTGCCGAGTCCGCCGCCGCCGGTGCGTCCCTTCTTCTTCTGCGCGGCCTTGGCCTCCGCCTTGGGCGAGGCCACGCCGCCGCCGATCGCGGTGTAGTAGCCGGCCTGCTTGAAGAGGACCGGCACCGGCACGACGCCGTCGGGGAGATAAATCTTCTCCGTGCCGCGACCGCTCCGATGGTTGTGTGCGCCGATCGTCGTTTGATACATGCCGGTGATCAGCGCCGAGCGCGAAGGGGAACAGACCGGCGCGGTGGTGAACGCCTTGGCGAAGCGCGTCCCCTCGGCGGCGAGCCGATCGACGTTCGGAGTCTTGATCAGACGCTCGCCGTAGCACGAAAGATTGGCCGACATATCATCGACGATGATCCAGACGATGTTCGGCTTCTTCGCCGGCTCGGCGGCCGCGGCGACGCAGACGCAGCAGTAGACGGCCGCAAAGCCTGCCAGAATACGCAACGAGATCGCTCGCACGGTGACGACTCCTCGATCTAGGGAACTCATCTCGACGGCGACGACGCGCCGCCGGTCGTCGAAAACGATGCGCCGAGCCGATCGTTTGTTTGCGACGGCCGGTTATTCCGGCAACTTAAAGTCGGCGATGAACAGTTGACTAGCATGCTCCGGCGTGCGATTGCTCGTCCACATGAGTTGCTTGCCGTCGGGCGAAAAGACCGGCAGCACGTCGCCCGTCGGGTGATCCGTCACGCGCCACCGCTTGCCCGGCTTGAACTCGCCGTCCGCCACTTCGTACTTCATCAGCCACAAGTCGTAATTCGGTCGCGCGTCGGGATCGGAATGATCCGCGCCGGTCCAAATCAGGTACGGCTCCGTCGGATGCCAATAAGGCGCCCAGAACACGGAGTTCGCATCGTCGGTCACGGCCGTGTCCCCCGTGCCGTCGATCTTCATCACATGGATCTGCAGGTGTTCTTTCTTCTTCCGATCGGTGCGGTAGCAGACCCATTTGCCGTCGGGCGATTGAAACGGGCCGCCGTCGTAGCCGTCGGCGTTCGTCAGTTGGCGGACGTTCGAGCCGTCGGCGTTCATGGCAAAGAGGTCGGGATCGCCGTCGCGCGTGCTGCAAAAGACGATCGTCGTGCCGTCCTTCGAGTAGGCTCCTTCGGCATCGTAGCCCGGAGCGTCGGTCAAGCGCTTCAGCGGCCCGCCGTCGACGCCGACTTCGAAAATATCGGTCGCCGGATCAAACGGCCACTCGTATCGCCGCCGTCGGCCGGCCTTGGCGTCTTCCGCTTGCTGCTTCCGCTCCGCCTCTTCGACCATGCTCATGTTCGGGTCGAGGTGGCTCGATGCGAACAGGATCTTCTTACCGTCGGGCGAGAAATACGCGCAAGTGGTGCGTCCACGGCCGGTGCTTACCAGCCGCGGCTCGGGCATCAGCGTGCCCGCGGCTTGCAGCGGTTGCGTGTAGATCTGATAGAAGGGGTAGTCTTTCGACACCGCTTGATAAACGATCTGCTTGCCGTCGGGCGAGAAATAGCCTTCGCCGGCTTTGACGAACCCGCTCGTCACCTGACGAATATTCGAAAGAAACTCCCCCTCGATCGATTTCGGCGCAGCGGCCGATTCGGCGGCGGCGGCGACGGAGCCTAAGACAAGTAAAGCAAGCAACGTCGTACGAATGACCATCGAACCCTACTCCCGGCGAAGCGCAATTCAACACGTTGCGCTCAGTATAAGCCGGGCCGAGTACGACTTCCACGGAGAAGCGGTGCGCGGCCGAACGACCTACGATTTCTTGCGCGCGGCGAGAATCGCTTTCACAAGATCGTCCGGCACCGGCGGCTGCGGAACGGCGCAAGGGTCTTGCAGAGTCTGTTTGCTTAGCGCGACGGTCGTTTTGTAGCTTTCCACATAGTTCACGCACTCGCGACAAATCGCTAAGTGCTTCTCGAAGATCAGCCGCTCGCGCTCGGGCAATTCGCCGTCGAGAAACGACATCAAGAAGTCGCAGATTTCGCGACAGATCAATTCGGTGCCGGTGATCTCGTTCGTCGGCTTCGTCATCGCGACGCCTCCCCGAGCCGCCGATCGAGCAGTTCGCGCAAGGCCTGCCGCGCGCGATGCAACCGCGTCTTCACGTTCGCCGCGCTCAAGCCCAGCAGCTCCGCCGTCTCTTCGGTCGATCGTTCGTCGATGTCGCGCAACAAGAGGATCGTGCGATAGCCGTCCGGAAGTTGATCGATTGCGCGGCGCACCAAGTCGCGCGTTTCCCGATCGGCCAGCAGTTGATCAGGAGTCGCGGTCCACTCCGCCCGCGGTTCGGCGCGATGCCCGTCGTCGACGAACTGCGGTAGCAGATCGTCGATCGACTTTTCGGGCCGCCGTCGACGCGTACGCAACTTCATTAACGCCGCGTTCACGGCAATGCGGTGCAGCCAGGTCGCCAAACTCGCGTCGCCCTGAAAGCGATCGATCGCGTTGAAGGCGGAGAGAAAGGTGTCTTGCAGCGCGTCTTGCGCGTCGTGCTCTTCCGGCAGGTAACGTCTGACGACGACCATGAGTTGCGGACCGTAACGGCGGACTAAGTGTTCGAATGCGGCGTCGTCGCCGGCGCGCAACTCCGCCAAAAGCCCCACTTCGCTCTCGTGCGGCCGCGGCGAGTCATCGGCGATCGACAAATCCGGCGACATCGGCGCCAGCATAACGGTTCGTTCATCGCGGCGGCAATGCGTGGCTCGCGGCTCGGATTCACCCTTTCCCCGGCCACCCCGCCCATCCGTTCGATGCCGAAAGCGAAACGACGTGACGATAAAATTTTCGAGAAAAGTCGGCGGCGATCCCGCGGCCGAGAGCGTGCTTGCGGCGCGGTGTGCCTCCAGTTCGTCGGCACGGCGCGTAAGAACGTCTTTTTCCGGCTGTATTCCCAATACGGGTGCGTTTGCATCCCGGTCTCAGCCGTAAGTTCTGCCCAATTCGGTGCGACATGCCTGCTCGCGACGCTCCCCTTTATATTGGCCGATTCCGATCGGTCGCCCCCCATCGTCCGCCGGTCGGGAAGCGCGTATCATGTCGGATACCGCTCGGTCGTCCGCACGGCCGCGCGAACGTCTCTCACAGCCGCCGGCGAGAGCCCAGCTATGCCCGTCGACGACAGTCCGCTCACCCGAGTCAGCCTGCTGGTGCGGCTGCGCGACGGCGGCAATCACTCGGCCTGGCGGGAATTCGTCGACCTCTACAGCCCGATCGTCTATGGCTTCGCGCGGAAACGGGGCTTGCAAGACGCCGACGCCGCCGACCTGATGCAAGACGTGATGCGTTCCGTTTCCAACGCCATCGGGCGCCTGGAATACGATCGCAACCAAGGCTCGTTTCGCGGCTGGCTGTTTACGATCACGCGCAACAAGATCTTCAATTTCCTCTCGGCGCGGCGCATCCGTCCGCAAGGCTCCGGCGATACGACGACCAATCGCCTGCTCGACCAGCAGCCCGACGGAGTCGACGGCGAGGAGACGTGGGAATTGGAGTATCAACGCCGACTCGCGGCGCTGGCCATGGAGCGGATCCAAGGGGAGTTTCAAGAGAAGACTTGGCGGGCGTTTTGGCTCTCGGCCGTCGACGGCTTGGCCGCGGCCGAAGTCGCCAAGCAAGTCGGCCTTTCGCCGGGCGCGATTTACGTCGCCAAAAGCCGCGTGCTCGCGCGCTTGAAGGAAGAAGTCGAAACGATGCGCCGCCAAGAAGAACAGGAGGCCGTGCGGTAGCGTAAAAGTTTGCGTCGCCGAACGAGAGAGCCATGAAAAGCGCGATCGCGTGCCCCCCCACCGAAGAACTCGCTCAACTCCTGACGGGCGGCCTCGCCGCCGAGCGCCAGGACGAGTGCGTCCGGCACATGGACTCGTGCGAGTGCTGCCAAGCCAAGCTGGAGTCGATCGCCGTCGGCGAGTCGAACCTGTCGCAGGTCGTCGAACATCTCGATCGCGAGCAAGCGCCGGCGACGTCGGCCTTCTGGCCGGCGCTGAAGACGCTCGAACGCGAGGCGGCCGCCGGCGGCGACGGGTTCGCGAGCAATACGCCCGGCGGCGTCGCCCAGACGATCGACTCGCGCAGTCCCGAAGGGCTGTCGATCGCGGCCCGCGTGAAGAGTTCTTCGTTTACGTTCCTGCAGCCGGCCGCCGATCCGGCCTACCTGGGCAGGCTCGATCATTTCGACGTGATGCGGATTCTCGGTCGCGGCGGCATGGGCGTCGTGCTCGAGGCGTTCGATTCGAAGCTCCGCCGCAACGTCGCCCTCAAGGTGCTCGATCCGGAACTCGCCGACGACGAGATCGCCAAGCAGCGCTTCTGCCGCGAAGCGCGGGCCGCTGCGTCGATCTCGCACGAAAACGTCGTGGCCGTGCATCAAGTGGAAAAAACTTCGGAGGGACGCGTCGCCTATTTGGTCATGCAGCTCATCTCCGGCGACACGCTCGAGCAGCGCCTGCAGCGCGAACAAAAGCTGCCGATCAAGGAAGTCGTGCGCATCGGCATGCAAGCCGCCCACGGCCTCGCCGCCGCGCATGCGCAAGGGCTGATCCATCGCGACATCAAGCCGGGCAATATCTTGCTCGAACCGCCGCACGATCGGGTGAAACTCACCGATTTTGGGCTGGCGCGCATCGAAGAAGACGTGAAACTCACGCGGACCGGATTCGTCAGCGGCACGCCGCTGTATATGGCTCCGGAGCAGGCGCTCGGTGAAGAGCCGGATCAACGCTCCGACTTGTTCAGCCTCGGCGCGGTGCTTTATGAGATGGCCGTCGGACGGCCGCCGTTCATGGGCAACTCGGCGCTCGCGATCTTGAAGCAGATCGCGGAAGTGAAGCCGAAGCCGCTTCGCGAGATCGATCCGCGCATCCCGCAATGGTTCGCCGACACGGTGCAGCAACTGCTGGAGAAGAAACCGGAGCAGCGCATTCAAACCGCGGCGCAGTTGGCCGAGCTCTTCGATTTTGAATGGGCGCTGCTGAAAACATCGTCCGACGACGTGCCCGAAGTCTGCGAAATCGAACAGCGTAAGCAGCGGCGTCGCAACCGAATCCTCGCCGGCGTCATCGCCGCCGCGGCGCTCGGCATCGGTTTGTTGGCCGGCGCTTTGCTGCGTTCGCCGTCGACCACCACGGAACCGGCCGTTTCCTCCGCCGAACCGGTCGCCGTCTTCCCCGCCAACGCCGGCGGCGTTTGGTCGACGGCCTTCGACGGCGCGAGCCAGACCTTGGCGATGGGTATCGAAGACGGTTCGGTGCGCCTGTGGGATCTGCCCACAAAAAGTGTGAAGGCCACCCTGCCGGCGCATCGCGGCACCGTGTGGGTCGTGCGGTTCACCCATCAGGGCGACCTGCTCGTCAGCTCCGGCGACGACGGTCAAGTGAAGCTTTGGAAACCGAACCAAGCCGAACCGCTCCGCACGTTTCAACACGATAACGCCGCCCGCGGCATGGTCATTTCCGCCGACGATCAAGTGCTCTACGTCGGCGATCGCGGCGGCGTGATCCGCGCGTGGTCGCTGGCCGCCGACGATGCCCACGTGAAGCCGCTCGCCGAAGCCAAACAAAACGGTGTGGTCTATTCTTTGGCCCTGTCGCCCGACGGCGCAACGCTCGCCTCGGGCGGCAACGATTATGTCGTCCGGCTGTGGAACGCGAAAACGCTCGCCTACAAGCTTCCGCTTGAAGGCCACAAAGGTTCGATTTGGGGCATGGACTTCCATCGCGACGGTCGCCGGCTCGCCACCGCGAGCTGGGATCGCACCGTAAAAATCTGGGATACCACGAGCGGGCAGCTGCTCAAGTCGTGGCAGGCTCACAACGGCGATGTTTGGGGCGTCGATTACTCCCCCGACGGATCGAAACTCGCGACCGGCGGCAACGACGGCGCCGTGAAACTCTGGAACGCCGAAACAGGCGAACTCCTCGCGACGTTCCTCGGGCACGACCAAGCGATTCATGGCGTCGCCTTCAACGGCGACGGCACGCTCCTCGCCTCCGTCGGGCGCGACGGTGCGGCCCGCGTGTGGGAAGTGAAGTAGTCGCGAGTTCGCCGACGCGAAGAATATTTTCCGCCGCCGCCGGCAGCGGTGCGGTTTCCGCGTTAAACTCGCGGCCGATGTCCGACGTCGAACCAAACCCGCCGCCGCTCCGCACGCTACCGCGCGTGCTCGGGGCGTTCGACGCCATGATGGTCGTCGTCGGCTCCGTGATCGGCAGCGGCATCTTCTTGAAGCCGGGGATCGCCGCCCGCGAGTTGCCGAGCGTCGCCCTCATCCTGGCCGTATGGATCGGCGTCGGCGGCATCACGCTCTGCGGTTGCCTCTCGCTGGCCGAACTCGCTGCGATGCTCCCGCAAGCCGGCGGCCCGTACGTTTATTTGCGCGAGGCCTACGGCCGGCTCACGGCCTTTCTCTGGGGCTGGACGGAGTTCTGGGTCGTGCGGACCGGCTCAATCGGAGCGCTGGCCGTCGCCACGGCGATCTATCTCGGCCAAGTCGTGCCGCTCAGCCGCCTCGGGTTGGAAGTCGTTTCCGTCGGGCTGGTCGTCGTGCTCGCGCTGTTAAATCTTTACAGCACGCGTTGGACGGCCCATCTGCAGAATCTGACCGGCGTCGCCAAGGTCGGCTTTTTGGGTTTGGTGATCGTGTTGCCGTATCTCATGGGTCGCGTCGACACGGCGAATCTCGCTCCGCTCTGGCCGGCCGAAAGCGGCGCGTCGCTCTGGCGCGGCGTGCTGTTGGCGATGATCGCCGTGATGTGGCCCTACGACGGTTGGATCAATATCGGCCCCGTCGTCGAAGAAGTTCGCGACCCGCAGCGCAACGTTCCCCGCGGGCTCGCCTTGGGCATGGGGCTGGTCATCGCCGTCTATGCGGCCGCGAATCTTTCCTATCATCTAACGATGCCGCTGGAAAAGATCGCCGGTTCCAGCGCGGTCGCCGCCGAGTTGTTTTCGACGCTCATCGGCTCCGAAGCCGGCAAGTGGGTTGCGCTCGGCGTGATGGTATCGACGTTCGGCGCGGTCAACTCCAACATGCTCACCGGCCCGCGGATCTATTTCGCCATGGCCCGCGACGGGCTGCTGCCTAAGGCGATTCACGCCGTGCATAGCCGCTACGAAACGCCGGCTAATGCCGTGATCTTGCAGGCTTCTTGGACGGTGATCTTGATCGTCGTCGCCTTCCGCGTGGCCGATCATCCGGGCGACGCCTTCGACACGCTGACCAACTACGTGATTTTCGGCGGCTACACGTTCTACAATCTGGCCGTCGCCGCGGTGTTCGTGCTGCGGCGAAAGCTGCCGTTCCAGCCGCGGCCGTATCGCACCTGGGGTTATCCTTTCACTCCGGCGCTCTACGTCGTCGCGTTCGGCGTGGTGCTCGTCAACATGCTCCTCGACGACTCGACGCGTAACACATCGCTTTCCGGCCTCCTGCTCATCGCCGCCGGCGTGCCGGTCTTCTACTGGATGCGCGCCCGGCATCACACTTCCGGCCGGTCTTAGCCCCCGGCACTTCATGCCGGGGGCAATGTGCGTTTTGTTTGCAATTTTCGTTCTTATGCTACGGATGCGAACGCTCCGGTGCTGCGAGCGGAATCTCACGGGGGGCGAGATCACTCTTTCGCTGCAACGTTGTTTGCCCCCGGCTTGAAGAGCCGGGGGCTAAGACAATCGCGACGGTAGATTACGGCAGCGCCCCACCCTACCCGGCATATTCGTTACGACCTGCTCTGCAGGGAGCCATGCGGAGGCATGCCAACCGCTCCTCGTTCGTTTACGGCGCGCGAAATGGGAAAAGTCCACATTCGCCGGCCTTCTTTCGGTTAACCACAGGTTTTCGACCTACGTTTCACAGTGATGCCCGATTGCGCGCGTTTGCGGCGCGCCGCGGTCGGGGCCGCTCGCCACCTTCGCCGCCGATCCCTTGGTTCAAGCATGTTGTCGACCTCCACGATTCTGTCGCTGCTTGGGATTTCCGCGATGCAGGTCGTCGCCGGCCTCTCGGTCGGTTATTGGCTCCGTTCGCGGCGAATGGCCGTGTCGAAAACGTCGGACGCCCTGACCCGCCGGCTGACCGACGCGCTCGGCCGCATTCAAACTCTGGCCGACGACTTCGGCGCGGAAGCCATCGACCACGTCGAACAGGTCAAGGCCGTGGCTCGCACGCTCAACGACGCGGCCGAGGCCGACATCGGGCAGTTGCACCAAGCTCTGCTGGAGGGGATGTCGCAGATCGTCACGGCGAACTCGCGGTTGCAAACGCAGTTGAGCGACGTCGAATCGAAACTCGAAGAGCAATCGCTGGAGCTTGAGACGCAGATGATCGAGGCCCGGCTCGATATGCTCACCACGGTGCCGAATCGTCGAGCCTTCGACGAAGAACTCTCGCGCCGGCTGGCCGAATGGCGTCGCCGGCCCTCGCCGCTTTCGATCATGCTCATCGATCTGGATCACTTTCGCAAAATCAACGATCGCCGCGGCCGCGCGGTGGGCGACGCCGTGCTCCGCGACACGGCCCGCGTGCTGCAAGCTGTGCTGCGCGAGATGGATTTCCTGGCCCGGTTCGGCGGCGAGGAGTTCGCCGTGATTCTGCCGTCGACTTCGCTTCGCGACGCCCGCCGCGCCGCCCAGCGGGCCATCGAGGCCGTGGCGAAACACGGCTTTGAGTACGACCACGAACCGGTCACCGTCACGGTGAGCTTAGGGCTCGCCGAGGCCGCGCCGGGCGACGACGTCGAAACGCTGCTCCGCCGCGCCGACGACGCCGTGTATCTCTCGAAAGCCGCGGGGCGCAACTGCGGACACTTCCACAGCGGCGAGGATTTCCTCTCGCTTGATTCGCCGCGGCTCACCGTGCATGAATCGCATGAGGCCGAGCAAGCCGGTCGCGGTCCGCTCGCGGCGGCCGAAGGGCGCGTGCGTCACGACGCGGCGTCGGAGCACGTCGACGGCCTGACGCAACTGCCGTCGCCCGGCGCCTTCTCGCAGGAGTTGCGGCGCCGCGTGCAACGCTGCCGCGCGGAGAATCGCAAAGCCGCGCTGGTGCTCGTCGACGTCGATCGACTTGAGGAAACCAACGAGCACGGCGGTCGCGCCGCGGGCGACGCGCTCCTGCGACGCACGGCCGACGCCGTGCGCGGAGCCTGCGGCGAGGCCGATTTCGCCGCCCGCTACCACAAAGGACAGTTCGCTTTGGTGCTCGACGAAACGTCGCTCGCCACGGCCGTCGGCACGGCCGAGCGACTCCGCGGCGAACTCTCGGCCGCGGGCTGCACGGTGAGCTGCGGCGTCGCCGAAGTGCGCCAAGGAGATCGCAGCGTGGCCGTCGCGATGCGCGCCGGCACCGCCTTGGCCGCGGCGAAATCCTCCGGCCGCGATTGCACGTTCGTCCACGACGGACAAGCGGCCGAACCGGCCGACCAGATCACGGCCTAGCGTCCGTCGATTCTCTTTATTCGCCGGCCGTCCGCTCGTGGCGCAGCGTCTCGAGGTTTTCTTTGTAAGGCCGACGTCGGCGGGCGGTAATACTCTGCGGAAGGCAGGCCGATGGTCGACTTGCCGGCAGCATTCCGCGAAGCGCCGTGCCTAGTGCGGCGCTTCTTCACCGCAGGAGAATCGTCATGTCCGCTCGCATTCAACCGCTCGAAGTCAATCAAGCCGAAGGTCGTACTCAAGAGTTGTTTCAAGGCATCAAGGCTAAGTTCGGCAAAGTGCCTAATATGATGCGCACGATGGGTCACGCTCCCGCCCTGCTCGACGGTTATCTGAATCTCAACGCGACTCTCTCCCGCGGCGTTTTGCCGCCGCAAGTGCGTGAGCAAGTGAACTTGGCCGTCAGCCAAGCCAACTCGTGCGAATACTGCGTGTCGGCACACACGCTCCTCGGCAAGCACGCCGGGCTCTCGGCCGAACAGATGTTGGACGCCCGTCGCGGCCGCAGCGCCGACGCCAAGGTCGATGTTTTGCTGAAGCTGGCCGTGGCGCTCGGCGATCATCGCGGCAATGTGCCCGACGACGTCTTGGGCGCGGCTCACGACGCCGGCTGGACCGATGCCGAACTGACGGAACTTGTCGGGCACGTGTCGCTCATCACGCTGACGAATTTCTTCAACCAGCTCGCCCATACCGAGGTCGATTTCCCTCGCGTCGTGCTGGAACTACCGGAAGGGCAAGCGGCGTAGGAAGCCTTGCCCGGGGGAACGCACTCCGGGGAATTCACCGCCGGTGCTTGCGTTCCCCGCGGCGAAGAAACGAAACATTTTTTCACTTTCCTGTAAGAGCCCGCCGCAGGTGCGGTAAGACAAGGTGAAACGCCGCTCGCCGCGCCGTCGCCCCAACTGAAAACCAGAAGCTTTAAAGCCGAAAACACCTCCGCACAAGGAACCCTAGCCATGTCTCAGAAACTCGCCGGCAAAGTCGCCGTCGTCACCGGTGCTTCGAAAGGAATCGGAGCCGAAATCGCCAAGCAACTTGCGGCCGAAGGGGCCGCCGTCGTCGTGAATTATGCGTCGAGCCAAGCCGCGGCCGAGCAAGTCGTCGCGCAGATTAAGTCGCAGGGAGGCCGGGCGGTCGCCGTGAAGGCCGATGTCTCGAAACCCGCGGAAATCCCGCAGCTCTTCGCCGCCGCGAAGCAGGCCTTCGAGCGCGTCGACGTGCTGGTGAACAACGCCGGCATTTATGAATTCATGCCGCTCGAAAACATCACCCCCGAACACTTCCACAAGCAATTCAATCTCAACGTGCTGGGGCTCGTGTTGGCTACGCAGGAAGCCGCAAAGCACTTTCCGGCGACGGGCGGCAGCGTGATCAACATCAGCAGCGTCGTCGCCACGCTCGCCCCGCCGAGCGGTTCGATCTACAGCGCCACGAAAGCCGCGGTGAACGCGATCACGCGTTCGCTCGGGCAAGAGCTCGGCCCGCGGAAGATTCGCGTCAACTCGGTGAACCCGGGCATGGTCGAGACCGAAGGGTTGCACGCCGTCGGCTTCGCCGAGAGCGACTTCCGCAAACAGATCGAAGCGACGACGCCGCTCGGCCGCATCGGCAAGCCCGACGACATTGCGCCCGCGGTGGTGTTCTTCGCGTCCGACGACTCAAAGTGGGTCACAGGCGAGTCGTTGTATATCTCCGGCGGCGCTCGCTAATGATTGTGAGGGGTGGGGAGTTTTACTACATAATTGCGCAAATGCGCCGCACGCGAGCTTTTTCGCGCGCGGCGATTTTGTTGCGCGCGAAAGTTTGTCGGTTGCGCGAGGGCTCGCAGTTAGTGAACGCGCGAAAACATTTCTCAATGCTCCGCGCGTCGAATTGCCTAAACCCGAAAACTCGTTAAATCGCGCCGAAAAAAATGTAGACGGTGTGCTTGCTCGTCACTACTCTCGGATTGACAAAGCAAGTTTCGACGTCGTCTCGCCGGCTCGACGTCGCGGATGCGCATCAACGCGGGTCCGACAATCATCACCCACGATCCCCAACCGCTCGTGATGGAGGCGGGGAAAAGATTTCCCCGAGTCAGTATGTCGTTCGGCACCTTCGACGCCGATGCCGCGCTCAACCGCGCGGTGATTCACCCGGTCGATCCTCATCGGTTGGCGCCGCCGCCGAGAATCTTCGGCGATGGACTCTACGACGACGTTCAGGCGTCGCTCCTCTCCGGCGACGAAACCGCGATCGAAGCAGGCCTCGGCCGGCTGTTCGATTCGCTCCGCGAGCGCAAGCTCAACTCCTCCCCCGCCGATTGGACGCAATTCGTCGCCGAAAGCCGGCAGCATCCGATCATGCCGCTCTTGCACCAAGATCCGTTCACGTATCGGGCCTTCAGCAAGCCGCGCGGCTATGCCGGCGACGCCGTGATGATGGACTATATCTACGGCCGCGAAGAACATTGGATGCCGCCGGAAAGTACGCCGCTCGGCCGCGCCATCTTCAATTTCACGACCGGTGCGCCCGCTTCCGAAGGGGTGCGGGCACGCCGGGCCTACATCGCCACGCGCATCGATCGACTGGCGGAGAAAGTTCGCCATCCGCACATTTTGGCGATCGCCGCCGGCCATTTGCGCGAAGCGAGCATGTCGTCGGCCGTGCGTCGTCGCAAGACGGGCCGCTTCATGGCCCTCGACGCCGACGCCCTGAGCGCCGCCGAAGTCGCCGCGAGCTACGGACGGCACGGCGTGGAAACCGTGACGGCGTCGTTTCGTCGGCTGCTCACCGATCCGGCCGGGGTCGGAGAGTTCGACTTCGTGTACTCGACCGGACTGTTCGATTACTTGAACCAGCGGACGGCGCGCCGCCTCGTGCTCGGCATGTTCCAAATGTTGCGGCCGGGCGGCAAGCTGCTCGTCGCCAATTTCCTGCCGGGCATTCGCGACATCGGCTACATGGAAACGTTCATGGATTGGACGCTCGTGTACCGCACGCGGCGCGACATGGTCGACCTCACGATGGACATCCCGGAAGAAGACGTGAAGGAAGTGCGCATCGTCTCGGAAGAATGTCGCAACATCGTGTTCCTCGAACTCAGTCGAAACTAGTTAGGCGGGACGTAGCGCACCGAGGGCCGCGCGGCGAGGGAATTAAAAGCGCGGAGCGCTGAACGATGTACGGGCGGTCTTGTCCCCTTCATCGCTCAGCGCTCCGCGTTCCTCATTTCCGCTTCAATCTCGCGCCTGCCGCTTCGCTTGCTGGTGCAGCTCGCGCGCAGCGCGGCCGCTGATGCTCGTCTCGCGTAGCAACTCTTTGGCGATTCGTTCGACCGCCGTCCAGACGCCGGGCTGATCGAGAATGTGCTCCATTTTGTCGAGCAGCCGCGTTTCTTGGCGGCGGAGCGCTCGATCGTTGCTCGGTTGCATGTTGAGGAGTTCGCGCACGAGGCGCAGATCGCCGCTGCCGGCCTCCCAATCGTAATCGCCCGTGTGTCGCGCCTCCGCGCCGACTCCGCCGAGCAGAATCAGCACTTCCGTTTCGACCGCGTCTTTGAGCGGGCCGTGTACGCTCTTGTGGAGCTTGCAGTAGCCGGAGCGCAGTTCTTTCGGCGCGATGCTGATCCGCTCGATCGGTCGATTCAATTCGAGCGACATCACGGCATGCCCCGCCTCGTGGTAGGCGGTGGCGACGAGTTGCGGGTCGGGCTCGGCGGTCATACGGTAAACGGTGCGGCAGGGCGGGAAAACGCGACATTATACACGCCGCGGCTGCGGTTGTCCGACGCCCCGCACTCCCTGTCCCGAATCCGGCTAAGTGATATAGTCGTGACTGACCCGTATTCCACTCGCCCCCGAGCGCAAGCGCGGGGGACTCCGCGATTCCCGCTCTGATCCCCCTTCGGTGGCGCTCGGGGGCGAGTGTATCGTTAGTTTGTTCCTCGTGAGATCGCCGCCGTGAGTTCCGTCGCCGCCCCCATCACCAACATCGCCGCTTACAAGTTCGCGCCGCTGGCCGATCTCAAGCCGCTGCGCGAGCGGTTGCTCGGGCTCACGAAAGCCTGGAAGCTCAAAGGAACGATTCTCCTCAGCCCGGAAGGAATCAATCTGTTCGTCGCCGGCCCGGCCGAGCGGATCGACGATTTGTTGACGGAACTGCGGGCGATCCCCGGCCTGGAAGACCTCACGCCGAAGATCAGCGTGAGCGACCGGCAACCGTTCACACGGATGCTGGTACGGATCAAGAAGGAAATCATCGCGTTCGGGGTCGAGGGGATCGATCCGGTCGGCCGGCCGGCTCCGAAAATCACGCCGCAACAACTCAAGCAATGGCTCGACTCCGGTCGGCCCGTCACGCTGCTCGACACGCGTAACGACTACGAAGTGAAACTCGGCACGTTCGCCGGAGCGACGACGCTCGGCATCGACCACTTCCGCGAGTTTCCGCAGGCCGTGGTGAAGTTGCCGGCCGAAATGAAGCAAACGCCGATCGTGATGTTTTGCACCGGCGGCATTCGCTGCGAAAAGGCCGGGCCGTTCATGCAGCGTGAAGGGTTCGAGCAAATCTATCAGCTCGAGGGGGGCATTCTCAAATACTTCGAAGAATGCGGCTCGGCTCATTACGACGGTGAGTGCTTCGTATTCGATCAGCGCGTCGGGCTCGATCCGTCGCTGCAGGAAACGCGCAGCGATCAATGCTTCGCTTGCTACGCTTCGCTCACGGCCGACGAACTGCAAGACTCGCGCTACGTGAAGGGCGTCTCGTGCCCGAATTGTTTTATCGCGCCCGACGAGCGCCGCGAGCGGACGCTGCAAGAACGGCAAGCGGCGCTCTTGGCGGCGGCGACTCCGTTGCCGGGAAGCACGCCTTACGACAACGATCGCCCGCTCAACGTGCCGCTCGTCGCCGACGGACGAACGTTGCTCGACATGCTCGCCGAACTCTTTGTTCACGTGCCGCGCGAGCGCTGGGCGGAACTGTGCGCCGCCGGCCGGTTGCTCGACGCCGACGGCCGACCGGTTGCCGCCGACCGTGTGGTGCGGGCCGGCCAGCGCTATTTGCATCGCCATCCAAACACGGTCGAGCCCGAGGTCGCGACCGACGTACGTTTGCTCCATGAAGACGAGGCACTCGTCGTGCTCGAGAAGCCGGCCCCGCTGCCGATGCACCCCAGCGGCCGCTTTCATCGCAACACGTTGCAGTATTTCGTGCAACGCGCGTACGAACCGGAGCGGCCGCGGCCGGCCCACCGGCTCGACGCCAACACGTCCGGCGTCGTCGTCCTGTCGCGCACCCGCCATTTCGCGAGCTTGGTGCAACCGCAGTTCGCGCGGGGCGAGGTCGAAAAAGTGTACTTAGCGCGGGTGCAAGGCGCGCCCGCGGCCGACGAGTTTGAATGCACGCTGCCGATCAGCGACGAAGCCGGCGACTTGGGATCGCGCACGGTCGATGAAGCGTCCGGCCAAGCGGCGCACACGAGGTTTCGCGTGCTGCGGCGCTTCGCCGACGGCACGACGCTCTTGGAAGTGCGCCCGCTGACCGGCCGCACGAATCAGATCCGCGTTCATCTCTGGCAGCTTGGTCTACCCATCTGCGGCGAGCAGACATACTTGCCCGGCCGGCAACTCGGCACCGCGCAAACGCACGCGGTGAACGATCCCCCGCTCTGTCTGCATTCCTGGCGGGTCACGCTAACGCATCCGCGCTCGCGTGAGCGCGTGAGTTTTTCGGCCTCGACCCCGAAATGGGCCGAACTTCCGTAAGTCGAAAGCGTCTAGCGCGTAGGGAGAGCGACCCACCCTACAGTCTTCGCGGCGACGTCTGTGACCGAAAATCACGCCGAACTTCTTGCCTTGATCTAACCGCGGCGGTCGGGGTACTCTGCGGCTGAGCGTCCTCTCTTCGAGTCGGGGCGGTCCGGGCCGATTCACGAGGAGGGCGAGCGCCATGCACAACATCGATCTGATCCTCACCCTCACGGCCGGCCTCGCGTTCGCCCTGCTCCTGGGCTATATCACGCAGCGACTCTCGCTCTCGCCGATCGTCGGCTATCTCTTGGCCGGTCTGTTCGTCGGCCCCTATTCGCCCGGCTTCGTCGCCAATCACGGCCTCGCCGAGCAGATGGCGGAAGTCGGCGTGATCTTGCTGTTGTTCGGCGTCGGCTTGCATTTCCATTTGAAGGAACTGCTCGCGGTGCGCCGCGTCGCCGTGCCGGGCGCGATCGTGCAGAGCTTAGCCGCGACCGGCTTGGGGACCGTGGCCGGCTGGTCGTTCGGCTGGGGCTGGACCGGCGGACTGGTCTTCGGCATGGCCATCTCCGTTGCGAGCACCGTCGTGCTGATTCGCGTGCTCGTCGACAACAACGATCTGCACACGCCGACCGGTCATATCGCCGTCGGCTGGTTGGTCGTCGAAGACTTGTTCACCGTCGTAGTGCTCGTGCTCATGCCGGCGCTGTTCGGCGACGCCGAAGCGAGCTTGGCCGACGTGCCGTGGGCGGTCGGCGCGGCTGCGGTGAAAATCGGTCTGCTCGTGGCCTGCACGTTCGTGCTCGGCGGACGTTTCATTCCTTGGCTGCTGGGGCGCGTGGCCGCGACCGGCTCGCGCGAATTGTTCACGCTCACCGTGCTCGTCGTGGCGCTGGGCATCGCCGTCGGCAGCGCGAAGCTGTTCGGCGTGTCGATGGCGCTGGGCGCGTTCTTGGCCGGCATGGTCGTCGGTCGTTCCGATTTCAGCTTGCGGGCCGCAAACGAAGTGCTGCCGATGCGCGACGCTTTCGCGGTCCTGTTTTTCGTCTCGGTGGGCATGTTGTTCAATCCGTGGTATTTGGTCGAGCATCCGATCATCGTCGCGGCGACGTTGGCGATCGTCATTCTCGGCAAGCCGCTGGCGGCGCTGGGGATCGTGGTCGTGCTCGGCTATCCGGTGCGCGCCGCGCTGGCCGTGGCCGCGGCGCTGGCGCAGATCGGCGAGTTCTCGTTCATCCTGGCGTCGCTCGGCAAGCAACTCGGCGTGATCGACGATTCGGCGATGAACGCCATGGTCGCGGCGGCGATCGTGTCGATCTCGATCAACCCGATTCTCTATCGACTCGTCGACCCGACCGAACGTCGGCTGGCCGGCCGACCGCGGCTGTGGAAGCTGCTCAACGCGCGCTTTACGCCGCAGAAGCTCGAAACGCTCGACGGCGAAGACGCGGGCGGCGACGGCCCATCGACGTATCGCGCCGTCATCGTCGGCTATGGGCCGATCGGGCAGACGCTCGCGCGCCTCCTGCGCGACAACGAAATCGAGCCCACGATCATCGAGATGAATTTGGAAACGGTTCGCAAGCTCCGTGAGGAAGGCGTGTCGGCCGTGTACGGCGATTCCAGCCATCAAGACACGCTGCAAGCGGCCGGCGTGGCCGAAGCCGGCAGCTTGATCCTCAGCGCTTCCGGACTGCGCAATTCGGAGGAAATCATTCGCATTGCGCGGCAGTTGAACCCCAAGATTCGCGTCTTGGCCCGCACGGCCTATTTGCGCGAGCGTACCGTGCTGCGGCAGGCCGGAGCCGATCGCGTTTTCTCCGGCGAAGGAGAAGTGGCGCTGGCGATGGCCGAGTTTCTGTTGCTCAAGCTGGGCGCCACGGCCGAGCAAATCGATCGCGAACGCGAACGCGTGCGGGCCGATCTGTTCGGCGCGCCGAAGCGACGCTTCGACACGACGACCCTTTGGGAGGTGCCGATCCGGGGCGGCGGCGGAGCACCGCCGCCGGATGTCACAAGGCAATGAGCGTCGTAGGGCAGCGCCCTCCGGGGCGCTCCGCACCTGGGTGGCACCGGTGGCTTGTCCACCAGTGCGGAGATACCGGTCGGTCACTGGTGGGCGAGCCACCAGTGCCACCCGCCGCACAGTTCGGAAACGCGCTCTAGAAATTCACCGTAATACCGGCGTTGAGTATATCGGCCGACACGCGATCGGTGATCGCCGTACCCGTCACCGGGCCGACGAGCGGGCTGTAGAGCGGGCCGGTCACCGTGTTCTCGAAGCCGTGGGTGTAGGCGATCGTCGACGACACTCGATCGTTCCAACGGTATGTCGCGCCGCAGCTCAACCAATGTTGAATGATGAGCGTCGAGGCGACGTTGAAAAACGCCTGAGCGTCGCGAATTGGGTTTTCGTTGAACGAATAGCCGACGCGGAGCGTGAGTCGATCGGTCGCGTCGAACTGTACGCCCTGTGCGATCGAGAAGATGCTCTTCCAGCCGAGTCCCGCGACGGCGGCCGTCGGCGTGAAGCCGGCCGGGGAGAAGCCGTCGGCGTTGGCGTAGTCGAAGTAGCGGATATCGGTGGCGAGCAGCCACCGCTCGAAGCCGCTATAGGCGACTCCGAATGTCGTGATGCTGGGCAGATCGAAGTTGTATTTGAAGTGCGTGGGAAGCCCCAACTCGTCTTGGGAATTTACGCGGAACGGCTCCATCCACGCTTGGCTCTTATAGCTCAGGCCGAAGCGGAACTCGCTCGGAGTGATGTAGTAGGTGCCGAGTTGAAAGCCGCCGCCCCAGGCGAGTCGCGTGCCGCTGCCGGGGCCGTAGGTAAAGTAGCCGTCGGCGTTGGCGTCGTTGGGAGCGCCGAGAAAGAACGGGTCGGCGCTGAAGTTCGCCAGCGTGATGACCGGCGCGATGCCGAAGGATAGCTGATCGCTCAGGGCGTACGACACGGTCGGCACGACCTGATAGATTTCCGCCTTGGCGTGAATTCGGCCGAGTCCGCCGATGACCGTGGCCGGCGTCGCCTGCGGCATCGTTACCGGGTTCGTCGTGCTGGAAGCGTAGTTGGCGCTGAAACCGCCGACGCCGAAGATCCCCAACCCCACGGTCCACGGCGAACCTTGATTGCGGTGCGTAAAGCCGATCGTGGGAACCGGACAAACGCCCGGCTCGCTTTCGCTTTTGCCGGCCAGATTGATCGGCGGCAGTCCGGGGCCGAAGGCGTTGGCGTCGACCCGCGATTCGAGGCTTGTCGTCGGCAAGCAAAGGCCGAGGCCGAACGCGACTTCGGAGGAGCGCAGTCCGGAGATCGTGGCCGGATTCCAGTTGAGCGCGCCGATGGCGTCGATGGGGGCGGCGGCCGCGGCGCCGCCGAATGATTGATTCGTCGGCCCGACGGATGGAATGAAGATGCCTTGCCCGCGCGCCGCCGCGGAGCAGGCCGCGACGACGAACGTCGCCGTCAGGGCGCGACGCAGAGCGCCGTTAAGTCGCGCGATCGTCGTGGGTCGCAGAGTACCGACTAGGGCCATGACGCTTCATCCTTGAGATCGTCCGTGGAAGCGGTGCGCGCGTAACGTCACAGTTTTGTATCGTCGCGTTGGGGTAAGGACTTCATCTGCGAACGCGATCCGCTTATGACGACGGGCGATCTGGTGGAAGTCCGCAAAAAAATTGGGCTGACAGGCCGCAGATCGGCCGGCCGTGAGCTAGGCTATTCGTATCTCAGACTGCCGGACGTAGCGTTCGTTCCGGTTTCGCAAGCTGTAGGAGACGCTTGCGGATTTCGCTAAGGCTTTTCCACGCCATCTTAACGCTGTGCTCGTTGACACCCCCCGCGGCTGACATACGGTTCAGTCGCGGGCTCGATTGGGGCGTTCTGCCCCGTCGCGCTTGCATGCCGGTCCGCTTCGCCGCTCACACAGAGGCCGAAGCGGACGGAGTCATCGTGCAATTTTCGATTTGGTGTCGCCGTTGATCGCCCTTTCTACGCCTATGTCTACGCTTGCAGAAAACGTCGCCGGACTTCGCCCGACGTCGGCTGCGTCGCCCGCGCCCGCCGCGGTTGCCGACGCGTCCCGTTCGTCCGCGGCGTCGGCGGCGTCCTGCGCCGGCGAGTCGCCTGGGCCGCTCCCGCTCGACTTCGCACAACTTGTGCGTCGTTGCATGGGGCGCATCGAACTCGCCGAACGGCTGTTGGCCAGTTTCCACGATCGGTTTCCGAAAGAGGCCGACGACATTCGCCGATGTCGCAGCGAAGGAGATCTGGCGCGCCTGGCCCGCTTAGTTCATCAATTGAAGGGGACCACGGCCAACGTGTCGGCGCCGGCTCTCCATGCCGCGGCCCGCGCCCTCGAGGCGGCCGTGTTGGAAAACCGACTCAACGAATTCGACGGTTACCTCGTGCGACTCGACGCAGTGTGGCAAGAATTCCGCGAATTCACCGCGAAACTTCCCCGCACCGGCGCGGCCTTGTCGCCGCACCGCGGCTAACGACGTACGCCCGAGGCGAAAGCGGAGCAGGATTATGAAAGTACTCGTAGCCGAAGACGATCGCGACGCAATGGACCTGCTCGAAAATGCCCTCCAGCATTTCGGCTACGAAGTCACCCGCGCCGAAGACGGCTTCGAAGCGCTCGACGCCATTCGCAGCGGGCAGTTCCAGATCGTCATTTCCGATTGGGAAATGCCGGGCATGAACGGGATCGAACTTTGCCGCGAAGTCCGCAACCGCATCGCCAGCAGCTATACGTATTTTTTCTTGCTCACGGCTCGGACCGGCACGCAAAACTTAGTCGACGGTCTCCGCGCCGGAGCCGATGAATTCCTCTCGAAACCGGTCGACCCCGAGGAACTCAAGGTCCGCCTCGACGTCGCCGAGCGCGTGCTCTCGCTCGAAAGCCGCGACTTGGTGATCTTTAGCCTCGCCAAGCTGGCCGAGGCCCGCGACCCGGAAACCGGCGCTCATCTGGAGCGGATTCGCGAATACTGCCGCGTCTTGGCCCTCTCGCTCGGCCGCTCGCACCGGCATTGCGACGTCATTGACGGGCTCTACGTGCAGATGCTTTACATGACGAGCCCTCTGCACGATATCGGCAAGGTCGGGATTCCCGATTCGGTATTGCTCAAGCCGGGACGGCTGACGAAGGAAGAATTCGAAGTCATGAAGCAACACGCGGTCATCGGCGGTTCGACGCTCGCCGCGGCCGCCGAGGCCCATCCGCGCGCCAAGTATCTGCAGATGGCCCGCGACATCGCGTTCACCCATCACGAGAAGTTCGACGGCTCCGGCTACCCCCACGGTTTGAAGGGGGAGGCGATTCCGCTCTGCGGCCGGATCGTGGCCCTGGCCGACGTCTACGACGCGCTCACGACGGCCCGTGTCTACAAGCCGGCGTATAGCCATAGCGTCGCGAAAGACATCATTCTGGAAGGACGCGGCAAGCACTTCGATCCGCAGATCGTCGACGCCTTCCTCGAGAACGAGAACCGATTCATCGACATTCGCCGCCAACTCGGCAGCGAAGCTCCGGAAGAGAAGTCGCTCTTGCAATTCACGGCGACCTCGGCCCCGTAATCGGCCGCCGCCGCGCCGTTGATCTCTCCAACTCTCTTTCCTCCCGCGCGGGCCTTTCTCGGCCCTTCGCGGCTCCCTTCGCGGCGCGTTTCGCCCGCGGCGAGAACTGTGCGGAATTACCTACGCGCGTTAACCCTAACCTACCTTTAAAAGGAAGCTTACGACCGCTCCGCGCACGTTCGGCACGTCCGAGTTGCGATGAATCTCACTCCCGAAAAACTGCCGACGATCGACCTCGCCGCGGCGCCGCCGCTGCGCGATCGTGCGTTGGCCGGCCGCTATGTCGTCGAGCGCGTCCTCAAAGCCGACGACAATCGCGCCACGCTCTTGGCCCGCACCGCGGCCGACGGCGAACCGGTGGTGATCCGCGTCGCTTCCGTCGCCGACGCCGCCGCGGTCGAAGCCCGCTTGCAGCATGAAGCGGCGCTCCATGCCGATCTGCCGCGGGATTTTCTAGCTCCCTTCTTGGAAACGAGCCGCTGCGAAGATCAGCTGGTCTGCGTGCGTCGCCATTTTGAAACCGCCGCCCCCACGGCCGCCGGCTCACCCCGCCCGTGGGACGAAGTCCTTCCCGCCGCCCGCGCGCTGTTCACGGCGCTCAAGCAACTCCATGATCGGCGATTGCTCTGCCGCAACGTCCGCGCCTCGAATTTCTTTCTGATCGACGACGGAGACGCGCCGACGGCTCGCCTCGCCGACTTCGGCCTCTGGGCGACGCTCGGAGCCGACGCCGACGTCACGCGTCGCTCGGTCGCCGACGTGCTCTACTTGTCGCCCGAGCAAGCCGGCGCGATCGATTGCGACGTCGGCCGCCCGGCCGATCTTTACTCGGCCGGCGTGCTGCTGTTTGAGCTGCTGACCGGTCGGCCGCCGTATGAAGGCCCCACGGTCGGCGCGGTGCTCTTGAAGCATATGACCGCGCACGTCCCCAAGCTCCGCAGCCTGGGTTTCGACGTGCCGCGCGCGCTCGACGAACTCGTGCAGCGACTGTTGCGCAAAGACCCGCGCGATCGTTATCAATCGGCCGACGCCGTTCTCGCCGACCTCGCGACGATCGCCGCCGCGGCGGCCCGCGGCGATCGCGATCCCGACTTCGTCGTCGGCTTAGCCGATCGCCGCCGCACGCTCACCGAAGCGGCGTTCGTCGGTCGCACGAGCGAACTGGAGCAGCTCGACGTTCGGCTCAAGAATCTGCGGCTCGGCCGCTCCTCGTTCATCGTCGTCGAAACCGAGTCGGGCGGCGGCAAAACCCGCCTGCTCGACGAGTTCACGCAGCGAGCCCGCTCGCAGGGCGTGTGGGTCTTGCGCGGCACGGGCACGAGCGAAGTCGGCTTGCGGCCGTTTCAGGTGCTCGACGGCGCGGTGCAGGAACTGATCACCGCCGTGGCCGGCGAGCCGAAACTCGGCGACCGCATTCGCGCGCGGCTCGGCGATCGCTGGAGCAGCGTCGTGGCCGCGCTGCCGGCCTTGGGAGCGGCGTTCGGCGAAGCGGCGACGACCGATCTCGGCCCCGAAGCGTTCGCCGAAGCGCGAAACATTCAGGCGTTGACCCACTTCCTCGACGCGCTCGGCGAAGCCGGCCGGCCGGCGATCGTCATTCTCGACGATTGCCAATGGGCCGACGAATCGGCGCTCAAGCTGATCGTCGAATGGGCGGCGGCGCGCGAAGAGCGCCAAGGCAGGCTCGGGCTCGTCTCCTTGGTCGCCGCGTATCGCAGCGACGAAGTCGCCGCCGATAGCCCGCTTCGCGGCCTCAAGCCGACGCTGCAACTGAAGCTGTCGAAGTTCACCGCGGCCGACATCCGCCGGCTCGTCGAATCGATGGCCGGTCCCCTGCCCGACGACGTCGTCGACGTGGTCGCGACGCTCGCCGGCGGCAGCCCCTTCATGGCTTCGGCCGTACTGCGCGGGCTCGTCGAATCGCAAGCCTTGGTTCCCGAGGCCGGCGGCTGGCATGTCGAGCGGCTGGCCTTGGCCGACTTGCAATCGTCGCACCATGCCGCCTCGTTCCTCGCCCATCGTATCGACATGCTCCCCGCGGCGGCCGCTGAACTGCTCGCGGCCGGGGCCGTGCTCGGCAAAGAATTCCAACTTCAGGCCGCGGCCGATCTGGCCGGCGTCGAAACCGCGGCTGCGCTGGAATTGTTCGACGTCGCCCGCGAACGCCATCTCGTCTGGATGCGTTCCGACGGCGTCCGCGGCGTGTTCGTTCACGACAAGATCCGCGGCACGTTGCTCGACCGGCTGAGCGACGATCGCCGCCGCGAACTCCATCTTCGCGCCGCCGAGCACCTGCAAACTCACGATCGAGACAACAGCTTCGAACTGGCCTACCACTTCGACGCCGCCGGCCGCAGCGACCGCGCGCTCGACTACGCGCTCGCGGCCGCCGAACAGGCCCGCCGTCGTCATTCGTTGGAAGTCGCGGAGCAGCAGTTTCGCATTGCGCACCGCGGCGCGACGGCCGCGGAGTCGTCGGTCCGCTATCGCATTCTGCAAGGTCTCGGCGACGTCTTGATGCTCCGCGGTCGCTATGCCGACTCGGCCGATCTGTTCGAGCAAGCGGCCGCGCTCGCCGAAGGCAACTACGCGCAAGCGCAGATTCGCGGCAAGCTCGGCGAGTTGGCGTTCAAGCGCGGCGATATGGACACGGCCGTCGAATCGTTCGAAGCCGGCCTTCGCTTGCTGGGGCGCTACGTGCCGCGCCGCTTGCCGATGTTCCTCGTGCTGTTTCTCTGGGAAGCCGCGGTGCAGACCGGGCATTCGTTGTTCCCGCGCTGGACCGTGGCCCGGCGGCGCGCAGCTCCCTCGGAAACGGAACTCCTCAGTTGGCGGCTCTTCAGCCGCTTGGCGTTCGGCTATTGGTTCGTCCGCAGCAAGATTCACGTGCTCTGGACCCATCTCCGCGGCATGAATCTCGGCGAGCGCTATCAGCCGACGCTCGAATTGGCTCAGGCCTACTCCGAACACGCTCCCGCGATGTCGCTCATTCCGTGGATCGGCCGCGGCGTGGCTTATGCGCGCAAGTCGTTCGAGATTCGCAAAAACCTCGGCGATCTGTGGGGCCAAGGGCAATCCTTGGCCTACGAAGGGATCGTGCTCTACGTCGGCTCGCGGTTCGCCGAGTGCGTCGAAAAAGGTCGCGAGGGGGTGCGGCTGCTCGAACGCATGGGCGACTTCTGGGAAGTGCATATCGCCCGCTACCAAGTCGCCGCCGCGCTTTATCGGCTCGGCGACTTGCCCGCCGCCGTGCAGTTGGCCAAGCGCAACTACGAGTCGGGCTTGCGCCTCGGCGACGAGCAAGCCTCGGGTATCAGCCTCGACGTCTGGGCCCGCGCCGCCTTGGGCAAGATTCCGCAAGCGATCATCGACGTCGAAGTGCGCCGCAAACGGCACGACGCCCAAGGCGCGGCTCAAACGATTCTCGGCGCCGGCGTGCGGTTGCTGGCCGCCGACGAAGTCGATCAGGCCGTCGAAGCCTTTCGCGACGCCTTGGGCATCGCCCGCCGCGCCGGCGTGGTCAACGCTTACATCGCCCCCAACTTGGCCTGGCTCGCGACGGCGTTGCGAACGCGCCGACAACGCTACGCCGGACACGTCGCCGCGCTGCGGCGGCGCCACTTGCGCGCCACGCTCCAAGCGGCCCGCCGCGCGGTGCGCCTGGCCTTCTGGTTTCAAAACGACTTGCCCCACGCGCTCCGCGAACTCGGCCTGGCCCACTTGGCCTACGGACGTACGCGCCGCGGCCTGCGGGCCTTGCGGCGCAGCATGGCCGTGGCCGAGCGGCAAGGAGCCCGCTACGAAGGGGCGCTGAGCCGCCTCGTCTTTTGGCAGGTACAATCCGAACTCGGTCTCCCCGGCGCGGCCGAGCAACTTGCCGCGGCCCAAGCGGAAGTCCGCACGATCGAAGTGCTGGCGCAGTCGGCCGATCAAGACGGCGAAGCAACCGGCAAGGCGACGCTCTCGCTCGCCGATCGGTTCGATACGGTGCTCGACGCCGGCCGCCGCATCGCTTCCGCCCTCTCGGCGGAGCCGATCTACGGCGAGATGCGGCAAGCGGCCCTCCGCCTGCTGCGCGCCGAGCAGTGCCACCTGCTCACGCAGCTCGAAGCCGACGCGGCGGGCTATCGAATCGCGGCCGACGCCAAGCTGCCGACGGAAGTTCGCCGGTCGCTCGCCGACGGCTGCCTGCAAACGCGCCGGGCCGTTTCGTCGCTTGATGAATTCTCTTGGGAAACCGATCCGTCGCCGGGCGACGAGCGGAGTTCGGCGCTCTGCGTGCCGGTCGTCGTTCGCGGCGTGCCCGTCGCCTGTTTGTATGTCTTGCATCGCCAACTCCCCGACCTGTTCGGCGACGACGAAAAGCGCTTGGCCGAATTCGTGGCGACGCTCGGCGGCGCCGCGCTGGAAAACTCCGACGGCTTCCGGCAGTTGCAAGACTTGAACCAAACGCTCGAGGCCCGCGTGGCCGAGCGCACGGCCGCGGCCGAAGCGGCCAACCAGGCTAAGAGTCAGTTCTTGGCGATGGTCAGCCATGAAATTCGCACGCCGATGAACGGCATCATCGGCATGACGCAGCTCACGCTCGCCGGCTCGCTCACCGATCAACAGAAGAGCCGGCTGACGCTCGTCAAGCAATCGGCCGACTGCCTGCTCCGCTTGCTCAACGACCTCTTGGATTTCTCCAAGATCGAAGCCGGCAAGATGGAGCTCGAGCAAGTCGATCTCGACGTCCGCGACGTCGTCGGCGACGCCTTGCAGATTCGGGCCCGCGACGCGTCGCAAAAGGGTTTGGAACTCATTCACCGCATCGCGCCCGACGTCCCGCGCAACGTGCTCGGCGATCCGGGCCGCTTGCGGCAAGTCGTCATCAACCTGGTGGGCAACGCCGTCAAGTTCACCGAGCGCGGCGAGATCGAAGTCGCCGTCGCCGTCGCCCAACGGACGAGCGAGTTCGTGCGCCTGCACTTCTCCGTGCGCGACACGGGCATCGGCATTCCGGCCGACAAGCAACAAGCGATCTTCGAGAAATTCCAACAAGCCGATAGCTCGACGACGCGCCAATACGGCGGCACCGGGCTCGGGCTGTCGATCTCGCAGCAGCTTGTCGAGCTCATGAACGGCCGGGTCTGGGTCGAGAGCGAAGTCGGCCGCGGCAGCGTGTTTCACTTCACCGCCGAACTCGCCCTCGGCCAAGCCGCTTTGCCGGCCCGCAATGCCCATCTCGACGCTCTGGCCGGCCGGCGCGTGCTCGTCGTCGAAGACAACGCGACGCAGCGCGCGGCGCTGACGGAGTTCGTCTCTCAGTGCGGGCTCGTACCGCTCACGGCCGACTGCACGCAGGCCGCGCTCAACGCCTGTCGCGACGCCGCCGAGGAAGGCCGCGCGTTCGATTTGATCGTGGCCGACCTCGACCTCGACGACGACGATCGCCGCGTTCTGGCCGACGAACTGCGCGATCTGGCCGGCTACGAAGCGTGCCCCGTGGTGCTGCTCGTGCCGATGTCGGAAACGGCCCAAGACCGCACGGCGAACGAGCGTGCGGGCGTCGCGCATTTGGCGAAGCCGGCCAAGCCGGCCGAACTGCTCGCCGCGATCTGCGCCGCCTTCGAACCGCGGACCGAGTCGACGGCGAGCGAGGATTCGCCGCTCGATCTCGTCGGCGACGGCCCGCCGCTCCGCATTCTGCTGGTCGAAGACGGTTTCGTGAATCGCGAAGTCGCCCAAGGCTTTTTGGAGTTGGGCGGACACCAAGTCGAGACGGCCGAGAACGGCCTGGAAGCGCTCGAGCGCCTGGCGGCGAACACCTACGACGTCGTGTTGATGGACGTCGAGATGCCGGAGATGGACGGCATTCAGGCGACCAAGGAGTATCGGGCCCGCGAAGTCGGCAGCGGTCGCCGCACGCCGATCATCGCCATGACGGCCCACGCCGTGCAAGGCTACGAAGAGCATTGCCGCGCCGTGGGCATGGACGGCTACATCACCAAACCGATCTGGCCGGAAGAGTTGTTCGCCCAACTCAAAGCCGTGACGACAGGCAGCGCGGCCGCGGTTTAACGAACTAAAGACGTAACGTCGTAAAAACCGTTACTCCGCTCGCCCCGCCTCTTCAAACTCGTAGGGAGAGAGGTCGGGTGTGAGGGGGCCGGACCGGCATCACGACTCCCGTAACGCGAACTCACAAACAAAGGTGCCTGACACCTTTCTCTTCGCAAGTTGATTCTATTCGCCGCCGCGGTCAGAGCAGAACAAAGGTGTCAGGCACCTTTGTCTCTTGCGTTCTCAGGGATCGAGGTCCGCGCCGCTTTGCGCGCCGGAGGCGTGTTCAACGACGAAATTCAATCCGCGTGGTCCGGGTTCAATTCGCATCGCTCTTTTAAATGTCGGCGCATCTTGGGGAACATGTCGAAAACCGCCGCCCTCTTGTACATAGGCAATCGTACAACGTTTCGGTTGGGGCAGCAGCGATCGATCGACGGAAGGCGAAGTGAAAACGAGAATTGCCTTGGCGCGGGGCCACTCGGTGTTATTACTTGCAAACCGGCCGCGACTTTCGAGTTTCCCCCTCAATCCAGTTTGCCGAAGCAAGTCGATATCAGAAGCATCAAGGTCTTGGATTGCCTCCGACACGTCAAGCTCGGTGTCGCCTGGAACGTGCCGATAGAAGTACACGTCAAGATGTTGATTGCCCGAAGCTAGCGATAAGGCAGGTTGAAAACCCACCGTCGCGAATACGCCGGCGCACGCAATGCCCACGAGTCCCATCAACAGCCGATGTGAGAACGGCAGACGTCTCAAGAGAACCGCAGCGGAAAAGGTGAACGCCGCGGCTATGCACCAAGACTGCAAGACCGGGACGCTCATGGCACCCATCCAAGGACCGAGGAAGAGGGCAACGGCAAACGTACCAAGGAAGCCGAACAGCAGTCCTAAAATGAATGCGGATGCAGCCGCCATCCACACTTTCAGTCCCTTCGTCCCTTCATAGACCATGGCGCTTGCGAATGCGGCGAAGAGCGCAAACACCGTGGAATAGATGGCGTACGGCAATAGATCCCCGGAACCGAACCAGTCATTGAGAGCGACTGCGGTAGTCCCCGTGCCCATTGCCACGATGAGCGTAACAGCCGCCGTCAACACGAAGTGCTTCAACGTAACACTCCCCTGTTAGGAAGCAACAAAGGTGCCTGACACCTTTGTCTTGGCCAAACGATCGGCGGGTCAGCTGGATCGCGTTGTTAGGCCCCACTTGTGTGAAAGAAGTTCACCAACGGCAAAAAGAAATAAGCCGAATCGTTCTTCGTGCAGTGATGTTTGATCGGGAGAATGAAACGACGGGTATGCATTTGCGCCACCTGTAGTCACTGAGTGGTCGAGGTGCTGCATCTGCAATTTCCAACCCTTGCCATCGCAAACACCGACACCTAGCTCCCGCGTGTCGTATTTAGCCTTCCATCGCCACACGTTCAAGAAGTCAGCGGTATTCCAGAACGCTTCCCAATTTTCGTTGTTGGGCGTTACTTGAAACCGTGAGCCCGCAACGAGTTCACCATTGAGGGTCTTTGAGACTATTAGGTTGCCGCCGCCTAGCTCGACTGCCGTTGCGGGAACAAACGCGGGCATAACGATAAAGGTGAATGCCGAAGGCCGCAGCGACACTTACATTTCTCCTTGGCCTAACTAGTTATTATCTTGCGCCGGCGCGGGATATAAATGTCGCCAAAAAGGCGGCGGAATCGCCCTTAGTCATTTCCCACTACGGCCTTACCGCGATATTACCGCGCGCTAATTGACCGAGCAATTCTTGCGCAGCAGAATCTCGGTG
>JAEUIN010000146.1 GCA_016793115.1 Planctomycetaceae bacterium
GGGAATGATCGCTTGCAGTCCGATCACGGTTAAGGGTTCAGCGCTCTTAAGACATTTCTAAACTCGAACTCCGAACCCTAAACATTGTGAACGTTAGTTCAACAACGGGTCCATCACGTCGACATAGTTGACGACTTTGTAGTCGAGTTGCTTTGCGATCGCGCGGACGGCCTCTTGGGCCAACTGCTTGTGATAGAAGCTGCTCACCATCCCGCGGATGGCCAAACAGCCCGGCGACTCTTCCTCAACGGAAAGCGACCGCAGATCAAACAGCGGGCTCGCGTCGAGCACGGCCTGAACTTCGCGACATACGCGTTCGGCGGAAACGGTCGACATAGGGTCTCTCCTTGACCGGGCTCAAAATGAAGAACTAGGTCGTTTAGTAAGCGGAAACGACTTATTTTTTCTCCCTCTTTCAAGCGGAATTGTCAAGCATCGGCAACCCAAGTAGTGCTCGCCGGCGGTGCCGGCGGAATCTTGCCCACCTTACGCAAGTACTCGATCACTTCATCCGCGAGCAATTCGGCGTTTTTCGCCCCCGAGTCGAGTCTCAGGTCAGGTTGGAGCGGAGCCTCGTATGGATCGTCGATTCCCGTGAAACCCTTAATCTCTCCGGCGCGAGCCTTTTTATATAAGCCCTTCGGGTCGCGCTGTTCGCAGAGTTCTAAGGGGGCGTCTACGAAGACCTCGATGAAATCGCCGCCCGGCATCATGGCCCTCACCGCATCGCGATCTCGCCGATAGGGACTAATAAAGGCCGTGAGCGTGACAAGCCCGGCTTCGGAAAACAATTGCGCCACGGAACCGATTCGGCGAATGTTTTCCACTCGATCTTCCGCACCGAACCCCAAGCCGAACCGTTCGGCAAAGGCCTCGCCGTAGATCGGCTTAAGCACGGCCGGCGGGGCGTTCAAGCCGTGACGCACGTTGTCCCCGTCGAGCACGTAGCTATGCACTCCAAGCGCATGAAGCTTGTGGTCGACCAAGTTCGAAACGGTGCTCTTTCCGCATCCGCTCAACCCGGTGAACCATACGACGCACCCGCGATGGCCGTTGAGCTGCTCGCGCGCGGCTCGCGATACGCTGTGTTTGTGCCAAACAATATGAACGTCGGTCATGTTTCAAGGGTGAAGGGTGAAGGACGAAGGGATGAAACGATTCGCTCGCTTGTTCCGCCCTCTGCCTTTCGCCTTCCGCCGCCTCCTATAGCTTTGCCAATTCGCATAACGTCGCCGATTGCACCGGCGCCGGGCAGCTCCAGACCAAGAAGAAGAGTGCTTCGCGACACCATCTACCGGCCGGATGACCGACAACGTAGCCGGAGCCTTTCGCCGCGGCTAGGGCCGCTTGAGCGCTTCGCAGAGCCAGGCCGTTGGCGCGATGGCGGATGTCGTCGCTGCTGACGCCGCCTACAACGCCGTCGGCCGCCGCGGCAAGATCGGCTGCGAGGGCGGCGCACTGTTCGGCCAACTCCGCAGTCGGCAACCGCAATTCTATGCGCGCGTCCGCCTCTTGCTTCAAATAGTCGATCGCGGCCGTAGCGGTGCCGAGTGCGAGCGCCGAGGTCTGCAGGCCCCCCGTGCCGGCGCCTTTCCCGTGCTTAAGCACGTTCTCCATGACGGGAGCCAACAGCCACTCCGGCTCGAGCGTAACCTCTTCGCAGCGCACCGGCCCCGTCGACGTCGATGTCAGCCCCACCATCTCCGCCGCCGGTTCCACGACCACGCCGGGCCGATCGGTCGGCAGCACTCCGAGCAGTTGCTTCCCGTCGTCGAACACCGCGCCCGTCACGATGTAATCGGCCTTCGCTCCGCCGGTGACCCAGGGAATAACGCCGTCGAGCACATACCGGCCGCCTACTTCGCGGGCCCGCATCACCGGGCGCACATGGCGTCGGCTCGTCGTGAGCTGGGCAATGCCGACCGAGGCGAACTTTTCGCCCGAGAGCAGTTCGGGAATTATGCGCCGCTTGAGATCGTCGTTGTCGCTTGCCGCCACACGGCCGACGACGCCGGCCGGCTGTGTGAGACAGAACGTCGTGGACAGGCAACCCGACGCCAATTGAGAAAGTGCGGCCAACACGGCCGACGGCGAGAATTCGATCCCGTTCCAATCCGGGGGAGCGTACCACCGCAGAATGCCGGCTGCGGCTAACCGTCGGAGCTGTGCGCCGGGCCACTGAGCATTGCGATCCACTTCCTCGGCTTGCGAAGCAAGAAATCGAACCAGCGAGCCGAGGTCTTCGGCGAGCGGAGGGGAAACAGCCACGAGAATCACCGTAAATACGACGCCGAATCGACAGGAACACCCAGTCTACGCAAATTACGGACAGCTTAAAGATTTTGCAAACGAACGGACACGCGTATGCCGAATGTCTTACCGAATACTAGCGCGATGCCATCGAGATTCCGGACTCGTTGCAGCACGGTCGGTCGATATAATCGCGCAGTCACATCTTGATAGCGTCGGACGGCGCGGAGGAGACGGAGCGTTCGCCTCAGCCTGCCGGCCAAATTCATTCGAATTCAGACGTTAGACCTTTGCCCAAGGATCGTGCGATGAGTCAAGCGGAACTCGCCCCCTCGCGGACCACGGAAATGAGCATCACGACCACGACGCAAACCGAGGCGACTACGCTATTTGAAAAGTGCGCGGCCCTGGCCAATAACCTCTGGTGGTCATGGCAACCGGACGTCGTGAACTTGTTCCGCGATCTCGATCCGATCCGTTGGCGTCAACTCGATCACAACCCGATCGCACTGTTGAGTGAATTCAACCCGGAACGGCTTGAACTGCGCGTCGCCGAGTTGGTGCTCTATAGCCGCATCAATCATGCCTATCGCCGGTTGAAAGAATACCTCTCAACGAACCAAACCTGGGGCAACACCCACGCCGGCGTGCTCGGCTCGAAGCCCGTGGCTTACTTCTCCGCCGAATTCGGCATGCACGAGTCGATTCCGATCTATTCCGGCGGTCTCGGCGTGCTCTCGGGCGACCACGTGAAGAGCTCCAGCGACCTGGGCATCCCCTTCATCGCGATCGGGCTGTTCTACGACCAGGGCTACTTCAAGCAGCGTCTCGATCACGACGGCTACCAGATCGAAGAGTATCTCGATACGAAAGTCGAGAACCTGCCGATGGCCCCGGCGTTGGATACGGACGGACGCCCGGTGACGATCGTGATCGACACCCGCAGCGGGCAACTGCACGCCAAAGTGTGGAAGATGAACGTCGGCCGCGTGCAGTTGTATCTGCTCGACTGCGACGTCGACGGCAACAGTCCGGAAGATCGCGAACTGACGTCGCGGCTTTACGGCGGCGACCATCGCACGCGGATTCGCCAAGAGTTAGTGCTTGGGGTGGGCGGCGTGATGGCGCTCAAAAAGCTCGGCATCGTGCCGGGCGTGTTCCATTTGAACGAGGGCCACAGCGCGTTCGCTCCGCTGGAAGCAATTCGCCAAATGATGCAAGACGACGGTCTGACGTTCGACGACGCCTTGCGCGACGTCGCTCGTCATACGGTATTTACGACACACACCCCCGTTCCGGCCGGCCACGACCGCTTCGATGCCGGATTGATCGAAGAGCACCTGGGCCCGCTGCGCGACCGACTCGGCATTTCGCACGACCAACTCATGGGCCTCGGCCGAGTGGAGCCGCACAACGGCGGCGAGACGTTCTGCATGACCGTGCTCGCGCTCAAGGCCTCGCGGCATGCCAACGCGGTGTCGTCGCTGCACGGTCACGTCAGCCGGCGCATGTGGTCGCACCTTTGGCCGTGGCGCGTCGAAGAAGAAATCCCGATCGGCCACATCACCAACGGCGTGCACGTGCCGACCTGGCTTGCGCACCAGATGCAGCAACTCTACGACCGCAATTTCCCGGTCAACTGGATGAACCGGATGGGCGAGCCGGAAGTCTGGCAGATGATTCACAACGTCGACCCGGGCGAGCTCTGGGAGACGCACCACTCGCTGAAAAACTTGCTGCTGGCGTTCGTGCGTCGTCGCGTGAGCCGCGATTGCCGCCGTCGCGGCGAGAGCGACGAGGCCGTGGAAGCGGCCCGCAACATGCTCGACCCTAATGTGCTGACGATCGGCTTCGCCCGCCGCTTCGCCACCTACAAGCGGGCCGATCTGTTGATGACCGACATCGATCGCATGGCCGACTTGCTCAACGATCCAGAGCATCCCGTGCAACTGATCTTCGCGGGCAAGGCGCACCCGGCCGACGAACCGGGCAAAGGCCTGATTCGCCGGGTGTCGAACTTGCGGCATGATCCGCGATTCGCCGGACGTATCGCCTTCATCGAAGACTACGACATCAACGTCGCGCGGCACATGGTGCAAGGGGTCGACGTCTGGTTGAACAACCCGCGCCGCCCGTTGGAAGCTTCGGGCACGAGCGGCGAAAAGGTCGTGCTCAACGGCGGCTTGAATCTCTCGGTGCTCGACGGTTGGTGGGCCGAAGCATACGACGGCAAAAACGGCTTCTCGATCGGCAACGGATCGAGCCATGTGTCGTACGAAATCAACGATCGTCGCGACGCCGAAGATCTCTACCGCGTGCTCAAGGACCAAGTCATCCCGCTCTACTACGAGCGCGACGTCGACGGCCTGCCGCGCGGTTGGATCAAGCGAATGATGAACTCGATCTCGACGCTGGCTTGGCGCTTCAGCGCTCACCGCATGGTGATGGACTACGTGAAGAGCGCGTATCTTCCGGCTGCGGGCGGCGTGAGCTGCGTCATGCACCACCGGTAAAGGCGGGAGTGTCCTCGGCCCCCCGGCTTGAAAAACCGGGGGCTACGTCGATTTTCTCGGCAGCGTCGTCGTGAATTCCAAGGCGGCGTCGAGCCAGGCGGCGAGTTGATCGTCGCGATCCAGCCCGTCGGCTTCCGCGATGACCCAGCCGCGCATCGGCTTGCCGGTCACGTCGAACACGCGGACGTTCGCTAGTTTCAGCGCCTCAGCGGCCCCCTGCTCTCCGAGCCGCACGATCAGGTCATTGTTCCAGACCGCGGCGAGCATGTTGCCGTGGAGCAGAAAGCCGAGCCCGCCGAACATTCGTTTTTCGGTGACACCCCGCTCTTGGCGCAAGCCGGCGCGGACACGCTCGGCGAGTTGCTTGCTGTAGGGCATGGTTCTCGGCTCCCGCATGCTAGAGTACGGTAATCGCCTTCGCTTCGCGAGTCGTTCCGTACGATGCCGATACCCAAACCCCGCAAAGTCCGCTCGCGTTCCGTCGTTGCGCCCGCGTCGACCGTCGCCTCGGCAATGAACGGCGGCGGAGCTTGGCTCTTGGTCGCGGCGGCGGCCTGGATCGTGCGGCTCGTCTACCTCGGACAGATTCAAGACGCGCCGCAGTCACATCTCTTGATGGGCGACGCCGAAGCCTATGATCGCTGGGCGCGCGAGATCGCTGCGGGAGACCTATTCGGCTCCGGCGTCTTTTATCAATCACCGCTCTACCCTTACTTCCTCGCCGCGATCTACGCCCTGACCGGCGGCAGCGTCCTGGCGGCCAAGGTCGCGCAGACTTTGCTCGGCGCCGCGGCCTGCTACTTTCTCGGTCGCGCGACGGAACTTTGGTTTGATCGCCGTACGGGCCTGATCGCCGCTTGGATGCTCGCCCTGCAGCCGACGGCGATCTTCTTCGACGGACTGATCCAGAAGACGTCGCTGGAGACGTTCCTGACGACGCTCTTCTTGTTCGCGCTCGCCCGGACGCTCCGCACGCCGGGCCACGGCCGGTCGATCCGCCCGTTCATCGCCTTGGGCGTCGCGCTCGGGCTGTTGTCGATTTCGCGTGAAAATAGCTTGGTCTGGGCGGGCGTGGTCGTCGCGGCATTGGCTTGGCCGCACTCGGCGACGCCGCTGCCAGTGCGGCTGCGGCAAGTCGTTTGGTTCGCCGTCGCGATGGCCGTAACGATGGCCCCGGTCGCCGTGCGCAATCGCGTTGTCGGCGGCGAATGGCATCTGACCACGGCCCAATTCGGGCCGAACTTCTATATCGGCAACCATCCCGCCGCCGACGGGCTTTACGAACCGCTGCGGCCCGGGCGCGGGCAGGCGAAGTATGAGCGGGAAGACGCCGTCGCGCTCGCCGAGCAAGCCGAAGGGCGCAAGCTCGGACCGCGCGAGGTGTCGCAGTACTGGTTCCGTCGGGCGAGCCGGTGGATCGCCGAGCATCCGGGCGATTGGCTGCGGCTGCTCCTGCGCAAACTGCGGCTCACTTGGTACGTTGTCGAAGCCGGCGACACCGAAGATCAATACGCCTTCGCCGATCTGAGCCCGCTGCTCAACGGACTGACGTTGGTTTGGAACTTTGGGGTGCTCGCCCCCCTGGCCGCGGCCGGGGCGGCGTTAAGTTGGCGGCGGGCCCGCGAGCTGTGGCCGCTCGGAGTTTTGGTCCTAGCGTATGCTCTGAGCGTGGCGGCCTTCTACGTCTTCTCGCGCTATCGTTTTCCGCTGATTCCGCTGTTAATTCCGTTTGCGGCGGCGTTCGCTCGGAGCCTCTACCCGAGTGTGCGCGAGCGGCGCTATAACGAGCTGAGGATATCGGCGCTCGGGGCTGTTTGCGCAGGCTTGGCAGTCTGGTGGCCGATCGCCGACGTCACTTCCGCCAAGTTCGCCGCCGCGTCCTACTTCAACTTCGGCGTGTCGTTCGCCGAGCAAGGCGACGGAGCAGCCGCGGAGCGAGCCTATCGTCGGGCGGTCGAGTTGCGACCGAACTACGCGGCGGCCTGGAACAATCTCGGCGAAACCCTGCATCGGCTCGGCCGCGACCCCGAAGCGCTCGAAGCGTATGCCCGCGCCTTGACGATCGACGAGCGGCTGCCGCAGGCCCACAACAACCGAGGTGTGATCGAGCTCGAACAAGGACGTTTCGCCGACGCCGAGCGGTGGTTTCGCAAGGCGCTCGAAATCGATCCGCACTTTTCCGACGCGACGATGAATCTCGGCAATCTCGCCGCGCACCAGGGGCGCCATGCCGACGCCGAGCGGCTCTATCGGCAGGCGCTTGTCGACAATCCGGGCAACGGCGCCATCTGGATCAACCTGGGGAGCGTGCTGCAAAGCCAAGACCGCGCGGAGGAAGCCGTCGAAGCGCTGCGCGAAGCGGTGCGGCTCGCTCCCGACCGGCCCGAGGCCTATCACAATCTCGGCAACGCTTTGGCGATCACCCATCGCGACGACGAAGCCGAGCAAGCGTTTCGCCGGGTCTTGCAATTGACTCCCGAATCCGTCCCCACGCTGCTGAGCCTGGCGCAACTTGAACTGCGCCGCGGCCGCAACGCGGTTGCGCGCGAAGCTCTGCTCAAGGCCCGCACTCTCGCTCCGCCCGGCTCGCCGACGGCGGCTCAAATCGACCAATTGATGCTCCGCACCGGCGGGTAACTTGCGACGGCGCTCGGCGAACCAGCGCCTCCGATCGCGGCGCGAGTGCGATTCCTCCGCTCGTTCGAGCCGTGTGATCGGCATTTCCTGCTATTTTTCTCGTACGCCCGCCGCGCCGACGGTCTCACCGCTGAGATTGCGGGGAGGCGCAAAAAACCGGGCAAAAAATATGTGCCGTGAATTTGGGCAACGCGCCGACTATTAGCGGCGTTAATTCCCCGCAGGTGAGCGGGACCAAAAATCGCGGCGGAATAATTCGAATTTCTCTCCTGTGAATTCGCTTCGTGAAACGAGGCGAATTGTGAGTTCAGGTGCGCTCCGCCGCACAGAGGAAGGCACGCACGATGCGTAGCGACGAAGGCTCGGTACCAACTCGCAGTCCTTCGTCAGTCACGCCCCATGCCGCATTCTTTCTCGCCGTTTCGTCGAACTCCCTCACACGAGCCCCTTCGGACGAAAGCTTTTCCAAAGTTTCCGACGACACCCTCCCGATTCGTCGTCGGGTGGCTCGTCTGTTCGCTTATCGCGCAGCCGGCCGCGGCGGCGACGTTCACCTGGAACGGCACGACGACGGGGAATTGGAACTCCGGCGCCAACTGGACGGGCGGCACGCCGACGGGCGGCGATCCGACGGACATCTTGGTGTTCGGCGGCACGGGCACCGCGAACTATCAGGCGACGAACAACATCGCCGGCGGGGGCGTCAACGGCGAGTTCCTGCTCAACCAGTTGAACTTCACCAACACGCCGACCACGGTCGTCGGCACGCTACTGGGCAACGCCCTGGAGTTTCAAGGCTCGGGCGCGAGCATCAACGCCGCGAACCTCGGCGCGTTCACGATCTTGAACAAGCTCAAATTCAACACGAACCTGGCGATCGCCGGAGCCGGCACCGGCGCGCTCACGTTCGGCCGCGTCGGCATGGCCGATGCGCTCAGCGGCTCGGGCAATCTCACGATCGGCGGCAGCACGCGGACCGTGACGATTTACGGCAGCAATTCGAACTTCACCGGCAACATCGCGCTGAACCAAGGAACTTTGGCCGTCGGCGGCCGCAACGCGCTCGGCTCCGGCACGCTCACGCTCGCCGCGAGCACGACGCTCAAGGCCGCGGCCGGCCCCAGCGGCAAGGTGCTGAACGCCGTGACGCTGGCGGGCAACGTCACGCTCGGCGGCGTCACCAATCCGCCGAACAGTCTGGAGCTCGGCGGCACGTTCAATCTCGGCGGGACGACGCGCACGATCACGGCCGCGACGAGCACGGAAACGCTGCTCTCCGGCGTCGTTTCCAACGGTGGGCTGACCAAGGCCGGAGCCGGCACGATCATCCTCGGCGGCGCGAACACTTATGCCGGGGGCACGACGGTCGGCGCCGGCACGCTCCGCGTCACGGCCGGCGGCCGGCTCGGCGACAACGTCGCGGGGAACAACGTCGCCGTTTCGGCAGGCGGCATCTTGCGGCTGCTCGCGCCGGGCGCGATCGGCGACCTGCAAACGCTGACGTTCACCAGTTCGGCCGCGGCCTATCCGGTGCTCGGCGTCGGCTACAACGCGCTCCCCGGCGAGATCGGCGCGCTCAACGGCCTGACGATGGCCGCGGCAACGACGGCCGGCGTGTTCGCGCTCGACGGCGTGAACTACACCAAGACGTTCGACTTCAGCAACTTCGGCAACGGACTGTGGCTTCTCGGAGCGACCCCTTACAACGGCCGCTACAACGGCGGCGTGATCAACGCCGGCGACGGTAACATGTATCGGCTCGGCGGCGGCGGCGGCACGCTCCGCTTTGAATCGTCGTACGCCCTCACGGGAAGCGCCGCGCTCCAAATCGGCGTCATTCAAAGCTCGGGCGCGGCCGTCACGAACAACGGCGGCACCGTCGTGCTCGCCGCCCCGCAAGACTACGGCGGCGGAACCTACTTGCAGTCGGGCACGCTCGTCGCCCTGTCGAACGCCGCGCTCGGCACCGGGAACCTCGTGCTCGTGAGCGGCGGCACGCTCGACCTGCGCACGACGAACACGTTCCGCTCCGTCGACCGACAATACAAGGATCGAATCGTCGAGTTCACCGCGAGCGGCGGGCTCACCTACGGCGTCTACAACGGCGGGCTCGCGCCGACGATCGAGATCGGCGAACTCTATATCGACACGGCCGGCTCGACGCTCACCGTCGCGCTGCCTTATTCGGTGAACTTGGCCAACCCGCTGTTGCGCGTCAACGGGGCGACGACGTTGCCGGCGACCGGCTTGGCCACGATCAACGTCGGCACGAGCGCCGGCTTGGAGTTGGCCGGCACGGTGACCGGGGAACAACTCACGAAAAGCGGGGCCGGTCGCTTGATCTTGAGTGCCGACAACGGCATTTCGGCGGCGACCACGGTGAACGCCGGCGTCTTGTCGCTGCATCACGCGGGCGCGCTCTCGAACAAGCTGGTGATGAATACCGGGACGACGCTCGAATTCCGCGCCGACGGCACTTCCGACGGCTCGACGATCGATTTCGAGGTCGGTTCGACCGGCGGCGTCGAATTCAACGGCGCGGTCGCGGTCAACGTCGACGGACTCACCGGGGCCACGCAAGGCAACACCGTGCGGCTCATGGCGGGAACCAGCTTCGCCGCCGCGTCGACGATCTCGCTCTACGGCGGCGGCAGCACCGCGGCCGGCGGCGTCCCCACGATTCAAGGGGACAAACTCTGGGGATCGACGGCCGGCGCCGGTTACCGGCTGCAACTGAGCGGCCCGATTTCCTTCACCGGGGCCGCTTCCGGTTTGATCACGCTCAACCCGATCGGCGCGGAACTGGAACTCGCCGGCGACATCACCGAAGTCGGCGGCGCGAAGGTGCTCACGAAGGGAGGCCGCAACAACTTGATTTTGTCGGGAGCCAGCGTGCTGTCGGGCGCGGTCACCGTCGATCGCGGAGCGCTGTTCGTGAAAAACAGCAACGCTCTGACCGGCGTGAGCGGCGTGACGCTCGGCAGCCTTGGCGGGTCGACGCTCACGATTAGTTGGAACTCCGACCTGCTGCTCGGGCCGGGCGTCACGTTCGATAAGCCGATCACCGTGAACACGATCACCGGTGCCAACATCACGGCGGGCGGTTCGTCGACGCTCGGCTTGCTCGAAGCGGGCACGGCGACTTACGGCGGCAGCGTCGCGATCAACCGCGACTTCGTGCAGCTCAACGCGCTGCTCGCGGCAAGCGAAGCGGAGTTCAAAGGCGTGTTCTCCGGTACGGGCAACGGCGTCGCCAAGCTCGGCTTGGGAACGGTGATCTTGAATCCGACGGCGGGAACCGGGAACACGTTTACCGGCGGGCTGACGATCAACGCCGGGACGCTCGTCGGCGTGGCGCAAGCGAGCGGCAGCCCCTTCGGAGCGAACAATACCATTCGGATCAATGCCGGCACCCTGACCTTGCGCGGCTTGGTCGGCGCGACGACGACTTCGGGGCACGCGCTCACGCTCGCCGGCGGCGGTCGACTTCTGATCGACACGACGGCCGGCGGCGCGACGACGCTGGGTCTCGGCGGACTGACGCGCGTCGCCGGCACGACCGGCACCCTGACGATCGTGCCGACGACGAACTCGACGATCACGGCCGCCGGCCTGACGACGACCAACGGCATCGTCGCCCCCTGGATCGCGCGACAAACCTCGACGACGGATTCGACCGCGACGTTCGTCGGCCTGTCGGGCTCGACGCTCGTCGGCGCGACCTACTCCGCCACGACCGACTTGAACTCGGCGACGAACGCGACCGTATTTCGGGCGACCGGCCTGACGACGAACGCGCTGACGGCGGACCGAACGGCGTATGCCCTGACGAGCGACGGCCAAGCGATCACCGGGGCGTTCACGCTCACGGTGGGGACGGGCGTCGGGACGGCCGGCCTGATCTTGAACAACGGGGCCTCGATCGACACGACCGCGCTGGCCTTCGGCGGGGCTGAAGGGGTGATCTTCGTCGGCGGCACGACGGCCGGCTCGGCCGCGGCGACGATCTCCGCGGCGATCACGAGCACGGCGACGAGCGCGCTGACCAAGTTCGGACCGGGGACGCTGACGCTGGCAAGCGCGAACAGTTACACCGGTGCGACGAACGTGAACGAAGGAACTCTGCGGCTCGGAGCGAACGGCGCCCTGCCCGGCGGCTTGCTCCGCTCCGTGTTCTACGGCACGGGAGTGACGATCGGGTCGGGCGCGACGCTCGACGTGAACGGCACCGTGCAAGCGATCGGCGGACTCGCCGGCGACGGCACGCTGCAACTCGGCGCGGGGAGCGTGAGCGTGGGTTACGGCAACGCCACGAGCGTCTTCAACGGCCGGTTCGTCGGCGACGGCTCGAGCAAGCTGATCAAGGTGGGAACCGGCACGCTGTCGTTGTTGAACAACCGAACCGATCTCGCCAACTCGCTCGGCGAACTCGTCGTGCAACAAGGAACCGTGCTGCTGCGAACGTACGGCGAAGCCTGGGCGGGCCCGCTGAAGCTCGGCGCGCCGTTGCCGGCGTCGACGCTGATCACGTTGCGCGGCGGCACGCTGAGCCTGTTCTACGCGGACGAGGTGGGGAACTCGCACCAAGACTACGATTTCCGCAACAACGTCGTCGTCGCGGCGAACTCGACGATCTCGCACAGCCGCTTGGAGCAAGACGGCACGGGGAGCAAGGCGATCGTGATGGGGGATCTCACGATCGGCTCGCAAACATTGACGACGACCGGCGGGTCGCTGCACTCGATGGTATTCGACGAAACAACGCTCGCGGGCAACGCGGTGTTCAGCACCGCGATCGGGCTGGGCTTACGAGGCGCGATTCACGGCGACTGGACGATCAACAAGATCGGGAGCACGATGCCGATGTACGTCAACGCCGACAACGCGGCGACGTTTTCCGGCGGGATCGTGGTGAACCAAGGGGGCCTCTACTTCGGCGACCGAGTGGGGAGCTTGCCCGTGCCGAGCGCCGCGGCCAACGCCGGCTCGGGGCACGTGCTGCTCAATCCGTTTTCCAACTCGTCGGTCCGCTTGGCGAGCGCGGCGAACATTCAAAATCGGCTGTTCGTGATCAGCAACCCGTCGCAGATCTCCCGGGTGGAACTCTTGGCCGACATGAACTTGGCGGCGCTTGGTTTGAACGCCCTCGGCTCCGGCGAATTGGGGCTCGGCTCGTCGCACTGGACGACGCCGATCGACCTGGCGATGCTCGGCGACGGCACATGGTATTTGGGGGCGTTCGGCACCAACGGCGAAGGTTCCGGCAGCACGATGGCCGTGAATTACACGACGATGTATACGGCCGACACGCTCGGCGCCGGCAAGAACAACACTTATCGATTCGGCGGCGGCAACTTCGGCACGTATGCGACCGGCGGCTACGGCGTGCTGGCGATTCAGAAGGCGAACGTGCTGACCGGCACGTCGACGGTGATCCTCGGCGCGCCGGCGACCGTGCCGAGCACGACCGGCACGCCGACGCTGCCGTCGAGCACGACCGGCACGTTGCAACTGTACGCCGATCAGAACTACACGGGCGCGACGACGATCTTCCGCGGCAGCACGGGCGCGACGCCCGGCACCGCGACGCTCGACTTCCGCGGCACGCTCGCCACGCCGCGGATCGAAGTGCTCGGCACGCTCACGGCTTCCGGCGGCGGACGCTTCACCAACGACGGGCTGACGAATCTCAACGAGGTGATCCTGCGGCCGGGCTCGGCGCTGGTGCTCGACTTCTGGACGCCGGGCGCGACCGGATTCGCCAATCTCGACAACACGACCGGGCAGTCGTCGAACGGATTTACGAATAAGTGGGGCGACGACGTGCTGCTGCACCTCAACGGAGCGACTCTCGAATTGGGCGGAATGAACGGCCTGCAATCGAACGAATACATCGGCGCCCTGCGGCTCTCGACCGGAGCCGACCTGCGAGTGCGCGGGCTCGGGACCGGCGGCGCGATGACGCTCTACCTCGGTTCGGCCTTGCAGCGCGACACGTTCGCCACGCTGACGATTTCGGCGGGCACCGTGATCACGGCGCTGGGAGCGACGACGGGCGTGCCGGGCAAGGTGATCTTCAGCAACGCGGCCGACGCGCCGCAACGGGGCGCGGTGGGGTCGACGACGGTGAACATGGTGGCGCCGTGGATGATCGCCGGGGCGGCCAACGCGTTTCTCGATTACGACCCGGTGAACGGCTTCACGGCCGCGGCCTTTACGCAGACGAACAACTCGACGACGTTCTCGGCCGGCGCGAACAACGGCACGGCGATCGTCGACTCGACGCTGTCGACGACGACGCCGCTGACGCAAACCAATACGGGGACGAGCAGCGTCTACGCCCTGAGGTTCGGCAACACGTCGGCGACGGCCGCGGCCGTAACGCTCTCGGGCGGCACGATCAACCTCTACGGCGGCGGCCTCTTGACGCAAACGGGAATCACGGCCGCGCAGACGATCACGATCGCCGCCAATCTTTACTTCGGCGACGGCGCGAACCCGATCGACGCCAACATCTATACGGCGAGCCACACGACGATGACCGACACGCCGACGACGAACACCACGGTGATCAGCGGCAACGTCACGGCGGCCAATCTGATCAAGGCGGGCCCCGGCATTCTGAGCCTGACGGGGACGAACTCGATCGCCGGGAAGATTCAGGTGAACAACGGCACGCTGCGCGTGACCGCGCAGGCGGCCGCCGGCGGAGCGAACGAGTTTCTGTTGGGAGGCGCGAACGCGACCTACGGCGGCACCACGACGGCGGGCAACACGCCGTTTGTGACGCTCGACTTGCGGAGCAATACGTCGACCTCGTTCGGCACGATTTCGCTGCTGGAAGGGGTGCCGCAAGCGACGATCAGCATCGGCAACGCCGGATCCGGGACGTCGCAGACGTTGTCGTTCGCCGCGCTGTTTCTCAACACGGGGAACGTCGCCGGCGGGCAATTGCTGAATTTCAACGCGACGTCGTCGTATGTCTATGCGATCGACGGGCCGACGAACATCTACGGCGGCGGCTCGGCGGTGTTTAACGTCGCCGGCACGCTGAACCTGAACGGCTCGCTCTCGAGCGACGCCAAGCTCGTGAAGATGGGAGCCGGCACGCTCGACCTGGCGCTGAACAGCTTCCTGCCGTCGCTCGACATTCTGGCCGGGGCCGTGACCGCGCGCAACGCCAACAGCTTGGGGCAAGGAACCGTGACGCTCGCGGGCGGCACGCTCTCGCTGGTCAACGCCGCCTCGACCAACTTCCTGGCGAACAACAATTTGCTCGTCAACGGCACCGCGACGTTGTCGTATAGCCGTGTGGCGGGCACGGCCACGGTGAGCGCGCCGTTCAACCATTTCGTCGGCTCGGTAGGGAACAAGCTCACGCTGAGCGACGCCGTGCTGACGCTCTCGGCGGCGCAGGCCTACACGCAGCTCGTGGTGAGCTCGCCGACGATCGTGGAGCGGCCGTCGGTGCTCAGCCCTTCCGGCGGCACGACCTATATTCGGTTCGACGAGGCGATTTCGGGCGCGGGGCTCACGCTGACGAAGAACGGCAACGGACGCGTGTTCATTAACGCCGAGAACACGTTCGGCGGCACGCTGCGCGTGACCGACGGGCTGCTCGTGGCCCAGAGCGCCGCGGCCCGCTTCACCGGCGCGGGAGGGCGCATCGAGGTGCTGCCCGGCGGCGGGGTTTCGTTTGCGGGAGCGGGCAACGCCGAAAACAGCGGCGGCATCGCGCTGTTCGCGAGCAACTCCAACGCGATGTCGGCGATTGCGCTGCGCTATCTGCTCGGCGCCGGCGACCTAACGACGCTCTTGCCGAGCGGGGCCGACGTTTCGCTCGGCAACCGCGGCGGCATCCTGCTGCTCGATATGACCTACTCGCAGCCGATCGACCTCGGCGCGGTTTACAACGGCAATTGGTGGCTCGGCATGAGCATCGCCAATGCGACGATGGGCGGCGTGATCACGGCGGGCAACGGCAACACATATCGCTTGGGCGGCGGCGGCGGCAACCTCTCGATCAGCGCCAACGGAGTGCTCAACGGCCCGACGAACAAAGTGCTCTGGGGGAAGCCGAACACTTACAACGGCACGATCGCGCCGGTGATCAACGGCAATCAAACCTACGGCGGCGGCACGGTCATGTCGCGCGGGTCGGTGATCTATGTGCGGAGCGGCAACGCGAATGCGCCGTTCGGCACGGGCGCGGTCGAAGTGCACGGCACCGTCGAATTCGATCTCGCCAACGGCTCGGCCGTGGCGGGCCTCGACGGCGTGACCGGCGGAAATCGCAACGCCTATGTGTTCCACCCCGGGGCGATCGTGCGTTTCGATAATCTGCAAGGAGGCTACTTCGCCACGAGCGGCGCCACCGGCGGCCGCTGGGCCGACACGGCGCCGATCGCGCTCAACGGCTCGAACGTCACGATGCTCGGCGACGACATCGCCGACGGCGCGGAAACCGTGGGCGCGATCTCGTACGATCGCGGGTCGTCGATCATCATCACGCGGGGCGCGTCGACGTTCAACGTCACCCTCACCGCGGCCTCGCTCACGCGGCTCGCGGGCGGCACCGGCACTGCGACGGTCGGCTACACCGCCGGCGCGCTCGGGGGCGCCGCCGCAGGCTACGAACGCCTGATGCTCGCCGCCGCTCCGACGATCACCAACGGCATGCTCGATCCTTCGCTCGTCGGCTCGACGGATCATCAGTATCTCACCTACGACGCGACGGTCGGCGTCAAGCTCGTCGACACGGCGGCCGCGACCTACCAAAGCATCGCCACGTCGACGACGACCGGCGTGAGCGGCGGCAACAAGATTCTCAACGTCGGTGCGGCGCTGACGCTCAACGGAGCCCTCGACGTCTATGCGCTCCGCACCGGGTTCTCGCTTACCAACGGCACCGCGTCGCAGGTGACGATTCGCTCCGGCGGCTATCTCGCGACGACGACCGCGACGATCGCCCCCAACGTGTTCTTCGGCGACGGCGCGACGACGACCGACGCCTTCGTCTACGCCGCCGGCACGTCGACGTTCACCGGCCAGATTCGCGCCTCGTCCGTCATCAAGTTCGGCAGCGGAGCGCTGGCCGTGGGCGCGGATCAAACGCAATTCGCAGGCCCCTGGGTGCTCAACACCGGCACGCTCACGACCAACACCCTCGGCGGCTTCGGCACGAGCGCCAACACGATCGCGCTCAACGGCGGCAGCTCGCCGCCGCTGCTCAACTTCGCCTTCGACGGCGGCTCGATCGATCCCGTCGCGTTTTCGCACGGCAAGATCACCGCGTGGAACAACAACAACATTCAATTCAACCCCGGCGCGGTCGATCGCTACGCCGTCGTCGGCGACATCGATCTCAAGTCGACCGTGGCCGTGCCCGGCGGCGAAACGACCGGCAACCGCATCGGCTTTCTGCTCCCCACGGCCCGCGTTTACCTGACGACCGGCATGGTCACGCTGTTCGACGACTACTTGCTCAACGTCGAAGCCTCGGCGAGCACGCTGCTCATGGGCGGCTCGAGCGGCGTCACCTTCGGCGGGCTCAACAACGCCGGCTCGCCCGGCTATCGTGCGTCGATCGTCAAAAACGGCGACGGCGTGCTCACCCTGCCCGACATCAGCTCCACCTTCGACGACGCCTCGATCTACGTCGCCCAGGGGACGCTCCGCGTCACGTCCAACGGCAGCCTCGGCGGCTCCGGCGTCACGACGCAAGTCGAATACGGCGGCGCGCTCGACATCGCCGTCGCCGATTTCCAACCGCTCGGCAGTCTCTTCTTCCAATACGGCTCGACCGAACGCTGGAGCCTCGACACGGCCCGCAACCCCGCGACGACGTACACGATCGGCAACGGCGTGACGTTGCAGCTCAACACGAATCTCACCTCGGCCCGCACAATTCAGCTCGCCGGCGGCACCGTGACCGGCTTTCTCCGCGCCGACGACGACGCCACCGCCGTGTTTCGCACGGCCGGCCCGAACGTCACGTTCCAACTCATGGCCGATTCTTTCGTCGGCATCATGAGCCCGCTCACGACGACCGGCGGCGGGCCGATCGGCGATCCCGGCAAGTTCACCGCGCCCGGCACTCCCTTCGGCGCACCTTACTCCGGCGCGATCCTCGAGATCAAAGGCTCGATCATCGAGAGCGGCACATCAAGCCTCACGAAGATCGGCTCCGACACCGTGATTCTGTCCGGCTTCAACACCTACACGGGCGGCACGTTCGTGCGCGAAGGGGTCCTCGTCGTCGGCTCAAGCGGCTCGCTTCCCGCGGCCGGCCCGCTGGGCACCACGGCCGGCGGCACGCTCGACCTGAACGGCTACAACGCCGTGGTCCAGCAACTGCGCGGCGCCGGCGGCGTGATCACCAACGCCGGCACTTCGCTGAAGACGCTCACGCTCGCGGCGCCGACCGGCGACACCTACGGCGGCCAACTCGCCGGGCGCATTTCGCTCGTCAAAAACGGCTCCGGCGAGCAGATTCTTTCCGGCGTGAACACCCACCAGGGAACGACCACGGTCAATGCCGGCCGGCTCACGCTCTCCGGCTCGATCACGGCGAGTCCCGTCGTCGTGCAAGGGAGCGGCACCTTCGCCCTCACCGCGACCGGCGTCGTCGGCTCGGGCGCAAATGGTGTGGTCACCGTGAACTCCGGCGGTACGCTCTCCGGCACCGGCACGGTCGCCGGCGGCTCGACGATCGCCGCCGGCGGGTCGCTCACCAACGGCGAAAACGTCGGCACGCTCACGTTCACCGGCTCGGTCACGCACACCTGGTACGGCGGCGCGAACATCTACTTCGATTTCAACAACGCCGCAGGTTTCAACCCCGGCACCGACTGGGACTTCTACAACTTCACCGACGGGGTGCTCCGTCTGGAAGCCACGGCAGCGGACCCGATTTACTTCCACGTCGACTCGCGCACGCTCGACAATCTCGCCCACGGCGACAACACGTTCGATCCCAACGGCACGTACAGCTGGCTGTTCGCGCAATCGACCGCGGTCGCGACGACCGGCGGGGATTCCCTCAGCAGCCGGTTCGCGATCGTCGATTCGACGGCGGGCGCCGGCGTCTTCGGCACCGACAATCCGTACACGCCGCTGCCGGGTGCGAGTTTCTATGTATCGGCCGTGGGCAACGCGCTCTACCTGAACTACGAATACTCGGCGGTCCCGGAACCGAGCAGCTTGCTGCTGCTGTTGTTCGCGGCCGGGGCGGGCCTCTGGTATCAACGCCGCCGCCGCCCGGCCGACGCCCCGCCCGACGCCCTCGCAAAACTCTACGCGGCCGTCGTCAACAAAGAGCCCCGCGCACTCTTGCGAATCTTCCGCTAAAGCAGGCTCTTCGCGCCCCAGCCGTCGAGAACGCCCTCCGCGGCTCTCCCGACAGGCGTGGTCTCCGACGGCGAATGCCGCCGCCGGCCAAATCCGCACCTTGATCGGCGCGCCGGCACGGTCTAACGTGGCGGCTGCCACGCTCTGCGCCCGTCACCTTTTGCGGACACGCCCCATGACTCTCGCCCGCCGCCTGCTGTTGCTCGTCGTCGGCAGTTGCTTCACGACGTCTTCCACCGAGCCCGCCCACGCCGCTGCGCCTTCCTCCGGCGCGGCGCGGCCGAACATCGTCGTCGTCTTGGCCGACGA